>NZ_CP019333.1:2410863-3095863 GCF_002163875.1 Gilvibacter sp. SZ-19 | reverse complement strand
CGCCAACAGCAATGTTGGCCGCAGTGAAGAGGTCCAGGCGACTGTTTATCAAAAACACAGGGCTCTGCTAAATTGAAAGATGATGTATAGGGCCTGACACCTGCCCGGTGCCGGAAGGTTAAGAGGAGATGTTAGCTTTTAGCGAAGCATTGAATTGAAGCCCCGGTAAACGGCGGCCGTAACTATAACGGTCCTAAGGTAGCGAAATTCCTTGTCGGGTAAGTTCCGACCTGCACGAATGGTGTAACGATCTGGACACTGTCTCAGCCATGAGCTCGGTGAAATTGTAGTATCGGTGAAGATGCCGATTACCCGCTACGGGACGAAAAGACCCCGTGAACCTTTACTATAGCTTAGTATTGACTTTGGATAAGTAATGTGTAGGATAGGTGGGAGACTTTGAAGTGGCGTCGCCAGGCGTTGTGGAGTCATTGTTGAAATACCACCCTTTACTTATTTGAAGCCTAACTCAGAAATGAGGACAGTGCTTGGTGGGTAGTTTGACTGGGGTGGTCGCCTCCAAAAGAGTAACGGAGGCTTCTAAAGGTTCCCTCAATACGGTTGGCAATCGTGTGTAGAGTGCAATGGCATAAGGGAGCTTGACTGAGAGACATACAGGTCGATCAGGTACGAAAGTAGAGCATAGTGATCCGGTGGTTCCGCATGGAAGGGCCATCGCTCAAAGGATAAAAGGTACTCCGGGGATAACAGGCTGATCTCCCCCAAGAGCTCACATCGACGGGGGGGTTTGGCACCTCGATGTCGGCTCGTCACATCCTGGGGCTGGAGAAGGTCCCAAGGGTTGGGCTGTTCGCCCATTAAAGTGGCACGCGAGCTGGGTTCAGAACGTCGTGAGACAGTTCGGTCTCTATCTGTAGTGGGCGCGAGAAATTTGAGTGAATCTGACTCTAGTACGAGAGGACCGAGTTGGACTAACCTCTGGTGTACCAGTTGTTCCGCCAGGAGCACTGCTGGGTAGCTACGTTGGGAAGGGATAAGCGCTGAAAGCATATAAGCGCGAAACCCATCACAAGATGAGATTTCTTTAAAGGGTCGTGGGAGACTACCACGTTGATAGGTCACAGGTGTAAAGGTGGTAACATCATAGCCGAGTGATACTAATAACCCGTAAGCTTATGTACGTCGACTTCCCTGATCTTCGGGTCAGGGAAGCCACTCTTTGCTTTAAAAAATTAATGCAGTTCAAATGAACTTGCTACACACTCTCGAATCTCTTTTTCCTTTATGTCAAAATATTAGTGTTTGCATCTTATTGCAAGCCAACGATTTAAGGTGGCTATAGCGATGGGGCTCACCTCTTACCATTCCGAACAGAGAAGTTAAGCCCATCTGCGCAGATGGTACTGCTATACCAAGTGGGAGAGTATGTCGCTGCCTTTTTTTCATAAGACCCGTTCTAAGATTAGGACGGGTCTTTTTGTTTATAGAAACTTCTCGAATAAAGATTTTGCAGTAAAAAGGCAGCGACTCCTACGCGGCAGGCTGGCCCGTTGCTGCGAAGCTGAACTTTCCCTCGCACTATCTGGCACATCATTCAAAAGCCAAATCGTTGGCTTCTTCATTCTGTCCTAAATCGCAACGTCCTATCATAAACCCTTGTTCAATTATAGAGCAACGGTTTTTGTTTGCTATGAGTTTAGAGATCCGAAATGATCGCTGCGATAAAAAAGCTATCACTTCACCAAGAATGATTCTAGCTAAATAATTAATTAAAGCAGAAACAGCTTCGTTCTAAATAGAATAGGCAATGGCAATTGCGACAACTACAGTGAGCAATTTGATCAAATTGAAGCTGTGATTCTTATTACTCTCAAATAAGATAGTCGTGGAAACATGCAAAAAGATCCCTACAACAAGTGCATTGAGATAGACAAGGTATTCTTGCAGCTCCGTGATTTGCTGACTTAAAAAGCTTCCTAAAGGAGTCATAAGGGCAAAGCCGGTAAGAAATGAAAGGGTGATCCAACTTGCATAGCCGGAATGAATAAGAAAAATCGCCAGTATAGCCGCAATTGGTACCTTATGGATCAAAACACCATAGAGTAAGTGCTGATGTTCGGCTACTGGAATACCCTCTAACAAGGCGTGAATACAAAGGCTTATAAACAGAGCCAAAGGGAACTGTTTACTATTAGCGTGTATATGAATATGACCGTGCTCTGCGCCTTTAGAGAAAAAATCGAGTATTAGCTGCAGTAATATACCACCCATAATAAAAAGCCCTATGCGCTTGTCGCTTTGTAATTGCAGCTCCGGTAAGTACTCGAATAATGTAACCGACAGTAAGAATGCGCCACTAAAAGCTAAGAGCAAATTGAATCGTGTGGTTTCTTTTGCTTTTAACCCAATAGCAACTCCGTAACCCAAGGCAACAGCCAATATCAAACTCAAATACAACATCACTTAAAGATCATAATTAATCGCTCTGAAGAATCCGGATCAAAGGCGTCCAGTTGATAATTACCATAAGTTTGCAGCAACTTAACTCCTGCAAGCTCAAAGTAGGCCTTAAACTGATTTAAATCCATAGCGGCAACGCGTTCGTCGAATTGATAAGACTTCTCCCCATCTTTAAAGGTAATGGTCTTTGTAATAAACTTAGCATCCATTTCTCGCTGAATGTCAAACGTTATGCCTTCTACAATTTTCTGTTCAGAAGACACTAAATGCTGCGCTACATAATTCACATTCAAGAAATCGATAACACCAACTCCTCCTGGTGCTAAACTCTGCTTTATAGCTCGAATGGCTCTCAAATTATCGTTAGCTCCTTCAAAATAACCAAAAGAAGTAAATAGGTTGAAAATAGCATCGAACTTTTGCTGAAACGGTAAGCACATATTGTGGATCACAAACCGCAGTCCTGGTCTTTCATGCAACTTAGCCGCTTCAATATTCTTAGGAGAAAGATCCGCTCCGGTCACCTGATAACCCAGACCCGCTAAATAAATAGAATGTCTTCCGCGACCGCAGGCCAAATCTAAAATATGAGCAGTCTTCGGTAGGGCCAAAGCCTCCGTTAGATTATCCATAAAAACGGCTGCTTCGGAATAATCCCGATCCTTATATAGGATATGATAATAAGGCGAATTGAACCAGGAAGTATACCAAGATTCAGGAATCTCTTGCATGCAGATGGTTTAAAGGGCTAAAATAGTCTATTTTTGGGGCATCCTACAGCGAACTTATGGGAAAAAACTTTAATATGGTTGCTAAGACACTCTTCGGATTGGAAGAGGTATTGGCAGAAGAACTTAGAAAACTCGGGGCTTCTGGGGTAACCCCTGGGCGCAGATCGGTTAGTTTTATGGGCGACCTGGGCTTTATGTACAAGGCCAATCTCTGCTGTCGTACTGCGATAAAGATCCTTAAACCCATTTCCAGTTTTCCTGTATTTTCAGAAGACGATCTTTATACAAAAGTTAAGCGTATCCCATGGGAGGATTTTATGTCTGCGGACGGTACTCTAGCCGTCGATGCTACAGTACATTCGCAACAGTTCACGCATTCCAAATTCATTGCACTTAAGACCAAGGATGCGATTGTAGATAGGTTTAGAGAACGCGAAAGCAGAAGACCTAACGTAGACTTGGCGCATCCCAATTTACGGATCAATCTACATATAGATCGCAACCGTTGCACAGTATCCTTAGACAGTTCTGGGGGTTCGCTACACAAGCGCGGCTATAAGACCGCAATTACCTTAGCTCCTCTAAACGAGGTCTTGGCGGCGGGAATTGTCTTGCTATCGGGTTGGCGTGGTCAATGTGATCTGTTAGATCCTATGTGTGGCAGTGGAACCATACTCACAGAGGCTGCAATGATTGCTTGTAATATTCCACCGAATCTAAATCGCGATGAATTCGGCTTTGAGCATTGGCCAGATTATGACGAAGATCTTTTTGCGACCATTGAGCAGGCTGCACTTAATAAGATACGTGATTTTCAATATCGTATTCAAGGCTTTGACTTAGATGACAAGGCGCTGTCCGTGGCTCGATCTAACGTAAAGAATGCAAATCTAGGAGAGTTTATCAGTATTCAGAGGCAAGATTTCTTTAGCTCGGAGAAAAGCAGTGACCGCCCGAGTTTTATCATTTTTAACCCACCTTATGACGAACGTCTTACCATCGACGTAGAAGATTTCTATACCAAGATCGGCGATACTTTAAAACGCGGATACCCCGGAACTCAGGCCTGGATGCTCTGCGGAAATTTAGAAGCGCTCAAATCGGTGGGACTACGTCCTTCTAAAAAGATCAAACTTTTTAATGGGAAACTAGAAAGTCGTTTGGTGAGATATGAAATGTATTCCGGAAGTAAAAAGGCGAAGAAGCAGTAGGCTTAACGTTTAAAGATCGGTATCAGATAGCTGATCGTATAGCCGTAACCCACTCCAAAGCTCGATTCGTCATAGGTTCTGTTGAATCCAGGAATATAAAGATTGTCAAAATTCTCTGGCTTGGTCTCGCTAATGCGCCGTTTAAGCTGTACATTCAGGCTTAGGAAGAGATTGTTAAAGAGTTCGGTTTTAACTCCCACCATAAGTTCTATCCAAGAGGCATTAAGGCTTTCAAAGGTCTGTGGCTCCTCGCGCAGCTGAAATTCCTCATAACTCTGATCCGTGGTGTAGATGCCGTAAGACAATAACTCTTGCTCAAAGCTTGAAAATCCGTAGCGCAATCCGGCAAAAATGCTATTGTTTAGTCCTGGCCAATTGTCATAGGCATTAAAATCTGCTCCGATTTTAAAATAACTCCCGCGAGCAATTGAATTTAAATTCTCTTCAAGGCGTTCTTTTTCTTCTGTCCCAAGTTCTAGGGCGGCGTAAAATCGTTTGGAGACCCCAAAGTCCGCAGTGATCTCAAATCCTGTGTAGCCATCTTCTATAGCGGTACGCAAAGGTTTGGCCAGATCCACTCCTAACCGTAAACCGTATTTGTTATCACGCTTTTTCTGGGCTAGGGTATCGGAAGGCGACTCAGTGGATTCCTGAGCGAAAACTGCAGCCGTGCTTAGTAGCATCAGACTAATGAAAAAGAGTAAGATGCGCTGCATTGTCGTCGCTAATTGTGGTTTGTAAAACTTCAAAACTAAAGAGCCAGTTGCTACCTTCCTCATTGATCAGTTGTCCACTTAGATCATTGTAATTGGTAATGAATCCGCAAGCGCGATTCAAATAAATATCTTCTGTAGTGTAAAGCAGATTGAATCGATCTGCGTTGGATTCATCGGTGTCTGTAGTGTCTGCCTCTCGCACAAACAACAATTCGGTTCGCGTGTCAAAGTTTCGCAGGGGAATTGCTATGGAATCCGTGCTGCTCACGCTAAACAATACGATCTCTGAATTTTCTGCATCTCGTACTTCCAAATTTGGAACAGTCTTAGACAAAGTGCGGTTTGCAAAGTCCTTGAAGGTTATGATTAGCAGGGGAGTGGTCTGGGTATCTTCCGGACAAATATCATCTCGGGTACATCCCATGGCCAAAAGTAGGCAGCAAATAAGTGCTAGAGTTCTTTTCAAAAGAATAAACTATCGTTTGGTTAAAAGTACAACATTTTCTACATGATGCGTCTGCGGAAACATATCTACAGCTTGAGACTTTTGTACCTCGTATTTTTCTGCAAGTAGTTGCAAATCTCGTGCCTGAGTTGCACTATTGCAACTCACATATACAATTTTGGGCGCTTCCAATTGCAGTAACTGAGCAACCACATCTTTATGCATACCGTCACGTGGTGGGTCGGTGATCACTACATCGGGCTGTCCGTGAGTAGCGATAAACTCCTCGGTAAATACCTGCTTCATGTCTCCCACATAAAACTCACAGTTACTGATCTTATTGTGCTCGGCATTGGCTTTGGCCGCCTCAATAGCCTCTGGAACTGCCTCTACACCGATAACCTTGGCTGCTTGTTTTGAAACAAACTGTGCAATGGTCCCAGTGCCCGTATATAGGTCATATACCAGCTCCTTACCTTGGAGTCCGGCAAAATCACGAGCGATCTTATAGAGTTCGTAAGCCTGCTCGGAGTTGGTCTGGTAAAAAGACTTGGCATTGATCTTAAATTCCAAGCCTTCCATTTTTTCGGTAATAAATTCTTTTCCTGAGTAGCGTAAAATGTCTTGATCGTAAAGCGTGTCATTGGCTTTCTGATTGATCACATATAGCAGGGAGGTGATCTGCGGAAACTCCGCAGCAACTGCCTCCAGAACCATATTAATAGCTTCCTGATCATGGTCGTAGAACTGGATCAAGACCATAAATTCACCTGTGCTGGTATTGCGTATCATTAAGGTCCGCAGTAACCCTTCTTGCGCTCTAGGATCAAAAAAGGCAAGGCCCTTTTCTTTGGCAAAATCGCGAACAAAATTGCGAATCGCGTTAGATGGATCCGCTTGCAAGTGACATTTATCTATGTCTAAGATCTTATCCCACATGCCCGGAATATGAAACCCTAAAGCGTTGCGATCTGCTATCGCTTCGCCGCTGGAGATCTGCTCTTGGGTCAACCATTTGTTATTGCTAAAGGAGAACTCCATTTTATTGCGATAGAAGTAAGGCGTGTCGCAGCCCTTTATAGGTATGATCTCCTTGGGTTCTATGCCACCAAGACGCTTTAAGTTCTGGGTAACTTCTCGCTGCTTGTATTCCAGTTGGAAGGGATAACCCATATTTTGCCATTTGCATCCGCCACAGGTGCCAAAATAAGCACAGGCCGGTTCCACGCGCTTGTCCGAAAGCTTGTCAAATGAAATGGCTGTTCCGTGATAGTATGCAGATCGTTTTTTGGTGGTCTGCACTGTGGCTATATCTCCGGGAACCGCATTGTCAATGAAAACCACACGTCCGTCTGGAGCTTTGGCAACTGCCTTTCCTTTTGCCCCTGCATCAATGACCTCTAGACCTTCAAATACTATTCTGTTGCGTTTTCTTGCCATGGGGGCAAAAGTAGTACAATTCCAACGTTTTTATGCCGACTTTTTGAACCCTCACGAACTAAATTTAGTAACTTGCTATCGCTTTAGGATGATTTCTCTCCTGCTGATAGATCTAGCCAAGAAGGAATTGCTCATGTTTCAATTGAAAAATTATTAAAATGTCTGTTTTACAAGGATTGACATCGCAAGAGGCCATGGCTTTAGAAGACAAGTATGGCGCCCACAACTATCACCCATTACCAGTAGTATTGACCCGAGGCGAGGGTGTTTATGTCTGGGATGTAGAAGGAAAGAAATATTACGATTTCTTGTCGGCTTATTCGGCCGTTAACCAGGGCCACTGCCACCCTAAGATCGTCGGAGCACTAAAAAGTCAGGCAGATACGCTGACACTTACTTCGCGCGCTTTTTACAACGATCTTTTAGGACGTTACGAAAAATACGCTACCGAGCTCTTCGGATTCGATAAATTGCTTCCGATGAACACGGGTGCAGAAGCCGTTGAGACTGCTGTTAAGATCTGTCGCAAATGGGCTTATGAGAAAAAAGGTATTGCCGAGAATGAGGCGCAAATTGTGGTTTGTGAAAACAACTTCCACGGCCGTACAACTACGATCATCTCTTTTTCAAATGATCCTGTGGCGCGCAAGAACTTTGGCCCTTATACACAAGGATTCATCAAGATACCTTATGACGACATTGACGCCTTAGAAGCGGTGTTGAAAGACAATGATAAAATTGCCGGTTTCTTGGTAGAGCCAATTCAAGGCGAGGCTGGAGTCTATGTCCCTGCTGCCGATTATTTAAAAAAGGCCAAAGCCCTATGTGAGGCCAATAATGTTCTTTTTATCGCAGACGAGGTTCAGACCGGTATTGCTAGAACCGGACGCTTGCTGGCTACCTGCGGGAATTGCAGTTGTTCCGATAAGAACTGTAGCGGAACTCCAGAAGTGAAGCCAGACATGCTGATCTTAGGAAAAGCCTTAAGCGGTGGTGTATACCCGGTTTCGGCTGTATTAGCCAATGACGATATCATGAACGTGATTCGTCCAGGAAACCACGGTTCCACCTTTGGCGGGAATCCAATTGCTGCAGCCGTTGCCATGGCCGCACTAGAGGTTATACAAGAAGAAGAACTCGCTGAAAACGCTTTTCAGCTAGGAGAGTTGTTCCGTTCAGAAATGAATAAGTATATTGCAAACAGTAAGATAGTCAAGCTAGTACGTGGAAAAGGTCTACTTAACGCCATTGTCATAGACGATCACGAAGAAGGAGACACCGCTTGGAACATTTGCTTGGCACTTCGAGATAACGGCCTATTGGCCAAGCCTACCCATGGAAACATTATACGTTTCGCTCCCCCATTGGTAATGAATAAAGAGCAGTTGTTGGATTGTGTAAGTATCATAACCAGCACGCTAAAAACTTTTGAGTAACCAATTTTTTTAAAACCTCACCTATGAAAAGAAAATTTCTCGGCCTATGTGCCGCTGCCTTGCTATTGGCATGTGCAGAACAACCGCAACCAGCTTTAGAGAACCAGGCAATTAACAGTGCAAAGTTTGCAGCTCTTAGTGTCGCCACTCCAGACGCCACTTTAGATGGTACCAATCTGGGTATGTATCGCGGTATTTTTGTGTCTGCGGATACAAAATACCACGGGGAACTGATTGTCAGTATAACTGACGCGGACACACCGCTGGCAGTAGTTGCCTTAGATAATGGCAAGTCACTGTATTTTGAGGGACAAGCCTTGGGAGATGCGCAATATCGATTTAAATCGGACAATGCTTTCTTTACCATTGACGTATCAGACAAAGAAAATGTTATTGTCTTGGGTTCTGATCTGGAAAGTAGACCGATACACATTCTGTTAGTTAAGGATGAGGCCGCGAGCAGAGCCACGGTATCGCTAGGAACTTTTGTAGATACTGCGGATTCAAGCTTTGCCGGTACATGGGATTTTATCAGCACCTCTACCTCAGACATAACACAGCCCATACCGTTTCCTCCGTTTACCTTTACTATTACTGTCGATAATATTGACGAATTGGTCATTTGTTACGACAATGGTACTCCAGATGGACGTATGTTCAACGACACCTCTCAAGAGAGTTTTACAGCTTCGGGTTGTGGGGTGATTCCTGCTGGGACTTATGCGCCTTTCACGCTTGGACCTACGGTATTGGATTTACCTCTAGTTGGGCCAACAGCTGTAGATGAGATCGCAGCCTTTGGTCAGACCACTGATATTTTAGGCAACAATTTGACCTGGAATCTAGGTTCTACGATAAATGGAGCAGTTCCTGGCGTGCAAGCTTATGTAGATCTAAGTTGTACAGAGGTAGCTTCTGGAACTTGGTCTTGGAATGGAAGAAGTGGAACCATATTACTGGATTAACGTAAGGAATTTCTAATAGAAAAATCTAAATCTGGGTTAAAACCTTCAAAGAGTAGCTCGTCTATTTTTTGAAGGTTTTTTTGTTGCTGTTGACTTGTTTTCTTCCCAGACGGGCTGAATTTGCCAGAAAATCAGTGCTTTATCATGAGAATCCTTTAACAATAGGGGGTGAGCGAGGCTCTGAATTGTCATTTTCTTAAAAAATTGAGACTTTTTTTTCCATTAATCGATAAAAAACTTCGCTTTAAGGATTATTTAAAATTTCCTTAACAATTTCATTGCCTTTTTCGAAAATGACTTTATATTGCCACTTCGAATTCTAGCGAACAAAACTTTTAACTTTTCAAAACCTCGCAACACAAATGAAGAAATTTATTTTAATGCTTGCTCTAGGTGCAGTGTGTTTCTCTTGTAGTGAAGAAACAACTGAACTAGATCAAAATGAAACCAACGCATTTACAGAATCGGTGGATCCAAAAGCAACTCCAAGAGCTGAGTTTGACGATTCAGGCTTGGGAATGTACCACGGATTTATTGCCACTCTAGATTCTGACTTCAATGCCAAAATTTGGATTAATGCCGGAAACGACGGCAAATTCAACGCAACAGTTAAAACCTTAAACGGAGACAAATACTCATTTTTCTCTCACGAGGCAGATATGGCGGGAACTTCTTTTGCCTTTAAAGGTGTAAACGGAAATTTCAGCTTTGACATTTCTGATCCTTCAAACCCAATTGTTAGTGATGTGACCATTAACGGGAAAGACGGTATCAGCCACGTGTACAAGGAATTTAGCACCCAGCGCGGTGTTGTTTCTCTAGGTACTTATGTGGACAACACAGATGGTGCCTTTAACGGAGTATGGAACCTTGTTAGTGATGGTACGCCACACCCAGCAGGAGCTGGAGTTGTTGTGACCGAGACTTTTGTGCTGTCACCAGCAGGAAACCCATTCACTGACACAACCACAGAAACTTTTGACTTTGCATGTTTCTCGCAAGTAGGGATTCCAGGCTTGCTTTTGGTAACTCCTGGGGTTAACAACGAGATCTGGTTGTTTGGTCAGTCTTCTATGTGGGGATCGTTTATGGCAACTTATGACATTGGTGTAAGTGCCATTGTAAGAGATGGGAACAACCTTGGATACGATTCATTTTCTAACGGAGATGGAACACAGTGTCTTATTGCACAAGATCAAGGAACTTGGTCTTGGAACGGAAGAACTGGTACTGTAAGTTTTCCAAGTGATGTGCCACTACCAATTTTAGAATGTACTGATCCTATTAGCTTTGCGGCCGATACGGGTGGTACCATTATCAACTACCGTAACGATGAAAACGTAACACGTGTTGTAACAACTGGAGACGGTTCTCCTATGACTTTATATTTCACGGAGTTTGCAACCGAATCTTGCTGTGATGAACTATCTATCTATGATGGTTCAGACGCAACCGCACCATTAATTGGAACGTACTCAGGTTCAGAGCTTTTCCAAGTACAGGTAGACGGTACTACAGACTCACTTACTTTAGTCTTTAATTCTGATGGTTCTGTAACTGACACAGGATGGGCTGCAGAGGTATGTGGTACTGCGCCACCACCACTTGTGTGTGATGTAGACTACGTAGATTCTGGAGGAACAACTGGAGACTATGGTGTGAACGAAGATGTAACCCAAAGCTACACAGCTCCATTTGGGCAAGTAGTATTGGCTACTTTCCAAGTGTTCAACATTGAGAGCAACTGGGATTATATGCGTGTTTACGACGGTCCAATAGAAGATGTTGCTACAGAAGTAACTACAATTGGAGGTGCTTCTACAGTAACGGCTAATGGAAATTCAGGATTTACCGGAACTAGCTTACAAGGCGAAGCTTTCCAAACTTCTGGACAAGACATTACTTTCGTATTCGAATCTGATGGATCTGTAACTCGTCCAGGGTGGGAGATCTGTATCCAATACGTAACTCCATTTACTGCGCCAGCAGCTTCAGCAACTAAAGATCCTTCGGCTATCGACCTTCCATTTATGGAGGTAGAAGTTGAACCGATGACTTTGAAGAAATAAGAATTTCTTATTGATGTAATTCTGATAGAACACCCCCTTACTAAGGTTTGGGGGTGTCTTTTTTTAATTCCCCCGAAAGATGAGATCAATTTCCCCATTGATTGTCGCCTTAATGTTAGGCATTAGCGCACAGAGTCAAGTATTATTTGAAGAATCCGCAGTCGCACTAGGCATAGATGAGATAAGAGATATCAGCGATGGAACAGGTGTTTCCTTTGTCGATTTTGACAATGATGGCTGGGACGATATCACTGTTTGTACCAATGCTGGAGAACCGGTTAGATTCTACAAGAATATTGAAGGAAGCTTTACCGAGATCAGTCTTGATCTCGTTGATCCGCTAATTGCTTCTAAGAGCGTTTCGTGGGTAGACTTTGACAACGATGGTGATAAAGATTTGTTTGTTGCTAGCGAAACTGCACCCAACACCTTTTATCGCAATGACAATTTTTCTTTTGTCGATATAACAGCGGAAGCTGGGCTACCAACGACCAACGTTTTCACAAATTCTGCTTCTTGGGGCGATTACGATAACGATGGCCTACTCGACGTATTCTTGGCAAATCGCGATCTGGCACAGGTAGAGGTGAATATGCTGTTTAAAAACAACGGCGATGGAACCTTTGCCAATGTCAACTTAGAATCCAATATTGGGAATCGGTCTGTTTTGAGTTTTCAAGGTACTTTTTACGACATCAATAATGATGGTCAAATGGAGCTTTATTTGATCAACGATCGTTTGATTACCAAAAACGTGATGTACAAGAATAACGGCAGTGGTGTATTTTCAGACATTAGTTTCTTTTCTGGATCAGACTACCAAATGAACGCCATGAGCTCGGCTATTGAAGATTACGACTATGACGGTTATGTGGATATGTATATCACGAACACTACCATCGATTCTAGCGATCCTGATCCGGGTAATTTTTTAATGAAGAACAACGGTGACGAGACTTTTACCAATACGGCAATTGCAGCTGGGGTTCAGTTCGGTTACTTTTCATGGGGAGCCGTTTGGCTCGATGGAGACCTAGACGGTTATTTGGATCTCTATGTGAGTGGACAATTTGCCACGGATGGCGGTGGAATACTTCCTGCTGCCTATTATGACAATCAGGGTGATGCTACCTTCGAGCGAGTAATTGGTCAAGGCTTTGAAGATGATCTTGCGTTTTCTTATGGAAATGCCATGGGCGATGTTGACAATGATGGCTATCCCGACATAGTCGTTGCGAACAGAGACCCGTTTAAAGATTATTTATGGCTCAATAAATCAGGCGAGCTTAATGACAACAATTATTTTAAGGTTAAGTTAGAAGGTACTGTTAGCAATCGGGATGGAGTAGGAGCGCGTATTGAACTTATGGCGGGTGGAATGACTCAATATCGATTTACAGCCAATTTAGAAGGTTATTTGAGTCAGAATTCTACGGCTGAGTTCTTCGGACTAGGGGCTGCTAATGCTGTAGATCAGATAAAGGTCTATTGGCCTAGCGGTATAGTGGACACCTATACGGATTTGTCTGCAAATCAAACGGTAACTATAATAGAGGACAATGCTATTTTAAGTAATCAAGACTTGCAAAACTTAAGTACTTTACAAGTTTATCCAAATCCTGTTACCGATCTGGTAAACGTGCAATTGTCAGATCAGCATATAACTGGGCTAAAACTCTACAATGTTTTAGGGCAATTGGTATTAGAGCAGGAATTAGATCGATCAACTACAGTATTGAACCTTGCAAATCTACAAGCAGGAGTCTACTTGCTAAAGATTCAAGGAGAGACCAATAGCTTTACTAACCGTTTGGTAAAACATTAAACGCTTAAGGCGCTAGATAGCAGAAGGGAGAAAAGGGAATATTTCTGAGTCCCCAGAAAAGCAAAACAATAATCAAGACCACTTTTGGGAAAATTGGCTTATAAATGTAGTTGGTAAGTTGTTTACCGCTCAGCTCGTTGAAAACCGTTATTCCGAAGTTGTATAGGACCACTCCAAGTGCTGGCAAGAATAAAAAGTTATAAGAAGCCGTTTTGCCAAATTCTAAATGCACCAAACTGTGTAATGCACGTTGACTACCACAACCCGGGCAGTAGACCCCTGTAAGGCTGTAAAAAGGGCATTTGGGGAACCAATCGAAATCCTCTGGGTTGTAAAAAAAATATACCAGCAGCAAAATTGCTACTGGTATACTTGCTAAAAGTATGTTCTTTTTACTAAAAGTCACCGGCGCTACCTAGAATTGCAATTCCCATAACCAAATATAGGAAACCAACAATTACTACTCCTGCCAAGCCAATGATAAAGCCCCATAGGGTCCAGGTTTTAGCTTGCTTGGAGGCAGCTAATGCGCCTTCGTAATTTCCTGCTTCATATTCAGAATTTACCTTGGCGGCGTTTACAATTCCAATGATCCCAAAGATCAGGCAGCAAAATATGGTTACTAGTATAGATTCTACTAGGTAATTTTTGGGTTTCTTTTGATTTTCTTCCATGGTTTGTTAGTTGATTGGTTATAGCGTAATTGCCTTAGGGATTGAAAATAATAAAAATCTCAGGCAAAAAAAAAATCCCCACATAAAATGGGGATTTTAAATTCGTTTAACCGTTTACTTATTTATTAAAGACGCGAATCTTTTCTGTCTTTACAGCACCGTCTTTTGTCTGTAATCTGAGTATATAGACTCCATCGGCTAAAAGGCCAGTCGGATAAGCGTATCGCGAGTCACCTCCCAAATCGTTGCGTGTCCATAGGATACGACCGTTTATATCATAAAGGGTAGCCGATTCTAAAACCAGAAGTTCATCATTGATGATTTCTAGCTGTTTAGCCGGATTGTTCTGGAATACCTGCACTTTAGCCTCTACAGTGGCTGTTGCTGCCTCCGCAGGATTATCTACTCTGGTAAAGGTGATAAAGAAACGGTCTTTATACATACCCGGAGCCAATCCATTAACGGTAGTGTATTCGTCTTTAGTAAGCAAGCTATAGGTATTGTTCACCGCATCGAATAGGTACATGTCTTTGTTGAAGTCCGAACGCTCGGTAATATAAAGTCTAAAGGTTGTGGAAGCTTCTCCAACTTTAAAGGCCAAAGGAATCATGGCTTCTTGTTGGAAGGGTACAGTCTGAATAATGTATTCGTTGTCTGGATCATCTGCTAGAGACCAGAAGATGTCATTTTCCAGATCTCTTGGACTCTTGGCATCCATTCCACGGTCTTCTCCAAAAGTGGCCTTGTCATAGAAAAGAATTGCAACCGGAGATGCAAAGTTGTCATTCACAAAGGCCGTCAGTCTAACAAAAGGCCGTTCTCTTAATCGCTCCGGATCTTCATCTTCAGTGTCTACCATTGCTGTAGCGTTTCCGAAGGAAGCACTCTTAAATTCAGAAAAGTTTGCAGCTCCTTCAGGGACATATTCACGGTATTCGTCTTTCATAGTAACTGTTCCGTCTACATCGCCACGAACCATGAAACCTTGGCCTATAGGTGCATAACGGCGCTGAATCAAGGGTGTTCCACCAGTTCCTGTAGGAGGGCCTGAAGAACCGTCTCCGGCATAGGAGAGGAATATCGCTTGCTGATAGAATCCGTCTGGCGTACCATCTGCAGTCCAAACCGCATAGCCACCTTGGTAAGCGGCTAAATAGTGTGAGTTAACGGCATGATCTTGCTCCCAATAAAAGGCTTGGGCATCTACATCTGGGTTATCATCAAAGAATTCTTGCAGATCTACAGCAGATGGATAAGGATTACCAATAAGAGTCAACTGGTCTGCAATAACACTATTGGTGATATCACCGCTATTAGGTTTACCTCTAAAGTCGTACTCTTGCTGCGGAGTAGAGGCTAGGTCTGCACCTACGTCAACTCCCTTCATGGTGAACCCTTGCCCCGGGTTTACCGTTTGGGAATTACCTACAAAAACCCAATCTGAATAGGTTGTTCCGGCTATGAATTTCCAGATCCAGCGTGTGGAAATGGTCAAGGGACTTGAAGTTCCGTTATAAGCGCCAGAATTTAAGGCTGGTGTACTTTCTGTTACTCCAACAACATCGTAAAATTTGGTTATCCCAAAATTCTCATTGCCTACAGCTGCAGACGCATTTCCAACTGGAGAGGCCCAAAAGTTATACTCATAACGGTCTGCAAAACCTTGTTGGTATACAGAAAGAAATCCTGTACCTAGGTTTGCTCCGGCTGCTGTATTGCCTTGAATAAGCTGCCCGTCACCTCTTAAGTAGATGCTGGCTTCTGTGGCTGGGTCGTTGGTGTTTAATTCGAGATTGACCTCGTCATCGACGTACAAAACCTGATCGTTCACATAAATGTAGGAATCGGTACTGCTTGTCGGATTCGGTCGGACATAGAGTTGTGCAATAGCTGATGTGAGGCCGCCAGCGAAGCACGCAAAGAATAAAAGCTTTTTCATCGTAACAAGTTAATCCTGTACTTATTGGGGGGCAAGTACGACGTAATATGATATAAAAGTAGGAAAAATGTTCATGGGAATAACACAATTTCGATAAATTACAGGAAAATTCCGTGTAAGCAGGCTAAAATGACGATAAAAAACAGAGAATCAGGGTTTTCCGTAGGTGATCTCGTAGAAGTGATCGAAGACAACATCCGTGGAGAGATCAAGGCTATTAACGGGAATATTGCACTCGTTACAACCACAGATGGTTTTGATTTAGAATTTGAATGCAAGGCCTTGGTACCACAATTGGATCAGCAGCCGCTTAACCTATCCGCAGCACAACAAAAACAACGGGAGTTCAGCCGTGAAACAAAGCTAAAAAAGAAGCGAAAAATTCAACCCAGACGCGAAAAGGTTATCCCGCCAATGGAGGTCGATCTGCATATTGAAAAGTTGGTTAAGGATCATCACCGACTCTTGCCTCATGAGCATTTGGAGATTCAACTTGAACGCGCCAAACGCAGTATAGATCTGGCAATTCAAAAACGGCTACCAAAACTGGTATTGATACACGGAGTAGGAGAAGGGGTATTAAAAACCGAATTGCAGTTTTTAATTGGTCGTTATGATGGCCTCAGATATGAACCCGCAGATTATCAAAAATACGGCCAGGGCGCAACGCTAATTCACCTGAGTCAAAAAGCTAGTCGTTGGTAAAGACAGGCTCCACCAAAAAAGTGGCGTTGAAGGCATTGTCAATGGTTCCCAAAAACAAGGATTCTCTGATCAACTCCTCACTTCCATTGGTCAATACAAGATCCAATAAAGTCACCGTAACCGAGGTGGTGAGGGTAAATGTATGAGAACGATACGCCTCTACGAAAGTTTCAACAGCAACATCAGGATTCAAGAAATCAGGACCAACCGCAGGATCGGTAACATCGTCTGTCGGGTCTAAATTGGCGTTGGTATCTTCATTGCGGGTTAGGATGCCGTCTCCATCATCGTCCGGATCTAAATAATCTGGAATACCATCGTTATCTGTGTCCTTTGGATTAGTATACGGATTGTCGTCTCCGTCTGCGTTCTCCGTGTCTAGCTCGTTTGCCGTAGGTACGTTGTCACCGTCGTCATCAAAATCGATATAGTTGGGTAAGCCATCGCCATCGGTGTCTAAAGGATTGGTAAATGGATCTCCGTCTCCATCTTCATCCAGTTCGTCGAGTTCATTTTCTAAAGCGATTCCATCGTTATCATCATTAACCGCAATCACTTCTAAAAGTGCGTCTCCTGAATTCCCCGCAAAATCATTTACAATTTCTGGGGTAGAAGGGGTTACATTACTACAAAAGAATTCAGCGCCAACTTCGGCCGAATAGGTGCGATAATTCACAAAATTCGAGGTCCCGTTGAGTGCATAGGTGCGGTCTTGAGTGCTTAGATAGATCTCATCCGTAGTGCCAAGAACAAGCGAAATAGATTCTAAATTCGAATTGTTGATCTTGTAGAAAACGTAGTCTCCAGGTTCTCCGCAATTCTCCAATTGAATCTCGTCAAAATCAAAGGTAGTTACAATGATATCGCCATCGTCACAGGCTGTTGTACATACTAGTAGGCTTAAAATCAGCAATAACTGAGCGTAGAATCGGTTCATAAGGAGTAATAAAATACGTTCTCTGTATTGGGAACGAAAATAGTCGAAATATGTTATTTTTGCTACAGAATAACCAACTATAACTAAACTTTAAGGCTCTGAAAACTGTATATCTAGACTCCGCAGCAACCACCCAACTGCGTCCGGAAGTTGTCGCAGCCATGACAGCGGTGCTTGCTGATTCCTTTGGGAATCCTTCGTCAACGCACCACAGTGGTCGCGCTTCTAAATCACTGATAGAGAAAGCTCGAAAGGATATTGCAAAACAACTCAATGTGCATCCTGGAGAGATCATCTTCACCTCTGGAGGAACAGAAGCTGATAACTTGATACTTCAGTCTTGTGTGCGTGATCTGGGAGTGGAACGTATCATTTCATCGCCCATAGAACATCACGCTGTATTGCACACCATAGAAGAGCTGGAGCAAGATCGCGGAATTCAAGCAGATTGGGTCCGCATTAAGAAATGCAGCAATATCGACTACGACCATTTGGCAAAACTTCTC
Organism: Gilvibacter sp. SZ-19; assembly: GCF_002163875.1. Lineage (GTDB taxonomy): Bacteria > Bacteroidota > Bacteroidia > Flavobacteriales > Flavobacteriaceae > Gilvibacter. Next base: position 3,077,843 of record NZ_CP019333.1, on the reverse strand, counting down.
GAAGATCGCACTAAGACCACTTTGGTGAGTTTAATGCATATCAATAACGAAGTAGGAACCAAATTAGATGTAGATCGCGTTAGTGAATTAGCACGCAATGCAGGAGCGTATTTCCATTCAGATACCGTACAGTCCATTGGTCACTACGAAGTGGATCTCGGAAACTCGGGGATTGATTTTGCCGCAGTAGCTGCGCATAAATTTCACGGCCCCAAAGGTGCTGGCTTTGCGTATATCCGCAAAGAAACAGGATTAAAACCTTTGATCTTTGGTGGTGCCCAAGAGCGTGGAATGCGTGCCGGAACTGAGGCAACCCACAATATTGTGGGTATGGCCAAGGCCATGGAGATCGCTTATGCGAATTTGGAGACCGAACGAGCACACATTCAAGGAATAAAAGATCACTTCATTAAACAGCTCAAGGCAAACGTGCCGGGAGTGAGCTTTAATGGAAGTTGTGAGGACCCAACAAAGAGCACCTATACCTTGCTGAATGTCTGTTTGCCCTTACCACCGCAAAAAGCGCTGATGTTGCTTTTTCAGATGGACCTAAAGGGAATTGCCTGTTCTAAAGGAAGTGCTTGCCAAAGTGGAAGCTCAGGTGCCTCGCATGTGTTGTCGGCCTTTTTAAGCGAGGAAGATCTGAAAAAACCATCGCTGCGTTTCTCCTTTAGTGCTTTTACTACTAAAGAAGAGATAGACTATGTGGTCGATGTACTTAAAGAGTTCGTAGCCAGTTAAAACTTCATACGTAACCTCAAGTTGAATACGCGAGGGGTTAAGAAATTCGGGATAGAGAACTGCACTTTAGAATTCACATCTCTAACAAAAGTACTGGTAATGGAGTTTCTCACATCAAAGATGTTGAAGATCTCTGCTCCAAAGCTCAATTCTTTAAAGTTGCTTAAAAAGCCAGATTCTCTTTTAAAATCTTCTTGATCTACCAATACATAAGACACACCAACATCGGCACGGCGATAGTCTCTAAGGCGTGTTTGGAAGTCATATGGATCCGCATAGCTGGGAGACCCTGCAGGCAAACCAGTATTGTAAACCAAATTCAAATAGGCTTTTAACTGTGGAATGACAGGAACATAGTCTTGAAATAAAACCGCTATTTTAAGTCGCTGATCTGTCGGCCTAAAAATATAACCGCGATCGTCCATGTTCTCTTCGGTTTTCATGAATCCTAAACTCACCCAACTCTCGGTGCCCGGAACAAACTCTCCAGCTAAACGCATATCAAGCCCGTAAGCGTAGGCCACTGCGTTATTTCTTGCACGATAGCGAATACGTACATTTTCTAAGGTATACGGATTCACGTCGGTTAGATCTTTGTAATAGATCTCAGAATTTAAGGTAAATGGGCGTCCCCACAGATTAAAACTGTAATCGTTACCCAGAACGATATGGATAGACTGTTGCGCCTTTACCCCCGGACGTACTGTTCCGGTAGAATCTCGTAATTCTCTGTAAAATGGCGGTTGGTGGTAAAATCCTCCTGAAAGACGGAAAAGCATGTCCATGTCCCAATCTGGCTTTATTGCCAGTTGTACGCGTGGACTAACTACCGTTTGCGTTACCGATTCAATATTATCTCCTCCCACGGTCCAATTGTGCGCTCTAACCCCTGCGTTGAGCCAAATGTCACTGTTGCCCCACGTTGTTTTGCGGCTCCATTGGGCATAACCGGAAAAACGATTGGTCTGCACATTGTTTTGCGCACGTATCGTATTGAACGGCACTATAGGGGTTGCGTTGGGATTGTAGGGTTGATCGTTTCTGAATTCGAACAAAGGTGGGCGGATAGAGAATCCTGCAGAGTCGATGATCTCGTATTCTTCAACGCGATCTATGATATCTTCTCGGGTGAATTTAATTCCGTATTCGAACTTATTGTCGCCTAGGGCGATGTTCCCTTTGTGTTCTACATTTACTATTAGAGCATCTAAATCATTACGAGCGTGGGTAAGCTGAGAGCCTATACCTTCGCTGAACTCAACCTCACCGAGGTTTTCATCTCCGATATTATTATTTACCTGTCCTAAGCGATAATTGGCAAAGATGTCAAAATACTCTTGTTCCTGTGTTTGAAAGACAGAAGCGATAAACTTGGCTGTGTAATTCTCTGAAACCAGATAGGTTCCTTTCAAAGCTCCGAAGTAAGTGTCGTAGCGATCTTCTTCCTGACCCTCGTAAAAGATCAAAAGGGCAATAGGGTCGGCAAGAGTTCCAAAGTTGGTCTGTCTGGTCTCCGGCTCAAAACTGTAGCGATTAATAGCAGCGTTTCCTAAAAAGCTCAGATCGAACTTGCTGCTCACCTTGTAGTTCAAATACGCTTGCGCATCTGCAAAGCGCGGGCGGAAGTTGGTTTCGGTCTGTTTGGCGTTAACAAACAAACTGTTATCTCTATAGCGCAGACCTACCATCCCACTAAAACGTCCGTCCTTAGAAATACTTCCGGCAGAGACACTAGCCCCTAAAAAACTGAGATCTGCACTGGCTTCGAATTCCGTAGGTTTCTTGTAAGTGATATCTAAAACAGAAGACAAACGATCGCCGTATTTAGCCTGAAATCCTCCAGCAGAGAAATCTACAGAAGAAGTAAGATCTGTATTGACAAAACTCAAACCTTCTTGTTGTCCGCTGCGGATCAAAAATGGTCGATACACTTCGATCTCGTTCACGTAGAGCAAGTTCTCGTCAAAATTACCACCGCGAACCGTGTACTGCGTACTGAGTTCATCGTTTCCACCAACTCCAGGAAGGGATTTGATCAAATTTTCCACGCCGGCATTGGCACCGGGAATACGACGCACTGTAGCTGGCGAGATCGTAGTAACCCCCTGAACCTGCTTGTTTTCACGTCCAGTTATCACAACTTCAGTGATCTGCTCTACATCGATCTGAAGCTGCGGATTGAACTCGTAATCCTCGTTGCGATCTAAATTCACGGTGACCTGCACTTGTTGGTGGCCAACGTGCGTAAATGTGATCACAACATCCTGATTAGCAGGGATCTCTAAATAATAAAAACCACTTAGATCGGTTTGCGTTCCGCCGCCATCTACCAAAACATTTACAGAATCTAATGGATTGTTGTCTGGGTCAAAGACAATACCTCTTACGGCAGCTGTTTGCGCTTGGATAAAATTAGTAAGCAGTAAAAAAAATAGAAAAAACGGGAGTCTAGAAGGTTTCAAACGCTTTGGTTATGATTGTTTTCTAAAAAAGGTTGCTTCAAATGTAGTACTATTTCCCACATTATCTACTACAACCAACTTCAATTTGTTTTCGGTTTCGCTTATCACGGCATCGTCGAAATCATAAGTTAAAACGTCCTTTTTGTAATTATATTCCATAAGGATGAATTTGCCGTTTATCGTAGCGCGATAGGATTTGATTCCGCTCTCTTCATCTTCAATTTTAAGGCGCAGGGTCTTGTTATTGCTGATCCATTTCCCATCTTGAAAATTAACAGGCGTAATGGTAGGCGATTGTCTGTCGGAGGCTAGGACATAGGTGCCAAAGGTCCTGGTTCTGATAGAGAGCTTTTTCCCTTTGCGATAGGTAGTATTGTAATAGGGTTCTCCTTTGTAATTGAGTCTACCTATATAGAGCTTGTCCAGATCAGCTTCAGCATAATTGCTGGCGTCAAAACTCAAAGTAATGTTTTTATGAATTGGGACTTCATCTACATGAAATTGCAAGGTATCTGCCTCTGCTTGAATGTCGAGGTATACATCCTCGTATAGACTATTACTCGGGATAAAGACCGAGAATTTCCCTTTGGTTATTGAGGTGTTCTCTACAGCACTAACAAAATCTAGCCCTTCTTTATTACTTTCTTTTGGAGAGTTGCTGGGAGCCTCGCCTGCTATTGGAATGTCGATACGCACGGTATTGTCCTGAAAATCTCTGACCACAATAGAATACACGCCTTGATAGCCAGGTTCAATGTCTATTAGACCGTCCGCGTCTTGATTTTTAAAAAGGCTCAAGGGATTGTTAGGCGCTACAAATAGTCGTTGCACACGACTCTTGTTGCGTTGCCAGTAACCGTAATCGATATATTGATTCAAATATCGGGTCTCGTTAAAACTGAAGCGATCAAAGAGCACATTGAGCTTAGATTCGCCGTTAAAAGTGGTCTTAATCTGATAGACCCCATTCTTGTTAGAAGCACCGTTCATTTGGTCGTATGCGGAAATACCAAAACCAATACGGCCTTGCGCTTTGAGCTTTTCGGTTTTAAAAGAGCCATCCTTTTGCGGAATTAGCCTTAGTTTGACAGGTTCAAAACCATTGTTCACGTGCGCACCCTCACCTTGGGGGTAGGCAATCACGCTGTTTATAAGCGGTTTTTTATCATCGGGGATATCAATCCCGAACAGCATTGGATTCATAGGGCGGGAGGCGCCATCTCTGATCTCGAAATGTAAATGCGGCCCGCCACTGCTACCGCTGTTGCCTGAATAAGCGATAAGATCTCCTTTCTTTACCGCGAGCATTTGGGCCTCTGGAAAAAGCTCTATTTCGTAAGATTCTTTCTTGTATTGTTGTTTCTTTACGTACTGCTGAATAGCTCCTGCATAATTACTCAAATGCGCATAAACAGTAGAGTAGCCGTTATCGTGCTTAATGTACAATGCCTTTCCATAACCATAATGGGACACTTTGATACGACTCACAAAACCGTCGGCTGGCGCATAGACGGGGATACCTTCTCGCTGCTGGGTTTTTATATCTAAACCAGAGTGGAAATGGTTGCTGCGGAGTTCACCAAAGCTACCCGATAAAATAAGCGGGATCTCCATCGGGTTGGCAAAATAGTCCTCAGGCACCTCAGGCGCCTGTGAAAAAGCCGATGATATAATACAAAAGCAGAGGAGTAGCCTTAGCAAGGTTTGAGTCATAAGTTAAAGCTGTTATGAGGTTTAATATCCAGTTGTTCAATGATACGAAATATTCTAAAGCAGTGCCAATAGTAAAACCCTGAGTATATGAAAATGTAGCAAGCTTTTACCACTTGTAAAAAATAGCCATCCGCAGCTTTAAAAAAACTCTAAAAATATTGGCTTATTATCTGGGGTATGTTAACTTTGTGTAGTTAGCATTGAATGATTGGCCACTATGAGTGATCTTTCTCAAATTGTTGATTCCTTAGAAAATAGGATCAGTAAATTGCTTCACAGAAGCGATGTTCTGCGCAAAACCAATGCGGATTTGCAGCAAGAATTGACATCTTTAAGAAAACAAAAACAAGAGATTCTTCAAGATATCAATACCTGGAAAGAAAAATACGAAACGCTCAAAACGGCCAATGCAATGCTTGGCAGCGACCAATACAAACGAGAAACGAAGCTCAAAATAAATGCATTAGTACGGGAACTGGACCATTGTATAGCCCAGATATCCGAATAAATATGGCTGAAACGCTAAAAATAAAGCTCTCTGTAGCAGATAGAGTATACCCGCTAACCATAAGCCCAGACAAAGAAGAGGGCTTGCGCAAAGCGGCTAAGAAGATCGAACAAATGATCCAGCGTTTCGAACAGAACTATGCGGTAAGAGATAAGCAAGATGTGCTGGCCATGTGCGCCTTACAGTTTGCGGCTCAAGTAGAGCAACGTTCTATAGATAAGGACAACAACCTCGAAGAGATCGAACAGAAGCTAGCTTCCTTAGATCGTTTACTTCAGGATCATATGTCCTAAACGTTCTTTAAATAACACTAGGTTACTGCCTACATTGATACATATTTGGTAAACTCAACAGGAATTCTTTAAAAAGGGTGAGTTGAAACTGTAAAAGCAAGCCGTCTTAGAACGGATCCTTGACCAGTTTGTTAGCCCTAAACTTGTTTTTAAGGAGTTTATACAATTTAAGCTATCGATGTAGGCTTTTTTTTTAGGGATCCCAACTTCGAGTTTTCATTTCCTAAAAAATGGCCTTAGCCTGCTTTCCCTTCGTTATTCCGCTTACGCGTAGCGCTGCTATGCGTTGCGCAGAATGCCTCGGTAAACCAAGCTAATGCTCATTTTCGGTTAAATAAAAACTCAAAGCTGTGACCCTTTAACTACGACTGAATAATCTGCTTTTTTGAGCTAATGGTTATTCATAATTAAACCATCATATGGATACAACTATCATATATATTGCCTTAGGCCTTGGGGGGCTGATCATAGGTTTTCTGATCGCTAAAATGCTTGAAAAGTCTAAGGGTTCTCAGTTGGTGAGCGAAGCTAAAAAGACTGCTAGCGGAATCGTTAAAGAAGCAAAAAGCGAGGCAGAAAGTATCAAAAAGGATAAGATACTGCAGGCCAAGGAAAAGTTTATTGAACTCAAAGCGGAGCACGAAAAGGTCATTCTCAATAGAGAAAAGAAAATGTCGGAAGCGGAAAAACGCACCCGTGATAAAGAATCTCAAGTATCCAGCGAGCTCTCTAAAAACAAAAAGCTCAACGCCTCTTTAGAAAGCAAAAAGAAAGAATACGAAGACCGCTTGAATTTCTTAGACAAGCGCCAGGCCGAGGTAGATAAAGTACACCGCAGACAAGTAGAACAATTGGAGGTTATCTCCAGTTTATCTGCAGAAGATGCCAAGGAGCAGCTTATTGAGAGTTTGCGAGAAGAGGCTAAGACAGACGCCATGGCTTATATCCAATCGGCCATAGAGGAAGCCAAACTTACCGCCCAACAAGAAGCTAAAAAGGTTGTGATCAATACCATTCAGCGCATCGGGACAGAAGAATCGATTGAGAATTGTGTCTCGGTATTCAACCTAGAAAGTGACGATGTAAAAGGTCGTATCATTGGTCGTGAGGGTAGAAATATTCGCGCATTAGAAGCGGCTACTGGAGTAGAGATCATTGTAGATGATACTCCGGAGGCGATCATTCTTTCCTGTTTTGATTCGGTCCGCAGAGAAGTAGCCAGATTGTCCTTGCACAAATTGGTAACCGACGGTCGAATTCACCCTGCACGTATTGAGGAAGTAGTTAAAAAGACAACCAAACAGATCAACGAAGAGATCGCAGAGGTAGGGAAACGCACAGTGATCGATCTGGGTATTCACGGCTTGCATCCAGAGCTCATCAAGATCGTTGGACGTATGAAATACCGTTCCTCTTATGGGCAGAACCTATTACAGCACTCCCGTGAGGTGGCAAAACTCTGTGGCGTTATGGCTTCAGAATTAGGTTTAAACCCAAAACTAGCTAAACGAGCTGGATTACTACATGACATTGGTAAAGTGCCGGAAAACGAAACCGAAGTACCTCACGCACTTTTGGGAATGCAATGGGCTGAGAAGTACGGAGAAAAGCCGGATGTCTGTAATGCTATTGGTGCTCACCACGACGAGATCGAAATGACGTCCTTGCTTTCGCCTATAGTTCAGGTTTGTGATGCCATCTCTGGTGCCAGACCGGGAGCGCGCAGACAGGTCTTGGATTCTTACATTCAACGTCTTAAAGATCTAGAAGATATTGCCTTTGGCTTTAACGGGGTGACCAAAGCCTATGCAATTCAAGCCGGCCGTGAATTACGCGTTATGGTGGAATCTGAAAAGGTGAGTGATGATAAGGCAGCACAGTTGTCCTTTGAGATCTCTCAAAAGATCCAGACAGACATGACCTATCCTGGGCAAGTAAAGGTAACGGTGATCCGAGAAACACGCGCCGTGAATATCGCGAAGTAATTATTTTGGTTTTCTGAGGATACGCTCCAGCTTTTTACCACGGGCCAGCTCGTCAATAAGCTTGTCTAAATAACGACACTGCCTGGTGGTCTCATTGCTGATCTCCTCAACGCGATAACCACAAATTACACCAGTAATCAAATTGGCATTAGGGTTTAGTTCACACTGATCAAAGAAATCTCTAAAGTTGGTCTTGTTTGCAGCGTGCGCTAAGATTTGGTCTTTATCATAACCGGTCAGCCATTGTATTACTGAATACATTTCTTCTTGAGTGCGCCCTTTCTTTTCTATTTTGCTGATGTAATGCGGTAGGACGGATCCAAAAGCCATATTGGCAATTCGCTCATCGTGATGACTGGTGTCTGATTTGGCCATGGTTTATCGTTATTTTTAATTTACTCAATGATGATCAATGACAACATGAAGCAAGTGGTTATGTTTTTTTCGATGTTTAATAATTGTTGTCAATGACCTAAATCTAACATCAAAAATTTATAAATCCAGAGCATTAGTGATTTATTAATGATAAAAAATAGAGTAAATTAAATCTGGGGTGGGGATGGTAGTCCCCCTATTTCGGTGAATTGAGAAAAAATTTCAAAGCTGAATTTACATACTAACGTCTGTATAATAAGGCTCTTAAAAACTAAGGTCAATCATTGAAAATATTCACATAACCTTTTTCTTCGTTCTCAAAGAATTTTCCATTGACATAACGGAAATGACGGTCTAAACCAGCAATGGTATCCATGTCTTCTTCTGAAAGAGAGAGATCGGCTGCCGCCAGATTCTGTGCTTGACGCCCTTTGTTGGTCGATTTTGGAATCACCGTATTGCCACGATTCACATGCCAGCCTAAAAGGACTTGTGCTGGAGTTACCTCATGCTTATCAGCTATGGCCTTAATCTCTGGAAGTTCGAACATGTCGGGCTCATCGTCTGCCTTCATAGCCGCAGAGCGGTCCGTAGAACCTAAAGGTGAGTAAGCTGTGATCAAGATACCGTTGTCATTACAGAATTGGTGCAATTCCGGTTGTTGGAGTAGTGGATGCCCTTCCACTTGATTCATTTCTGGAGCTTCCTCGGCATGGTCCATTACCCTTTTTAACTTCGGAACGCTGAAGTTGGATACACCGATATGCTTAGCCAAGCCATCTTTTTTAGCGGCTTCCATTTCGGCCCAGGTCTCTTCCAAAGGGATCTCTTCTAAGGACGCATATTGACTCGGGTTCTCTGGCATGGTCACTCCGGGTTTAAAGGCTACCGGCCAGTGGATCAAGTAGAGATCTAAATAATCCAAACGCAGATCCTTTAAGGTCTTTTCTAAGGCCGGACGAACATCACTTGCCTTGTGGGCATCATTCCACAATTTAGAGGTCACAAACAGTTCTTCTCGCTTGACCAAACCACTGTCAAATGCTTCTTGAAAGGCCTCTCCAATGACATCTTCGTTCTGGTAGATTGCGGCACAGTCAATGTGTCTGTAACCGAGTTCAATGGCGTCAAGTATTGCTTTTTTAACTACCTCCGGACTTGATTTCCAAGTCCCTAAGCCCAAAGCCGGAATAGTCGAATTGTCTCTAAATTTTAAATGCTTCATGTGTTTTTACTTCTAGGATGAAATTTACGGATAATTTCAGTCAAATGCGAACGATCAACATGCATATAGACTTCTGTTGTGGTAATGCTTTCATGACCTAACATTTGTTGAATAGCCCGCAAATCTGCTCCGTTCTCTAGCAGGTGAGTCGCAAAAGAATGCCTAAAGGTGTGCGGAGAGATGCTCTTTTGAATTCCTGCGGATTCTGCCAAGCGTTTTACCAAAGTAAAGATCATGGCGCGCGTGAGTCCTTTTCCGCGGCGATTCAAAAACAAAGTGTCTTCGTGCCCGGGAGCAATGCTGAGCTGAATGCGTTCTGTGGTACGGTAAAGGTCAATATATTTAACAGAAGCTTGGCTTACTGGTACAAAACGCTGCTTGTTGCCCTTTCCTGTAACCTTGATCACTCCTTCTTCAAAGAATAGGTCCGAGAGTTTTAGTTCTACCAACTCGGTAACCCTTAGGCCACTGCCGTAAAGCGTTTCTAACATGGCACGGTTTCGAGTTCCCTGCGGATGGCTTAGATCTACAGCCATAAGTAGTCTATCCACTTCCGCTATAGAAAGCGTATCGGGTAATTTTCGTCCAATCTTAGGTGCTTCCAGTAACTCCAAAGGATTGTCTTTGCGATACTTTTCAAAGATCAGGTAGTTGAAAAAGCCTTTCAGGCCAGATATTATGCGGCTTTGCGTTCTTGGGTTTACCTCTTTCGCAATGGCATAGATAAATTCTTGAATCCGCTCCTGATCAATATCAACAGGGCCATCACTGCACGCAGATTCATCCAACCAACGCACTAACTTTTGCACATCAAGGGTGTAATTGTTTATGGTATTGGCAGAAAGGCCGCGCTCTATCTTGAGGTAAGTAGCGTAATCTTTCAGGGCCGATTTCCAATTCATCCAAAGTGTTGTTTACAGCTTAAAGATGCTAAGAAATCAACTAAAAATCTAATAAAGGCTAAAAGTTCTCGTTATATTTAAAAAACGAAAACAGACAAAAATGAAAAAACTTCTTTTAATCGCGCTGATAGGCCTTTACGGACTATCTACACAAGCACAAGGTTTAGACTTTGGTATTAAGGCAGGGGTAAACTTTGCTAATATTACCGACGCTACAGGACTTGACAATCGTACAGGCTTTGTGGGTGGACTATTCGTAGGAGCCAAACTCAGCGATAACCTGGGAATTCAGGTAGATGCGCTTTACTCACAACAAGGTGCGGAGTTCGATCTGGGCTCTTTTAATTTAGATTATATCAATATTCCAATGGTACTTAAATACTACGTGGCCGGAGGTCTGAATATTCAACTTGGGCCTCAGTTTGGAGTGCTGATAGACGATGATACCCAAACTGTAGTGGGTGAGGTAATTAACGATATCGCAACCAACGATTTCGATATCTCGGGCGTAGTTGGTCTTGGTTTGGACATTCCTTTCGGATTGCGCTTAGAAGGCCGTTATAATTTTGGACTTACCGATGTGCCGGACGAACCTGCAATAGACTTTGACAAAGGAAAGAACTCTGTGGTGACTCTTTCGCTAGGATATTCCTTCCTGTAACAGCTCCGCAGAAAATAAAGAATGAAAGCGCCCTTTGGGGCGCTTTTTTTAATGCAAGCCTTGAAGTAAGAAAACTTGTAAGAATTACTACGTCAGACTCATTATAATACTGAATATCAATGACTTTGTTGAAAACCTTGGGCATAAATACGGCATATGCCCTAGTTTTTGCAATAGCTAAAACCCTAACTTTAAGCGTGTTAACCAATATGTATTCATTATGAAGAAAGTATTTTTATTTGCAGCATTGTTATTTGCAGGAATCGGATCACTGCAAGCGCAAGGCGAATTCAGAGCCGGACTTAGTGGTGGAATACCCATAGGTGATTCTGGAGATTTCGCAACATTCGCTATTGCCGTAGACCTAGGCTATCTCCTAGAAATTTCTGACGAGTTTGACGCCGGTGTCACCACGGGTTATACGCACACCTTTGGTGACGAAGTCACCATAGCCGGTGTAACTTTCGAAGTAGATGACGATCAATTCATTCCTATTGCGGCTTCTGGTCGATTTGAAGTAGCTCCGAACTTTACCCTTGGTGCCGATGTTGGCTATGCCATTGGGATCAATGATGGTAATGACGGTGGATTTTATTATTCGCCTAGGGCTCCATACAGCGTTAGTGAGGCTATAGATATAGTGGCGGCATATCGCGGTGTTAGTGTCAATGGAGGATCTTGGGACGTTATTTCTGCTGGTGTAGAGTTTGGCATAGACTAAATACAATAGACCGGATTCTATCAAAGGAGGCGAATGCCTCCTTTTTCTTTTTGTAAATTTGTGTAGTCTGATCTTAAAAAAAGACCGCTATGAAGAACAAAATAATCACTCTGTTCATTAGTTTTATGACGCTCATCAGCTTTGCTCAAGAAGGCCTAGAAGTTGGAGTTGCCTTTGGTTTGCCCACTGGGGACGCTCGTTTCGCTGTAGCCGCAAATTTTGTGGTAGAAGGAGCCTATTGGATTAATCTGGCCGACAAAGTAGCTTTAGGGCCCAAAGTGGGTTACTCCGCTATGTCAGGAGATGAAGTGGTATTCACCGATTTTTTGGACGATGCACCGAATCAAAACTATCTTACCGTTGCGGCTGCTGGGCTAATTGAACTTGCAGATCGTTTTTGGGCAGGAGCAGACATTGGCTATGGTTTTGGTGCCAACGGATTTGATCAGAACGATCAGATCTTTGGAATCCCTATTGAGAACGTCAATGGCTTCTACTACAGTCCTCGTTTGCGTTATCGTTTTTCTGACAGACTCAATTTAGAAGCAGCTTACCGCTCTATCTTGATCGACGATTATGACGCATCTTCTGTCACCGTTGGAGTGAATATCCAACTTGTAAAATAAAGACCTCATGACTATTTGTATCATTAACGGACCAAATTTGAACTTACTGGGAAAGCGAGAGACCAATGTATATGGCAGTTTGTCCTTTGAAGAGTTTTTAGATGAGCTCAAGGCCAAGTACCCTGAGGTATATTTCGATTATTACCAATCTAACGTAGAAGGAGAGCTGATCAACAAAATTCAGGAAGTAGGTTTTACTGCGGATGGCATTTTGCTCAATGCAGGTGCCTACACCCATACTTCGGTTGGAATAGGCGATGCAGTCCGCGCTGTAAGTACGCCAGTGGTAGAAGTGCATATCTCTAATACTTTCGCACGTGAGGAATTCCGTCACGACTCCTTCATATCTGCTCATGCCAAGGGAGTAGTTATTGGATTTGGCCTGCAGAGTTATGAACTCGGTTTACAGAGCTTTTTATAGCAGAAATTATAGACAACAAGCGTTTAAAATTGAAACATATTGGTTTTCAGCTAAACTGAGATCAATCAAAATCCAAGCATTCATAAATATTCGCATGGAAAACTTTAGCGGCATTTAAGTTTTTGATAAATTAAATTGGGGAGGGGTTGATAGACCCCTAAAGAGTTCGATTCTAGAAATTATCATCTTAAGCTAAAATCCAGAAGCAATAATCTCCATAACTCCAACGAGAATCGTCGTTTTCAATTTAACATCCTACAATAAATTGATACTTAGAGGTACTTCTAAAGTTCAAGAAAGTTCACCTCAATTTTTCACAAGCAAATTATTCAATCTTAGAGTTTGCTGCATATACTATCATTTCATAAATACAGATAAATAGAGTTTTTTAATAGTTGCAGAAATTGCTAGTTTGAATTGGGGAGGGGTTGGAAACCCCAGACAATTCGTTTACAAACAAATTTCCATTGCAACCACATTTAAATTGATACAAGGCCTGAATAAAATCAACTTCCGCTCTAAACACAAAAAAGCACCCATTACTGAGTGCTTTTGATTTTTATCGTGTGAGTAAATTGAACTAGAGGTGTATCACTTCATCGTATGCATCTGCAACGGCTTCCATTACAGCTTCACTCATAGTTGGGTGCGGGTGAACCGCTTTCAATACTTCGTGTCCTGTAGTCTCTAATTTACGACCCAACACCGCCTCTGCGATCATGTCCGTAACACCAGCACCTATCATATGACAACCCAGCCATTCACCGTATTTAGCATCAAAGATCACTTTTACGAAACCGTCTTTGTGTCCACCGGCGCTAGCTTTACCAGAAGCAGAGAAAGGGAACTTTCCAACTTTAATGTCATAACCAGCCTCTTTGGCTTGCTTTTCTGTCATCCCTACAGAAGCGATCTCTGGAGTTGCATAAGTACAGCCAGGAATGTTACCGTAGTCGATTGGTTCAACGTGCATTCCTTTGATCTTTTCAACACAAGTAATACCTTCTGCGGAGGCCACGTGGGCTAGGGCAGGACCAGGTACTACATCACCAATGGCGTAATAACCAGGAATGTTGGTCTGGTACCAGTCGTTCACAACGATCTTGTCACGATCGGTAACAATTCCGACGTCTTCTAAACCTATATTTTCAATGTTTGATTTGATTCCAACAGCAGACAATACAATGTCAGCCTCGAGGACTTCTTCGCCTTTTTTGGTCTTAATGGTAGCCTTAACTCCTTTCCCAGAGGTATCAACGCTTTCTAACGACGCATTGGTCATTACTTTGATGCCCGCTTTCTTAAACGAACGCTCAAATTGTTTGGATACTTCCTCGTCTTCTAATGGTACAAGGTTTGGCAAATACTCTACTATGGTAACCTCGGTTCCCATGGTATTGTAAAAGTGAGCGAACTCCACTCCAATAGCTCCAGATCCAACAACGATCATGCTCTTAGGTTGCTTGTCCAGGGTCATGGCTTGACGATATCCAATCACTTTTTTCCCGTCTTGCGGTAAATTACCTAGTTCTCTCGAGCGAGCTCCAGTAGCAATAATGATATGATCTGCTTTGTATTCAGTTCCGTTAACTTCTACCTTTTTTCCTGGTTTGAGTTTTCCGTGCCCTTCAATCACATCGATTTTGTTCTTTTTCATCAAGAACTGAACGCCTTTACTCATCCCATCAGCAACAGAACGGCTACGCGCTACGACCTTTCCGAAGTCCTTGTCTGCGTTATCCACAGTAAGGCCGTAATCTTCGGCATGTTTTAAGTATTCGAATACCTGAGCACTCTTAAGCAAGGCTTTGGTAGGGATACATCCCCAGTTCAAACAAACCCCACCCAGGCTTTCTTTTTCTACTACTGCAGTTTTAAAACCGAGTTGAGAAGCGCGGATAGCGGTTACATAACCCCCAGGGCCACTTCCCAGAACTATAACATCGTATTGCGTCATTTCGCTACTATTTTAAGGTGTTTTTTAGAGTCCTCAAAGTTACGAAATAACCTCAACCGAAGCCAACTTTTTGAAACGAGAATTAAATTCGTACCAAGACGTATCCCTGTCTGGTCTTTTTGTAGTGCTTACCATTCCAAGTGTAATAGCGTTGTCCACGTATCATAACTATCCGGTGATTTTTTGGAGCTGTCTTTACAACAGTGACTTGGGTGCTAGGAGTTACCACCACAGATCTCGCACAAGAAGTGGTGAACATTAAAAGGGCAATAATAGCCAATAAAAAAGGTCTCATAAGTGTATAATTTGGTTACACCTATAAGACCTTTTGATGCTTAGAAGGTTTAACTAGTCCTGTCCCTTTTCCGGAATAAAATTCAGAGCTGCACCATTAATACAATGGCGTTTTCCAGTGGTATCACTAGGCCCATCGTTAAAGACATGGCCTAAATGTCCACCACAGGTAGCGCAGTGTTCTTCGGTACGCGCATAACCGATCTTGTAGTCCGTGGAGTATTCCACGTTCCCTTCGATCTCACGGTCAAAACTAGGCCAACCTGTACCGCTGTCGAACTTGTGTTCCGATTTAAAAACCGGAGTACCACATGCCGCGCAGACATAAGTGCCTGCTTCGTAGTTCTTGTTCAGTGGAGAGGTAAATGGACGTTCTGTCCCGGCTTGTCTCAATACATAATATTCTAATTCGGTCAATTCTGCTCGCCATTCGGCATCAGTTTTAGTAACCGGATAAACCTTTGCTTCTTCTTTTTCTGATTTTTGCTGACCATTACACGCAAGTGTTACTGCGCAAAGGGCCATCAAGGCAATTTTATTTAACATCTTTAATCTAGTTCTAATCGTTCTATGTTGTCTGTCGAGACGCTAAGGGCATCCATTACAGCTTCTATATCAAAGATATCGATATTTTCTCCAAAATCCGCAGGAACCACAGCAACTCTAAAGATCTGGTTATCTGTAAAGACTGGGCCTAATAGATCCAAATTAAAATCAGCATAAAGATATACGGACATATCAACTGCAGTGTAGTCAAAGTTGTATACCAAGGTACCATCCGGAGTAAAGAAGGTCTGTGGCAACAAACTCCAAACATCCAAGCCTTCTGGGGTGGTCTCCTCTAATAGATAAACCAAGACCACATCGGAGTCAAATACTTGTAAAGTGCTCGGGTATCCAAAGAAATTTCTGTAGTCATTGCCTGCATTAAAATTGGCATTTACCTCAAAAACAGTTCCGAGTAAACTAGTTCCGTCTAATCCTGGAGGTCCCGGAGGGCCTGGGTCACCTTCGCAAGAAGTAAATACGGTTAGGGGTAAGGCTAGCAATAAGAGTAGTGCAATTCGTTTCATGTTGTTGTAGTTTTTGTTTTTTGCGTTTTTGATTTCTGATCCGCGTAAAAAAGCAGCGGGAATTTATTCAACTATTCAAAAGTCGTTCCAAACTCGATAATCTAGCCAGAAATGCAATTAATCGAAATATTTTACCCACTGTCGATTTTCAAAAACAATGTTACGCCTGCATTTCTGGTACTAAATTTGAATTGTAGATCTTTGAACAGATAATTTTTGTACCTTTTCTAATAGAAAATATACCATCTATGATATTCAAGAAATCACTAACTCTGGCTGCCTTTTGTGCCCTCATGGTAGCCTGTACTACTAATCCTTTCACTGGAAAAAAGACCTTGGCTTTGGTGCCAAATTCACAAATACTACCTATGGCGTTCCAGCAATACGATCAGTTTTTATCTGAGAACAAGGTTGTAACAGGTACTGCGGAGGCCAATATGGTTAAGAATGTTGGTCAGAAAATCTCTACTGCAGCCGAGCGCTGGCTCAATGCGAATGGCTATGCCGGATATCTAAAAGACTACCAATGGGAATTCAACTTGGTGCAAGACGGAGCGGTAAATGCTTGGTGTATGCCAGGAGGGAAGATAGTATTCTACACGGGAATCATGCCTATCGCTAACGGCGAACGAGGCGTAGCGGCCATTATGGGTCATGAGGTTGCGCACGCCTTGGCGAACCACGGTCAACAGCGTATGAGCGCCGGACAGTTACAAGCCTTAGGAGCAGTTGCCGGAAACGTTGCCTTGAGCAAAGACCCTAAGAATCAGCAGATCTTTAATCAGGCCTATGGAATCGGATCTACAGTAGGGGTAATGCTACCATTTAGTAGAAAGCACGAGTCCGAAGCAGATCGCATTGGACTTACCATTATGGCTATAGCCGGTTATGAGCCCACGGAGGCGGTTCAACTTTGGAGACGCATGGCTGCGAATTCGGGCGGACAAGCCCCACCGGAATTCTTAAGTACGCACCCGAGCAACGAAACGCGAATCAACAATATTAAAGGTTGGGTGCCGGAAGCCAAGGCCGAAGCAGCTAAATTTGGAGTTACCTCTTTCAAATAGGCCTGCAGCCCAATAAATTTATTTAACTTAGAAGTCGCCTACACAAGGCGACTTTTTTGTTTGAGCAAACAACGACTAAACACCAACTGCATTGAAACAAGTACTCCCTAAAGGCAGTAAGAAACTCATGCGTGCTTGGGCTTTCTACGACTGGGCCAATTCGGTTTACAGCTTAGTGATAGCCTCGGCCATTTTTCCAATCTATTACGGAGCCCTTTTCGAAATTGCCCAAGTAGACAGTGTTAATTTTCTCGGTTTTGAGATACCGCAAACACCTTTTATCACCTATGTTACCGCTGCTGCGTTTTTGGTGGTTTCCATAATATCACCGATCCTATCTGGTATTGCAGATTACGTCGGGAACAAGAAGAATTTCATGAAGTTCTTCTGCTATCTGGGCTCTTTATCTTGTATGGCCTTGTACTTCTTTGATCTGGATTATCTCTACCTCAGTGCCACAGCCTACTTTTTGGCCCTAATTGGATTTTGGGGTAGTCTGGTTTTCTACAATTCATACCTGCCAGATGTAGCCTATCCGGAGCAACAAGATCGCTTGAGTGCTCAGGGCTTTTCCATGGGTTACATTGGGAGCGTACTTTTATTGGTGGTCAACCTGGTCATGGTGTTAGGAGCACCAGAAGGAGGCGAGATGGCCGCTATGAAATGGTCGTTTGTTATGGTGGGTGTATGGTGGATCTTGTTCAGTCAGTATTCTTTTTACCACTTACCCAAAGGGAACTCTGCCAGCGGTAAAATCCACAGAAAGATCTTAGGTAATGGCTATAAAGAGCTAAGAGGCGTTTATCGGTCACTCTCTAGCAATCCCAGACTTAAAAGGTATCTGGCGGCTTTCTTTGTTTATTCTATGGCCGTGCAAACAGTAATGCTTGTAGCGACCTATTTTGGCGAACAAGAGATCGCTTGGGGCGGCAGTTCCGAAAAGACTATGGGGCTTATTGTGAGTATATTGGTGATTCAATTGGTAGCGGTAATTGGAGCAACGCTTACTGCGAGGGCGTCAAGAAGTTTTGGGAATATTCAGACCTTGGTGGTCATCAATATCATCTGGGTTGCGATCTGTGTGGTCGCCTATTTCATAACAGAACCTTTTGAGTTCTATGCTACTGCGGGAGTAGTTGGTTTGGTCATGGGTGGCATTCAGGCACTTTCCAGATCTACTTATTCAAAGTTCTTGCCCGAGACAGAAGACACCACTTCTTATTTCAGTTTTTACGATGTAGCGGAGAAGATCGGTATTGTTATCGGAATGGGAGTTTACGGTGTAATAGATCAAATTACCGGAAGCATGAGAAATTCCGTCGTTTTTCTGATCTTGTTCTTTGCCGTGGGCGTATTTCTGCTCTTGCGGGTACCTCGAAAAGACCAGTCCGCAGAAAATAATTAAGTTTGCTTAAATAAATCAACCTACTATGATCAAGAAAATCTTGCCAGTCCTGGCGCTATGTCTTTGCATTTTTGCTTGTGAGAACGAACCTTTAGAAGGAGAATTTGTAACCGATGATACCACTATGGACGAAGGTTCTGACACAGACGATACTGATACGGACGACGATACTGATGGAACAGTCTCATTCAATGCCGATGTTGATGGGGTAGCAGTCAATCCAAATTCATTAACTGCTTTCAGTGTAGAGTCTGGAGGAGTTACAAGTATAAATATTGGAGGAGTCAATGCAGCTTCAGGAGCCTCTTTAACATTAACTTTCAATGCCGCATTAGAGGCGGGAACTTACGAGTTTAACAGTTTGCCTCTACCTGGAAATACTATACTTACCTATGCGCCAGACCCTAGCGACGGAACCCTACTTTACAGTTCAGAAGCAGGAGGAACTTTCGTTATTACAGAAGTCACTGCGGAGGGCCGATACACAGGTACCTTTGAAGTAACACTGAGCGTTATAACAGATCCTAGTATTCCTGCAGTGGAAGTTACTAACGGAACCTTTATTGTGCAGCTTTAAGCCAGTCAGTAAATAAAACATAAAAAAAGCCACGCAGTTCATGCGTGGCTTTTTTATTAGTTGATGAATGAAACCTTAGTTTCTAGCGCTGATGCTTCCAGAACCTGATACCTTCTTGTCTACAGACGGGTTGCCGCCATAAGTGATATCGCCAGACCCATTAACTCTAGCTTTTAGACTGCCTTCTGCATAGACTTTGGCATCTCCGGAGCCAGAAATAGCTACTTCGGCATCTTGTGTGCGGAACATGCGACCGTCAAAGTCACCGCTACCGCTGATCTTTAAACTTGCACTGTCTGCGCTACCTTTGAGACGCATATCGCCAGAACCGGTGATCTTAAAAGTTGCCTTACGGGCATTTACTTCTAGGTTTACATCTCCGGAGCCAGTAATGGCCGCCTCAAAATTATCTGCGCTAATGGCATCTCTGGTCATTACATCACCAGAACCCGTTAGTTTAACGCCGCTAAGATCTTCAAAAGGAACAGTGACCTTGATAGGGTTCTTAGACTTTAGGTAATAACCTTTTTTAACCTTTACAATTAGCTTGTCACCTTCGGTCTCTACTACGATATACTCGTGGAAGTTACTGTCTGCTTCTACGCTGATGCGACCTTCTGATCCGCTTACTAAGTAAACATCCATGGGTCCGACTGCTGCGATCACATCGTAGTCTCCAGTAGAAACAGTTTCTGTGGTCACATTGCCGTTTCCGTTTACCTTTTTGTTACCCCATTGGGCCTGTGCTGGTAGGGCACACAGTAAAAAAAGTACGCTTAATAGTTTGATTGTGGATTTCATGTTTTTTGATTTAGATGATTATTGTTTTTTTAGTGTTACGCCTCCATAAGAAGAGCGTACGTTTATCGTATTGCCGGAGTTCGCACTTCCGTGATAGCCTTGATAACTTTTTTGACTTCCGTCTTTAGACTCCATTCTAAGGTTCAGATCATCCTTTCCGCTTAAGCTGGCATAAGACAGATTTACCATAAAATCAAAGTTGTATCCAGGGTCGTATCCCAATCGAATTCCCGCATAAGAGGACTTGATGGTCACATCTCCGGCAGCTGGCATTAAGCGATCTACCGTAATAGACCCATAATCCGAATTGATATTGAAATTTCCAGAAACCCTGTCAAAGCTTGCGGGGATATAATCTCCGTTTCCAGTAACTGTCCCTGCATCGCCTACATTGAGCTTTCCGTAGTCGCAGTTGTAATTCAGTTCGCCTACCTTTTCAATACTACTTTTGGTATAGTCCGCATTGAGTTCCAAGTATTCAACCTCGTCCAAGCTAAAGCTGCTGTAATCTGCATTGATACGCCCGCTCTTCATATAAGCGATAGAAGAGTTGTTGGTGTAATCGAAGCTGAGCAGGTTATTGTCTGCATTCAAACGTCCTATATTGAGCTGTCCATAATCGCAAGAGATCTTTACATTCCCGTTACTTTCATTCAGGTTGATGGCTCCGTAGTCGTTGCTTAGATCCAGTGAATTGGTTACCGGAACTTTCACTACATAGTTCACTTCTATAGATACGCCATTGTTCTTATTTTTCCACCAGCTCCAGGAACGGCCGCCGCTACCAATTTTAGTTTTGGCGCTTACCAAAGATCCATTGCCAGAAAACTCCACGTCTATATCGTCTAAGCGTTTCTGAACCTTTTCTTCGTTGTTTCCATTGGTTGTAATGGTTACCTCGATCACCGTGCGGTTCTGCCCCCAGGTAACTATGTCTAAGTTCCCGTAGGTATTGTCAATACGCAGGCCGGCATTAGCGTTTACTGTGTATTCTTTAGATAGTTTTTTCTCCTTGGTGTATTTACCTTTGAATTTGTCGTTGTTTCCAGCTACTGCCACTGCAGGCAATAACAAGAGTATTATTAGGGATTTAAATAGTGCTTTCATCAGTGTTAGATTGGTTGATTAATTCGATTCCTTCTATCGTAGAGATCACGTGTTGAAGCAGATCGATACGATTTTGAAAATTATTGATCATGGCGTGAATAACACGCTTGTCATTACCGCTTTCGACAAGGTCATCTTGGAGTTTCAAATATTCTTGCTCCAAGGTTTCCATTTGTAGCATAGCATCATTGATCAGGACTTTAGCTGCTTCGGATTCAAAGCTGCTCAAGCGTTCCAATTCGGTGTTTATCGCCGTATTGAAAAATTCCTGAGTCTGCGCCATTTCTGGCGATACACTCGCCAAACCTTCTGCTTCTGTTGCTGTCGGATCAAATACTCCAGTCAACAAAAAGGCTAGGGTTATCACTGCTGCAAAAGCAGAGACGATCTTCCAATAGGCAATCTTTGGCATTCCGCTGCTCATAGGCTGCTCCTTGTTCAGGCGCTGCATAAAGCGAGCGTTGTGTCCTTCTGGGGCACTTTTGGTGTCGAACTGACCTTCTAAGCGCTCAAATAGGGCCTCTATATTGTCGTGTTGTTTCATACGCTAAGTTTCTGTCTTAAACTTTCTTTCGCTCTAGAGATCATGGTACGGCAATTCCCGTAACTTATTTTCATGATCTCACAGATCTCTTCATGATCATATCCTTCTATCAGATGCAGGCTCAACACCTGTCTGTAATTGTCCTTTAAGGCACTTAAGCCTTCCATGACCGCTGCTACCTTTACTTGTGAATAATCTGCCTCTGTCAATGAGCTCGATTCTTCTACGGTTTCTGGTAACTGGTCCACCGAAACGTCGGTAAAACGTTTGTTTTTCTTGTATTGGGCAATACTGTTGTTTACCACTATACGCTTCAACCAAGATCCGAAGGTAGCATCGCCTTTAAACGTATCTAGCTTGTTAAAGGCAGCGATAAAAGATTCTTGCATAACGTCCTCGGCCTCCAGAGAATCCTTTACTATTCGAAAAGCAGTGTTGTACATCGCTTTCTGATATCGGTTATAGACCTCCAATTGCGCCAATTGATTACCGTCTCTGCAAAGACCCAAAAGGGCTTCAATGGGTTGGTCTGTATTTGGTTGGGTTAGTGCCAAGAAAAACTATTGTTTATGCTAAAGAAGGACTTGCTGCTTTGATGTTACAGTTTACAACAAAAAAATTGCCGATTGGCACATTAATTGACTAAATGTGGTGGTCGTGTGTGCCGCTTAGTCCGCTATTTAAGGCCTTCGCCGCAGATATACCACTTTAAAGAGCTATTAAAAAGAATTCACCTACCACCAGGAGGTGACATTTTGACCTAACAACAACCTATGTCGAAGCATCGATTTGTAAATATAGACAGTTTGTCATTGGACGATTTTAACGAAGAAGCGGAACTCATACCGCTATTGACCCCAGAGGACGAAGAAGCGATGAACAAGGAGGCCTTGCCGGAAGCCTTACCTATCTTGCCTTTGCGCAACACGGTCTTGTTTCCGGGGGTGGTTATCCCAATAACCGCCGGCCGCGATAAATCCATTAAGCTCATCAATGCTGCCAATAAAGGCAGCAAAGTTATAGGGGTGGTCGCTCAGAAGGACGAAGCCGTTGAAGATCCAACAGCCAAGGACATACATCCGCAAGGTACTGTGGCGCGCATCCTGCGTGTTCTTAAAATGCCAGATGGCAATATCACGGTGATCATCCAAGGAAAGAAGCGTTTCCAGATCCGTGAGGTGGTACAAGAAGATCCGTATTTGCAAGCCAGTATTCAGGATGTGACAGAGACCCGTCCGAAGCCGGGCGATAGCGAATTCTTGGCCATTATAGAGTCTATCAAGGAATTGGCCTTAGACATTATTAAAGATAGCCCGAACATTCCTAGTGAGGCTTCTTTTGCAATTCGCAACATAGAGAGCAGTTCGTTCTTGATCAATTTTGTATGCTCGAATTTGAACGTTCCTGTAGCCGACAAACAGAAACTGTTAGAGATCGATGATCTTAAAGAGCGCGCTTTAGCTACTTTAAAGTATCTGAACGAGGAGCTGATGCGCCTTAATCTGCGCAATGACATTCAGAACAAGGTGCAGAGCGATCTGAATCAGCAGCAACGCGAGTATTTCTTGCAACAACAAATAAAGACCATACAGGAAGAATTAGGCGGCAGCTCTTTAGAAGAAGAGATCAGCGCCATGCGTGAAAAGGCCAAGACCAAAAAGTGGGAAGAAAAAGTTGCAGAGCACTTTGACAAAGAACTGGCCAAAATGCAACGCATGAATCCGCAGGTGGCAGAATACTCCATTCAACGGAATTATCTGGATCTGTTTTTAGAGTTGCCTTGGAACGAATTTTCTAAGGATAAATTCGACCTTAAACGCGCTCAGCGCATTTTAGACCGGGATCATTACGGATTAGACGATGTTAAGAAACGCATCGTCGAATACCTCGCCGTACTGAAATTGCGCAACGATATGAAGTCGCCTATTTTGTGTTTACACGGACCTCCTGGTGTAGGGAAGACCTCCCTCGGGAAATCCGTAGCAGAAGCTTTAGGGCGCGAATACGTTCGTATCTCTTTAGGAGGATTGCGCGATGAGGCAGAGATCCGTGGGCACCGCAAGACTTATATCGGAGCCATGCCAGGGCGTATCATTCAAAACATCAAAAAAGCAGGGACCAGTAATCCGGTCTTTGTCTTGGACGAGATCGATAAGTTAGCTTCCGGACATCAGGGAGATCCGTCTTCTGCGCTCTTAGAGGTATTGGATCCGGAGCAAAACTCAGCCTTTTACGACAACTTCTTAGAAATGGGCTTTGACCTTTCAAAGGTGATGTTCATTGCAACTGCCAATAGCCTTGGACCAATTCAGCCCGCCTTACGCGATCGTATGGAGATCATCAATGTAAGCGGTTACACGATAGAAGAGAAGGTAGAGATCGCTAAAAAACATTTATTGCCCAAGCAACTTTCCGAGCACGGCTTGGATCCGCAGCATTTAAAGATCGGGAAGCCGCAATTGGAGCAGATCGTAGAAGGATACACCAGAGAATCTGGGGTTAGAGGCTTAGAGAAGCAAATAGCCAAGATGGTACGCTATGCGGCCATGAACATTGCCATGGAACAGGACTACAAGGTAAAAGTAGACAAGCAGACCGTGGTTGATGTTTTGGGTATTCCAAAGTTAGAACGAGATAAATACGAGAACAACAAGGTGGCTGGGGTTGTAACCGGCCTGGCCTGGACAAGAGTGGGTGGCGATATATTGTTTATTGAATCGACCTTGTCTAAAGGAAAGGGTACCATGAGCATTACCGGAAACCTCGGAAAGGTGATGAAAGAATCTGCTACCATTGCTTTGGAGTATATTAAATCTAATGCTGCCGATCTGGGTATAGCAGACGATATCTTTGACAAATACAACGTGCATATTCACGTGCCAGAAGGCGCCACGCCTAAAGACGGCCCTAGTGCGGGTATAACCATGCTGACCTCTTTGGTTTCTTTGTTCACTCAAAGGCGCGTTAAGCAATCGCTTGCTATGACAGGAGAGATCACCTTGCGCGGTAAGGTATTGCCAGTAGGAGGGATCAAAGAAAAGATCTTGGCTGCCAAACGAGCTCGGATCAAAGAGATCATCCTTTGCGAAGACAATAAGCGCGATGTGGAAGAGATCAATCCGCAGTACTTGAAAGGCGTAACATTTCACTACGTCAAAGAGATGGGCGAGGTGATCGAGAAGGCCCTGCTGAAGCAAAAAGTGGCTAAAGCCAAAAAGCTGTAGTAGCAATTCGTTGGAATCGCCTAGATTGCAGGCCATTCGTTTTTTTCTGGCTCAAAAATAAATTATACTTGCAATCGTTAATGGAGTAACCGGTTTTTCCAATCCATGTCCAAAAGAATTGCTGCCTTTTTACTTATCCTTACTAGTGCTGCCGCGAGCGCTCAGATTGGAGGCCGATATACGTATCAGTTTCTAAATCTGGTAAACTCTCCGCGACAAGCTGCCTTAGGCGGTAAAGTGGTCACCAATTACGACTGGGATCCGTCTCAGGCGCTTTATAATCCGGCATCTATTAATCCGGAGATGGACAATCAGTTCCAGCTCAATTATGTCAACTATTTTGACGACGTAAACTACGGAACGGCCTCTTATGCCTACCTCTGGGACAGACGCACGCAAGTATTTCATGCCGGAGTTACCTACATAAACTACGGGCAATTTGACGGTTTTGACGAGGCGGGTAATCCTACCAATAGTTTTAGTGGAGGAGAAGTGGCTCTTTCTGCGGGTTACGCCAGAAATATACCTTATACGGATTTTCACGTGGGAGCCAATGTCAAGCTTATCTCCTCTAAATTAGAGCAGTACAGCTCCTTTGGAGGCGCCTTGGATATCGCCATCATGTATGTGTATGAGCCCTGGGACCTGCACATCGCAGCCGTGGCTCGGAATATCGGGACGCAGTTCACGCCCTTCAACGAGGTGTACGAGCCCTTGCCTTTTGAGCTCATTTTCGGAATTTCTCAAACCCTACAGAACATTCCCATACGCTGGCATTTTACCTTAGAGAATATGCAGGTCTGGAACATCGCCTTTGAGAATCCCAACAGATCAATTACAGATCTAGAAGGAGGTACGGTGACCGAAAACATTAACTTTTTCGACAATGCGATCCGTCATATGATCTTTGGTATTGAACTGTTTCCAGAGAGCGGTTTCAATATTCGCTTGGGATATAATGTGCGTAGAGCCGAAGAACTTCGTATTTTAGAGCAACGAGCTTTTGCCGGCCTCAGCGCCGGTTTTGGAATAAAACTCAATAAGATCAGACTGAGCTATAGCTATTCGCAGTACAGCGCAGCAGCCAATGCCAGTTTCTTTGGTCTGAACATAGATCTGAATCGCTAATGCGCAAAATTACTATAGCCATAGACGGCTATTCTTCTACCGGAAAATCTACAGTAGCCAAGCAGTTGGCCGATTACCTGGGTTATGTTTACGTGGACACCGGAGCCATGTATAGAGCAATTACCTTATATGCTATTCGCGCAGGAATAATCACTGCGGAGGCATTAGATAAAGACCGCCTAATTGCGGCTTTACCAGAGATCATTGTTGCCTTTCATTACGATTCAGATTCCGGAACTTCTCAGGTTTTGCTTAACGGCGAAAGAGTAGGGAGCGCCATTCGCACCCTAGAGGTCTCTGAACACGTAAGCCCCGTTGCAGCCATACCAGAGGTACGCAAAAAATTAGTGGCTATACAGCATCGAATGGGCCAAGAAGGCGGCATTGTTATGGACGGTCGCGATATCGGGACGGTTGTTTTCCCCAATGCCGAGCTAAAGATATTTATGACTGCGGATGCTGCGGAGCGCGCTAAACGCCGATACCTTGAACTTAAAGCCCGTGGTGATGACATTACTTACGATGAGGTCTACGAGAACGTCACCGAGCGGGACCGTATAGACACCACAAGAGCCGATTCGCCTCTGGTCAAAGCAGCAGACGCCATTGAGATCGACAATACAGAAACCAACCTAGAAGATCAGTTCCACACTATTTTACAATTGGCCAAAGACCGAATTGCGGGAAGGGTATAATTTCATAGCTTTACGTTATGAAAAAAATATTACCCCTAATAGTTGTAATTCAGGTTGTTGTATTTGCCTGTAGCAAAGATCAAATTGTCGATCATGCAGAGCAGAATCAGAAAAATCTTATCACGAAAGTAGGTGCGCCTTTTTACGATGATATCTCACAGGCAAGGTATAAAGGGTTTTTGGCCAATAATTCTGGAAGTGTTAGAGGGACCTACATTCTTGAAATGGGAAAAGGAGGAAAATTTTCACTTCAGATGGCTATCGTAGGTCAAGAGCCTATTGACTTAAGTGTTTCAAAGTTTAATTCCGATTTTTCTAGAATCCATTTTTCAAATGGGGAAACGAGAATGTATTTTGACTTTAGTGACAGTCATGATATTCAGGTTGTTGAAGCCTTTTATGACAATATCGCTCTTACAGCTTCTATCCACAAAGAAGATGCCCGTATGCCTATCAGCTTAAGAACAGGAGTTTTCGATTCTTCGGAGAGCCCGGGTCTTAGCGGAACTTGGAATCTCATACTGTTAGACGGATTTACAAGGGGTGATATACCACCTCCACCAGGAGATACTGAGATTGCGGAAGTCATTATCATGCATAATGGCAACATTTATAGTGATGATATGATGGAGCTGCTCAATGAAAGTCAGCTTTGTGTTTCTTCTGTATTGAGCACACCTTACGTCTCTGGTTTTGACGGTGATGACATTAGACTTATCTGTAACAATCAAAGCTCAGACTTTGGAGGAGGTACATCCAACTGGGAAGTTGTCTTTTATTTCGGAGCAGGTGCGGACAACTATTGGGACGCAAGTTGCAACCCGACTACCTCAGGTACTTTTAGCTTTACAACAGGTGGAGGTACAACCTCAAATGGCACTATTTTAATTGATGGCTTCCCAGGTCTTTAATTCTGCCCAATAGGTGGCGGTCCGTCTGGAATAAGCGCTTTGTACTCGTAATCTCCTTTACGCTCTACGAATTCTGCTTTAACTGCTTCCACTTTTTCCGGATCTTCAAAAAGATCTACCATGGTCATGGCCATTGCGCGAGTAGCTTGCAGCATCCCTTTGTGCCCAATGCTCATTCCGCCACAGGCTACCACAGCCCAACTGTGCCAAGGAGTCCCTTTAGGAGCTACGGTTACCCCCAAGTTGATGTTGGCTACGTTCCAGCTTACGTCTCCAACGTCGGTAGAGCCACCTCCTGGATTCTCGCGAGTCTCAAGCAGCGGACTGATCTTGCTGTCCATGCCCACTTGCGGCTTGCCGGTCATTTCTTGGATCTTTTTACCAAAGGCAATTTCTTCTTGGGTGTACTCGATAGGGCCAAGTAGCTCTAAATTCTTTTGCATAATGGCTCCACCTGTGCGATTCACCAAAACTTCGTGAATACCGGATATTAGTGAAACCTTGTATTCCACATTGGCCATAATTGCGGCACCTTCGGCCATTTTCATCACCTGCTCGTAAACCGGCATCATACCCGCTCGGTCTGAATTTCTTACCCGCACCCAAAGTCTAGAATAATCCGGGACAACGTTTACTACTTGCCCGCCATCTTGAATGTGGTAGTGCATGCGTACTGTTGGTTTTACATGTTCTCTGTAGTAGTTGATCCCTTGGGTGTAGAGTTCCAAGGCATCAGATGCAGAGCGTCCGTTCCATGGGTCGGCAGCGGCGTGAGCGGCTTGTCCGTAGAATTCTACCATAAAGTCTACCAAGGCTAAAGAGCTCTGTACATCTGCCTCTGTGTTGGCGCTAGGGTGCCAGCTAATATTCACATCTACACCATCCCAGGCGCCGGCTTCTATCATCCAGAGTTTTCCGAAGAATTTTTCTTCTGCTGGAGTTCCCATGAATTTAACGGTTCCGGAGATCTTTCCGGCTTCCATCAATTCTTTAATAGCGATCGCCGCTCCTAGAGATGCAGTACCAAACATATTGTGTCCGCAGCCATGCCCGCCAGCACCTGCTTCTAAAGGCTCTTTGGTGGGTTGTGCTTTCTGCGAAATACCTGGTAGGGCATCGAATTCGCCTAAAATACTGATCACTGGTTCTCCACTACCGTAGGTAGCCACAAAAGCCGTTGGCATGCCTCCTATATTCTTTTCTACCTTAAAGCCATTGGCTTCGGCATAGTCCGCTAGGATTTTTGATGATTTTGTCTCTTGAAAAGCCAGTTCGGCGTTAGCCCAAATAGCATCTGAGATCTCAATGAGCTTTTTTTGGTGCT
The DNA here is from genome assembly GCF_002163875.1 of Gilvibacter sp. SZ-19. Taxonomy (GTDB): domain Bacteria; phylum Bacteroidota; class Bacteroidia; order Flavobacteriales; family Flavobacteriaceae; genus Gilvibacter. The sequence goes on along the minus strand of NZ_CP019333.1, from coordinate 3,049,103 downwards.
TTGCTACAGAGGCCATAATGGCTTGTTTGTTTTCGCTCAAGCCTTGCTGAGCTACTGAATTACCTGCAAAAATCAGGCAAATGGCGAAGGTAAAAAGAACGCGCATATGGGTTGGATTTAGTGTTTGCTTAAAGATAAGCAATCTTTAAAAAATCCGAAGTAATACAAACCCTTGGAAAAGAGGGGAATAAAATTTAAGTATTCTTTGAAATTGTTAAAGAAAACAGTACTTTTGCCGTCCTTTTTGGCGGTATGGAAGCAACGAAAAGGAAATAAAACAAAGTAGAAAACTTCTGTGAGATTTGATCCGCAGCAAACGCTTCCCAGACACTTACAGAATACAAACCCTTATTCTTTGACCGTTTAAGCGGCGAGGAATAAATTCAATTTATGGCTCAAAAAGCTAAAGAAGAAGCGGTAGTAGCAGAAGCTACTGAAGCTAAAAAAGCCCCTGAGGCTCCAGCGGTATCTCCAGCTCAGGAGAACCCTGAAAAATTCCTAAAAGAATTCGACTGGCATAACTACGAAGAGGGTATCGACCCTATCGCAGATTCTAAACTCGAAGAGTTTGAGAAGCTAGTAGAAGAGAATTTTGTTGACACCTTAGATGATGAGGTTGTAGAAGGTGAGGTTATCCACATGACCGAGCGTGACGCGATCATCGACATCAACGCTAAAAGTGAAGGTGTTATCTCTCTAAACGAGTTCCGTTACAATCCGGATCTTAAAGTAGGAGACAAAGTAGAAGTATTGATCGATGTGCGCGAAGACAGCACAGGACAATTGATCCTGTCTCACCGTAAGGCGCGTACTATCAAAGCTTGGGATCGTGTAAACGAAGCTCATGACGAAGGTAGTATCGTTAACGGTTACGTAAAGTGTCGTACTAAAGGAGGTATGATCGTAGATGTATTTGGGATCGAGGCGTTCTTGCCAGGTTCTCAGATCGACGTGAAGCCAATCCGTGATTACGATATGTACGTAGGAAAAACTATGGAATTCAAAGTGGTTAAGATCAACCACGAATTCAAAAACGTAGTTGTTTCTCACAAAGCGCTTATCGAAGCAGATATCGAAGAGCAGAAGAAAGAGATCATTTCTCAGTTGGAGAAAGGTCAAGTATTGGAAGGTGTTGTAAAGAACATCACATCTTACGGTGTATTCGTAGACCTTGGAGGTGTGGACGGACTAGTACACATTACCGACTTGTCTTGGTCTCGTATCAACCACCCAAGCGAGATCGTAGAATTAGATCAGAAGCTGAACGTGGTAATCTTAGACTTCGACGAAAACAAAACAAGAATCCAACTTGGATTGAAGCAGCTTAGCGCACACCCATGGGATGCACTAGGTGAAGAAGTGAAGATCGGTGACAAAGTAAAAGGTAAAGTTGTTGTGATCGCGGATTACGGTGCCTTTATCGAGGTTGCTGAAGGTGTTGAAGGTTTGATCCACGTTTCTGAAATGAGCTGGTCTACACACTTGAGAAGTGCGCAAGACTTTGTAAACGTTGGAGACGAGATCGAAGCAGTTATCTTAACACTAGATCGCGAAGAGCGTAAAATGAGTTTAGGGATCAAGCAATTGACTCCAGACCCATGGACCGATATCACTACTAAGTATCCTGTAGGATCTAAGCACGAAGGAATCGTTCGTAACTTCACTAACTTCGGTGTATTCGTGGAGTTAGAAGAAGGAATCGACGGATTGATCTATATCTCAGACCTTTCTTGGACTAAGAAAGTGAAGCACCCAAGCGAATTTACTAATGTAGGTGACACGCTAGAGGTTGTTGTTTTGGAGTTGGATGTAGAAGGACGCAAGCTTAGCCTTGGTCACAAGCAGACTACAGAGAACCCTTGGGACAAATACGAAGATGAGTTTGGTGTAGGTACAAAACACACCACTGCCATCACTGAGATCGTAGACAAAGGAGCTACTATTACTTTTAACGAAGACATCGTAGCCTTTGTTCCTCAACGTCATATGGAGAAGGAAGACGGCAGCAAGCTTAAGAAAGGCGAGGAAGCTGAATTCCAGATCATTGAGTTTAGTAAAGACTTCAAGCGTGTAGTTGCCTCTCACATGGTAATTCACCGCGAAGAAGAAGCCAAGAACGTTCGCGCTGCTCAAAAGAAGCAGACCGAGCAGGTTGAAAAGCCAACCCTTGGTGATGCTAACGCTAAGCTTCAAGAGTTGAAAGACAAGATGGACGGGAAGAAATAATCCCTGATATCTTTTATGATAGAAGCCCTCCGGTAACAGGGGGCTTTTTTTATGGCCGATGCTCTGCAAATTTTGCCTAACTTCAAGGAAATCTTCTTTTTATGAAATATTCCTTCTTTTTATTTGGTCTGATTGTGATTTGCTTCGGATGTGATCAAGAAGTCTCAACAACCTATCCACAATATTCCAAAACTGTCTTAACGGAGCCCCAATTATTCGCGCCAGGGGTTATTTCTACGGAGCTAAATGAGTTTGAGCTCGGCTTAAGTCCAGACGGTTATACGGCCTATTTTTCTCGGAGAAAGGAAGGCGAAAAGCAACAAGTATTTGTCAGTCAATTTGATGGAGACCGATGGAGTGAGGCGGTATTGGCGGATTTTTCAACCGATAGAGATGAAACGGTTTGTATCACTCCGGACGGTTCAACCCTTTACTTCGGATCCGAACGACCTATACCCGGCCGGCCTAATTTAGGCGGATTCGATATGAATGTCTGGCAGCTCACAAAAGACGAAAACGGGAAGTGGACTGATCCGCAGCCCTTATCAGCACCGATAAATGAAGTCCAGATCGAAGGTGAGAACTGGCCATCTTCTAATAATAATTTCTTCTTTACTAATAATGGCGAACAGTTCTACTATACAACCATGAAGCGCGGTGATCATGCAATTAGACTCTACACAACCACCAAAACAGCACAAGGTTTTTCAGCCCCAGAGCGTATAGACGGTTTCTTTGAAAACGATAGTACCTGGGTCTATTCGGCTGTTTTAAGCCCTGATGATAAATATTTGGTGTTCAATTCCTACGGGGCCCCCGGAGGAGCAGGCGGTGAGGATCTGTACGTTGCCAAAAGAACCGAATCTGGCTGGACCAAAGCCAAGGCATTAGAAATGTTAAACACCAAGAACGAAGAGACGAGTCCGCGTTTTTCTCGAGACGGGAAGTACTTTTTCTTTACAAGCGCCGAGAATTTAGGTAATTACGAGTACGGACCGTGGAATATCTATTTTATGGATACTTCTGCCTTACAATTGGACAGTATGTTTGAATAAGCACATTTTTCACGTATTTATTTAGCTGTTGAGGTTTTCCAGTAAGCGCACATAATAAATTGGGTTTTTAGGCGGTTATTAAAAGAAAACTTCCATGAATAAAGTGTTGAGTAGCAAGGGGCTTACCCTAGCCAACTTAGTGATTGTCGCCTATTTTTCGCTCTTGTACCTGGTGAATCATTACCAATGGAAAAGTCAAGCCATTCAGGTGGTGGGAGAACTGCTAACAATTCCATTCTTGATCGCCTTGGTCGTATTTACAGCCATTGGCATAAAATATCTCGCCCAGCGTAAAAAACGTTCCTCTACGGTGGTAAGTATCATGCTGCTTGGACTTTGCGCAATAGCAACGGTAAAGAGTTTCTTTTAATCGCCTCAAAACTAGCGCTGGTTTTTTAAACCTAGAGATTTGGCTATCTTTAATCACATCGACTAGCAAATCTCTACATGTATACCGGAAGAATTTATCGTTTTAAGGATATGGCGCGTTGGACGCGCTTTGAATCCCTGTTTTTTATTGCTTTTATCACTGCTTGGGTAGCCGCTTATTACTTTTTAGATGTAGAGTGGCTTATGATCCCTTGGACACCCATGGCCTTGATCGGTACTGCGGTTGCCTTTGTGATCGGTTTTCAGAACAATGCTGTTTACGGCCGTATTTGGGAAGCCAGAAAGATCTGGGGTGGAATAGTAAATACTTCAAGGACCTTTGGGATGTTCGTTCAAGACATGGTCACCAACGAGTATGCCAGCGAGCCTAAATCCGAAGCACAACTTAAAGAAGCCCAAAAAGTGCTGACCTATCGCCATATCGCTTGGATGACGGCTTTGCGCTATGCCATGCGTCAATTAAAGAGCTGGGAAACAACCTCTCAGCATAAAACCAATACCGAATGGGGTATTACCACACCAGAGGCTAAGATGTCCTTAGAAGAGGCCTTAAAGCCTTATCTAAATGCCGAAGATCTTAAGTATGTGCTCAGCAAAGGAAATAAGCAGACTGCGCTACTTTATTTACAGTCGCATCATTTGCGAATGCTCAAAGAACAAGGCTGTTTGTGGGAGTTCTCCTTTTTGCAGTTGGAGTCGGTATTGGAGGAACTTTTTACGCTGCAAGGTAAATCAGAGCGCATTAAGAATTTCCCTGATCCAAGGCAGTACGCCACATTGAATCATTATTTTATGTGGTTGTTGCTCTTATTGCTGCCGATGGCCTTAGTGCCTCAATTCATAGAGATCGGTGCCGGGATCGCGGAAACACGTCCGGTTTTAGGCTCGGCCTTTATATGGCTGAGCATACCCATTTATGTGGCTGTAGCTTGGATCTTCCATACCATGGAACGTATTGGGCGTACGGGAGAGAACCCATTTGAAGGGACAGCCAATGATGTGCCTATATCTGCGATTGCGCGGGGTATTGAAATAGACCTTCGAGAGAATCTCGGAGAAGCTGCCAATGAAATCCCGGAGCCGTTTCCAGTGGAATATGGCGTACAATTTTAGTCTGTAACCGATAAAGCCTTGCAGTTGGTCGATTTTGGCAATCGATTTCGTTGTTACTAGATCACTTTACAGCATATAAAGCCTAGATTGGTACTTTATTGACAAGAATAAAAATTTTAAAAAGATGAGAAAACTTTTAATCGCAGCCTTTACGCTGGCAGCTCTTGGGAGTTGTAAGAATACCGAGGCTGAGCAGCAAATGAATCAAGAGTTGTTGCAGCAGGCACAACAATTGGACTCTGCCGCAGCCAAGATAGATAGTTTGAATACCCAGCTAGAAGAGGCCACACGTAAATTAGACGCTGCCTTAGAAGCTTTAAATACAGAGAACAATGAATAGCGTAATAAAATTATTCCTGCTAATTGGCTTGGTGATGCTATCTCAGCAAACACTCGCACAAGGAAAAGGAAAAGGAAAGGACAAAAAGTCCAACGAAAAGACCACGCAGGTCATTACCCAAGAATCCGATCAGGATAAGGACAAAAAGGCGAAAGAAGAGCGCAGTAAAGATAGAGCTAACCGCAGTGAGGATCTAGATTCTGGCGGGGCTGATGATATGAGCGACGGCAAATCGCCAGATTTCTCTGGTGGTGATTCAGATGCAGAAGATATCTCTAACGGACGCACCCCAGATCTCGATTCCGGAAACGATGACAAAGAGGATGGCGGTTTTAGAGGCAGTCGAGACGGTTCTGACGACGACGGATTCAAAGGCGAACGCAACAGTGGCGGAGACGACGATGATTACTCGGACAGCAATCGATCTAAAAAAGAGAAGAAAGATAAAGAGCAAGAGAATCGCGGACAAGGCAACGCTTACGGCCGTAATAAAGGCGATCTCAGCGGTAAGGACTTTGGTCAAGAACGCGCACGACAGGCCCGTCTAAACAAAGAGGAGAAAGAGAAAGAGCTTCGCAATCGCGTTGAAAACGGAAATGATAAGGTCAAAGAAGCAGAAGCGAAGATCAAAAAGGCAAAAGAACGTCTAGAACAAGAGAAACAAGCTGGCAAGCTTTCTAAGGAACAGCTCGAGCAGCAAGAGGCTAAGATTAATAAAGCGGAAGCAGCGTTAAAAGAACTTAAGGCCAAATTGGACAAACAGCAATAAGGACTTATTTGACAATTAGAATTAGCCGGAGTATTCTCCGGCTTTTTTTATCTTTAGTTTTTCAGACGAGCTTTAATAAAAATTAGATGAAAACAATGACTTGCCGTGAGCTAGGCGGGGCCTGTGATAAAACATTTCAGGCCGCAACTTTTGAAGAGATGGTCGCCTTGAGCAAAGCACATGGCATGGAAATGTTTCAAAAGGGAGATCGAGCCCATTTAGAGGCGATGCAGGCGGTAAAAGCAATGATGTCTGAACCAGGCGCAATGGAGCGTTATTTTAAAGAGAAGCAAAAACTATTCGATGCCCTACCAGACTCAAATTAGCAAGCTATTTTTCGGATTATTGGCATTTGCAGCCATAAGCTGTAAAGAGCAGCCCAAAACCTGTGAGAGTTTCCATCAGGGTATTTTTGAGATCAATCGTCCTGCAGACGATTACGCTGTGCGAATAGAACGCAAGGACAGCTTACAGATAGAGACCAATCTCAATACCGGAGTAGTAACCAAGGCTATTGTCCGCTGGGATAATATTTGCAATTATCAACTAGAATATATCGAATCTACGAGCGAACACGCAGTCAACCTAATAGGTAAAGTGCTTATTGTTCGTATTGTTTCCATCAGTGGAGATAGTTATACCTACGAGGCTGTCTTACGCGGAACCCAGACCGTGACAAAAGGGGTGATCACTGCCGTGGATTGAGCTTTTGTTCTTATCTTTAAGATATGATTCGTTTTGGTATCATTGGATTAGGAAAGATCGCGGCTCGCTTTGCCCAAGATCTCACCTTGCATCCCAAAGCCAAATTACAAGCTGTAGCTTCTAGAAATGGACGAAAAGCCCAGCAATTTGCAGATACCTATTCCGCAGCGCGTCATTACGACAGCTACGAGAAATTATTGGCCGATCCCAAGGTCGATGTCGTTTATATAGCCACACCCAACCATTTGCATTTTACGCATACTATGCAGTCTCTGGAAGCGGGAAAGCACGTCATCTGTGAAAAACCCTTTGCCTTAGAGGCAGCACAGGTCCGCAAAATGATCAATAAGGCCAAGTCTAAGCAACGCTTTCTGATGGAAGCCCTTTGGACACGATTCATTCCAGCTACCGAAAAAGTTTTGGAACTGATCGACGAAGGTGTTTTGGGCGAACTTCAGTCTGTACGTGCAGACTTTGGGTTTGCTGCCTCTCAAGATCCCAACGGAAGATTGTTCAATAGAGCGTTGGGAGGCGGTTCATTGCTAGATATTGGGATTTATCCTGTTTATCTGAGTTATCTGTTGTTAGGGAAGCCTGAGGCGATCCATGCGGAGGCTAAAATGCATTATACTGGTGTGGATAGCAATTGCCATATCGAACTTACCTATGCTGATGGGAAATCTGCCATATTGGAATCGAGTTTTTTAGAAACCACGCCAACAGAGGCCATAATAGAAGGAACCCAAGGAGGGATCTATATGCATCCCAGATTCCATCATTGTGAAAAATTGAGCCTAGAGCAGGGAGGAGCTCTAAAAGAAATAGAGGTTCCCTGTGTAGGATTGGGCTATTATCATGAAATCGATGAAGTGATCAGCTGTTTGGAGGCTGGTAAACTAGAATCTGCAAAGATGTCTCACAAAGACAGTCTGGCGCTTATAGAGCTCTTAGACGCTGTGCGCTCCTTGATAGGCCTACAGTATTAAATCATAAGTGCGGAGGCATTGCACAGCCCGAGAAAATGGTCTATTTTTGCATTAGAGTAGCAAACTATGAGTCAAAAAGTCCTGCTTAACCAAACCGAAGTGCACATTACTTTGCACCGTTTGGCCTGTCAGTTGCTCGAAAATCACTTGGACTTCTCCAACGCAGTTTTAATTGGTCTACAACCCAGAGGAGTGTTTTTAGCAGATCGCTTGGCACAGATCCTCAAGGACGATTACGGGATCAAAGATCTGAAGTTGGGCTATCTGGACATTACCTTTTACAGAGATGATTTTAGACGCGGCGACAAGCCTTTGGCGGCCAACGCCACGAATATTGAGTTCATTGTGGAGGATAAGAATGTTGTGATCATCGACGATGTGTTGTACACCGGACGAAGCATACGTGCAGCCTTGACGGCCATCCAGGCTTTTGGACGACCAAAGAATATCGAATTGCTCTGCCTGATAGACCGCAGGTTTAGTAGACATTTGCCTATTCAACCGAATTATCGCGGCAGACAAGTAGATGCCATCAACAATGAAAAGGTAAAAGTTTGTTGGCAAGAGAATGAAGGCGAAGACGCCGTGTATCTAATTAATAAGTAACTGCATGAGTAGTTTAAGTGTCGATCACTTATTGGGAATCAAATACATCTCGGCAGAAGATATTCAGCTGATTTTTGAAACCGCCGATCAGTTCAAGGAAGTGATCAATAGGCCGATAAAGAAAGTACCTTCTCTAAGAGATATTACCATTGCTAATCTGTTTTTTGAGAACTCGACCAGAACAAGGCTTTCGTTCGAATTGGCAGAAAAGCGACTCTCTGCAGATGTGATCAATTTCTCTGCAGCGTCCTCATCTGTAAAGAAGGGAGAGACCTTAATAGATACTGTGAACAATATCTTGTCCATGAAGGTAGATATGGTCGTGATGCGACACCCAAATCCGGGTGCCGGACTCTTTTTGTCCAAGCATGTAAAGGCCAGTATAGTCAATGCAGGGGATGGTGCTCACGAGCATCCTACCCAAGCCCTTTTGGACTGTTTCTCAATTCGGGAACGCTTGGGAGATGTGGCTGGAAAAAAGGTAGTGATCGTTGGAGATATCTTGCATTCACGGGTTGCTTTGTCCAATATTTTTGCCCTACAAAAGCTTGGAGCATCAGTTAAAGTATGTGGCCCTAAAACTCTTATTCCTAAACATATAGATAAATTAGGGGTAGAGGTAGAATTGAACTTGGAAAAAGCGCTTCAATGGTGTGACGTAGCCAATATGTTACGGGTACAGAACGAGCGTATGGATAGCTCTTATTTCCCATCTACACGAGAATACAGTTTACAATACGGGCTCACCAAGGCACATTTGGAAAAGTTAGATAAGGAGATCGTGGTCATGCATCCTGGGCCTATAAATCGAGGGGTGGAGATCACCAGTGATGTTGCAGATTCTGAGCAGGCAATTATCTTGGACCAAGTGGAAAATGGTGTAGCTGTGCGTATGGCTGTTATTTATCTTCTTGCCTCTAAAATCAATCGTGATGACCGTTAAAGAACAGGATACATTTTTACTTTTAACTGACGATTATAACGACCCGAAGGACTTTGCCGATTTTCTTACACGCGAAGTCCCTAAGAGCTATGGCGATAAGAACTTGGTGATCGAGTTGACCAAATATGCAGATTTCACCTTAGGTCATTTACTACATTTTTTAAAGGTCTCTAATGAGCATCGGGCCAAAAAGCTATCCTTTGTAATGATTTGCACCGACGTTCCGGTAGATGATATACCTTTTGAAATGGTTGTTGTTCCTACGCTTACCGAGGCGGCAGATATCATTGAAATGGAAGCCATAGAGCGCGATCTGGGCTTTTAAATACTAGCACATTGAAACTTACAATCCTGGGTTGTCATTCTGCAACTCCTCGTACACATACTCATCCGACAGCTCAAGTATTAGAGCTGAGAGGAAGCCATTTTCTCATTGACTGTGGCGAAGGTACTCAGGTACAGTTAAGACGCTCCAAGATCAAGTTTACACGGGTGCAACAGGTGTTTATTTCGCATTTGCACGGAGATCATTATTTCGGCTTGATCGGCTTGATCTCTACTTTTCAATTGTTGGGAAGACGCACACCTTTGACCATTTATGCGCCAAAAGGCCTAAAGGAGGTGATCAGCTTACAACTGCGCCTGGGTAACTCCTGGCCGCAATTTGAACTCAATTTTGTAGAGCTCAGCAGTAAAGAATCGAGCTTGATCTATGAAGATGATACGGTTTTGGTTTACACCATCCCATTAGATCATCGTATTTATACCAACGGATTCTTGTTCAAGGAGAAACCGGGGCCGAGAAAATTAGACCCCAAGGCTGCAGCAGCGGCCAATATAGACACGGCTTATTTTAGAAAGCTTAAAATGGGCAAAGATGTACCCAATCGCGACGGAGTTCTTATAGATCATACCAAGGTCACTTTAGATCCAGATCCGGTAAGATCATATGCCTATTGCAGTGACACTGCTTTTGCTCCTGAGAATGTACCACTTATTCAAAATGTAGACGCCCTATATCACGAGAGTACCTTCTTGCAAGAGCACGAGCATTTGTGTGAGGCTACCAAGCACAGCACAGCCAAACAGGCTGCCACCATTGCAAAGATGGCAGGCGTAGGTCGGTTGATCTTAGGACATTACTCTACCCGTTATGAAGATCTCAGCGCTTTTCAAGCGGAGGCGCAAGAGGTTTTTGCTGCTGTAGAACTAGCCGAAGATCTCAAAGAGTTTTCTTGGTAGAAATCCGCAGAGAAAACACCTTAAAATACTTTTAATGCAAGCCGATTTCTCGTAACTTGCAGTAAAGCTTCACCCATGGATCAAGAGCTGTATAATTTCAGAAAGTCGTATGAAAAAGGTGCCCTGGACAAAGACAGTGTAGACCCTAATCCACTGCAGCAGTTCCGCAGCTGGTTTCACCAAGTACAAGATGCCGGAGGCGTGGAGGAGGTCAATGCGATGACTTTAACCACCTTAAGTCTGGACGGTTATCCAAAAGGGCGCGTTGTGCTGCTAAAGAAGTACAATGAAAACGGTTTTTATTTTTACACCAACTACCACAGCGAAAAAGGGAAGGCTATCTTGGCGCATCCAAAAGTCTCTCTGGCTTTTTTTTGGCCTACGTTAGAACGTCAGGTCTTAATTAAGGGAAATGCTAGCGCTACAAGTCGTATTGACTCGGAGAACTATTGGGATTCGCGCCCATTGGGCAGTCGCTTAGGGGCTATTGTCTCAGATCAAAGTAAAGAGATCCCTAACAGAGAGGTCTTAGAAGATCGGCTTAAAAAATTGGAAGCTACCTTCTCAGAAGGTGATACTGTTCCTTGCCCCGATCATTGGGGAGGGTTTTTAGTATCCCCGGTGGAGATTGAATTCTGGCAGGGCCGACCCAACAGGCTGCACGACAGAATTCTCTACAGATTGCAAGAGGATATGAACTGGGAAATCGTAAGATTGTCCCCTTAATTTAGCGCTATGAAGACCTTGTATTTGGTGCGACATGCAAAATCTTCTTGGGAGCATAATCTCCCCGACAGGGAAAGGCCGTTAAAAAAACGCGGGCTAAACGATGCGGAGGCTATGGCCTTGGCTGTGTCTAAAGAAATAGCGACGCCACAGTTGTTTATTTCCAGTCCTGCTAACAGAGCGCATACAACCTTTTTGTTCTTTAAGGAGGCTTTTGGGGTAGCAGATGAGAAGTGTCGCGTAGATGAGCGCTTGTACGACTTTGGCGGCCAAGATGTGATGCAAGTAATTGCAGAGACCCCAGCGGAGCTGGACACACTTATGATCTTTGGGCATAATCATGCCTTTACCAGCATAGTGAATATGCTCGGTGACAAATACATAGATAATTTGCCAACCTGTGGGTTTGCAGCCATTCGATTCCAACAGAACGATTGGGACAACTTAAGCGATGGCAAGACAATAATGACATTATTTCCAAAAGAAATTCGCTAATGAACGAACTTCAAGAACGATACATCAATAGGGAGATCAGTTGGCTCCAATTCAACGAACGCGTATTGCAAGAAGCTGCAGATACCACGGTACCCTTAATTGAAAGGATCAGATTCTTAGGAATATTCTCGAACAACTTGGATGAGTTCTTTAAAGTTCGTTACGCCTTTGTAAAGCGCATAGTCGATGCCGGGAAAGGCGGGCGTTCGGCTTTAAAAGGGATAGCTGCCCAAGATCTTTTGGAACAGATCACGGAGATCGTGATAGAGCATCAGTCCGAGAGTTTGAAAATCTTGGAAGGAATTTACCAAGAGCTTGAAAAAGAGAACATCTTTGTTATCGACGAGACGCAAGTGAGTCAGCGGCAGCACGAATTCATAGCAGATTACTTTCAGAATAAGGTGAGTCCTGCTTTAGGGGTGATCATGCTGAGTGACAAGACAAGTTTCCCCAAAATGCAGGATGCCGCGGCCTATTTGATGGTGCGCATGGAAATGCGAGAAGACGAAAAGATACTCGACGAGAAGGTGAATTTCGCACTTATTGAGATTCCACGCTATTTAGACCGATTCATTATTTTACCTCAAGAAGGAAACAAGCAATTCGTCATACTTCTGGACGATCTTATCCGTTATTCGCTGGGTACTATTTTTAGTCTGTTCAAGTACGAATCCATAGAGGCGCATATGATCAAGATCACCAGAGACGCCGGCTTGGATATGGACAGCGACCTGAGTAAAAGCTTTATTGCCAAGATCTCCAAAAGTGTTAAGGAACGATCTTCCGGAGAACCGGTGCGCTTTGTTTACGACAAATCCATTCAACAGGACACACTAAATTATCTGTTGGAAAAAATGGAGGTAGATGCTACAGATAGCGTTATCCCAGGCGGACGTTACCACTACCGACGCGATTATATGAAGTTTCCGAGCTTTGGCAGGCAGGACCTGTTATACGATAAGATCAAACCCTTACCAGTACCAGGACTGCACGGCTCAGACAGTATACTCGACGCCATAGATGAAAAGGACGCACTGCTTTATGCTCCTTATCACGATTTTACCTATGTGATCCGTTTCTTGCGAGAAGCCGCTTTGGATCCGCGGGTAGAAAAGATCAAGATCACCATCTACCGCTTGGCAGAGATCTCCCACATAGCCGGTTCCTTGATCAATGCCGCAAAGAACGGTAAAGAGGTCACAGTGCAGATCGAATTACAGGCGCGATTCGACGAAGAAGCAAATATTCGCTATGCCGAGCAAATGCAGCAAGAAGGGGTACATCTTATATTTGGTGTCACCGGGCTTAAAGTACATAGTAAAGCCTGTGTTATTGAGCGAAATCACGGCAAGAAAAGCAAACGTTACGGCTTTATTAGTACAGGGAACTTCAATGAATCCACGGCTAAGATCTATACCGATTACACCTTGTTTACAGCTAACCAAAAGATACTTAAGGAGGTGAACAAGGTATTTGATTTCTTGGAGGTAAACTACAAGATCAAAAAGTACAATCACCTCATGGTCTCCCCGCATTATACGCGAAATGTGCTTTATAACCTTATTGAGGATGAGATAGAGAACCACCGCAATGGTTTGCCGAGTGGGATCAAGATAAAACTCAACAATTTGTCGGACTATCCTATGATAGATAAGCTCTACGAGGCTTCTCAGGCGGGAGTACCGATAAAATTGATCGCTCGGGGTATCTGTTGTCTGATCCCTGGGATAGTTGGCGTTAGCGAGAATATCGAGGTGATCAGTATAGTCGATAAGTTCCTAGAACACCCCAGAGTGTTTATCTTTGAAAACCAAGGCGACCCCAAGATCTACATCTCTTCGGCCGATTTTATGACCCGTAACCTCGACAGACGTGTAGAAATTGGTTGTCCAATTTACGATCCGGAGATCAAGCAGGAGATCATGGACACTTTTGATATCAGCTGGCGAGATAATGTCAAAGCCAGGGTTATCAGTGAAAAACAAGACAACGCCTATAGAAAGCGCAACGGAGAAACTCCAATTCGCTCACAATTTGAAATGTATTCTTATTACCAACAAAAGCTTGCGTCAAATTGATAGTTATAAAGAAATACGGAGCCATTGATATTGGATCTAACGCTATACGACTACTTATTGCCACGGTCACGCAACTGGATGACGGACCGACCAATTTTAAAAAGACCTCCTTGGTTCGCGTTCCTATACGTTTAGGAGCGGATGTGTTTGAACAGGGAGCCATTAGCAAGGCGAATATAGATCGTATGATAGAGGCCATGAAGGCCTTTAAAATGCTCATGAACGTCCATAAGATAGAAGCTTATAGAGCCTGTGCGACCTCTGCCATGCGCGAAGCGCGTAACGGGCATGCCGTAGCAGAACGTATAGCCAACGAGGCCGGAATTCACATTCATATCATAGACGGTAAAGAGGAGGCGGCGATCATTGCCTCCACAGATCTTAAGACCTTAATCGATGACGAGCGCAACTTCTTGTATGTAGACGTAGGAGGGGGAAGCACAGAGTTCACCGTCTATGGTCACGGGAAAGTTTTGGCTTCAAAATCCTTTAAACTCGGTACGGTACGTCTTTTGAATGATCAAGTGGACGACGATCTTTGGGACAAGGTAAAACGATGGATCAAGGCCAATACCTCGGAACTAGACGATGTATCGCTGATCGGTTCCGGAGGAAACATCAACAGTATTTACAAGGAATCCGGAATTAAGATCGGTAGACCGCTTACTTATCTGTTTTTAAGTAATCATTACAAGATCCTTCAGAAATTTAGCTATGAGGAACGCATTGCTCGTCTTGGGATGAACCCTGACCGCGCGGATGTTATCATTCCTGCAACCCGCATTTACCTTTCGGCCATGAAGTGGGCCAAGGCAGATTATATCTATGTGCCTAAGATCGGACTAGCTGACGGGATCATTAAGACCTTGCACCAAGAACACAGTGCGCATCAGCTGCAAGTGAAGTAATTAACCGTGTATGGTTTCTGATTTGCTCAGATCTTTCATGATCTCGGCTTCGAAATCCAAAAGCGCTTGCCATTTCTTGTCTACAGCTTCACGTTCTCCATATTTACGGGCAAATTTTAAGAACATGGTGTAGTGATTGGCTTCAGAGATCATCAATTTGCGGTAAAAATCGGCCAGCTTTTCATCTTCTAATTCCTCGCTAAGCAGTCTAAAGCGCTCACAACTTCGCGCTTCTATAAGTGCCGCGTACAGCAATCTGTGGATCAATTGGTCGTTGCGACTTCCACCTTTTGGAAAGAACTTCATAAGTTGATTCACATAGGCATCTTTGCGTTCTCTGCCCAGATGGCCTCCACGGGCTACTATACGATCGTGTACCATTTTAAAATGGCTCATTTCTTCTTGTGCCAAAAGGGTCATTTCTGCCACCAGTTCGGTGTATTCCGGATATCCGATGATCAGTGATATCGCCGTACTTGCCGCCTTTTGCTCGCAATAGGCGTGATCGGTAAGAATCTCGTCTATATTCTTTTCAACGATATTGACCCAACGCGGGTCTGTGGGTAGTTTAAGTCCTAACATAGCATTAAATTTCCAGGTCGAATTCTTGGCGTAAAGTATCCATTAGCGGATTGATCTCTTTAAGCTTGTCGTACTTTTCTCTAGGAGTATACGCATATCGCTTTTGGATCTCTTCATTCACGCGAATATCGAGTTCTATATCGTAATTTTTAAGTCGCTTTCTTAAGAATGCCAACAGCTCGTGAGATGCAGATTCCAGTTCCACTTTTATAGTGGCATTCGGATATTCCAAAACCAGATGATTGTCTTGTTTCTGCGGTAGGGCCATGCTTAAATGCGAAACCAGATTATAACGGCCCTTTTTCTCCATTTTGGCGGTGTAGGCTTTCCAATTTTCTTCTAAGGCTTCCTGAGAGAAATCTTCTTTTGGTAGGTCTGCAGCCTTGTCTTCTTTGGCGTTCTGTGCCTGTAATTGCTGCTTTTCTTTAATAGACTTTAAAGAAAGTGCAGAAACTTTTTTGCCGGAGTTCACTCCGATGTTCAAGGCTGGTTTTGCATTGGGTGGGGGAGCAGTTTCTGGTTTTGTCTCTGTTTTTTGCTGCGGAGTTGCCAGTATTTCGTGTTGCTGCGGATTTGTTAGCTGCGGACTTGGTGCCGGCTCATTTTGTACAGGAGCTTTAGCAGGAGCTACTTTGGCATTTGGCACATCCAGTCGCTCAACGGGACGAACAGTTTTAAAGTGAGAGGCTGGAATTAGGTAGTCAGGAGACTTTTTTTTTTCTCCATCAAAAGTGATAGAGGCGAGTTGCATTAAACAAAGTTCAACCAATAAGCGTTGATTTCTGCTACTGCGAAACTGCAGGTCACAGCTGTTGGCCTTATCTATGGCAGTGATCAGGAATTGTTTGTCACAACGCTGTGACTGGTCTAGATACTTCGCTTTGATGTCTGGGCCAACTTCTAATAGCTCGTTGGTCTGAGGTTGTTGCCCAACCAAGAGGTCTCTAAAATGAGATGCCAGGCCTGCAATAAAGTGGTGTCCGTCAAAGCCTTGAGAGAGGATGTTATCGTACTCCAAAAGCAATTCCGGGATCTTATTGGCTAAGATCAAATCGGTCACCTTAAAATAAGTGGTGTAATCCAGTACATTGAGGTTCTCTGTAACGGCCTGACGGGTCAAATCTTTACCCGAAAAACTCACCACCCTATCAAAAATAGACAAGGCGTCGCGTAAGGCACCATCTGCCTTTTGTGCAATGATCTGTAAGCCGTCTTCGTCCGCAGTTATTCCTTCTGAAGCCGCTACGTGCATCAAATGCTCCTTGATGTCCTTGACGGTGATCCGTTTAAAATCAAAGATCTGACAGCGCGATAATATGGTTGGTATGATCTTGTGCTTTTCTGTGGTCGCCAAAATAAAAATGGCGTGCTTGGGGGGCTCTTCCAGCGTTTTCAAGAAAGCGTTGAAAGCCGCAGCAGAAAGCATATGTACCTCGTCAATGATATAGACCTTGAACTTTCCTACCTGTGGTGGTATCCGCACCTGATCGATCAGATTTCTGATATCGTCCACAGAGTTGTTCGAGGCTGCATCCAACTCAAAGATGTTAAAGGCAAAATCCTCGTCTTCCGCCGTGTTATCATCGGCATTGATACGCTTGGCCAAAATACGAGCACAGGTAGTCTTTCCTACGCCACGAGGCCCTGTAAACAATAAGGCTTGCGCCAAATGATCATTAGCAATGGCGTTCTCTAAGGTATTGGTAATAGCGCCTTGTCCCACTACCTCTTTAAAGGTTGCAGGGCGGTATTTTCTAGCCGATACAATAAAGTGTTCCATCTGTAAACAAAGATAAAAACAAGGGGGTATTTTAGGGGCTGTATGCAGTTGTAATTCTGGTTTTTTATTAACATTATTTGTCAAAAAATGTACTTTTGCAGCCAGCAGACCGCCTTATCGCCGTGTAGTAGAATAAATACACTACACGGAGGAAAGTCCGGACACCACAGAGCAGCATAGCGGCTAACGGCCGTCACCCTAAAGTGAACTCGTTTTACTTTGGGGGAGGACAAGTGCAACAGAAAGCAAGTACAGGTAAGGCTGTAGTGAAATCAGGTAAACTCTATGCGGTGAAATGCCATGTAAACCTGCGTTTGAGAGCTGCTCGCGCGATGCAGGAGGGTAGGCAGATAGAAGGGTGCAGTAATGTACACTCCAGATAAATGATAAGGGCCCAGAAGTAGAACAAAGTTCACTTCTGGAGCACAGAATCCGGCTTACAGGTCTGCTATTTTTTATTAAAGAAAGAAAAGCAACTGCCTCCGTATCTGCGCAATTCAAAGAAACCAAGAACTTCACTCAGGTCTAAGTGCTTGGGGTGTTCAACGATCAGGATTCCATCCGCAGCAAGTAAATCTCCCGCTAATACTTTATTGACCAAATTGCTAAATGCCTCTTCGCCAAGATCATATGGGGGGTCGGCAAAGATCAGGTCATAGGATTCCAAATGCTTTGCTACAAAGGCAAAGACATCGCTTTTAACGACACGGATATTAAAATCCAACTCCTTAGCGGTGGCGTTTATATACTTGCAACATCCGTAGTGCTGATCTACCGCAGTAATGTCTTTGGCCCCGCGAGAGGCAAATTCGTAAGAAATGTTCCCAGTGCCTGCAAAGAGGTCCAACACCTTAGTATCTGCTATATCAATGCGATTGCCCAGAATATTGAATAAGGATTCCTTAGCAAAATCTGTAGTTGGCCTAACAGGTAAGTTCTTAGGAGCTCTTAGTCGTTTTCCTTTATGTGTGCCTGAAATTATTCGCATGCGCCGGCAACATTTTTAAGTAGAAAAGGCTGCTGAGAAGCCGACAGCACTTCAACATCCTTGATGTAGCGATACGCCAATTCAAAATAAGGGTCGTCTTCTTTGATCGTTCCACTGAGCACAGCAGTAACTTCTTTTGGATCCAACTGAAGTTGTTCCATGCAGAATAAGAGATAATAAGCAAAGTCTTCCGGACAGTTCACGGCAAAGGCATTGATAAGGGCTACTTTGCGTCCGCTGGTTATGGCAACCAATAAGGTCTCTGCATCCAAATGTGCGTTAAGCTGCGTCTTGTTGGTATTGTTAGTCCGCGCTATTGCTGCAAGCAATACGGTGGTACTGTGCAAAAAGGTAAAGTCCCCGTATCGGTCAAAGAAGTAATTGTTGATGTTGGTAAAAGGAACATAGACATTGACCATTTCTCTAGACTTTAGCAGGTCATAATCGAGATAATCCCTAGGCAAGATCTTGGCGTTGTATTTCAAATAGTCGGCCAGATTTTTTGGCTCAAAAAGCACTTCGGGAACAAAAGTGAAGGTTGTATGATGATAAATAACGACTACTTCCTCTGCCTTTGCTTCCAAGCACGGCTCACTGCTCATCAACTCCTGTAGCTCCAATAAGATGTCTCCCGGATGCAAGCCAGAGGGGAGTTTGTGCTCATAGCTCCAAGGGTCGGCATCCGAATATTCCAATAAAAAAGAAAGTCCGGTCAAACTAATTTGAACGGACAGTCTTTTTATGCTTTCGGTCGAAACCGCTTTAATTCTTTCGTGCGGGTGTGTCATAGTTTTTAGGCCAGTTACCGTTGGTATTTACCTCGGTCATGGATCCTACTATAATATGTGATCCGTTGATATCTTCTACCGATACGATCTGGTTCTCTTGAGCCAATAAATCTGGATCTTGATCTGAAAGAATAACATTCTTAGCTACTTTGGCTTCGAAAACAGGTAATTTAAAGTCTCCTGACTCTATCATGCCCGCATCCATTTCAAACTTCGCGTCTACACCAGTGATAGGAATGTTCATCATGGTCTTGTAGCGATCTGAATCTTTGAAAAGAGAGTCTCTTACACTCTTGTATCCGATGGTATCGATAAGGGTCTCTTCGATGAAGTATCCTTCTGTAATTCCGAAAGCTTTGTTCTTTTCAACGTCGTCATAGATAGTATCTCTACGTTGGGTGATGGCAAATTCAGCCGTATCTACAAAGGCTACTAAAGCGTCAAAATCCTTAGCGAATACTCCGGTAACTTCTTGGTGAGCCAATTGAGCGGATCTGATATCCTTAAGGTTGTCAATTACTTTAGCGTAGCGCTTCTCTTTGACTTGGTTGAATTGAATTGGTCCGTAAATGGATTTAAACAATAAATACCCTAACAAACCAATGATTGCCCAAAGCACTAATTGAATTACTATTTTCATTCTTGAAGAGAGTTTTTTTGTTAAAACTAGGTCTAACGCAAATCTACAATTTTTTTTGTTTTGCGAAAGCAATATCCTATAAAATTCCCTTAGTTTTAGGGCAAAGAAATCATCTGGATGCAACCTCAAGAATTTTACGAAATTCTGCGCGAAAACTTTCCTCATCAGCCTACTTTAACACAGCAGAAAGCCTTGCAGTTGTTGGCTTTATATTGCTGTAAATCAGCCCCTGATGAGTTGTTTGTGCTCAAAGGTTATGCCGGTACCGGAAAGACCTCAATCATGGCCACTTTGGTCAGTCAGCTCTGGAAGTTGAAAAAGTCGGCCTACTTATTGGCACCAACGGGTAGAGCAGCGAAGGTATTGGGTAATTATTCTGGCAGACAGGCACATACCATCCACCGTAAAATATATACGCCCCGAAAAAAGAAAGGCGGCGGGATCACTTTTGTAAAACGACCAAACAAGCACAGAAATACGATTTTTATCGTCGATGAGGCCTCCATGATACCTGACATGCAGCTTAATGCTACCTCTCAGGAACGATCCTCGCTCTTAGAAGATCTGGTGCAATACGTATACAGTGGGCACGGTTGTAGATTGATCCTTATTGGGGACACAGCCCAGCTGCCGCCGGTTAAATTAGATGTGAGTCCGGCCTTAGACGAAGATCTTATGGCCCGTTTCTTTGACAAAAAGGTGAATGTCATGGAACTCAACGAAGTGGTACGGCAGCAAATGGACAGTGGTATCTTATTCAATGCTACCGAGATCAGAGATCGCTTGTCTCATGAATTCTACGAGGGCTATCAGTTCAAACTGAGCGACTTTCACGATATGGTTAGGCCAACAGACGGTCAAGAAGTTATGGATGCCCTTAACGATGCTTATAGCGATCAAGGTACAGAAGGTGCCATAGTCATTGTGCGGTCTAACAAACGTGCAAATTTGTTCAATCAGCAGATAAGGCAGCGAATCCTTTTTAAAGAAGGAGAGTTGGAGGCGGGAGATTTCCTCATGGTAGTCAAGAACAACTATTTCTGGTTAAAGCCAGATAGTGCCGCGGGCTTTGTGGCGAACGGAGATATTATTGAAGTTTTAGAGATCCATGCCATTAGCGATCTTTACGGATTTAGATTTGCGACCGTTACGGTACGCATGGTAGATTATCCCGAGATGAAACCATTTGAGACGGTCTTGCTGTTAGATACTTTAATGGCAGAAACACCATCCTTGCCTTATGAAGATTCCAACCGACTTTACGAGGCGGTAAAAGAGGATTACGAAGATGAAGTCTCTCATTACAAGAAGTTTTTGGCCATTAAGAACAACAAGTATTTCAACGCCATGCAGGTCAAATTCGCTTATGCCATCACTTGTCATAAGTCACAAGGAGGGCAATGGCCAACGGTTTTTATAGAACAACCCTATTTGCCCGAAGGCCCTGATAAGTCTTATTTCAGATGGTTGTACACGGCACTGACACGGGCCAGTGAAAAAGTCTATTTGCTAGGGTTTTCAAGATCTTTCTTTGCAGAGGACTGAGCCTATCGATCTTATAAATTATTGTACTTTTGACCTTCTAAAACGCATTACATTGAACACACCACTGCGCATTATTGCAATGATACCCGCACGTTACGGCGCCTCGAGATTCCCTGGTAAACTCATGCAGGACTTGGGAGGGAAGACTGTTATTCGCCGTACTTACGATGCTGCTGTAGATACAGGCTTGTTCCAAGATGTATATGTGGTAACCGATAGCGATGTGATCTTCCAAGAGATCACAGCTCATGGAGGTAAAGCTATTATGAGCCAAAAGGAGCATGAGTGCGGAAGCGACCGCATTGCAGAGGCAGTTGCAGATATGGATGTGGACATAGTGGTCAATGTGCAAGGAGACGAACCCTTTACCACTAAAGAAGGTTTGGAGCAGGTACTCAATGTGTTCTATCAGGAAGATGCAGAAAAGATAGACTTGGCGTCTCTCATGACAGAGATCACAGACTGGAAAGAGATAAGCGACCCGAATTGCGTTAAGGTAATTGTAGATAAAGACAATTTTGCCCTTTATTTCTCAAGATCTCCTATACCTTATCCGAGAGATAAGAATACGGCGGTTAAGTACTTTAAGCACAAGGGAATCTACGCTTTTAGAAAACAGGCGATCATGGATTTTTACCGCTTGCCGATGCGAAAGTTGGAGGCAGCAGAGAAGATAGAATGCATTCGCTATCTGGAATACGGGCATAATATTAAAATGGCCGTCACCAAAGATCAAGGTGTGGAGATAGATACTCCAGAAGATCTGGCAAGGGCCAAGCGTCTTATAGAAAAACAAGAAGCACCGGTGGTCAACACGGGTTATCGCAACTTTCCTATGGTTCCCAAGGTGGTATTTGGCACGGGAAGTTTTGATCAGCTCAAGCAGATTCTGACACCGCAACGTAAAGACCGATCTCCTTTTATCTTTTTGGTAGACGATGTCTTTGAGAACAAGACCGAATTTATCGATAGAATCACTCTAGAATACAACGATAAACTCATTTTTGTGTCTACCATAGAAGAGCCTAAAACAACTCAAGTAGACGCTATAGTAAATCGCATACGCGCAGAGTACAAACAACTACCTTCTGGCATTATTGGTATTGGCGGCGGCTCTGTTTTAGATCTGGCCAAGGCCGTTTCTATACTCTTGACCAATCCCGGGGGCGCTGCGGACTATCAAGGTTGGGACTTGGTGACTAAAAAGGCAGTATACCACGTAGGAATCCCGACGATCTCAGGCACAGGGGCCGAAGTGTCTCGTACCTGCGTTTTGACCGGCCCGGAGAAGAAACTCGGCATCAATAGTGATTTCACACCCTTTGATCAAGTGATCTTGGATCCGGATCTGTGCATAGGTGTACCCAAGAATCAGTGGTTCTACACGGGCATGGACTGCTTTATCCATTGTGTTGAATCTTTAAAAGGAACTTTTCTGAATGCCTTTAGCCAGAGTTACGGCGAAAAGGCCTACGATCTGTGTGTGGAGCTATTTTTGGGCGATGGAATTACTGCGGAGGAGTCTCGTGCTAAACTCATGATGGCTTCTTGGCACGGCGGTATGAGCATTGCCTATTCACAAGTTGGTGTAGCGCACGCTTTGAGTTATGGTCTAGGTTATGTTTTGGGGACCAAACACGGCATAGGAAACTGCATTGTTTTTAATCAGCTGGAAGAATTCTATCCAGAAGGGGTAAAGCTCTTCAAGCAAATGATGGCCAAACATCAGATCGACCTACCCAAAGGAATTTGCTCTCAGCTTACCGAAGCTCAAATGGAAACCATGATCGACACGGCTTTAGGTTTGGTGCCGCTTTGGGAAAATGCCCTAGGTGACAATTGGCAAGAGATAGCAACCCGAGACAAACTGCGTGAACTCTACCTAAAAATGTAATATGTGGTTCACTAAATTCATTTTCCACAAACTCATGGGTTGGAAGATTCAAGGGAGCTTTGATCCGGAGGTCAAAAAATCTGTGGTCTTAGTAGTGCCGCATACGCATTGGCACGATTTCACCGTGGGAGCCTATGCCCGCAGAATTCTAAAGACCAAGATCCATTTTGTCGGTAAAAAGGAGCTCTTTAAGTGGCCCATGGGAGCTTATTTCCGGTGGATGGGAGGCTATCCGCTAGACAGAACCTCTGGGCAGAACAAGGTGGAAGCTATAGCAGCTATCTTTGATAAACACGAAGAATTCCGCATGGCTATTGCGCCAGAAGGTACCAGAAAAATGGTGGATACCTGGAAAACAGGTTACTTTTATATCGCTATGGCAGCCAAAGTACCAATAATTGCAGTTGCCTTTGATTATAAGACCAAAACGGTAGTGGTACATCCACCATACAATTTACAAGGTGATCTAGAGGCCGACACGGCTGCACTTATGGCCAAATACAAAGGAGTAGTAGGGAAGATCCCCGAATACACACAAAATTTTTAGAGATAGCGGATTAGTTAATTCGCAATGCATCTACGAACAAGCGTCCGTTGCGTCCGTTCCAGAACCAAACTCCAGATTGTGCGGTAGGCGCACAACGCGAATCTGAATAGGTACCTCGATTGTTCTGAAAACTATAAGAAAGGTTCCAATCACAGCGGAAACCGTTGAAGTTCGAGAATTGGTTCTTGCCTTCCAACAAGGCGATATCGCCAGAGACCTGAGCTATATAAGGTCCGCGCACATCAAATCCGAAGCAACCCTCAAAATCTTCTGTTATGTCCCTTTCCAAGTCAACAAAGACCTGATCGCCTCTAGAAATGACCACTTCACTCAAACGGAAAGCACCAGGAAAGTTAAACTCGCGTATCCCAAAAGAGATCAGATCCCAGTTCCCTTTGAAGTCTGGCTCCAAAGAGTCGTCATAATGCCCAAGGGCTATAGAAATTCGTCTGGAAGATCGCTCTTTATAAGCTTTTATATACCCAGGGGCTTCGTTGAGCACAACCTGAGTCGCCTTAGGATCGTCTATGTCTGCCACATTAAAAAAGAAAGAACCTTGATTGTTCCTAAAAGATACCGTGGTCAAGGTTTCTGTCTCCGCTATAAAGGCCATCTTTTGCCCGTTGACAAAATGAATGGCAGCTGCCATTTCACCATTATTACCAAGGTTGATCACAATTTCTCCATGGTACAAACCGTCGTAAGTAGAGAAGACTCCGCGGTACAATCCTTGCGAGCTATTGTCTAAGCTCGCTCTAGGGTCTTGCAGATCAATGTCGTCAAAAATCTCCTCATCGGTCGGATCCACACTAATGGTAGAATCCCCAGTGGGATTTGCGCCTCTTTCCTCCAAGAACGAGTCCTTTTGGCAAGACCAAATTACGCTGCTTAACACGAAGCAAATCAGTAAATTACGCATTGATTTTTGATTAACCTACAGAGCTAAGTTAAGGAATTGCGACTATACTAACAAAATCAGCGAATTCTCTTACGTTTCCGTAGCCTTGTTAGTCGAGTTCGTTCATATTGTGGTAAACGTTCTGAACGTCGTCGTCTTCTTCGATCTTTTCTAGGAGTTTTTCCACATCCTCTTTGGAGGCTGCATCCAGAGTTTTGGTCACTTGTGGAATGCGTTCAAAACCGGAGGCAATGATCTCGATCCCTTTTTCTTCTAAGGCAGATTGTATCGCTCCGAAGCTTTCAAAAGGCGCATAGATCATAACGCCATCCTCATCTTCAAAGACCTCTTCAACACCGTGATCTATAAGTTCTAATTCGAGCTCTTCCAGATCGATCCCCTCGCCGTTGATACGGAAATTACAGGTGTGATCGAACATAAAGACCACAGATCCTGAAGTACCTAGACTTCCGTCACACTTGTTAAAGTAAGAGCGAATGTTGGCAACAGTTCTGGTATTGTTGTCTGTAGCGGTCTCTACCAAAATGGCAATCCCGTGGGGAGCATAACCCTCGAACAAGACTTCCTTATAATCGCCTTGAGACTTGTCAGAAGCGCGTTTAATGGCGCGTTCAATATTGTCCTTAGGCATATTGACCGACTTCGCATTTTGAATTACCGCGCGCAGTTTGGAATTGGCGTCCGGATCAGGACCGCCTTCTTTAACGGCCATAACAATGTCTTTCCCAATTCGCGTAAAGGCTTTGGACATGGCCGCCCATCGCTTCATTTTACGTGCTTTTCTAAATTCAAACGCTCTTCCCATAGATAAAAATTGATTCGAAGCACAAATTTAAAAAAATGCAGATGTTGTTCCCACTGTTCGCAAAAAACTTCTCGGAAGTATAAAAAAGAGGAAAAATCCTGATTCTTAGATTTGTTGATAACTCACCGAGGACTTCCAATTTTGATGTTATATATTTAAATGCTAACAATTAGAATTACATGGACAGTTTTTATTCCTAAGGCCCTAAAAATGTTCCAGAGGGCTACACCAATCCAACACCCTCCTTTAAAAAACACGTTTTTCTCTCTGTACTCGGACTCTTGCTTTTTATAATCCTTTATTTAGGATTGACCTTTTGGTTCGGCAGATTGGCTTATTATTCCTTTCTAAATGCTGATGACCTTTGGTCATTCGTATTGGCAGGTGGCTACGCCTTTATCTGTCTGTTCTTGGTCAAGTCACTCTTCTTTCTAAACAAGAAGGTGGAGAACCCCATGCAGCGGTTTGTGACCCAAGAAGAAGAACCAGTGCTGTTCGATTATTTATACAAATTGGCAGATGAGGCCAAAGCGCCACGGCCGCATAAGGTTTTCTTAACCAGTCGTGTAAATGCTAGTGTCTCTTACGATCTTTCGCTTATTAATTTGATCATTCCATCTAAAAAGAACTTAGAGATCGGTCTGGGACTGCTCAATGTGTTGAGTTTGGGAGAGTTCAAGGCGGTCTTGGCCCACGAATTCGGACATTTTGCACAGCGTTCCATGCTCTTGGGGCGTTATGTTTATGTCGCCCAGCAGATCGCGGCTAGAATTGTAGGCAAACGAGATGCTTTTGATCAACTGTTGAATGTTATTTCATCAATCGATATTCGCGTGGCTTGGATTGGATGGATCCTTTCTATTTTAGTTTGGGCGGTTCGCTCACTTATTGAGACTTGCTTTAGTGTGGTCGCTATTGCAGAACGTGCCTTGTCAAGAGAAATGGAGTTTCAGGCAGACTTGGTTGCGGTCTCGCTCACTGGAAGTGACGCTTTGATCCATGCTTTGCATCGCTTGCAAGTTGCGGATGAGGCCTATAATAACGCGCTCAGCTTTGTCAATGTTCAGCTCGGCCAAAAAAAGACCTTGGCCAATATGTACACCATTCAAAGTCAATACATAAAAAATATGAAGCAGGTTTTAGATGACCCGCTCTACGGAGAATCTCCAGAGGTCGACACTATGGATCCTGCCAATCATAGAGTATTTAGCTCAAGAGCTTATAATCCGCCGCAGATGTGGGCAACACATCCGGTAGATAAAGATCGCGAAGACAATGCCAAGCGCATGTATTTGGCTTCGGAGATAGACAATAGAAAAGCCGAGGTCTTGTTATCTGATCCTACAGCGATGGAAGAGGAAATGACCAAAAGACTAATCGCCACTGCCAATGCCAAGGACCTAGAAATGCTTTCGGAAGAGGAGACGCTAGCGGCCTATCAGAAGGAGTATTTCGCCTGGACCTTCTTGGATCCGAAGTACGCTTCTAACTTCATGAATCGTTATTCCTTCTTGAATTTTGATACGGTAGATTCTATTTACGAGAGCAGTTCGGTCAATATAAACGGGCTCAAGGGGCAGCTTTATACAGATGCCTTAAAGTCGCAACTGGATCAGTACCAAGAATTACAAGAGGAAATTCTGGCATTAGAGACCTCCAAACACGAGGTTTTGACCATAGAAAAACGCGCTATTTGGCACCGAGGTGAACGCATAAAGCGCAAAGATATAGACCAAATACTCGCTAAGGTTCAAGCAGAAAAGCAACAGCTAATCAATTCCCTCAAAGAGCACGATAAGAACTGTCGTCTTTATTATTACGAAATGGCCAATCAATTGGGTGGAAACTGGGATAAGAATCTCAAGGCCTTGGCACATTTGATCCACTATGCAGAGCACGCTGTTGCAGATCTCAACGATTCAGAACGCAAGTTTAACAACACCTTGAGTGTGGCTCTCGCAGATGGGCGTGTCTCCAGCGCTGAGTTCAGCGACATATTGGCTACTGCCAACGATTATTACAAGTGTTTTAAAGCACCTTATCACGACAGTACAAAGATCCAATTGGAGCCTGCCTTATTAGAATCCATTAAGGCAGACAGTTACGAGGCTTTATACGAGGAATTCAAACTGGGTTGGCCAGATAAACAAAACATGGATTCTTGGATCAACGCCGCTTCTGGTTGGGCAGCAGGCGCAAGACAAAATTTACAACTGCTCAGAAATCTTGCCTTAGAACGCTTGTTAGATGTCGAGGCTATGATAGAAGACGCCTATTGGAATAAGAAAGCGCTGCCAGAAGCTTCTTTGGCCAATAAAATGATAGATACCTACAAGGTTCTCACCCCTGGAAATGAGCGCAAGATCCAACGCAAACTAAAACTTTGGGATCGCTTTATGCTTGGAGAAGGCCTTTTTGGAGCTGCTTCTAAATTTGCCGCTTCAGTAGTGCTTATTGGAGGTGCGTTGTTTTTAGGAAGTTCTACCACGAGTACAGAACTTTTAATTTACAACGGTCTTGGGATTCCCGTTGTAGTGGAAGCCGCTGGGCAAGAGCTAATGATCGGTGCTCATACCTACGATGCCATAGAAGTAAGCTATAATACAGAATATCAACTAATTATCAATGATCCGCGAGGCTTGCCCATAGAGACCTATGCAGCTCAGATAGGTGCTCCAGGTAGATCTTATGTTTACAATGTTGCGGGAGCGGCACTACTTGTGGAGTATCCCGTTTATTACGGATACGAGGGAGATGACGAACCAGAGTACATAGGAAACCCTAGATTAATAGATATTAAGGTTGATTATCTATTGCAAGAACCGCCCAATTCGATCGAATTGTCCAGTACCAGCAGAGGTGCTAAGAAATCGGCCTTAGCGGCTTACAGTGACCTCGATGCTTACGATCTGGTCAATGAGATCCCAGACAGTTTACAGGTCAAAGAGATGATCTTTGCCCACGCTCGTTGGGACAGCCCTTCTGATGCGCAACTGTTGAATTGGCTCAATATGAGTTCCAATTATGACGATGCCGAAGCTATGCTGCGGGCTCGTATTGCGAATTACGGAGAAGATGTGCCTAGCTTAAGGGCTATAATGATCCAAGCGGATGATGACGAAAAAGAGGCTTTTTGTACAAGTATCAATGAAAAGTATGAGCAAGATCCTGAGGATCCAGATTATCTGTACATGCATATTCGCTGTATCGATGATGAGCTCGAAAAGAACGGAAGGTATACGGACGCTTTTGAACAGAATACAGATCATTCTTGGTTGGCTTATGCCTCAGCCTATGTTTATGGGCAGACAGATCGTTGGGAAGCTTCCATAAACGCCTTTGAAGTTGCTAGGCAAGAGCAGGGTCTTAGTAGTTTGATTGCCGAGGATGCTACGCGAGTTTTGCGTCTTTTGGCTTTAGACCCTGGTTTCAATCCAATGAAGTACAGTGATTATAGTAGTTCTTTACTAGAATACTACAGGGCTTTAGAGAGCGGAGAAATAGACGGGGGTGATCAAAACCCGAATTACGCTTATTATTTAATTGACCGGGGTGACCTGGAAGGCGCTTTTGAGATAGCTCAGAACAATGAATCCTTTGGTCCGTATTTAAAGCGATTGATCGCTGCCTCAGATGGCGCTAGTAGCAGCATGAAAGCTGCCGCCTTGGCTTTAGATGGGGAAGAAGGTATGAATCCAGATACGGTATGGAGTGCCATTGGCCTAGCCATAAACGAAGGCCAATCCTATTCGGAATTCTTGCCAACTACAGAGCGTATTGGGGTAGAAACAGAAGAGGTTCAAAACTTCATCAATGCAATAGTGCGCAAGGATTACAGGGCAATGAACTCCATAATCGCAGATCAGGAGATCTATCAGAAAGGGTATTATTATTCTCTTGCGATCTCTGTTTTGAAAGACGAAGTGCCAGCAGCGTGGAGACAAAAGGCAAACGCTTTGCTGTTCGCCTCAGAGAGACCTTATATTAGATTGAACCCCTAAGGGCGTTAATGCGTTTGGCAAGTTCTATATCTGCGGAGGTGATCCCGCCAGCGTCGTGGGTTTGCAAGGCGATTGCTATGCGGTTGTAGACATTCTCCCAGTTCGGATGGTGATTCAGTGCCTCAGCCTCAAATGAAATTCGCGTCATTAGCGCAAAGGCAGATTTAAAATCCTTACAGACTATCTCTGTCTTGAGAAACCCTTCTGTGTACTTCCATTGCGGTAGCTCTGTAAGCGCCTTTTCTATTTCTGTTTCCGAAAGTTTCATTTACCTGCCTTTTAGGAGTTCTTAGGGCTTAAGGTACTTATTTCTTCGTTGAGTACGACTTGATTGATCAATTGTGCCACAGAACTTCTGTAGTGTGCAGGTAGTTTATTGTATTTGGGCAAGAGTGCACGGTATTCATCTTCATTGGAGCTGTAATTGTAAGAAAATGCCATGGGTTGCAATCCCAATTTTTGGGCCAGCTCTATAAACAGGTCACTGTGGTGGATCAAATCCGTACTGCTTAAATGAAATACTCCCGTAGCCTTGCGATTCACAATATAATGCAGTTGTCTGGCAAGTTCTTGCTCGGTATTGATGCCAATGATCTCATTGGGATGTAACTCAAAATGTGCTTTGTGAGCATGAGCGGCTTGCAGTTGTTTTATAAGCGGAGCGCTAGGCCCTAAAAGCAAAGGTAATCGCAAGATACTGTACAAGGACTCTGGCAGGTCCATCACTATACGCTCCAGCTGACTTAGGTGTTTGCCCTGGATAGATTGCGGCAATTGCTTGTCGGTCTCATAACTGGCATGAGAGCGCACGGCATCAAACACAGCGACTCCAGAGAAGAGTATGAGATGTGCTCCCGTTGCACGGCAATATTCCACAAGGATCTTTAGGGTTTGCTGCTGCGCCCGCTGTGGCCCGGCTAGGGCATAAATAACCGTTGTTGGGCTTAAACTTTTAAGTAAGTCAGTTACGGAATCCTTTTCCAGGTCAAAGTAATGCATGACCTGATTTTCAGTATAGTCTTTTGAGGAAAAATAAGTGCCGTGTAGATCAAAGTATGGGGTGAGTTCCTTGTAGGAGATCCGCCCTAAATAACCACTAGCTCCAAGTATCAGAATCCGACGCACTATCCTTTATAAAACGGAAGTTTTACTACAGTGGCCGGCACTGCATTCTTTCTTATCTGAATGTGGATACGCGTTCCCGGATCGGCCATAACGGCAGGTACATAACCCATGCCAATCCCTTTTTTAAGCGAAGGCGACATAGTACCACTGGTCACATTTCCTACTGTCTTACCGTTGCCATCGACTATATCATAGCCTTGACGTGGAATCCCGCGATCTTCTAATTCGAATCCTACGAGTTTGCGCTCCGGAGTTCTTTCTTTTTGATCTTTTAAGGCTTCGGAGTTTATAAAGTCCTTGGTGAACTTAGTGATCCAACCGAGTCCGGCCTCGATAGGAGAAGTGGTATCGTCTATATCGTTTCCGTAGAGGCAGTAGCCCATTTCTAAGCGCAGGGTGTCACGTGCAGCAAGCCCGACAGGTTTGATCCCGTAGTCTGCTCCAGCTTCCAAGACCTTATCCCAAACTTGTTTTACTTCACTGTTCTTGCAATAGATCTCAAATCCGCCGCTACCGGTATATCCTGTAGCAGAGATTATGGTGTGCTCAATACCAGCAAAATCGCCCACAACAAAATTGTAGAATTTGATAGATGCCAAGTCAACGCTGCTTAGCGACTGCATGGCTTCTACCGCTTTTGGCCCTTGAATGGCGAGCAGGGAATAGTCTTCGCTAATGTCGCGTAAAGTAGCTCCCATGCTGTTGTGCTTGTTTATCCAAGCCCAGTCCTTTTCGATATTCGAGGCGTTTACAACCAATAAGTATTCCTCGTCTTTAACACGGTAAACAATAAGATCGTCTACAATTCCACCGTCTTCATTCGGGAAACAGCTGTACTGCGCCTTACCAACGGTGAGTTTAGCCGCATCGTTAGAACATACTTTCTGTATCAAGGCCAAAGCATTTGGACCACTCACTAAAAATTCGCCCATATGAGAAACATCGAACACCCCAACGGCATTTCTAACAGTTTCGTGTTCTATGTTTACGCCTTCATAAGAGACTGGCATATTGTAACCGGCAAAGGGTACCATTTTGGCGCCGAGTGCCTGATGCGTTTCAGTAAGTGCAGTATTTTTCAAAACGATGTCTTAATTTAGTTTAGTTCCGATTTTCGGTAGGATATGAAGCAGATATGCCTCAGACACAACCGGAACAAATTTAAGTATTATCTGGGCAGTTTCCCCGAGAACTTGATGAGAATTTATCAAAAATAAATCCGCAGAAACTCTGCTTAAAATCCTACCTTTAAGCCTGTAAAACCGCGCTAAAGCACTACAGCATGAACATATTTTCAACAGAACAATTATACCAGGCAGATGCCATAACCATTCAAAAACAAGAATTGGGGCCAACCGACCTAATGGAACGGGCAGGCACTCAAGTTTTTAATTGGTTACACAGCAGAATGCAAGGGGCTCAGGTTCCTGTTCGGATTTTTTGTGGTATAGGTAATAACGGTGGAGATGGCTTGGTCTTGGCCAGACATCTCATTCAGCACGGTTATAATGTTCACACTTATGTGGTCAACTGTAGTGACAAACGTTCAAAAAACTTTTTGATCAACTACGACAGAGTTAAGCAAGTCACTAAAAAGTGGCCTACACTTATAAGATCGGAGGCAGATTTTCCAGAAATACACCGCGATGATGTGGTAGTGGATGCTATTTTCGGCATTGGTCTGAATCGCTGTATGGAAGGCTGGGTAAAGGCCATGGTGCAACACCTTAACAGTGCAGGTGCCTTTATACTAGCAATCGATATGCCGAGTGGGCTTTATCCGAATGCGCCTATTGAAGACCCGGATGCAGTTGTAAAGGCGAACCACACCTTGAGTTTCCAAACGCCCAAGCTGTCGTTTTTTATGCCGTCCACAGGAGTTTACACCAACACCTGGGAAGCCATGGATATCGGCTTGGATCCGGAGTTTCTTATGACACAACCGCCTATAGCGACCTTATTACACAAACAGCATATTTTGAGTTGGTATCAACCTCGAGCAAAATTCTCCTACAAGGGTACTTTTGGTCACAGTATGTTGGTAGGTGGCAGCAAAGGAAAGGTCGGGGCAGTAGTGCTAGCTACGCAAGCAGCTTTAAGAGCAGGTAGCGGTTTAGCCACAGCTCATGTGCCTGCCTGCGGACTCACGGTTATGCAGACCGCTGTGCCAGAGGCTATGGCGTCTAGTGCCGATGAGAATGCATTTTTGGACAGTATTCCACAAAGTGAAGAACACACCTACGGTATCGGTATGGGCATGGGGATGGAAGAAGCCACTAAAAACGCATTGATCGGCTTTTTAGAACAACAGAAGAATCCGGTTGTTTTAGATGCAGATGCATTGAACCTTTTGGCTACCTCACCAGAATTCTACGAAAAGATCCCAGCGCAGTCTGTGCTGACTCCTCATCCAGGAGAATTAAAGCGACTTTTAGGAGAGTGGACAGACGACTTTGACAAAGTTGAAAAGGCCAAAGCATTTGCTGCCAAATACAATTTGGTGCTGCTTATTAAAGGAGCGCATACCTGTATTTGTTTCGAGCAGGGAATGCTTATCAACCCAACTGGGAACCCAGGAATGGCAACCGCAGGAAGCGGAGATGTTCTGGCCGGAATGATCACTGGACTAATGGCGCAAGGTTACCCAAGTTGGCAAGCGGCTGCCATGGGTGTTTACCTACACGGAAGCGCCGGAGATATTGCGGTCCAGCAATTGGGATATCAAGCGCTATTGGCTTCGGATATTACTTTGAATATTGGCAACGCATTCATTGAATTGTTTAAGCCTGAGCAGGCTCCGCAGCAAGAAGAAGCACAAGAAGATTAAACCGACATTTGCTTTTGGTTCCTCCTTATATATTGACGCAGAAAGTGTATTTTTGAGGCATCAACTAACAGTATGGATGCCACCTATCAGATCGGTTCGTCTACCTTGGACTTACCGCTTTTAAAGAAACTGGCTGAACAGCCTCACCACTTACAACTCAGCGATGCTGCTCGGGAGAGAATTCAGCGTTCCTATGACTACTTACACGGCAAATTGGAGTCTTCCAAGTCACCGGTTTACGGTATAAATACAGGCTTTGGCAGCTTGTGTAATGTTGTTATTTCTGAAGACAAACTAACCGAATTGCAAGAGAATTTAGTTATGTCTCATGCTTGTGGTGTGGGCGAAGAAGTTCCCGAAGCCGTAGTAAAGACCATGCTATTGCTAAAGATCCAATCTTTGAGCTATGGCCACAGTGGAGTGTCTTTAGAAACTGTAGAATTACTCATTGAATTCTACAACCACGAAGTATTGCCAGTGGTGTTCCAACAGGGCAGTTTAGGGGCTTCTGGGGATTTGGCACCATTAGCGCATTTGGCTTTGCCACTACTCGGAAAAGGAGAGGTTTATTTTAAGGGCGAGCGCCACTTGGCCTCCGACGTATTAAAACAATTGAACTTAAGCCCGATAAAATTACAAGCCAAAGAAGGTTTGGCCCTGCTAAACGGTACCCAGTTTATGAGTGCTTACGGGGTGGAATTGCTGCTTCAAGGCTACAAACTGTCTTATCTGGCAGACCTTATTGCCGCTAGTTCTGTAGACGCTTTTGATTGCAACTTGAGTCCTTTTGATCCGCTAGTACATTTGGTTCGCCCGCACAAAGGGCAGATCAAGACGGCTGCGCGAATACTTGAATTCTTAGACGGAAGTGAAATAGCAGCAGGGGAGAAATCCAATGTGCAAGATCCGTATTCTTTTCGCTGTGTGCCACAGGTACACGGAGCCACCAAAGACACTTTAGATTTTGTGGCGCAAACGATACTTACAGAGATCAATTCGGTAACGGACAATCCAAATATTTTTGTTGGAGAAGACAGAATCATCTCAGGCGGGAACTTTCATGGGCAACCTTTGGCTTTGGCCTTGGATTATCTGGGAATTGCTTTAGCCGAATTGGCGAATATTTCAGAGCGTCGCACCTATCAGTTGGTTTCTGGCTTAAGAGGCTTACCAGACTTTTTGGTACAAAAGCCAGGTTTGCATTCCGGATTTATGATTCCGCAGTATACCGCAGCGAGCATAGTGAGCCAGAACAAACAATTGGCCAGTCCGGCTTCTGTGGATTCCATAGTTTCTAGCAATGGGCAAGAAGATCATGTGAGCATGGGAGCTAATGCGGCTACCAAATGTTACCGTATTGCCGCAAATGTTACTAAGGTGCTGGCTATAGAACTGATGAATAGCTCACAAGCATTGGCTTTTAGAGCACCGCTTAAGACCTCCGCCTTTTTGGAGTCGCTTTTAGAAGTGTATCGCGGTGAAGTGCCTGTGGTTTCAGAAGACAGGATCCTTTCCGAAGACATCCACAACAGCATTAGCTTTTTAGAGGGCTTAAAGATAGATGCTGCGGAGCTATATTAACTCGGTCAGTTAGCGCTAGTTTTAGCCTAAGGATATAAAGACAAAAGCCTACGAATTCGTAGGCTTTTTCTGTTTTTTGATCTTGATCTTCAGTTCTCCGGTCTTGCTGTCCAGATCCATGGTAATGGTATCTCCTTCTTGCAGCGAAGTATTGATGATCTCTTCCGCTAGGGCATCTTCCACATACTTCTGGATAGCCCGTTTGAGCGGTCTGGCACCGTAGTCCTTGTCAAAGCCTTTGTCTGCAATATAGTCTTTGGCTTTTTCGGTAAGCTGTAGGGTGTAACCCAGATCAGAAATACGGGCGATCAATTTATCTAGTTCGATATCGATGATCTTGTGGATGTCTTCACGCTCTAGGGCGTTGAACACCATTACATCGTCTATACGGTTCAAGAATTCAGGTGCGAAAGTCTTCTTTAAAGCATTCTCGATAACACTCTTGGCGTGTGCATCGGCTTGGTTCATCTTGGCTGAGGTGCCAAAACCAACTCCTTGTCCAAAGTCCTTCAGCTTGCGTGATCCGATATTAGAGGTCATGATGATGATCGTATTTCTAAAGTCGATCTTTCGACCCAGAGAATCTGTCAAATATCCGTCATCCAATACCTGTAGCATCATATTAAATACGTCTGGATGCGCTTTTTCGATCTCATCGAGCAGCACAACAGCATAAGGTTTACGGCGGATCTTCTCGGTGAGTTGCCCACCTTCTTCATAACCAACATATCCTGGAGGTGCACCAATTAAACGAGAAACGGCAAATTTCTCCATGTATTCGCTCATATCGATACGGATCAAGGCGTTGTCAGAATCAAAGAGTTCGCGCGCCAAAACTTTAGCCAACTGCGTCTTACCAACTCCAGTTTGCCCTAAAAATATAAAGGAACCGATCGGTTTGTTTGGATCTTTAAGTCCGGCACGGTTACGCTGAATGGCTTTAACGACTTTTTTTACAGCCTCGTCTTGACCGATCACTTTGCCCATGATACGATCGGGGAGGGCAGCCAATTTGGTGCTTTCAGTCTGTGCTATGCGATTCACAGGAACGCCTGTCATCATAGAGACCACTTCTGCGACATTCTCTTCGGATACGGTTTCGCGGTGCAGCTTGGATTCGTTTTCCCATGCCTCTTGAGCACGCGCTAATTCTCGTTCTAAATTCTTTTCGTCATCGCGTAGTTTAGCAGCTTCCTCGTACTTCTGCTTTTTGACCACCGTATTCTTGAGTTCGCGAACTTCTTCCAGTTTGTTCTCAATATCCAAAATAGTAGAAGGCACATTGATGTTAGTTATGTGCACACGTGAACCGGCTTCGTCCAAAGCGTCAATAGCTTTGTCAGGTAAGAAACGGTCCGTCATATAACGGTTTGTCAGCTTTACACAAGCCTCCAAAGCATCGTCAGTATAAGTTACATTGTGATGTGACTCGTATTTCTCTTTGATGTTCTTGAGGATCTCGATGGTCTCTTCTACAGAGGTGGGTTCCACCAATACCTTTTGAAAACGACGCTCTAGGGCACCGTCTTTCTCGATGTATTGACGATACTCGTCTAGCGTAGTGGCACCAATACATTGTATCTCACCACGTGCTAGGGCCGGTTTGAACATGTTCGAAGCATCCAATGAACCTGTGGCACCTCCGGCGCCAACAATAGTGTGGATCTCATCGATAAACAGAATGATGTCGTCGTTCTTTTCCAGCTCGTTCATCACTGCCTTCATACGCTCTTCGAACTGTCCGCGGTATTTGGTACCTGCAACTAAGCTCGCAAGATCTAAAGTCACTACGCGCTTGTCGTAAAGAATACGTGACACTTTACGCTGTACAATACGCAGGGCTAGGCCTTCTGCAATGGCAGATTTACCAACCCCAGGTTCTCCAATAAGGAGCGGGTTGTTCTTTTTACGGCGACTCAATACCTGAGAAACACGCTGAATTTCGGCTTCACGTCCTACTACAGGATCTAATTTGCCTTCTTCGGCCTGGGCAGTCAGATCGCGTCCGAAGTTATCTAAAACAGGCGTTTTCGACTTTTTATTCCCCTTGGTGCTTCCGCCACCAAAAGGATTGTCTTTACCGCCGTCTTCTGCGGTTGCGTCATCTTCGTCACCAAAAGAGGATTCTGCCGTAGGCGAATCTATAAAGTCATCGTCGTTTGCGATCATAAATTTAAATTGGTCTTTAACGCCGTCGTAATCGATCTTGAGTTTGTTCAACAACTTGGTCGTTGGGTCGTTCTCGTTTCTGAGAATACACAACAGCAAATGAGCCGTATTGATAGACGAGCTTTGAAACAGCTTGGCCTCTAAAAAGGTCGTCTTAAGGGCGCGTTCGGCCTGACGGGTCAAATGCAGATTCTTTTTATCGTTGGAGGTCGCTGCCGAATTTGGATTGGCAGGACTCAATATCTCAACCTTGCGGCGCAGGTTATTCAGGTCAATATCCAGCGCATTGAGTATGTTTATAGCTTTCCCATTGCCATCGCGCAGCAATCCCAACATCAAGTGTTCGGTGCCGATAAAATCATGGCCCAGACGCAATGCCTCCTCTTTACTGTAGGCAATTACATCTTTTACTCTGGGAGAAAAATTATCATCCATAATCTAGAATTCCTTTCTGTCTAAAATTACTAAAAC
This sequence comes from Gilvibacter sp. SZ-19, assembly GCF_002163875.1. GTDB lineage: Bacteria > Bacteroidota > Bacteroidia > Flavobacteriales > Flavobacteriaceae > Gilvibacter. The sequence goes on along the minus strand of NZ_CP019333.1, from coordinate 3,011,859 downwards.
AATGATTAAGGAGCAAAAATTGTACCTCAAATACACCATTGTAAGTAAAAGGACGAAAAAACAAACGCATAACCAAACAAATCCCCCCTGAGTTATTAACGAAAACCCCCTAAAAATTTGTTAATAAAATTGTAGGTAAAAGCGCTGTGAAGACCAATAAAAAAGGGCTGAAAACCGTATCTTGCCTTGTTATAAATTTTGATTGAAAACTAAACGATTTTTTTATGGCTGAAGGTGAAAAATTAATCCCTATCAACATTGAAGATGAAATGAAGTCAGCCTACATCGATTATTCGATGTCGGTCATTGTGTCACGTGCGCTGCCAGATGTGCGTGACGGTATGAAACCGGTTCACCGCCGCGTGCTGTACGGAATGTATGAATTAGGGGTTCGGGCAGGTTCTGCACACAAGAAATCTGCGCGTATTGTGGGAGAGGTGCTCGGTAAGTACCACCCGCACGGTGATACCTCGGTTTACGACGCCATGGTTCGTATGGCTCAGGAGTGGAGTCTGCGCTATATGTTGGTCGATGGACAAGGTAACTTCGGATCCATCGATGGAGACTCTCCGGCGGCAATGCGTTATACAGAAGCGCGCATGCAACGCATTTCAGAAGAAATGCTGGCCGATATAGACAAAGAGACCGTAGACCACCAACTTAACTTTGACGATACCTTAAAAGAGCCTACAGTGCTTCCTACGCGTGTGCCGGGCTTGCTTATAAACGGTGCTTCTGGTATCGCAGTAGGGATGGCCACCAATATGCCGCCACACAACCTTTCTGAGGTAGTGGACGGAACCATCGCATATATAGATAATAATGACATCACTATAGACGAGCTCATGCAGCACGTCAAAGCTCCCGATTTCCCAACCGGTGGAACTATCTACGGATACGAAGGAGTAAAGGATGCCTTTCACACCGGTCGTGGACGTGTAGTGATGCGTGGGAAGGCCAGCTTTGAAGAAGTGAACGGGCGCGAGGCGATCGTGGTGACAGAGATCCCGTATCAGGTCAATAAGGCCGATATGATCAAAAAGACTGCGGATCTGGTCAACGACAAGAAGATAGAAGGTATCTCTACTATTCGAGACGAATCCGACCGTAAAGGAATGCGTATCGTATACATCTTAAAGCGCGACGCGATCCCGAATATCGTGCTGAACATGCTTTATAAGTACACCCAGCTGCAATCCAGCTTTAGTGTAAATAACATTGCCTTGGTGAATGGGCGTCCGCGTCTATTGAACCTCAAGGAACTGATCCATTATTTTGTGGAACACCGCCACGAGGTAGTGGTGCGTCGTACCGAGTACTTATTGCGCAAGGCAGAAGAGCGTGCACATATTTTAGAAGGACTCATTATCGCTTCGGACAATATCGACGAGGTGATCAAACTCATCCGCGCTTCGGCCAATGCCGATGAAGCTCGTGAGAAGTTGATGAAAACTTTCGAGCTTTCTGAGATCCAGGCCAAGGCCATCGTAGAGATGCGTCTGCGTCAATTGACAGGACTGGAGCAAGACAAATTACGCGCTGAGTACGACGAACTGATGAAGACCATAGAAGACTACAAGGACATCCTTGCTAAAAAGGAGCGTCGTATGGACATCATCAAAGAAGAATTGGAAGAAGTTCGCGAGAAGTTTGGTGACGAGCGTCGCTCGAACATCGAATACGCCGGAGGAGATGTAAGCATTACAGACCTTATTGCTGATGAGAAGGTGGTGATCACTATTTCTCACGCCGGATACATCAAACGAACCTCGCTTACCGAATACAAGAAGCAAAATCGCGGTGGTGTAGGGCAAAAGGCCTCAGCAACAAGAAATGAAGACTTCTTAGAGCATTTATTTGTTGGGACCAACCACCAGTATATGTTGTTCTTCACTCAAAAAGGAAAATGTTTCTGGATGCGGGTCTTTGAGATCCCAGAAGGCAGCAGAACCTCTAAGGGTCGAGCTATTCAGAATTTGATCAATATAGAACCAGACGATAAGGTAAAAGCCTTTATCTGTACCCAAGACCTCAAGGACGAAGAGTACATCAATGGCCACTATGTGATCATGGCTACCAAAAAGGGACAAGTGAAGAAAACCTCTTTGGAGCAGTATTCTAGACCTAGAACCAATGGTATCAATGCGATTACTATTCGCGAAGACGATGAGCTGCTAGAAGCTAAGTTGACCACAGGAGACAGCCAGGTCATGCTGGCAGTACAATCTGGTAAGGCCATCCGCTTCGAAGAAGAGAAGACACGCCCAATGGGCCGTAATGCTTCTGGAGTACGCGGTATCACGCTGGCTGGTCCAGATGACGAGGTAGTGGGAATGATCGCTGTGAACGATTTCTCAACCGATATCCTTGTTGTTTCAGAGAACGGATACGGAAAACGATCTAGTTTGGAAGATTACCGCATCACCAACCGTGGTGGAAAAGGGGTGAAAACCATTAGTATTACCGAAAAAACTGGTAAATTAGTCGCCATAAAAAATGTGAGCGATGCAGACGACCTGATGATCATCAACAAGTCTGGAATCGCCATTCGTATGGCCGTTGAGGATCTGCGAGTTATGGGTAGAGCTACTCAAGGAGTTAGACTCATTAAAGTGAGAGATGATGACTCCATTGCTGCAGTTGCTAAAGTAATGCACGACGAAGACGAAGTGGATGAAGAGCAAATTGCAGAAGATGGCACGCCGATTGATACGGATACAGCGACCGATGAATCTAATGAGTAATTACTTAAAACCACAAACAATGAATCGTCTTCCCCAATTGTAAGGCGAGCCATTAAACTTTATTGACATGAAAACACGATTTTTAATTGTTTTATTGATAGCCGGAACTTTGAGCAGCTTTGCGCAAAAGAAAGAGCTACGTGCAGTGAGCAAGGCCCTAAAGGGTGGCGATTATGCAGGAGCTAAGAATTTGCTGAGCACAGTAGAAGGAATGATGGGAGCGCTGAGCGATGATCAAAAGGTAGATTTTTACCTCTATAAAGCTCAGGCCTTATTTATGGATGGAGCCGTTACGGATTCCAACGATATGTTGGCCGCTGCAGAAGCTGTAAAGATGGGTAAAGACCTTGATGGAACGAATCAGGAATTAGCTACTTTGGCTAACAGCATCCGCACCGCCGTTGTAAATAGCGCAGTTGCCGATCAGAACAACAAAGCCTATGAGATGGCTGCTTCTAAATTAGAGGCCATGTATCGCGTGAATCCTCAGGATACTTCCTTCTTGTATTTCGCTGCTTCTAACCTGGTTACCGGTAAGATGTACGACAAAGCTATCGAGTACTACAAAGAGCTTCAAGATCTAGGTTATACCGGAATCACTGAGAAGTACGTAGCTACCGATAAGGAAACTGGCGAGGTAAAAGAATTCAACTCACCAGCAGAGCGTGAGCTTTACGTAAAGAGTGGAGATTTCATTAAGCCAGAGACCGTTAAATCGGAATCTCGTGCTACAGAGATCACTAAGAACATCGCTTTGATCTATGTGAGTCTTGGCCGTAACGAAGAAGCTGTCGCCGCTATGAAGGCCGCTAGAGCCCTTGAGCCAGACGATATGGGTCTGCTTATGACAGAAGCTGACGTTCAGTACAAAATGGGGAACATTGAGCGCTTTAAGGAGCTTATGAACGAAGCTGCAGAAAAAGAGCCAAACAATCCTCAGACCCAATTCAACTTGGGAGTAGTTTCTGCTAAAGCTGGTGACACTGAGGCTGCAAAGCAATACTATATGAAGGCGCTAGAGATCGATCCAGATTTCGCAGACGCTAATATCAACATGGCTTCCTTGATCATTGCTCAAGAAGGAGCTATAGTAGACGAGATGAACAATCTTGGTACTTCTGCTGCAGACAATCGTCGTTATGACGAATTGAAAGCACAGCGCGAACAAGTATACCGCGAAGCTGCGCCTTACTTTGAGAAGGCTAACGCCGCTAAAGAGAATGTGGAGATAGTTCGTACACTAATGAACATCTATTCCATCTTGGGAGACACAGAAAAGTTTAAAGCTAAGAAAGCTCGCTTGGAAGAGCTTGGTGGATAACCAATACATCCCTGCTGTTAAAACCACCGGCCTTTGGCGGTGGTTTTTTTTTGCTTAAACGATGCGTTTTAGCACGCGCAACTTATGGGTATGGGTATTGCGCTCGGCATTGAAGATGCCTGTGTGGTCTAGACGGTCTATTCTAACTTGACCGTGGGCGTGAATGATGTAGTTGTCTTTGAGTACGATACCTACGTGAATGATATCGCCTTCTTTATTATCGAAGAAAGCCAGATCGCCTGGTTCGCATTCTTCTATAAAACTAAAGGCATCTCCTTGCGTAGCCTGCTGACTGGCGTCGCGTTTTAGGCGATAGCCATTGAGTCTGTATACCATTTGGGTGAACCCGCTGCAATCGATCCCGAAAGGCGTTTTTCCACCCCATAAATAAGGGCTGTTCAGATAAAGCAAGGCTGTATTTACTAAATGGGCTTTTTCGATAGTGCCACTTAATGTATTGCCCTCGTGGGTGTGTCCTAAAAGTTCACAAGCGTGTACACAACTGCCAATGGGTATTGGCATAAGTTGTCCATTGCTATGGGTCACAAAATCTACCAGATCTGCACTGAGAACATCAGGGGCCGCACTTAAGGCCTCGTATTGTTCCTTGCTGATGGAGACCAACTGTTTGTTGTCTATCCAGCCTTCGTAAGCATCCCATTCCAGACGGATCTTACTCCATTTGGCACGAGACTCCAACACCTTAAAGTGTTCCCCGTAAAGCACTTGGGTTACCAATTCACTGGTATCCGCAGCAGCTTCTCTAACGGGAACTATACTTAAAGGACAGAGGCCGTAATTCAAGGTGGGATTTAATTAGGATTAGAGATTACCATGGCAGAAGCACCTCCGCCGCCATTACAAATAGCAGCAGCTCCTTTTTTTGCATTGTTTTGTCGTAACACGCTGATCAAGGTAATCAAAATTCGAACACCACTGCATCCTAGCGGATGCCCTAAAGAAACAGCTCCTCCGTGAACATTGACATTGGAATCGTTAAGCCCTAAAAGTTTCATATTGGCCAAGCCAACCACAGCAAAGGCTTCGTTGAATTCAAAAAAGTCAATATCGTCTATACTGACACCTGCTTTGGCCAAGGCCTTGGGTAAGGCTTTTGCAGGAGCCACGGTGAACCATTTAGGCTCGTGGGCTGCATCGGCAAAAGATTCGATCACCGCCAAAGGCGTTAGCCCCATAGCGGCTGCTTTTTCTTCGCTCATTAAAACCACTGCACCTGCACCGTCATTAATGGTAGATGCGTTGGCAGCAGTTACGGTACCGTCCTTGGTAAAGGCCGGTCTTAGTTGTGGCACTTTGTCGAAACGCACATTTTTGTACTCTTCGTCCTCGGCAACAATGATAGGGTCTCCTTTGCGCTGTGGTACGCTTACCGGAACTACCTCGTCTGCAAATTTGCCGGCTTCCCAAGCTGCCGCAGAACGCTCGTAAGATTGAATAGCGAATGCATCTTGCTCTTCTCGGCTAAAATTGTGCTCTGTAGCGCAGAGGTCTGCACAAACACCCATAGCGTTCTGGTCATAGGCATCGACCAGGCCGTCTTTTTGCATACCATCTATCATGGTCTGCGGTCCGAATTTATGCCCTTTACGCAGTGGTAAATAATGCGGAATATTACTCATGCTCTCCATACCTCCGGCAACGACGATCTCTGCATCTCCGGTTTGTATGGCTTGTGCGCCTTGCATAACGGCTTTCATTCCAGAGGCACATACTTTATTCACTGTAGTACAAGGAACATGATCGCCAAGTCCAGCTCCAATGGCCGCTTGGCGTGCAGGAGCTTGTCCAACTCCAGCCTGCACCACATTACCCATAAGTACTTCGTCTACTAAGCTGGGATCGAGCTTGATCTTATCTATCGCGCCTTTAATAGCCACCGAACCTAATTGTGCGGCAGTAAGCGATGAGAGTGACCCCATAAAACTGCCGATAGGCGTTCTGGCCATGGAAACAATAACAACTTTCTTTGTAGACATAACAGTGATTTAGCTAGTTTTTTTGTCCTGCAAAACTACAATTTTTAAAAGGATTCAGCAACCAATTAACAGTCCGGATATTGCTAGCCAAGAGCGTTGGCAAATTCAATTATATGGGTATCTTTGAATTATCTCAGATGGCAAAATTCAAGTTTAACTTCTACAGGAACCAATCCTTACTATACAAAGCGGTATTATTTATCGCAGCCACAGTATTGATTATTTATTTCTTTCCAAAAGGAGGGAAGTTCAAATACGATTATCAAAAAGGACAGGTATGGCAAGACGAGAACTTGTATGCGCCGTTTGACTTCGCCATTAAGAAGGACGCAGAGGCTCTGGCTGCAGAGCAAGAAGAGATCCGCAATAATATCACTCCATATTTTGACTTGGATGCAGGTGTTGCCGAAAGGGTAAAGGCTAACTTTGCCAACCGTCTAGCCGCCAATTATGTGGATTCGCTGAGCAGCTATCCGCAGTCTGTATTGAGCAATTACGGCTTGTCACTCATAGATAAAGTATACGACCCCGGAGTCTTGGGAGAAACAATGCCTTATGCAGCAGACAAAATGGTGTTCTTACGAGAAGGCAACCAAGGATCACGGGTGGCCTTTGGCAGCTTACAAGTATTGGGCGATATAAACACCAACCTTACACAGCAGATCAATGCAAGCGTTTATGCTGCGGATGCAAACCTGCTGCAACAAGCCTTGATCGGCATCTTTGAACCCAATGTTAGCTATAACAAACGTTTTACCGAAACCACGCTAGAAGAAGCCTTGGCGGGAATCTCACCCACCAAGGGTATTGTTGAGGCGGATCGTCGGATCATTGCGCGGGGAGAAGTTGTAGAAGGAGAGAAGTACCAGATATTGGAATCGCTGCGGATGGAATACGAAAGCCAAGTTTGGACCAAGTCCAACTACAATTGGATCGTTTTTGGCTACGCCCTCTTGGTATCATTGGCTCTAATGATGTTGCTTTTGTTCTTGCGCAAATACCGACAAGAGATATTTGCCAACAACACCAAAGTGACCTTTATCTTTTTCAATATAGTACTCATGGTTCTCTTGACCACTTTGGTGGTAAAGTATGACCCTAAATACGTCTATGTAGTACCACTTTGTGTGCTTCCGTTAATTCTCAAAGCCTTTTTTGATCCTAGATTGGGACTGTTTGTCCATGTACTTACCGTTTTACTGCTGGGCTTTATCGTGCCCAATAGTTTTGAGTATATGTTCTTGCAGATCATTGCGGGTATAGTTACCATACTTACCGTTTCTGAGCTGTATAAGCGGGCCAATCTCTTTATATCAGTTGGACAGATCACCATCATATATATGTTGGGCTATTTTGCCTTTAATGTGATACACGAAGGCGGTATTTCTGGTTTGGATGAGTTGACCTTTGGCTACTTTATACTCGCAGGATTGGCGACCTTACTGTCTTATCCGCTTATTTATTTTTATGAGAAGATCTTCGGATTGGTGTCTGATGTGTCGCTGCTCGAGCTTAGCGATACCAATTCCAAATTGCTCAAAGAACTCTCCGATAAGGCTCCCGGAACTTTTCACCACTCCCTGAACGTGGCGAATTTGGCAGAAGCCGCGGCCAATGAAATTGGGGCCAACGCTATGCTTATTCGTGTTGGAGCCTTGTACCACGATATCGGGAAAATGGCCAATCCTACCTATTTTACAGAGAATCAGGCTACGGCGGTAAACTCTCACGACGATCTGGAACCGGCCGAAAGTGCACGTATTATCATTGATCATGTTATAAAGGGAATAGAGATTGCCAAAAAGAATAACCTGCCAGACCGAGTGATCGACTTTATAAGAACCCACCACGGAACAAGCTTGGTGTATTACTTCTACAAAAAGCAACAAGAAAAAGAAGGTGACGAAATAGACACAGCACCTTTCCGCTATCCTGGGCCGATTCCGTTTAGCAAGGAGACTGCAATACTAATGATGGCAGACAGTGTAGAAGCGGCTAGTAAGAGTTTAAAAGAACCGACCTATACCAAGATCGAGGCCTTTGTAGAGAATATTGTGAGCAAGCAAATGGAACAAGGACAGTTCCTAAATGCCAATATTACCTTTAAAGAAATTCAAACGGTTAAAAAGGTACTTAAAAAGAAGCTCTCTAATATCTATCACTTGCGGGTAGAATATCCGGAGTAAAAAGCGCAAGACTATTCTTCTGAGGCTGCGCGCTGTACTTCTTCCCACATGCGGTCTGCATTGATCCGATAGCTGCCCACATAATCAAAATTACATTCCTCTGGTCTTATGATAGACAAGAAAGGCTGCATTTGGCTATCGCGATACAAATGATAGACTTGGCCCAATTGCGGCTCAAAACTGAATTTGGCATTATAGACCAATTGATTGCGCTCGTACTGCTGGGTGAGTTCTTGATACTGTTTGTGGATATCCTCGAACTTGGCCTTAAAGCGCTCGTTCACTGTTTTTACACTGGCTAATTTCCAGCCAGAATTGTCTGCGGCAGTAATAGCAGGAGCACCTACATTAGTGGCATAAGGTTTAAGAGCAGCGTCATAGCGCTGCTCTTCTTCGTTATAGACTACGTTGTCCGGTTTTTTAGCTGCCATAGGGGTAAAGGTAGCAAAAACGTCTTTGTATGATTTATAAGCCTTGGATGTAATTCTGCAATTCTGCGATGCGCTCCGGGCTGTTAAAAGCTCCGCCGTAATAAGAAGTAACGGTAGAGGAGGTATCGTCCTTAACACCACGCGAAGACACACAGAGGTGTTTGGCATCTATGATAACAGCTACATCTTTAGTATCTAAGGCAGTGACCAGTTCTCTAGCGATCTGATTGGTAAGACGCTCTTGAACCTGTGGTCGCTTGGCATAGTATTGAACAATGCGATTCAACTTAGATAGACCAATGACCTTGCCAGAAGAAATGTAGGCAACATGAGCCTTTCCAACGATAGGAACAAAGTGATGCTCACAGTTGGAGTAGAAACTGATGTTCTTTTCTACCAGCATCTGGTTGTATTGGTACTTGTTATCAAAAAGCGCTACACGAGGTTTGTTCTTTGGGTCGAGTCCGCAGAAAATCTCATCGATATACATTTTGGCCACACGCTCTGGCGTGCCTTGCAAGCTGTCGTCTGTAAGATCTAGTCCCATGACATCCATGATCTGAGCGAAAAGCTTTGCGATCTGGGCCTTCTTTTCGTTATCTGAAAGCGCAAAGGCATCTTCGCGCATGGGGGTTTCTATTCCAGTATAGAGGTGATCGTCACCAATTTCTTCGGTAGAGAATCCGTTAAGTTTATGACCGTTAATAAGGGTATTCAACATAATTTCTCGGTGTTTCGTAAAGGGTGATTTTTAATTCGGTGTCTAGGGGCAATTGCACTTTGAGCAATTCGTAGATAACACGGGCAATATTTTCTGCCGTGGGGTTCAAATTACTGAATTCCGCAACTTCTAAGTTGAGATTCTTATGATCAAATCGCTCCAAGATCTGTTCTTTTATAAGGTCTGAAAGCACTTTGGCGTCCATAACATAACCGGTTTCCGGGTCACAATAGCCTATTACCTTCACTTCCAATTCATAATTGTGGCCGTGATAGTGCGGGTTGTTGCATTTGCCAAAAACCGCTTGGTTCTTGGCTTCACTCCAGTTTGGGTTATGCAAACGGTGTGCCGCGTTGAAATGTTCTCTGCGAACTATGGCGGTCTTTAGCGCCGTTGGTCTTTCTAAAAGGGCTGAACTGCCTAGCATGGTGGTTTTCATCAGCATTATTTTTAGTAAAGATAGTTTATTGTTTAACTAAAAGTGTTAAAGATTAAACAAAATTTATCTATAGAACCATTACAGCTGACAATGGTCATAGTTTTTGGGGTACTTTCCCGCTAGATTTGAAATAGAACCTTAGAAATCACAACATGAAAAAAAGAGAACCCATTTCAAAGATTATGACCCCGAACATTAAAACGGTGAATCAAACCAACACGCTTTACGATGTAAAGGATATGCTAGAAGAAGAACAATTTCATCACGTGCCTGTGGTGAGCGGCGATAAAGTAGTTGGGATGCTATCTAAAACAGATCTTCAGAAGATTAGTTTTATTAATACAGTGGATGGACAGGGACTCACTACCGCTATGTACGATGCACTAACCATTGAACAGGTTATGACCAAAGATGTGGAGACCGTGCAAAAGACAGATACCATTCACGATGTGGCTGTTACCTTGGCCAAAAACCAATTTCACGCCCTCCCGGTAATGGATGGCGATAAATTAACGGGAATTGTAACAACTACCGATTTGATTGATTATCTGATAGAGCAGTACAACTAGTATTGCAGTTCCACAGCCGGATGAGAAGACCCGTTTACTGGGGGTGAGCGGGTCTGTTCTTTTTACTTTATTTAGGAGCGTCTAACTTAAGAATGGTGCTCAGCAATACATTTGCTCCATTGGCTATATCTGCTGCGGACGAGAATTCCTGCGGAGAATGACTGATGCCCGCCTTACTTGGAATGAATATCATTGCCGTTGGAGTTATGATAGCCATGTCTTGAGCGTCATGCCCCGCGCCGCTTGGCATGTACATATAAGACAGCTCGAGTTCCTTCGCAGAGGCCTCGATGATCTCTTGTATCTCTGGATCGGTCAAGGCTGGTTTGCCAGTGGTGCTCAAGGCTTCAAATTCAATTTTTACTCCAGATTCTTCGGCGATCACAGCCGCCTTTTCCTTTATGATGTTGAAAAGCTGCTGTATGACTGCAGTAGAAAGGTCTCTAATTTCTAAGGACAAGACCACTTGGCCTGGAATCACATTGGGTGCGCCGGGGTAAGCAGAAATCCGCCCCACAGTTGCTACCTGTCTACCCGCTAAGCTCAAGGCAGATTCATTGGTTGCCTGTATGAATTTGGCTGCCGCTAGTAAGGCATCCTTGCGATTGTTCATAGGTGTTGTTCCGGCATGATTGGCAAAGCCGGAAAAGGTTACATCCCACCAATTAAGTCCCACTATACCTTCTACAATGCCAATATCTATTCCTTCTTGATCTAGATTGCCTCCTTGTTCTATATGCAGCTCCAGAAAGGCCAAGAGGTTCTTCCCGGATCTTACTACTTCATTTAGTCTGTCAGGATCGCCTCCGAGTCGCTTAATACCTGCTCCCATAGAATAGCCTGTACTGTTCACAACTGACAAGGCTTCTTGGGGAAGTTCCCCGCTAATTGCTCTACTACCCATCACTCCGCCTTCTTCATTGGAGAATATAATTACCTCTAGCGGATGATTGGTAACGATCTTATTCTCGTTTAAGATGTTGATGAGTTCAATGGCTGCCAAGGAGCCCACACAGCCATCGTAATTCCCGCCATTGGGCACCGTGTCTATATGTGAACCAAAGGCGATGGTAGGCAGTGAATTATCTTTTCCTGGGCGTTTCCCGATAATGTTTCCGGCAAAGTCTATGTAAACTTCCAAGCCGGCATTTTTCATGAGTTTTATGACAAATTCCCGACCTTGAATATCGGCATCGCTAAAAGCCACACGCTGGGTTCCTTTATCGTCAATACCAATTTTGCCCAGATCTAAAATACTAGCTTCTAGTCTTTTGGTGTTTACTTTTACAGGTTCTTGTGACAGCAACGAAACAGGGGAGAGTAGCAATATTATGCCCAACAGATTGCAGATGGCTTTCATAATTCTTTGGTTAGATGGTTAATGGCTTTTCGGTAAAATAAACCTCGGTATTACAGAGGAGTAGTTCGAAATGAGCAGCTTAGCCAAATTTATTGAATTATTCCTGATTGTGGACAATTGAGTGAGCTACACGGCGGTAGCCGCCTGGGACCGTCTGGACTACTGTTATTACAGGATTCTTTGCTGCGCGAAGTTCCTTTGCCATCCCACCAGAAAATGCAAACCTATGCAAGCTTCGCTTGATCACTAACGGATTACTCGGCGTTGCCTCGTGATCCTACAACGCTCCGCGATCACTAACGGATTACTCGCTCATTGGCCTCCCTAGCCTTCGGCGAAGGAGGCTCGCTCGTGATCCTTTGTCATCCCACCAGAAAATGCAATCCTATGCAAGCTTCGCTTGATCACTAACGGATTACTCGGCTTTGCCTCGTGATCCTACAACGCTCCGCGATCACTAACGGATTACTCGCTCATTGGCCTCCCTAGCCTTCGGCGAAGGAGGCTCGCTCGTGATCCTTTGTCATCCCACCAGAAAATGCAATCCTATGCAAGCTTCGCTTTCATGGTTTTCTCTTCGCCCGCACATACAAGAGTAAACTCTTGACGTGCTTGCAAAAAGAAAACCCTTGCATTTTCTGCAAGGGTTTACGCTTTAAGTGATCGCGAACAGGCTAGTGAACGGTATTTTGCTTGCAAAATCAATTGTCCGGGGGACAATTGAGTGAGCTACACGGCGGTAGCCGCCTGGGACCGTCTGGACTACTGTTATTACAGGATTCTTTGCTGCGCGAAGTTCCTTTGCCATCCCACCAGAAAATGCAAACCTATGCAAGCTTCGCTTGATCACTAACGGATTACTCGGCGTTGCCTCGTGATCCTGCAACGCTCCGCAATCACTAACGGATTACTCGGCGTTGCCTCGTGATCCTGCAACGCTCCGCAATCACTAACGGATTACTCGGCGTTGCCTCGTGATCCTTTACCATCCCGCCAGAAAATGCAAACCATATACGGTCATCGAGTGATTTGCGAAGCAAATAGTATCGAGATGACATTTAGGATTACTCGCTCATTGGCCTCCGTAGCCTTCGGCAAAGGAGGCTCGCTCAACATCCTGCAACGCTCCGCAATCACTAACGGATTACTCGGCGTTGCCTCGTGATCCTACAACGCTCCGCGTTGAAAATCCCACAAACAAAAAAACGCTCAAGCGAGGCTTGGCGTTTTTTCTAATTGTGTGATTTATTCGTGATCGCGCCAGGATTCGAACCTGGGACCGTCTGCTTAGAAGGCAGATGCTCTATCCAGCTGAGCTACGCGACCGGTTAACTCGGGCGCAAATATACAATTTACGAATATTTTACCGCATATAGCCAATAGAATTTTTGAAAAGGATTCCGCGGTTTTTTCAATTGGTGGGCGGATTGAATTTTGATCAAATGTTAATTTTTTTTCGTAACTTAAACTAAGTCAATCGCTTCATTATCAACTAATACGTCAACATGAAAAAAGTAAGTATCCTTCTCGCAACAATGATTTGTGGCGCTGTTTTTATGGCCACGAACAAAAATGAAGATGCAAAATTGGAAGAATCCCTGCGTGGGGTTTGGGAATTGAAGCATCAGACCTTCTATGAAAGTAATATGGTAACCGATACCATGTACAATCTCAACGGATACCGCCAGGTAAAAATGTATAGCAAAGGCCATATTATGTGGACCCGTTACGATGCTACAGACACCAACGATTGGTTTGGCTATGGAACTTATGAGGTAAAGGACGGTATGCTCGTCGAGTATATCGAGTACGGATCTAAAGAAATGATGAAAGCCTTAGACACCGTTAGACAGTTCGAGTTTAGATTGCTTATGGACAACAATACCTTTAGTCAAGTAGCCTACGACGATGAAGGCAATGCGACCTTTGCAGAGAATTATGTCAAGATAGAGTAGGACCGATTTGAACAGGCTCATTTTATCAATACTCCCCAACAAACTATTTAATTGATATTTGCAGTTGTATGGGAGCAACCACTATTGATGCTGTAATTGCAGCACTGAATGACATTGTTGATAAAGCCGTAATAGAGGAAGATCCTGTAGGCTATTTTGCTGCCTTGTATTTAAAGGTTACCCAGCGTGTAAAAGATAAGATCGCACAGGGATATTTTGACGACAATCCGCGAATGGAAAGGCTAGACGTGGTCTTTGCCAATCGGTATTTAGAAGCTTACCACAATTACAAACAAGGCCAACCCTCTACCCAGAGTTGGGAATTGGCCTTTAATGCTACTGAAGCACAAAAGGTGATCGTCTTGCAACACCTTTTGGCCGGAATGAATGCGCATATCAACCTAGACTTGGGAGTTGCAGCCGCTACTATAACTACGCCTGTTAATATTGCTGACCTGCAGGGCGATTTCAATAAAATCAATGAAGTTTTAGCAGAACTCTTGGAAGAGGTAGAGCAAAGTCTGGCTCGGATTTGGCCAGGCTTGTTGTGGATCTTACAAAAAACACGTAAAGTAGACGACTTTCTAATCAATTTCTCTATGACTTTGGCCCGAGATGGCGCTTGGGAGTTTGCCAATGAGTACGTAGTGCTAGAGGCTGAGGAGCGGCGATTAGCTTTGTTACAGCGCGACGAGCGCATTGCCAATTTTGGCAAGAAATTGCTGAGACCGGGACGAATAGAACGCTTTGTATTTTGGATAATACGCCTGAGTGAGCGCGGCCCTGTAAGTCAAAAGATACGCGATCTGCTGGATTGAGTTATTCGAGATTCTTAATACGCCACTCGATAAACACAAGGTTGGGGACCCAACACAGAAAGGACAGATAGGAGTAATAGTCGTTAAATGGGATTCCCATAGCCGCACCCAATCCCAAATAAATTCTAAAGGTCACAAAGGCAAAACAAAAGGCATAACTGCGCATCATCCAGCGTTGATGCTTGTCTATTTGACGCTTTCTTATACTGGTATAGGCGACCCAAGTAGTAATGAGCCAACCCAATGCCAGACAAATGAAACCCGCCTTGGAATACCAGGCGCCCGAAGCGTAAAAACCAGCGACCAATCCGGCTAAACCACTAGGGATAACGGTGAATACGTAGAGCTTACCGAGGTTTCTGTGAAGCTTTAAATTTCGAGCTCTGAACCCTTTGAAAAACTGAGTGCTACCCGCTAAAATGGCTACAGCTCCAAGTAAGACATGAACCATGAACATGGGAATATACCAGGAAGTTTGTAGCACGGCTTCTGGCTTACTACCAAATAATCCTTGTTGTCCTGAAGCGAAGGCAAAAACAAAAGGGTAGAAGCCTGTGATTATGGCCAATAATGCCATAAGCCCCAGACCGAATCGAATGGCTTTAGGTGTTTTTGTCGTGCGTTAGTTGATCAATTCTCAATTTAGGGAATTTTTAGAAATGATGATATTTATGAATTCAGTGCCGATAAGGAGTATATATTTAATACCATCCGCAGCAATTAAAAGAACAATAGAATTTCTGGCTACGGGAGAATAAAAGCGTTGCCAGAGTACCAATAATCAAAACTATTTTCACGACGACTTGTAACGCAAGAGCGCTGACTTGCGTCTTACACACGGAATGAATCAAGAACTAACTATCAAACAAACTAACTACCAAGGATTTCTTTTTGACATTATTCTGTATCTAACAGTGATGTTTTTAATACGGGAGCTATACTTTACTGAGCTGCCCTTTATTGCCAACGGTTTACTATGGTCTAGTGCGACTTTAATAGTAGCGATGTGGCGCATGCGAGTCCGCAGCATGACTTGGAAAGACCTTGGATTACGAAAACCGGAGAGCTGGTTAAGAACACTACTTGTAACCCTGGGCATCTTAGTAGCTATTCCCATTCTGATCATCCTTTTTCAACAGATCTCGGAAATGCTGTCTATTAGCTTAGCCGCAGATACTTCTGCAGAAGATGCGGTCGCCAAATTTGGAGATCTAAAAGACAATTGGGGACATTTCTTTGCGATCATTCCTTTTATCTTGATCCAATCTGCCTTAGAGGAACTTTTAGATAGGGGATTTCTGATCACCTGGTTTGAAAAGCTGTTCTCTAAAACCGGGTTTGCCACCCTTATTGCTGTATTGCTGCAGGCTCTGATCTTTGGGTTCAGACATTCCTACGATATATCGGAAAGATCTATAACTGTCGCTATAATTGGCCTGGTCATGGGAATTGCCTATGTTAAGTTCGGCAGGAATCTTTGGCCTTTGATCATAGCGCATTGTGTGCTCAATACGGCTTCTATGTTGGGGAAGGTGTAATGTTGTAGGCAACAAAAGATGGCTACAACATTTTTCAAGAAGTAATCGGCTATTCAGCTTTAAGATCTAAACTAATTTAAACACTAGGCAACCTTAGTTGCAATTATTGCGTCTATCTAAGTAGAGACAGTCTCTAGCTATACAAATCAATCAAAAACACAAAGATGCATTCTAATTTAAAATTAGGCCGAATAACAGGTGCTTTACTGTTGTTCGTCTTTATCTCTGGCGTAGTAATATTTCAAGTATTACAAGGCCCTGTGCTGTTTTCGGACCAATATTTAACTGCCACTGCCGCGCACTCAGATCAAGTTATAAGCTCCATGGTTCTGGGCATTTTTAACGGCATAGTTTCTATTGCCATTGCGACTATCTTATTGCCCACCTTTAAGAAATACCACAGGTCCTTGGCTTATCTGTACTTCGCCTTTTGCATTTTAAATTTCATCTCAATAATGATAGATAATGTTAGTGTGGCATCACTTTTGGAATTGAGTAAGATCTATGTAAATGGCAGTACCGATGAATCGCTGGTCACCTTAGGGGCACTTGCTTATGAGCGCCATTTTTGGACTCATTATTTCTATCTGCTTATTTCTTGCTTCCCAGTTTTTGTGTTTTACTACATGCTCTATCTGTCAAGACTTGTTCCAAAGATTCTTTCGGTTTTTGGCCTAGTGGCGGTACTGCTTATGTTTATTGGGGAGTTGGCCTCTATTTATGGCAGCAGTATAAGCATGAACATGCTTTTACCCATTGGACTGGTTCAATTAGTACTTCCGGTTTGGTTACTTTTTAAGGGCTTTAGCACGCCTAAAGCAGCGCCTGAGTTGGCTGAATCAGTTGAGTAGAAGTTTCGTATTAGACCACGTGAATTGGAAGCATGCTTGTAATAGTAATTCTTAGGTGATATAATGGCGCCCCAAGAAGTAGCACTGCGTTTACTTCTTGACCGCGCTCTTCGCAGTACACGGTACTTAGCTGCGATCGCTGGCGCGGGAGCAGCTGATAGTACACAGTCCAAACTAACAACAAAAAAAGGGAAACAACTGCTGCTGTTTCCCTTGCCTGTCTGGTTCTGCTACTAAATTCATTAGTTTAGGTAATAGATCTCGTGATTGTGTAAAAATCTGGAACCACGCTGCCTGTAGGCTTCTATTACGAATCGTTTAGATTCCAGAATGTGCTTGTTTATGAGCTTTTTCATGGCGCTAACTGTTTGCTGATTGATGTGCTGTCTTTATCGCTACTAGCGACTGTAGTTCCTGTAATTGGACCATTGTACTCCTTTGCTGCTGATTCCTGTTGAGAAATAACGTCCTGTTCTTTTTGTGGTGATTGATGAGTTCATGATTTAATGATTTTAATGTTCGTTAATTGATTTAAGAATGTTTGGTAAACTTAGTTTTAGCTTGCCGCTTCGCGGGTACCTCACTCAAACATCCACTGGATGTTTGGTTTTTCAAGTAAAAACTTCGTTCGGTAATGTTCGTTTTAAAATTGATTTAATTGATTTGATGTACACCTTATAGACGTCACAAAATTCAGAATGTTACAGTACTATGTATAAAAAGGTACTGTTTTATAGAAAATTTAACAGTTGATCTATCTGGAGGGGGTAGGGGGAAACAAATCGAACTGAATTATTTACAAACAAGGCCTTCTAGTGTGTAAGAAAAATCAAGGTTTGTACTATCTTTAATGACTCTACAATAATCAAATTACAATACAAGATATATGCGAATATTTCTCATTTTACTCTTTTTAACCCTTTCTACCACTACAGTAATAGGGCAATTTGGAGACCCCTACAGAAGGGCTAAGGTGGTTCTAAAATCTGGAGAGCAACTCAATGGAGAAGGCAAATTCAAAAACAAGGGTTATAAGTTCAAGGAAAATGAAATGGCCAAGCCAGAAACCATTGCTTATGAAGACATCGATTATTTGAGTATAACAGATGGCAATTTAGACAAAAGGGTCTATCGGTTTTATCAATTTAACGGCCGTAAGAAATACCTTAAACTAGAACTGGTCATTCCTGGCGAAAAATTGGAGCTCTATGTATATCAGTACAATATAAATTCCTCTGGAGCCGGCGGTATTTCATTTGGACAAACCGTAACCAAGTTCTACCTAAAGAAACCAGAAGATGATAAACCGGTCTATATGGGCCTATATGAACCTGTAGCCAACCAACTCAAAGTGAGGGTGTTAGAATACTTTCAAGATTGTCCTTCCTTGATTGAAAAGGTAGAGAACAAAGACTTTAGAATGCGTGATGGCCTATGGCAAATTGTGGAATATTACAATGAGACTTGTGGTCATTGAAGTAGTGTTTAGGATAACGCCAAATCGAAAACCAATATTGATGACGTTAACATGCAAACTATCTTATCAAAATACCCTCTAATCTACCTTTTGCTCTTCTTTTTTGGGTGTTTGGTTCTAGGTCTAGAACTTGGCGAAGTTTATAAATCAGACTTTCCAACTGAACCTTTAAAGTACTGGCTTAAAATCTCTGGTTTGGTTTTTACCCTAGTGCTTTCGGTGTTTTTCTTTTACCGCTTTTTAAGGTCAAGGCGTGGTAAAAAATCTCAGAACTAAAATCTTGAGGATTGTTTAGTTGTGGTTATGGTGTATTTATAATGTCCCTTTTTTGATTAAAATTATTCTAACCTGATCGTATTGGTCGTGTCAAGTTTGTGTAATACATTCATGAATCTGGACAAACATTAATAGTCTTGCTAGCTGAGTTTCTGTAGTTTTTATGGAATCTATCTGATACTAAACTGCATGAAGGTCACTCTTAAGCCAATAATACATCAAGGTCAATCCTGTATGGCGATCCAGTTTGTCTATACGTATTCGCTTAAACAGTATATCAAAGAATTCCCGGGGGTTTATTGGTCCAGTAAAAAGCGTTGTTTCTACCTTTTTTATTTGGAGACGCGAATTGACGCGTTTAAACAATATATGTTAGCCGGAGGCTATACGGTTAGTATTTATCAGATTGAGAGTGTTCAGCGAAGATCCAAGGGTGTCAAAATAATTCAAAAAGGGCTCTCCTTTGAAAAAACCGAAGTGCACCGACAGTTTATTGACTTTTTAGGCGGACGCAGATACAGTAAAAATACCATTGCAGTTTACGGCGGATTCATTTTGGATTTCTTGCGTTATACTGGCGATACAGACACTACAGAGCTCGGCGCAGAGGACGTAAGAGAATATCTGGAATGGACCGTAAAACACTTAAAATATTCCATAAGCACCCACCGACAAGCCGTTAGTGCACTGAAACTCTTTGCTTACTTCTATCCGGAATGCTCCATAGACGGCGAAGAGATCCCCATGCCCAAAAAAGATAAAAAACTGCCTGTGGTGTTAAGCCCAGAAGAGGTGATTGCACTATTGCAGGTAACCAAAAATTTAAAGCACAGGGCTGCGCTGGCCATGCTATACGGATCTGGTTTAAGGATAGGGGAGCTATTAAATCTAAAGCTGTCTAATTTTGATTTTGACAGGAGGCTGTTGCATGTGAGAAACTCCAAGGGCCGCAAGGACAGATACGCTTCCATAGCAGAAAGCTGCATACCCTTATTGCAAAGCTATTATATGGCTTTTCAGCCCAAGGTATATTTTATTGAAAACCCAAAGGGTGGACAATACAACCCCAATAGTGTGCGTAGGTTTTTAAAAATAAGTTGTGAACGCGCAGGGATCACTAAACGGGTAACGCCACATACCCTGCGCCATAGCTATGCCACGCATTTACTCGAGAACGGGACAGATATTCGTTACATACAAGAGTTACTCGGTCACAGCCGACCAGAAACAACTATGGTCTATACCCATGTGCAACGCAAGGACCTGCAGTCTATACGCTCGCCTCTAGACCAAATGCTGATGGATGCAAAAAATACACCTCCCGAAATCGCACCTAAAAAAAATGTGTTAATATGGCCTGGTTTCGGTATATGATTAATAATTTAGGGGATATAACGAGTTGCAGTGCATAAAAAGCCACTCGCAGGATTTTAAAGCGCCTTTCTGGAAGGTTTCATAGGAATTTAACACGGGCTGAATATCTGGGCAAACGGCTTTCGCCCAAGTTGGGGAATCTTCTCAAGTGTGTGCGATTTACAATCGTTGAAAGTGATACTTTCAAAACGTTGTCACGTACAAACACTTGATTAAGTTACCCAAGTTAGCTGGGCTTATCAAGCCCAATTAGCACAGATTTATAAATTCAGCCAAGTTTATAAATGCGTGCCTTGATTACCTTCCACCTTGCGTATACAGGCCCATATACTAAGTATATACTCCATATACAGTAAAGGCCGAAAGCTCTTTAAAGCGTTTGCATAGTTTGGCGGTGGCTTTTTACGACGCAAAATTTTAACGCTCTCCTGGCGGATCGCTAATTTTACTCACAACAACTAAGTATATAAAAAATGCGCTTTTGCTATATTTACAATCTCCCCAGTAAATTATTAATTAATCCAGCTGATAGATTCTGCGGTGATTTTAAGTCGCGCACTATTTATATACTGGAACGTTGGCAAACATTCTGTAAAAAGATCGTAATGAACGAAGCTGAATTAGCTAAGAGTGTTAAAAAAGAATACAACCAAGTGAACTGGTTCTTCGCCGTAATTGGAACAATGTTAACGATCTTCGGTTTTTATAAATTTTTCAATTTAAATTCTGAGGTTGTTGTTAGTTTGAGACATTTACAACCATCTATAAAGAATGGATTGTTTACAGCATTGATTGGCCTTTTATTTTTGGTTATTTTGATCTATCGGATAGTTAAGAAAAGGAAACTGCTGAAGCAACTAATTAGAATGGAGCAGAACGATCAAATAGATAAATAAGTCTATGAACGTTAGCCAACAACGCATAAACGCCAACGCTCACAAGGCCAGGGTGAAAGAGAAGAAAATTTAATTTAAAAAGATAAAACGTTACGTTTAGCGCGCGTCGGAGGGTTCGCACGGCGTTTATACGGGGACGTTGCAGTGCATAAAAAGCCACTCGCAGGATTTTAAAGCGCCTTTCTGGAAGGTTTCATAGGAATTTAACACGGGCTGAATATCTGGGCAAACGGCTTTCGCCCAAGTTGGGGAATCTTCTCAAGTGTGTGCGATTTACAATCGTTGAAAGTGATACTTTCAAAACGTTGTCACGTACAAACACTTGATTAAGTTACCCAAGTTAGCTGGGCTTATCAAGCCCAATTAGCACAGATTTATAAATTCAGCCAAGTTTATAAATGCGTGCCTTGATTACCTTCCACCTTGCGTATACAGGCCCATATACTAAGTATATACTCCATATACAGTAAAGGCCGAAAGCTCTTTAAAGCGTTTGCATAGTTTGGCGGTGGCTTTTTACGACGCAAAATTTTAACGCTCTCCTGGCGGATCGCTAATTTTACTCACAACAACTAAGTATATAAAAAATGCGCTTTTGCTATATTTACAATCTCCCCAGTAAATTATTAATTAATCCAGCTGATAGATTCTGCGGTGATTTTAAGTCGCGCACTATTTATATACTGGAACGTTGTAGGTCATTTTGACAACTCCAAATTATCAACAGAATAAATGTTTGTCAAACTCATATTATACTGGATGGTTTTCTCATATTCCATAGTAAGTTATGGTCAATTTGGTCCGCGTCAAGTTGTTGATGATGATGCTTCAACAGCTGCATGGGTTTTTGCTGCGGATCTTGATGGTGATGGTCATGATGATATTTTATCTGCATCATCAGGTGACGACACTATCGCTTGGTATAAAAATGAAGACGGTTTTGGTAATTTTGGAGTACAACAGACCATAGCCAATTTTGATCAAGTTGATTTTGTCCATGCTGCTGATTTAGATGGTGATGACGATTTGGACGTTATTGCGTCATCATTCGCACTTGACTTCATTTTCTGGTATGAAAATCTTGATGGCTTAGGAACTTTTGGTTTAGGCCAAACCGTGTCAAATGCTGTAGATTTACCGAAAGAGGTTTTAGCAGCAGACTTGGATGGTGATGACGATTTAGATTTGGTTTCGGTTTCTAGAGATGATAATAAGCTTGCCTGGTATGAGAATTTGGATGGTCTAGGTGATTTTGGTCCACAGATTGTGCTGTCCACCGATGTGCTTTCAGCAGTTTCCATTGACCTAGTAGATATTGATGGTGATTTAGACACAGATATTCTGGTTACAGCAGGCAGCGATAGAAAAATATATTGGTTCGAGAACTTAGATGGTTTGGGTACTTTTAACTCGGGTAATATAGTTATTGACGACCCAAGCGCTGGTTTTTTTATTTCTGTAATGGGCGTAGATATAGATGGAGATGATGATATTGATGTTATATCAGCTGAGTTTTCTGGAAATCGAGTTGCATGGTACGAAAATTTAGACGGAGCAGGCAACTTTGGGCCACAACAAGAAATTGATTTAACACTGAATCTTCCTTCAATTGCCTATGCTTTTGACGTTGACGGGGATAATGATATGGATGTCTTATCGCAATCATCCCCAGATATGAAAATTGTTTGGTATGAAAATCTAGATGGCGCGGGAAACTTTGGTCCGCAACAGATTGTAAGTACGGAAGCTAACGGGCCAAGATCACTTTATGCTACCGACTTTGATCAAGATACTGATTTGGATTTAAGTGTAGCTTCTAACGCTGACGGCACAATTGGATGGTTTGAAAACTTGACCTTACTAGATATAGAGGAGAATGGAATTCCGCAATTCCGTTTATACCCCAATCCGGTTATTGATTATTTATCAATAAACACATTGGACATTTATATTGATAAGGTAGAAATTTATGACATATCTGGAAGACTGTTTAAAACAGTATCGGAAGAATTCAATCAGATCGATTTGAGAGAATTTAACAAGGGTATTTTTATTATTAGAATTTACAGCCAAAGTTCGATAAATTCCGTTAAAGTGATTAAAAAATGATTTAACCTTGAGTTTTTGATTAGACCTTTATTTTAAAGGCAAAACAACCTACAACAACGCATAATCGCCATTGCTCACAAGGCCTTGGTGGAAGAGAAGAAAATTTAATTTAAAAAGAAACAACGCTACGTGTAGCGCGCGTCGGAGGGTTCGCACGGCGTTTATACGGGGACGTTGGCACACATAAAGGTTATGGCTAAAAAATATCAAGTTAGCGATTCTCTAATTGAAAACATTCCTTCTAAAAAGGGTGAAGATTCGGATTTTAAGAAGTACAGGGGTGATTCAAAATCAACGACATGGGTAGTTTTAAATCCAAATACAAAAACCATTAATTATCTTACGCAAATTAATTACAAGAATAAATTTTATGCCGGATTTGTTCGAGAGCCATTTGAATTGTTCCTAAATTCTGCAAAATCATTAAATATAATCGTCAATAAGGTTGAGAAAGAGTTCAAGAATAAAAGTCTACAAGACTTTCCATTAAGTGAAAATTTCAAACTTCAAATATTAGAGCAGAATATATTTGATGAGTATATGATCAATAAAATCAATGCGTTAGTA
This sequence comes from Gilvibacter sp. SZ-19, assembly GCF_002163875.1. Lineage (GTDB taxonomy): Bacteria > Bacteroidota > Bacteroidia > Flavobacteriales > Flavobacteriaceae > Gilvibacter. The sequence continues at coordinate 2,988,230 of NZ_CP019333.1, read as the reverse complement.
AATTTAATGATGTCTGTAGAATCGTTTGCAAACAACATAATTCCCAGTAATTTTCAGATAAAACGAAATGGAAAATTAATAAGCAAAACTGAAATTGAAAAACATCTTTCATTAAAGGAAAAGCTGAAAGAAGTTATTCCTGAGTTCATAGAATTAAATATGTCATCTTATAACAAGTTGAGCTCAAGGATATATCAGCTAAATGAAATTCGAAACGACTTGGTGCATTTGAAAACAACGAACGCTAATGATAAGATGGATCCATTTTTAAAACAATATGAAAATTTGGTGAGTCTAAAACTAAATAAAGAAATTGAGTTAGTTGATCGTTGGTTCAAGTTGGTTAAAGAATCATGAAACGTGTGCCAACAACGCATAATCGCCATCTCTCACAAGGCCATGGTGGAAGAGAAGAAAATTTAATTTAAAAAGAGACAACACAACGTGTAGCGCGCGTCGGAGGGTTCGCACGGCGTTTATACGGGGACGTTGGCAACAAGCTGAAAAATGAACAGTAATCTAAATAAAATTATTGCTGAAACACCAATCTTTGAGGATTCTAAAACTTTGGAATTATTCGAATATTTTGATTCTTTGAAAAGTCAGGGATTTTTAACAAAAGAGCAATGCTTAAAAATCTTAAAATGGAAATCTCCTAGACCGTTAAAACACTATAACAAAAACAGTAACGAAGATTTTATAAAAATCACAAAATTAGCTTTTCAACAAGAGGATGAAAAATTAAAAATACATATACTAACTGCTTTGATTGGTGTAAAATATCCTTCAGCTTCAGCAATACTTATGTTTATAGACCAAAATTATCCCGTACTTGATATTAGAGTATGGAAACAACTGTATAATCTCGATTATGTAAATTCCAATCCAAATGGACAAAATTTCACATTGGAAGAGTGGAATATATATTTAAAAGTCATTAGAAATATTGCTACTAAATACAATACAACAGCTCGACAAATTGAAAAACAGCTTTTCGACTTCGATAAATTAACTCAAATAGGAAATCTATACTAATTCGTAATGCTAACTTTAGTATGTGGTTTATAATGTAGACTACAGTTAGCTTTGTGCATACTAAAATTAGCAATGGATTTTAATTCAGAAATACTAATAAAATTTGGCAATCGAGTTCGTGAATTACGAAAACTCAAAAATCTATCTCAAGAAGAACTCGCCTTTAGAGCTGATGTTCATAGAACCTACATTGGTATGATAGAACGTGCTGAAAAAAATATTACACTTCTCAATATTGAAAAAATTGCTAATGCTTTAGAGGTAAGCATAAACGATTTATTCAATGAAACCAGAAACTAAATACATTACAATTTTCGACAATGAAAACAGAATAGAACAACTACTTATGGAGTTAGTTCTAGAGCCAAGAATAAAAGCTCTTGTTTGGTCGCAAATAACAAGACAAACACCAAATATGAAAATAGGTTATCCAGGACAGCATTTAGCTTCCTTGATAACAGGTGTCGAAGGCTCAAGAACAGGTGCAAGAGGAGATGATTTAGTTGACGGAACAGAAGTTAAATCTTGTAGTAGAGTTGACCAGTTGGACTCTTGCAAAGATTGTAAGCAAAAAGTTTTAAGAATCGAAACTGCTTGTCCTCATTGTGGTTCTACAAATCTAAAAAGGATGGATGACAGTAAATGGCTTTTTTCTGTTAAATCAGAAGAAGAATTAAAGCTATTAACTAAAGACCTTGACCGTGTATTTTTAACAATTGCAGATTATCCAAATTTCGCAGATGGCGACTTTGATACAATTCGTTTCCAAGCATTTGAAATGTGGAATAATACCGAAAGACACAAGCACTTCTCTAGTCTAATGACAAACTACTATAACAAAATATTTTTAGAGCATATTAGTAGAAATGCAAATAAAACTCCAGCACCAAAGAATTTTTGGCCATATTCATATCAATTCTATTTGTGTAACCCTGTAAAAGTTTTTGAATGTATTGTTTCCAACGCAAATACTACACCTCAAATTAATATCACACACTTTGTTGAACCAGATTTTGATAGAAGTTTACTAGTTCCTGAATTGATGCCTACAAGCTTACTTTCACAAGAAGAAATTAATTTAATTATTGAGAATGTACCAGAGTACATTTTGTCCTCTCAAATAGTTGCAGGTTCAAACTATCAAGCATTAGTAAAAAGTAGTAAAACCAAAAAGAAATTTATTACTTTACTACCATTTATAAATGAAACAACAAGAGGTTATTTAGATTTAAGAGATACAGATAAAGTTGCAGAAGCAAAAACTAAATATTCGAGACGTTAGCTAAATTACCTAAAGGGTTTTCAACACTTTCAATTCGATTTAAAACTTCTTTATAATAAGCCTCGTCTGCTTCAATAGTAATATAGTTGCGTTTCAATTGTAAGGCTGCAATTGCAGTTGAGCCACTTCCAGCAAATGGGTCAAGTACAATGTCTCCTTCATTACTACTCGCAAGAATTAGTCTTTGAATTAGTTTTAATGGTTTTTGAGTAGAATGCACTCTCTTTTCTTTGTAAAAATCAATGTCACGCCAAATATCTGTTACTCCCATTTGCGGATTAAATGTTTGAGCAACACTTTCATAAGGTAATTTAAAGTCTAAAACTTTTTCAAGCTTTGACCACAATTCTTTTGTTGGAAATTGCTCGCAAACATTTTTTCCAGTATAAATACTCCACATTCCACCTCCATTTGACTTAACGCCCAACCCTTCATTTATTTCTTTCGATTTTAAGCCAAGTGCCTGTTGTCTTTCTTTTAAAAATGGTTTAACAAATTTTTTATTATCCTTTGTTATAAAGAGTATACTTTCTGTAGTATTTGGAAATAGTCTATATTTTTTAGTTGCTCGACCAGAGACAGCTCTCATTCCTTTATCAACTAATATTTGCTGTCTTAAGTCTAAACCTAATTCATCAAAATAAGGAACTAATAAAGCTAGTGTTCTAAAGTATCCAAAACAATAAAAAGTCCCTCCTAATCTTAACACTCTAGAAACTTCAGAAATCCATTCTAAACACCATTCAACATATTCTTTTTCTGTTTTCCATTGATAATCCCATTTTTCACCAATTACTTTAAAATATGGCGGGTCAGCAATTATTAAATCAACTGAATTAGAATCAAGTTTTTTTAATTCCTCCGTACAATCTCCAAGTATGACTCTATTCTCCATTTTTTCGCTAATTATAGTATGCAAATCTAACTACTTTTTTTGAAACATACAAACCAAACACTGAATGAAAAAAGCCAGTTGCCAACAACGTATATAAAAAATAGCGGTTTAAGTGCTTAAAAGAAATTAAATTTTATAAATTTAAAGTCAGTTATAATCCGAAAAGTTAGTGCTTAAAATCCGCTACTTTTCATATACAAAACCGTTGGGTGCAATTTTAAACATTTAAGAAGGCGAATACATTTTTTGTACTTTTAGACAAAATATAATTACATGGTGATTTCAAATTTCAGTTTTGAAGAAAAATCCCTTAACTGGAAGCTTCAAGAATTACATCTGAACAAGCTAACACTTCTAGTTGGTGCTTCTGGCGTTGGTAAAACACAGATTTTAAACTCTATTAATAATCTAAAATCTATTGCCGATGGAGAATCCTTGAATGGAGTCAAATGGTCAGTTACCTTTAAGACAATAAATGATTTAGTATATAATTGGGAAGGTGAATTCGAGAATAAAGGAATTTCAGTTTTAATAAATGACGATGATGAGGACGACAAGAAGAATAAATCGAAGATTCAATACGAAAAGCTCTATTTGAATGGTGATTTAATAGTTTCTAGGGAAAATGAAAGTATTGTATTTTTAGGTGAGCCAACCATTAAATTATCTCAGCAGCAAAGTATAGTTAGTTTATTAAAAGAAGAGGACAAAGTTAAACCAGCATATGAGGGAATTAAGAAGATTCGCTACAGTGATCAATCGAATTCAGCTAGTGCAGCACGTGGCTTTAGATTCAGTTTTCTTAACGCCAGTAAGTATTCAAAAAAATATGATACTCTAAGTAAAATTCAAGAAAGTGACTTAGATACAGATCTAAAGTTATATTTTGTTTTTAACGCTGACCCGAGCACATTTGAACTGATAAAGGAAAGATTTATAGATATTTTTCCACAAGTTGAAGATGTAAAAGTTGCTCCTTTAGAACGTTTTGAAAGAGGAGAAATTCCAGATATCCTTAAGGACTATCCATATGTCCAGATAAAAGAGAAGGGAGTTGAACATTGGATATCGCAAAATAGGATTTCGTCCGGCATGTATAGAACCCTTATACAGTTGAGTGATTTATATTTATGTTCTGACGGAACAATTTATTTAGTTGATGAATTTGAAAATAGCCTCGGAATAAATTGTATTGATGAAATAACAAATGATATTCTAAATTCAAATAGAAATCTTCAATTCATATTAACAAGTCATCACCCTTACATTATTGATTCTATTCCATACGATTGCTGGAAACTCGTTACACGCACTACTGGTATTGTTAAGACTCATGATCTTAGTGAGTATAATTTTGGAAAATCGAAGCATTCGGCATTCATGCAGTTGCTTCAGCTTGATGAATATCAAACCGGAAGTGAAGTAGAATGAATGCTTATTTCTTAGTTGAAGGGAAAAGAACTGAACGTAAAGTCTATCCTAAATGGCTTTCTTTACTTATACCTGATCTCAAATTTGTCAATTTTTTCGAAGATGTAGTTTCAAATAATTACAAAATCTTTTCAGGTGACGGTTTTCCACATCTTTTGCATCGGCATTTAAAAGCTAGTATCGAAGATGTTAACGATTCTGGCAACTACAATTACTTTATTATTTGTTTAGATGCTGATGATTGTACGGCCGAGGAGCGCGTTCTTGAGGTAAATGAATTTATTGTCGAAAATAACCTAACCTTAAACGATGATATAGAATTTAGAATTATTGTACAGCAAAAGTGTATTGAATCATGGTTACTGGGCAATAGAAATGTTTTTAAAAGCAACCCTTCAAATCCTGATTTGGTAAAAGCAATTCAATTTTATAATGTTTCGACTGAGGATCCAGAATTGATGGATAAGCCGGCAAGTTTTGCCGGTTCGACCTCTGATTTTCACTACAACTACCTAAAGGCAGTACTAAGAGAACGACATATCTCTTACACAAAAAAAAATCCTCGTGATGTTACTGAAAAACACTATTTGGAGGAATTAATCGCAAGAACACAAGACACAGGACATTTGAAAACATTTAATAATTTTCTTGAATTATGTGCTGAGATGAGGTCCAAGATAGATTAAAACTGCACCCAACAACGCATAATCGCCATCGCTCACAAGGCTAGGGTGGTAGAGTAGAAAATTTAATTTAAAAAGAAACAACACTACGTGTAGCGCGCGTCGGAGGGTTCGCACGGCGTTTATACGGGGACGTTGTGGCGCATTATGAAAGCAAGGTTGGTGCTAGCATTTTTAATAGGAATTATCGGGAATATTTTTTCCCAAGACACTGCAGGTGTATTTGACCTAGAACTTGTAAAGCTGTCTATGCCGCTTTCTGAACAGAGTGAACGATCAATAAAAGAACTAGAAACGAAGTATAATGATTCGTTGGCAGGATTATTAGAGCAATTTGAAAATCGTGTATCCGACAGGCCCCATATTGATTATACACCCGCAGAATTGAGAAAAATTCAAGACTCACTTTCAAGAATGCAGGATAAGCTTAACTTATTTAGAAAAAATGCATTGGCAAAAATAGCAGCTCTACGTCAAGATTTGGAACAACAAATCAATTTGAGAATTGCAGAAGCTGTTAAAAGTTTTTGTCTGCAGAAAAACATAAAGACTATGTTTTATAAAAGTGAATTGAGTTATTGCGATAATTGTTTAGATTATACAGAAGAACTTATATTGTTTATACGTGACAAATAACACGCCACAACAACGCATAATCGCCATCGCTCACAAGGCTAGGGTGGCAGAGAAGAAAATTTAATTTAAAAAGAAACAGCGGAAAGTATAGCGCGCGTCGGAGGGTTCGCACGGCGTTTATACGAGGACGTTAGGCATAATGATAAAACAACATCTATGGAAGAGCATATAATTTTTGAAAAAATAGATTTACTTCAGAAAACTATTAAAGAAAAAGATGTGAAAAAAATCTTGACCAGTGAGGATTTAAGTTTTTATCAAACTGCCATAGATTACATCAAAGAACGATTAAACAACACAATTCCTTCTTTAGTCCAGGAAGCGGATTTAACAAATGCAGCAAACGAAATTGAATCAGCAATTTCACAATTGAACACATATGTTGGAAATGAAAATACTGGACATTTAAAAAACTCAAAAAACTCGATTCTTTCTGCATCAAGCCGAATAAAGAATCTACCCACACTTATTACAGATAGTAAGTTTAATTTCAGCTCTGAAATAATAAACTTCAAAAATTCCCTTTCAGAAAAAAACACCGAGTTTAGAAAAGAATTAGAAGACCTGAAAACACAGTTATCTAACTTGAATGATGAAATCACAGATAGGATGACTGAATTAAAATCTGTGGAAGAGAAATTAAAAGAAAAAAAGGAGGAAATTGACAATCTGAATAGCTCATTTGAGGAGCAATATGAAAATGACAGAAGTGATTTTACAGAAAAATTAAATGAACAGGTAAAGGAAATAAAAGCCAGCACAGACGATTTGGTAAAATATTTGGAGCAAAAAAAATCAGAAGCTTCAAAAATAGTTAACGTGATTGGTAATATTGGAGCAACAGGGAATTTTCAAAAAATAGCAAACGACCACAAAAAGGATGCGAATTTATGGCGAGTTATAGCTATTGTATTTATGGCTGGATTAAGTGGATTAATAATTTGGGCAATTATTGGTTTAGGAGATAGTGAATTTGACTGGACTAAATCATTAATACGAATTGTTGCAGCAGCTGCCTTATCTTATCCCGCAACATATGCTTCGAGAGAGTCTTCTAAACATAGAAAGCTTGAAAATTTTAATAGAAAATTAGAACTTGAATTGTCCTCTATAGAGGCATTTATTGAACTTCTGCCAGAGGAAAAGAAACAGGATATTAAAGAGAAATTAGCTGAAAAATATTTCGGAAGTACTTTAGACCAATTTGATGATGCTGATTTAAAGTCGGATAAGGATTTTTCAATACAGTCGATTGAAAGACTGTTTAAAGCTGCAAAGACATTAAAGGACTAAATCACTATGCCTAACAACGCATAATCGCCATCGCTCACAAGGCCGTGGTGGAAGAGAAGAAAATTTAATTTAAAAAGAGACAACGCTACGTGTAGCGCGCGTCGGAGGGTTCGCACGGCGTTTATACGGGGACGTTGGCAAACATTTAATACACAAACTAGTTAATGGGTTTTTTTGATAAAATATTTCGCAATAAAAATAGAAGGGTTGAAATAGACTTTCAGAAAGCTGGATTAAATATATCTGACAGCGGTAAAGAATCCATCCGGAAATTTGTAAGTAGAACTGATAAGGAGCGATTGGGAGATATTATTCAGTTGGGGGACCAAGGAGAACAGAACTATTTTTATCTGATTTATTACGCCACCTTATTTGACAACGACCGGAATGTGCGCTTTGCGGCATTAAAAAGGCTGCACAACTTTAAAGACAATCCAAATTTTGAAATATTGATTAAGAAATTGGAGGAACCAAATGTTGGAGAAAAATTGCAACCATATTATTCAATGATGCTTTCTAGAATTGGCAAAATATCGGTAACAGATTTTGAAAGCAGAATAAGCGGAATACCTGAAGAGAAAATTAATAGAAAGCCTTTAAATAATCTTAAAGAAGCTATAAAGTATGTTCAAGAAAACTTTAAGAATACGGAGGAGACCTTATTGTTTTCAGATGAGTTAAATGACCCTGTTGGAGTTAACATTGCAATACTTACCGATGTTATATTGAAGGCAGGCTACATGCCAGAGGGTTTTGATCAAAAGAATGGTTATAGAGTTTATAGGTATAGTAAAGAAATTAAACGATTTGCCAACAACGCATAAACGCCAAGGCTCACAAGGCCTTGGAGGAAGAGAAGAAAATTTAATTTAAAAAGAAACAGCGGAAAGTGTAGCGCGCGTCGGAGGGTTCGCACGGCGTTTATACGGGGACGTTGTGCATAATTTTAGAAAAATAGTAAAATGCCATTTCCATTAGAGGAAATATACATAGAGGAAACGGAAAATGTGATGTCCGTCAAATTCCCGCCTGATTTTAAGAGTCGGATGTTAAAGTCAAATGGAGGGGAATTAGTCACAGATGATTTCGCATTTGAACTACATCCGTTCTTCGACAAATCGGATAAAAAACGAATAAGTAGAACTTGTAATCATATTGCGCTTGAAACTGAAAATGCTCGTGAATGGTTCGGGTTTCCAAAAGATGGAGTTGCAATCGGATCTGACGCATATGGAAATATAATTTTACTGAAACATCGTGGAGATGGAATATTGAGTGACGAAATTCATTTCTGGAATCACGAAACTGGCGAAACATTTAAAATTGCTGAAACAATATTGGCATTAGATATGTCATAAACTATGCACAACAGCGCATAAACGCCAACGCTCACAAGGCCTTGGTGGAAGAGAAGAAAATTTAATTTAAAAAGATAAAACGTTACGTGTAGCGCGCGTCGGAGGGTTCGCACGGCGTTTATACGAGGACGTTAGGCATAATTATAATGAACAAAAAGGCTATCATCATTGTTGTAATTATTTGTGCTTCATTATTTTTAATTCCTAAGGTTGTAAAAAGCTTGTTTCATAATTTAGAGTTGAATTCTACATTAAATAGAAATATTGAGAATATCAATTCCGAATTTAAAGGCATTGTGATTGAAAAATTTTCGTATCGACAAAATGATTCACCTACGCATTTAAAGATTAATTCTTTGGATAGCATTTTTGAAATAGTCCCTTATCATATTGGCTTTATAAATGTTGGTGATAGTATTATTAAACCCAAAGCTGAAAACTTGATCATTATCAAAAAGGGTGATTCAATCGAGTTACGGAAATATTATATCCGAATTTCTAATGAGGTTAGAAACAGTGATGACTTTCCCAAAGAATGGAAAGAGAAGTGGCTGGAATCAAGCACTTGGGATACTATAAATAGAAATTAACTATGCCTAACAACGCATAAACGCCAACGCTCACAAGGCCAGGGTGAAAGAGAAGAAAATTTAATTTAAAAAGATAAAACGTTACGTGTAGCGCGCGTCGGAGGGTTCGCACGGCGTTTATACGGGGACGTTGTGAGTAATTTGAAAAAGATATTTAAAAATAAAAGCATCTTAAGACCAAAGACACTACTGAATTATTTTATTATTCACATAGTCGGTGCTGTTCTATGGAATTTATGGCTAAGTTTAATTACATGGTCAAATATTGATCCTGCAGAAGTATTGAAAACTGTGGCAATATTTCAAGTAGCTTTTTTAATTAGAGCGGCACTACTTATTAAACGAGAGCACCTATCCAGCATATATGTTATTGATAACAGTGAAATTGAAGTTATACAAAATCGATTATTCAGAGATAACATTAAAAAGTATTTAAATTTAGAGGAGGTGAGTTTGTCTGAAATAGAGAGAGGCTTTTTTTCATCATTCCATTTACAAGACGGTAATCAGAGTGTAAAGATTTCCTCGAATCAGTATGGAATGACCGACAAGAAAATACTTAGTTTATACGACAAACTACTCACAACAACGCATAAACGCCAAGCTCACAAGGCCAGGGTGAAAGAGAAGAAAATTTAATTTAAAAAGAAACAGCGGAAAGTATAGCGCGCGTCGGAGGGTTCGCACGGCGTTTATACGGGGACGTTAGGTGCCATTTCAGAAAGCGAAGTCTTTAATTAAGAAAAATGTCTTTCTTGCTTTATTAAGTTTAGGCTCGTTGGTTGGTTTTTACTAGAGCTCAGATGAAAAGAAAACTGAATTTTCAGAAGCACTGAGTTTGGAGAACATAATGATAATTGTGAATACGTTATAAGAGCTGTTTTTGTCCATTTTTATATGAAGCATTTTGTTTGTAATTTTTAGAATCAGAATTAGAGAAACAGCACCTAACAACGCATAAACGCCAAGCTCACAAGGCCAGGGTGAAAGAGAAGAAAATTTAATTTAAAAAGAAACAACGCTACGTGTAGTGCGCGTCGGAGGGTTCGCACGGCGTTTATACGGGGACGTTAGGTGCCATTTCAGAAAGCGAAGTCTTTAATTAAGAAAAATGTCTTTCTTGCTTTATTAAGTTTAGGCTCGTTGGTTGGTTTTTATTTGAGCTCAGATGAAAAGAAAACTGAATTTTCAGAAGCGCTGAATTTGGAGGACATTATGATAATTGTGAATACGTTATAAGAGCTGTTTTCGCCCATTTTTATATGAGGCATTTTGTTTGTAATTTTTAGAATCAATATTAGAGAAACAGCACCTAACAACGCATAAACGCCAACGCTCACAAGGCCTTGGTGGAAGAGAAGAAAATTTAATTTAAAAAGATAAAACGTTACGTGTAGTGCGCGTCGGAGGGTTCGCACGGCGTTTATACGGGGACGTTGGCTTGCATTATAAACGAAAGTAAATGTTCCTACATCAGGATTATAAACAAGGACTGTAAATGAAAATTTTGAATAATATAATCACAGTTTGCTTCAGTTTATATTTCCTTTTCGGGCTTGCATTTGTATTAAGTGAATATTTTGAAAGTTTCAATGAATCTTACTGGCGTTCAAAGGATCTTTATTTAATCATATTAATGACATTTTTATTCGTATTGTACTGTGTCCAAAACTTGAGAATGGTTTTTCAAAAAAAGCGTTTTTCAAAAAAAGTAAGTTGGGTGATGATATCTGCACATATTATTCTACTTTTTATGTTCGTTTTTTTTACAGCTCCAAATTACTCAGGAATGAACGTAAATTTTATGACTCATCATTTTACTATTTTAAGTGCTTTACTGTTCATGATCTACTATAGATATCAAGTTATAACACAAGCCAACAACGCATAAAAGCCAACGCTCACAAGGCAAGGGTGGAAGCGTAGAAAATTTAATTTAAAAAAGAAACAACGCTACGTGTAGTGCGCGTCGGAGGGTTCGCACGGCGTTTATACGGGGACGTTAGGTGCCATTTCAGAAAGCGAAGTCTTTAATTAAGAAAAATGTCTTTCTTGCTTTATTAAGTTTAGGCTCGTTGGTTGGTTTTTACTAGAGCTCAGATGAAAAGAAAACTGAATTTTCAGAAGCACTGAGTTTGGAGAACATAATGATAATTGTGAATACGTTATAAGAGCTGTTTTTGTCCATTTTTATATGAAGCATTTTGTTTGTAATTTTTAGAATCAGAATTAGAGAAACAGCACCTAACAACGCATAAACGCCAAGCTCACAAGGCAAGGGTGAAAGAGAAGAAAATTTAATTTAAAAAGATAAAACGTTACGTGTAGCGTGCGTCGGATGGTTCGCACGGCGTTTATACGGGGACGTTGCAGTGCATAAAAAGCCACTCGCAGGATTTTAAAGCGCCTTTCTGGAAGGTTTCATAGGAATTTAACACGGGCTGAATATCTGGGCAAACGGCTTTCGCCCAAGTTGGGGAATCTTCTCAAGTGTGTGCGATTTACAATCGTTGAAAGTGATACTTTCAAAACGTTGTCACGTACAAACACTTGATTAAGTTACCCAAGTTAGCTGGGCTTATCAAGCCCAATTAGCACAGATTTATAAATTCAGCCAAGTTTATAAATGCGTGCCTTGATTACCTTCCACCTTGCGTATACAGGCCCATATACTAAGTATATACTCCATATACAGTAAAGGCCGAAAGCTCTTTAAAGCGTTTGCATAGTTTGGCGGTGGCTTTTTACGACGCAAAATTTTAACGCTCTCCTGGCGGATCGCTAATTTTACTCACAACAACTAAGTATATAAAAAATGCGCTTTTGCTATATTTACAATCTCCCCAGTAAATTATTAATTAATCCAGCTGATAGATTCTGCGGTGATTTTAAGTCGCGCACTATTTATATACTGGAACGTTAGCGTACATATGAAAAAAACACTTTTGATATTATTTATACTTGTTGCAAACATTAGTTGCGGACAAGAAATCTCAAAAACTCAATTGGAATCCGATTTTTTAGAGTATAGTAATCTGATTGCTAAAAGAGAATATGAAAAAGCAGTTGATTATATGCCGACTGATTTTTGGAATGTCTATGAGAAAAATGAATTTCTGACTAAAATGGAAAGAGTTGGAAAACAAATGGACTCAATTTCGATTAATAATTTTGAGATTGTAGATATCAGCGAAACTATAAATTCAAATGACAAGAAATTTAGAGTTATAACATACTCATCTGATTTGGAATTTGACTCTTCAAAAATTCCTGAAAGAGTAATTGAAAAATATAAATCTCAATTCGGAGCTGAAAATGTTAAATTAGACTCTATCAATAAACTGATTAAAATAAAAAACAACAGCCAAATGATTTCTGTTTACGACAACGGATTAGAGAAATGGAAATATTTGGAATATAATGGACCAATTATTTCTAAAATTTACGGAATTGAAACTTGGGCTGAATTAAATAAATACGTACGCTAACACCGTGTATAGCTCATTGCGGCTGAATTCCTAATCGGAATTCATTGCAATTTGCTATCTTTCGGTTACGGCGGAAAATCATAGCTGATTTTCCGCAACGAGCCATACACAATTCCGTTGTGTGTAATATCAAAAAGTATTGCATTCATTATCATAAAAGCACTAATGGAAGAACTATTGGAAGTATTGATCGAGTTTTTGAAGGATCATACTAAGTTAATGATTGCACTAGCAATACTGATTATTGTAATTTTTATTGCTGTACTAATTTTGAAATAATAGAGGTTTTAGTTTGTACTTTAAAACCAGGAAAGGAAATACATAAATACTACACACAACAACGCATAAAAGCCAACGCTCACAAGGCCATGGTGGAAGAGAAGAAAATTTAATTTAAAAAGAAACAACACAACGTTTAGCGCGCGTCGGAGGGTTCGCACGGCGTTTATACGGGGACGTTGTGCATTATGATTCACCAAACCTTTGAGACTGCTTGAAAAAAGGAAATTCTATATTTAAATTGCTTAAAAATGATCAAGCTCAAAGACTAATATATTTAGGAATTTTGTTGCTATGGATATTTGTAGGATTGAATTTCGTAAAGTATAAATATGATTATAGTCCATTTTATTTCGACATCAATTATGCATTAATTATTCCTTCTATCATTTTTGCTTTACCAATCTTATTTAATAGAAGGCTATTTTGGTTACTAGCATTTGGTTTTTCAATTTTCCACGGTATTTGGAGTTTGTTTAAAATTGTATTTAGTGGTTTGTCATATTACCAAAGTGACTTTAATCCAAATTTAAATTGGAGGGCAATTGATATTGGTACTTCAATTTTGATTGTAACTATTTCGTTTTTATTAGCTTGGCTCATATGGAAAATGAAGCCAAAGAAGTAATCACAATGCACAACAACGCATAAAAGCCAAGCTCACAAGGCCATGGTGGTAGAGTAGAAAATTTAATTTAAAAAGATAAAACGCAACGTTTAGCGCGCGTCGGAGGGTTCGCACGGCGTTTATACGGGGACGTTGGCAAACAGTTGAAACAAAATCTTGCAAAAATATCATTGATCTTCGGTGTATTGGGACTCGTGATCATTCATTGGTTTAACTATCAAGTTTACAATTTGATCAAAGAGAGTTATACGTCTTCCGGCAACGAAGATTTTTTCCCCAAATTAGTGGTCACTGGAAACATCACTTCTTTATTAATTGGCTTTACAACAATTCTATTTGGAGTTTTAGCTGTTCGAAAGAAGTTGCGCTTTGGTTATCTGGGATTGATACTTGGTTTAATTATTTTATTACTAGTGTTTTTCCCGTTATATCCTTTGCTGTTTGTAGATTCAGCATATGACATTAATTTTAAGTAACCGTTAGCCAACAACGCATAAACGCCAACGCTCACAAGGCTAGGGTGGCAGAGAAGAAAATTTAATTTAAAAAGATAAAACGCTACGTGTAGCGCGCGTCGGAGGGTTCGCACGGCGTTTATACGGGGACGTTGGGTAACATATTAAACGCAAATAACCTATAATAAATCATAAAATGAGAAATCTCCTATTAGTACTATTTTTCTCTCCCCTTTATTTTTACGCACAATCCACCGTTAACTGTGGCAATACCTCAGCCGTTTATGGCAAAAAGTCATATCATACAGGGTCAACAGGAGCTTCATTAGCTGGTGGTGACCCCTTTGTATTTAATATTTTCTTTCATAATGAACAAGATGTTTTGCCACTAACAGAAAATGATTATTTGAAGGCTGTGGCATATTTAAATCAGGTTTACAATCAGTTCGATATATTTTTTAAGTATCGTGGTTTTGTAGAAGATGATGAGACTCCTTTAACAGACATGTTAAACATCCTAATCCGTCCTGAAGATGGTGGTTTGGCTCTTACCCCAGATTTCATCAATATTAGTTACACAACTTTTCTAGGTGATTTACCAATCATCTCACATGAAGTAGGACATATTCTTGGTCTTGAACATACTTTTCTGGGGTCACCAAGAGTGGAAAGTTCATTTATAAATCCTATAACTTGTGAATATGATCCGACTGGTACAGTTAGAGACCTTGGTTATTTTTTTCTAGATGATCCAGATACTGATGATCTAGATGCGGAGAATGTTACCAGAGACCCTGCATCTCCTAACTACAATGCCCTTACAGCTGGAGACTTTGTAGTTGACACCCCAGCTTCTTACAGACAACCGAATGTCTGTAGCGATATTGCTTCGGGCGATTCTTATTATATCTATTCAGATGAAGTAATTGATGAAACAGGTACGCCTTATGTAAGTATAGATGTGCGTAATATTATGAGTTATAATGAATATCCATTTCTAGATAACTTAACGCTAGGACAAGGAGTAAGAATGCGCGAAACAATTACCAATGAATCAATTTTGCAAGATAGACTTACTGATGTTTCTTCTTTATACGAACCTTATTCGGGAATTTATCGGACATGCTGCTGGCAACCGGAGGCCAATGAAAATCCACCAAGATTTCAACCAGGCTTCGACTATGAATTTGTAGCTTGTTCTGACTCCAGTATCTTGTCACTGGGTAGACCACTTCCTTGGCCATACGATGATTTGACTTTTAATACTGGCGATGTGGTTTATAGTTTTCCAAGTGATTATGCGGTCTACGAAGATATTGTACATTTAAACAATACTGCAATTCGTATTGTTCAATTGGAAGATACTCCTAGACGGTGCTATTCCAACCTGGCAAAAAATGCGAATAGCGGTACCATTGTAAAATTCAATGACGGTGTAATTAATGCAAATGTGACTGCAACTGCGAAAGATTCACTTGGCATAAATGACCCAAACCTTGTGAATAATCTTGAAAATGGATTATTTTTAATAGAAACTAACTTTGATGATGGAACTCAAGATCAGAAGGTTATTTTAAAAGATAATGATTAAATGCTTCGCTTAAAAATCATATTGTTGTTCATTTTCTTGTGTAATCAAGGTTATGCACAGTACACCGCCATACCTGACCCAAATTTTGAGCAGTGGTTAATTGATAATGGCATTGATTCGGAGTTCGTCTTAGATGGACAAATATTAACTTCAGATGCTCTCACTGCTACAGAAATTGAGATTACCAATTCAGACAATAATATTTCCAGTTTTGAAGGTCTGTCAGATTTTGACAATTTGGAATCTTTTGGAGTTGGTTTTACAAACTGTGTATCAATCGATTTTGGGTCATTACCAAACTTGAAAAGTATATTGATGCAATTAAATGATAGCCTCATTTCTATCGATATTAATGAATGTCCATTACTCGAAAATATTGTTGTATCAGCCAATAATTTAAATCAATTGGATGTTTCAAATAATTTAGCGCTGCAAAGTCTATCCTGCGGATTAAATAGCATTGAATTATTAGATCTAAGTACAAATACCAATTTAACATTTTTGACATGTAATTCTAACCAGCTCACATCATTGGACTTAAGAAACGGTAATAATGTTGCGATAACCTCTTTCAATAGTACTAGCAATCCGTTACTCGAATGCATTTTCGTTGACGATCCTTCATATAGTGAAACCAACTGGACAAACGTTGATCCTACATCTAATTTTGTTTCAAATGAAGCTGAATGTAAAGCTTTAAGTATTTCAGATTTTCAAAAATTTCAGTTCGTAATTTATCCCAATCCAGTTTCTACATTTTTTGAAATCGACAATAAAAATGGTTTAGAAATTGAAGAACTTGAGTTATACGATGTGGGAGGGAAATTGGTGAAGAATTTTAATGCCCAGATGTCTGCCTATTCTGTTTATGGATTAAAAAAAGGTATTTACTTTCTAAAAATTAAGCATGAAGATGGTATTAGTCTTCAAAAGTTGGTAATAGAATAATACGTTACCCAACAACGCATAAACTAAACTCTTGTAAGAATAATCACATTCACCCTTGGGATATAATTTTCTAGGATTCTTTTGCTTCGCAATAGATCCTTAATAGGGGATGTAGCTAGAGAAAGCCAGAAAGCTCCGCTTTCTATGGCTTTTTTGTTTCCCTCGCTCACTGGAAACAAGTTTCCGTTCGTAAAGAAAAGCAACTCACAATGGGATTATGCTCCCTTTGGTCGCATCATCCTCTGTATTGTTCGTTGCTAAAAGAAAAAGCCTGTACCGCTTAAGAAAGTAAACTTTCTACGCTGTACAGGCTTTTTCTTTTGTCGGGGTGGCAGGATTCGAACCTGCGACCTCCTGCTCCCAAAGCAGGCGCGATAACCGGGCTACGCTACACCCCGCAGTTTGTAAACAAACTGCGGCGCGCAGTGTTTACACAACTAACTTTAAAGTTTTAAGAACTTCTGCGGAGAGACCGGGATTCGAACCCGGGCAACGGTTACCCGTTGACAGATTAGCAATCTGCTCCATTACCACTCTGGCACCTCTCCAATAAACACTAATACCGTTGCCGATTTTAGCGGAGGCAAAGTTAACTTTTCGAATTAGATAACACAACCAATTTTCAGATTTTTTTATAAAATGGGCTCGGCTTCTAAAACCACGCGTTGTCCGTCTAGCAAAGTGGTAAAAATGAGGTAATTATTTCCCGCATCCTTGATCTTATACTGCTGTCTCAGTTTGGCTACGGGGAGCGGAAAATTCTTGGAAATGACCAAATAGTCTTGCTTCTGATATTCGCGCATGGTCTTTTTTGCATAAGGGAATTGCTTGAGCAATCTAAATCTACGTCCGGGGAAATATACCAATTCGTCAGCAGTGAAAATATGGCTGTTAACAGACAGCTTGTCCAGCTTGTATTTATAAGCGACATAATCAAAAGCCTGTAGTTTCATTAGCGCAGCATGCGGCAAGTATAAATATGTTTTGGGGTCAGCAAACGTAATAGGTTCATTAACAACTCCGATTTCATCTATTTCCGCTCCCGCTGAGGTAAGGTTTACGGCCATATGGGTTAGGGTAGTAGCCTGTGCTTCACAGAGCAATAGCAGTTCTTTCACCTCGCCCTTTACTGCGAGTACAGTGACCTGCTTTAAACTAGGCAGTTGCCGCTGAGCCTGATCCAGATCTAACATCGGGGCCGCCTTAATGAGTAAACGGTTTGTATGCCTTAAGAGTCGCTCCTGTAAGGCTACTACATTAGGTTCACAGTCTTCCAAACGAAAAGCACGCTGCACCTTAGAGCGCCGGTCCGGATCGCAATAGATAATATCCCAATGCCCACGCGCTAACACTTGTAAACTATCTCCAACATGCACGGTGATATTATCAAGCCCAAGCGTTTTAAAGTTGTGCGCAGCTATGGCCGCCAGTTCGGCATTGTGTTCGCAATAATGCACTTCTTCAAACTGTTGGGCAAAAGCCATAGTATCTATACCAAGCCCTCCTGTAAGGTCCAGAAGACGTTTCCCGCTATGGGGCTGCCCTTTATAGGTGGCTGTTTCTGCGGAGGAGCTCTGTTCTAAATTGAGTTTGGGAGGAAACAGCAGCCCACTTTTGTCA
Organism: Gilvibacter sp. SZ-19; assembly: GCF_002163875.1. Classification (GTDB taxonomy): domain Bacteria; phylum Bacteroidota; class Bacteroidia; order Flavobacteriales; family Flavobacteriaceae; genus Gilvibacter. Next base: position 2,970,018 of record NZ_CP019333.1, on the reverse strand, counting down.
TAGAGCGCAGGGAGTTTGGTTTTGATCCGTTGTCGCGCGGCGATCTGAGAGGCAATGTCTGCCATAGACACGTTTTCAAAAACTGCCTTTTTTAGGGCAATAGTTGCGGGTTCAGCCTGGAGATTCTCCAATATATATTCTTGTACCTCTGGGCTAACAAGTGCGCTTAGCAAGACCTAGAGGTTTTTGGTGAGCTTCTGTACAACCTTGTATTCCGACAAGAACTCCTTGGCGATCACTTTTATAGCCGTATAGGCAGGTACGGCCACTACCATACCGACAATGCCTAATAACAATCCGCCAATAATTATGATCAGAAATATCTCTAACGGATGCGACTTGACACTAGAAGAGAAGATTAGAGGCTGATTCACAAAGTTGTCTATTAGCTGTACTACCACAAAACCGATCATTACATAAATAGTGGTCGGTAATATGACTGTTTGAAAATCCGCCCCAATATTACTGGACATACTCAACAGGAGCATCAATGCACCACCAATAAGCGGCCCTACATAAGGGATCAGATTCAATAAGGCACATAGAAATGCGATAACCACAGCGTTTTCAATGCCAAAGATCAATAAGATTATGGTATACAGTACAAACAATACTGTAACCTGGCCTAGAAGCCCTAAAAAGTAACGAGTTAGTAGGTTGCGGATCTTGGTAACGCTATTCTTTAGCCGATTCTCATCAGAGTTCTTTACCAGACTCATCAGCGAGCGGTCAAACATAGAACTGTCCTTTAAAAAGAAGAACGAAATGAACAGCACCGAAAATAGCCCAATGCTAAAGGAGCCCAAGGCTCCGAAAATATGATTCAAAAAGTCAGGTACGGCCTTGTAGTCTATTTTAGAGAGCCAGTCCATTTCTTCTAAGGTGGTCAATAGGTCTATCCCGCGAGCAGAGAAGTAATCCTTAGCCTGGTTGAACAGCTCCTCGAAATTACTTTGTAGGCCATTCATATTAAGCAACGAAAGGTTCTTGCTCTGTTTGGCTATCAGCGGAATAAACAGCGACATAATTCCCAAGAATACGGCAAACATCAAACTTATGGTGGTCACCACCGCTAAGCTATTGCCAAATTTTAGGCGTCTTCTTAAAAATACCACTACCGGACGACCAATAAGCGCAATAACTGCTGCCAGACAAATGTAAACCAATACCGAACGGATCTGGTATAAGAACCAAAGCAACAAGGCTACAGCTACAAGTACCCCCACAGCCCGTAAGATTCCGTTGGCAATTGTTTTCGATGTCATAGTGGTGGTTTATTGTTGTGTTTTAAAAATAGGCAATTCACGGCAACTACAAAAGCTGCCGGTTAATACTATACAAGGCAATTGCGGTAGCCTGCGCCACATTCATGCTACTGTTGTTTCCGTACATAGGTATATGCGTGGCCAGATGGCATCGCGCTAGTACTTCTGGAGACACTCCTTGGCTTTCGCCTCCTAAAATCAAAGCGATAGGAGCGGAGCTGTCTAAAACTAGCTGTGCCAAAGGGATACTATTGGTGGTTATTTCTAAAGCGATTATTTGGGTGTTGGGAGCCTTGTTCGTTATGTGCTCTAAAGCATTAAGGGTCGTGTCAAAACTATGTATCGTGATTGCGCGCTCTGCGCTTCTTGCAGTGCGTTTTAAGCGGGAGGAGTTCAGATCTACTGCGGATTCACACAAGAAAAGCTCTCCAACGCCAAAAGCCTCCATAAGCCTAAGAATACCACCAATATTGGCTGGAGATTGCAAGCCATCGGTAACAATAGAAATTGGAAACTGTTTAGATTCGAACTGAGTCTGCTCGTGTGATAATTGTGCCACCCCTATTGATTAAAGGCAAATTTGACAATATTGGCACCCATCTGTAAGGCTTTTAACCGCACGGCAGGCGGATCGTTGTGAATCTCCGGGTTTTCCCAACCATCGCCAATATCAGATTCGTAAGTATATAACACCAGCAGCCTGTCGTTCTCAAAAATGCCAAAAGCTTGCGGGCGGCCGTTGTCGTGCTCGTGTATTTTGGGTAAGCCTTGTGGAAATTTAAAATGTATGCTGAATAGCGGGTGGGAGGCCGGTAGTTCTTTCAACTCTTTGTCTGGAAAGATCTTACTGAGTTCTTTTCTCAAATAAGGGTCCATACCGTAATTGTCATCGATATGTAAAAAACCACCACTCAGCAGATAGGTTCGTAGATTTTCAGCTTCTTCATCGGTAAAATATACATTCCCATGCCCCGTCATATGCAACATTGGGTAATTGAAAAGATCAATGCTTCCAGGCTTAACGCTGTTTACGCGATCTTTCATCACCGTACCGATCTCTTGGTTACAAAAGCGGATCAAATTCGGAACCGCCGTTGGGTTGCTGTACCAATCGCCACCACCGCCGTATTGTAGCACAGCAATTTCTTGTGCAATAAGGCTTGTGGTCAGACTAAACAATAGCAGACAACTTATACTTATTATACGGATCGGTCTCATGCCATAAAGGTAGCATTCCTTTCTCTTAAATAAATGCCAAATAGGCTAAAATTGTAGGGTAAATCCCCGGTAAATTGTTGTAAATTAAAAGAAGATGATTAATAATGATTTATTTCTGAGCTTTGAATGTTAAAATCTTAGTGTTTTTATAACAGTGTTCTATATATTTGTATTACAGCGTTTTATGGTTGTCTCCTGATAAAGGTTTACGAGTAAACTTCTATCGGGATGTACTGTCCGCTTTTATTTTACCTTGCTGAGGCTTATCTTTAATTGAAAATTCTGCTATGCTAACCATCCAGGCAAAATTCAAAAAAATGATCGTGCTACTGCTCCTAGTTTTGAGCGGCACGACATCTTTTGCCCAGATCTCATCGGCACATATGCAAGAAGAAGTGCAGATCGACTCTGTACTTATGTTTAGGGAGTTGGCATTTAAAGCGGCCAAGACCAACGATGCAGAGACCGCAGCCGTTTATATAGATAAATACGTTAAACGCACTTTAGACTTTCACTTTGTAGAGCACAGCTCGTTCAATTATATCAGTGAGGCTCCGGCCTATCAAAGTCTGGTAGATCAATACGTACCTCAATTCAAGTGGATCGCACTCTTTTATATCTATTCCGGACTTATCGGCTTTTTTATTGTGCTGATCATCAATATCAGAAAGAAAAAAGACCAATTGGCCGCGCTGCTGCTTAGTTTGTTCCTCTTGATTCACTCCGTGTTTATCATACACGTAGGGCTTTATACCATGAATTACACTTTCGAATTACCGCATACTCAAAGCATGTCGACAGTGTTTTCATTCCTATACGGACCATTACTTTATTTTTACTTCAGACGGATCAAAACAGGTTATAAACCTAAATGGATAGACGCGCTTCATCTTTTGCCAACGCTGGCTTTGGTGGTCATGTTCTTACCAATATATGCGCTTTCGGCAGAAGAGAAACTGCGGATGATGCTCGGTTTAGGCAATTACAGTTCCAATCCTTACGGACAATTGGTCGCAGCCGGAAAGATACTTTCGCTGGTGGTGTACGCAACATTGACCTTATTGCTCTTTTTAAAAACAAGAACCCATCGCACACAAGTGCAAACACCGCTTTATGTCTGGCAGCGTAATATAGTTGGCTTTCAGATCTTATACGCTTTGGTTTATTTGGTGTATGGTATACTGCTTATGGCAGATATCAATACCGGGCCGGTTTTCAACTCGCAGTTGATCCTCATGTCTGGCATGGTACTCTATGTGGCCTATGTCGCTTATTCCCAGCCTAAGGTTTTAATGGGCTTCCATTTAGAATCCAACTACCTGAAATACAAGAATTCTGGGCTCACCAACAGTTACTCTTTAGAACTAAAGAATCAGCTGGTGAATCTCTTGGACGAAGAGAAGATCTATCGGGAGAACGACATTAACCTCGATTCCCTTGCCGATCGCCTTGGTACTACACGTCATTCTGCCTCACAGATAATCAACGAGCATTTCGGGCAGAACTTCTTTGAGCTAATAAACAGCTACAGGATCAAGGAGGCTATGGAGATCCTAAAAGCCGATACCGAACGCGAAAAGAACATTATCGACGTGGCCTACGAGGTGGGCTTCAACAACAAAGTAACCTTTAATAAATCGTTTAAGAAGATCAACGAGGTTACGCCTTCACAATACGTAAAGGCCTTATATTCATAAGCTTATTTCGTCTAAAAGGTAAAGGGTAAGGCCCGTTCGGGCTTAGGTAAACTTTAAAAAGGTAAAGGGTAATCCTTATCCATTGCACCCATTTACCGCGGCATTCCCTTAAATATTTGTACTAGCGCATTTAAGAGCGATCCTGCTTTTAAAGCCTCGTTTTTGTTTCATCAAAAATTTGCTAGTATGAAGAGTATGCTAAAAAAAGCCTCTCTGGTATTTCTGCTGATCCCTTGGCTAGGGTTTGCTCAGCAACTTACTGTGACAGGTACCGTAACCGATGCAGAAGGCTTCCCGCTTTTTGGAGCCACTGTACAGATCAAAGACACCAATTTAGGGGTACAAACCGACCTTGACGGAAGCTATACCATCAATGTAGATGGCAGTCAAACCCTGGTGTTCTCGTATGTATCCACTGCACCCTTAGAGATCGCTGTGAACGGCCGCAGTCAGATCAATGTAGTTTTAGAGTCCGAGGCTCTAGAGACTGTAGTGATCTCAGCCCCAATTTACGGCTTAGAGAATCCAACAGCGGCAGTTAGTACTGTAAACGCTAAAGAAGTGGAGCAGGTACCCATTGCCTCTTTAGATCAAGTCTTACAAGGTCGTGTTGCTGGTTTGAACGTAGCCACAGGCTCCGGACAACCCGGTCAACAGGGAACCATTACCATTCGTGGGGTCAACTCCTTTAATGGAGACAGTGAACCTTTGTTCGTTATCGATGGAGTGTTTGTAGACCAAGACAACTTCCGCAGTTTGAACGCCAACGATATTGAGGACATTCAGGTCCTTAAGGACGCGTCCGCCTCGGCGCTTTACGGTAGCCGTGCTGCCGGAGGGGTTATCGTGGTGACCACCAAACGCGGAAAGTTTAACAGTCCGCTTACCTTGACCTATCGTTCCCAGTATGGAGTTTCATTAAAACCCGATCCGAATTTTGACGTCTTGAATTCTCAGCAGCTGTTGGAATATCAAAGGCTCATCGGAACAGGAGCCGGAAATGGTCTAACCGATCAGGAGATCGCAACCCTGGCCCGGATCAATACCGACTGGAGCGATATTTTCTTTAGAAATGGGTCTACCATCTCTCATGAGATCGCCGTTTCTCGCGGAGGTGAGAACAGCCGAAGCTTTAATTCTTTGGGATATTTTGAGCAGGAGGGAATCACGCTAGGTTCTTCCCTGCAGCGATTTACCTTTAGAACGAATAACGAAGTTCGCTCCGATCGCTTTCAGCTTTCGAGCCAGTTCACGGCCAACTTTAGCAAGAGCAATTTTGTGGTAGATCGTGTGCGTGGCGGCAATACCGGCGGGCAGTTAGACAATCCTTTTATCGTGCCCTATATCGGCTTGCCGTTTCAAGATGCCTTTAATCCAGACGGAAGCCTGAACACTTTTGGTACTGTAGAATCTGGAGCCTTAAATCCGGACGGTTCTATCAATGCCTCTGGTGCCAATGGATTTCTGAATACGCCTTATTTGGCCCTGAACACGGCCACTTTCAATACCGACAACGAAGAAGAGCTTCGCCTTATCGGTTCTTTGGACGCCACCTATGAATTGGCGAAGAATCTCAAGCTAGGAGCCTTGTTGGGGGCAGATTACCGCCAACAGAACGGTACTATCATCACAACACCTGGGAGTATCCGTGGGCTAATAACGCCCACTGCGGATTCAGACCTGAAAGGTTCGCGTCAAGAAAGTGACTTCAGAGATCTGCGTGTCAATTTCAACGCCAGTCTTAAATACAAGAACACTTTCGGTGATGTGCACGATGTTAGCGCCTCCTTATTTACTGAGTACAATAAAAGGCATGTACGTTCTTTCGGCTTTGTTGGCTTCGGATTGAATCCACTCTTTGAAGAGTCTATCAACGGAATTACCAACGGGCAAGTTGTTGAGCTTCAAGGCGGAGCAGAGACGCGTCCTTATATCCCGATCCTTTTCGGGGCCCAGAACGACCGCGGTCTGTTTTCTTACTTCGGAGTTTTGAGTTACCGTTACGATAAACGTTACGAACTGCAGGCCAGTTTGCGTAGAGATGGTTCGTCCTTTTTTCCAGACGAGAATGAGTTCGGTACGTTCTATGCCGTTTCTGGCCGTTGGAATGTCGCCAATGAGGCTTTTATGGCAAAGCAAGAGTGGGTCAATGAACTCGCCTTGCGGGTAAGCTATGGAACGGTAGGAAACCAAGAACTGTTTATTCCTTTTGGTCAATTCAGTTTGTTCTCGCCGGCCATAGGTTACAACGCCACTCCGGGTGTAGTACCCAGTGCCATCGGTAATGAAAACTTAAAATGGGAGGAAACCACTCAGGCCAATATCGGTATCGATTTTAGCCTTTTTGACAATCGTTTTAGTGGAAATCTGGATGTGTATTCGAACACTACCCGCGATGCCTTGTTGTTTCGTCCTGTTTCTTTGACCTCTGGGTTTAACACCTTTCCAGACAATGTCGGGAAGCTCAGAAACAAAGGAGTCGATTTTGAATTCAATTACGCCCTCTTGCGTAACGAAGCCAAACAGTTGTATATAAACCTCTATGGTAACCTCAATTACAACGACAACGAGATCTTAAGTCTTTTCGACGGAGAAGAACGCGTTGGGAATCTTGGGGTTGGGCAATCCATTGGAGAATTCCGCCTGGTGCGCTATGCCGGGGTGAATCCTGCCAACGGAGAACCTTTGTATCTGGATGCTAATGGGCAGATCACCAATCAGTTCAATCCAGACGACGCTGTCTTTTTGGGCAAGGGTACGCAGCCGCTTTACAGTGGTGGTTTTGGTGCTGACATTCAATACAAAGGCTTTGCCTTGTCTTGTTTGTGGAGTTTTGCTGCGGAGCAGTACCGTACCAACGGTTCCTTAGCGGTAACAGAAGATCCTTCTCTGGCCGGTTTTGCCAATCAGAGCACCACGGTGCTTAACGCTTGGAGTCAGCCGGGAGACATCACCGATGTGCCCGATCCAAACTTGGGCGGCTTCAGATTTCAGGCCGGAGATCGCTACTTGGAAAACAGTTCCTTTTTGCGTCTGCGCAATATCGTGCTTGGATACACCTTGCGCGGCGAGCAATTCAAGAAGAAGCCTTTTGCCGCCGCAAGGATCTATGTCCAAGGCCAGAACGTGTTAACCTTTAGTCGTTGGCGCGGCTTTGACCCGGAGACCAATACCGGTACTTCGTTCTTCGATTTCCCGACCGCCAGAACCTTTACCCTTGGTTTAGACTTAACCTTTTAAAAATTGAGATCATGAAGAAGTTATTTATATATATCGCCTCGGCAAGCCTGCTATTTGCAGGGTGCCGAGATGCTACAGACATACTTCCGGTAGATTCGGTTGCTGCAGAAGGAGCCTTGACCACTCCGGAAGACATAGACCTTGCCCTCAGTGGGGCGTATGCGGCTTACAATCCGCAGCTGATTATACAGTTCTCCTCTCGCTTTGCAGACGATCTGCGTTTTGGTAATGCCAACGGTGGTCAGGGAACAGTAGAACACAATCAGACCATCAACGCAGGGAGTGGCGTTGTAAACAATATCTACTCCAGTTATTATGCGGTGATCAATCGGGCCAATCGGGTGCTGGAGGCCATTTCGGTAATCGACAGCAGTGACTTAACGCCAGAACAGCTAGATCGTTTGTCACAGATAGAAGGGCAGGCCTTGGCTTTGAGAGCCTTGGCGCATTTTGACCTTTTGACGGTGTTTGCACCAGGATTTGCCGATAATGACCTGGGTGTGCCTTATATCGACTTTGTGGTGATCTTAGAATTGCCGAGTCGCGATAGCGTAGGCGACGTTTTTGCAGGAATCTTAAGTGACTTAGATGCTGCGGATGCGCTTTTGGAAGATTCTGTGAATATCTTTCTTAACAAGGACTTTATCAAAGCCTTGAAAGCGCGTATTGCCTTATATAGAGGTGATTACACGCAGGCTATTGGTATGGCAGATCAGCTTATTGCCACTTATCCTTTAGCGACTCCGGAGCAGTACATCGCCATGTATGCCGATGCGGATAATACCGAGGTCATATTCAAGGCCTCGCGCACGGTGGCAGATGCCAGAGCTGGTGGTCTGTTCTATTTTACAGGTACCGGGGGAGCATTCTTTGAGATGTCCTTTGGTCTCTTTGATTCCTTGGACCCTGCAGATGTTCGCTATGATGTGCTCCTAGACGATGATGTTGACGGCGGTACCATAGATCCGGTGAGTAATCCTCCGGAGACCTTATTTATCAAGAAATATCCGGGACGCGACGGACAGTTTGGGTTGAACGACCTAAAACTCTATCGCGTAGCCGAACAATATTTAATAAAAGCTGAGGCCCAAGCCCGCTTGGGGCAATTGGCCGAGGCAGCACTAACCATCGATGCCCTTCGTGACGCGCGCTTTGGATCCGATCAGCCGGCTCCTAATTATTCCTCTGTTCTCGAAGCCATTACTGACATTTTAAGTGAGCGCCGCAAAGAATTAGCCTATGAAGGGCATCGATTTATCGACTTGAGAAGAACTCGAGACCTTACGGGTCTTGGGATCGTGCGGAACGAAGCCGATTGCGGCGGGCCTACGCCTTGTGAACTCTTGCCAAGTGATTTTAGATTCACTTTGCCTATTCCGCAAGCCGAGATCGATGTAAACCCGAATATTGAACAGAATCCAGGTTATGACACCAATTAAATTCAAGAATCATGAAAAAGTATATCATACTCATTTTAATGAATTGCGTGGCTTTTACCGCCTGCGATTCCGATAAAGACCGTATCCTGTTCGATCCGGATAATGGTCAGACCTTACTGAGCTTTGAAAAATCTACTGTAGAACTCGCCATTCTGATCAACGATTCCGGATCGGCAGAGGTGGTGGTCAACAGTTCTACCAGAGCTCCAGAAGACCGAACTTTCAATTTGTCTGTCGCTGCCCCAGTAGGGCTAGGTGCGGATTACTACAACATCCCCAGTAGTTTTACCATTCCTGCCAATGCCTACCAAGGGAGTTTTACTATCTCGGGAATTGATCCTTTGGGAGAACAAATCCCAACAGAAGAGGTATTGGTAAGTATTGAAGCATCAGAAGAGGTGGCAGTTTCTAGTTCGCTTATAATCAAGGTTTTCATTACTTGTCCTGTAGAGGCTGGAGCTTTCACAGGAGATTATCTGGTAGAACAAGTTACGCCGACCATTTTTGGCCTCGATACCTTTGATCCTGACGGGGGTGGAGTGGTTTTGACCCTATATGATCAATCGACCTCTGAAGCGGCTTTAGGCATCACGCTAGGCGGACCAAACCAACGTGCGTTCGAAGCCTTTTATGTGGCCTCTGTAGGCTTAGACAACCTTACTTCTTATGTGATGGATTTTGTGTGCGAGGAGGTGATCTTTGCAGATGAACAATTCACCTTTACCGCCTGTGGTGGCAACTCTATCTTTTTAGGGCCCGGTGTTGGTGGAAATGGCATGTATATCTCTGGAGACGACAGCAGTTTTACCTTGACCTTTCAAGACGATATTACCGATTCTTGTGGCGAAGGTTCTCCTGATGTGACCCTTCAGTGGACCAAACAATGATACTTTTTTTCAAATTTTTTTGAATCAAGGTTGGTTAGCGAAACCCGGGGCTTCGGCTCTGGGTTTCAATATTTAAGACCGAATCAAAGCTGCAGTATGACAAGCCACTAGCGCGGCAGTTTCTGTACGCAGACGCTGCTCTCCCAGACTTGTAGCCTCAAAGCCCGCCGTAACCGCTTTTTCTATCTCCGCAGGGCTAAAGTCACCTTCCGGACCAATTAGCACAAGTATATCCACAGATTCTTGCTCGCCTAGCAAGGTTTTAAGTGGAGTTTTGGAGCTTTCCTCACAGTGGGCTATGGCTTTGATTCCCTTAAGGGCGGCTTGCTCATCGATAAAATTTGAAAATGAGGTAAGCTCGACCAATTCCGGTAAGTGTGCTTGCAGAGATTGCTTCATGGCACTCACCAAGATCTTGTGGTAACGTTCCCAATTGATCTGCTTGCGTTCGCTGTGGTCACACAACAAGGGTGTAATTCGACTAATGCCTATCTCCGTAGCTTTCTCTAAAAACCATTCAAACCGATCGTTGGATTTTGTAGGAGCAACGGCCAAATGCAGTCGGTAGGGCAATGCCGGTAATTTTTCAACCTTGGTAATATAAGCCTCGCAATGTTTGGGTTCTACCAGTCCCAATTCTCCTTGGAACATCAATCCCTTTCCATTGGTAATGTGAATAAGGTCTCCGGTAGACTTTCTAAGTACGCGAGTAATGTGGCGACTTTCTTCTTTGTCAAAGCCTACACTGGTACTGTTGGTGTCTAATTCAGGTTGATAGAATAGCTGCATGGTTCAAAGGTAAAAAAAGCCCTAGATTTCTGCCGGACGGGTAAAGGGTAAACGGGCTTTGGCGTGTAATTCATAACCCGCAAAATTCTCGCGCTCGTATTTGAGTTGGCCAACCATTGCGATCATGCCTGCATTGTCGGTACAAAACTGGAAAGGTGGAATAAAGGTTTCCCAGCCCAGTTCCGTCTTGGCATCTACCATGGCTTGGCGAATGCCACTATTTGCAGAAACTCCTCCGCCTATGGCCACACGCTTAATACCTGTGTCGCGAACGGCATTCTTAAGTTTATCCATAATGTAATCCACTATGGTATACTGTACACTGGCGCAGATATCTTTCAGGTTCTCTTCTATAAAGTTCGGATTCTCTGCTGTATTCTTCTGCACAAAATAAAGCACAGCTGTTTTAAGGCCACTAAAGCTGAATTCATAGGGGCCAACCTTTGGTTTTGGAAAAGGAAAGGCCTTCGGATTCCCCTGCTGGGCCAATTTATCAAAGAGTGGGCCTCCAGGGTAAGGCAAGCCAAGAATCTTTCCTGATTTGTCAAAGCATTCGCCTACAGCATCGTCTATGGTCTCTCCTAAGAGCTCCATATCAAAATAGTCGTTCACACGAACCAATTGGGTGTGGCCGCCGCTTATGGTCAGGGCAAGGAAAGGAAATTCGGGTGGCGTTTGGCCTTCTACCTCGATGAAATGCGCTAAAATATGTGCCCGCATATGGTGTACATCGATTAGGGGAATGTTTAATCCCATGGCCAAAGACTTGGCAAATGAGGTGCCAACCAAGAGCGAACCCATAAGCCCAGGACCACTGGTAAATGCTATGGCGCTTAGGTCTTTTTTTGCGATATTTGCTTGAGCTAAGGCCTGATGAACCACTGGAACAATATTTTGCTGATGCGCTCTGGAGGCAAGCTCTGGAACAACCCCGCCATACTGCTCGTGTATTTTTTGTGTAGCAACAACATTGGAAAGCATTCTACCGTTTGCAATGACAGCGGCACTAGTGTCATCACATGAAGATTCAATTCCCAAAATATAAGTTGGCTTAGCCATAATAAGTGGTACATTTATTGAATACAAAATTACGACTTTGAGCGCTCTGAAAAAATACCGAAAACGAATCCAGCGGATCTTTTTGTTCCTGCTGATCTTTTTGGTGTCGCTCATTATCCTTATCTCGCTGCCTCCGGTACAAACGGCTATAGCTAAAGAGATCACCAAATCAGTAAATGAGAAGTTCAAGACCGATATCAACATTGATCGTGTAGGCCTTAGTTGGAACGGCGATCTGGTGCTGCGCAAATTGCTCATCAAAGATCACAAAGCAGATACTTTGCTTTTTTCTGAAAAGGTTTCCGCTTCTATCCTCAGCTTTCGGAGCATCTACGAGGGCAGTCCAGACCTAAGTCATGTAGATTTTGAAGGCCTGGATTTTTATCTGACCACCTATAAAGACGAACAAGACGATAACCTGACCTTGTTCATCGAGCGTTTTGAAAACGACAATCCACCAAGCGGTGAACCCTTTGTTCTTATGGCAGAGGAAGTAAATATGGAAGATTCGCATATTCGTATCCGCGATGAGAATCAGGAGCTCGAATTGCTTTTCGATTTTAGAGATCTGATCTTAAATGCCCAAGATCTTAAAATCGTAGACGATAAGGTCAGTTTGTGGGTGACCCATTTGTACTTTAACGAAAGGAACGACATCTGCGTGAATCACATGAGTGGCCATTATACGTATGGGCCGGCACATATGGAGATCAAAGACCTCCGCCTTCAGACGGCTTATTCGAACATTGGTGCTTCTGTAATGTTGGACTATCCGGACAAATTGGGAGATTTTATCAACAAGGTGACCATTACGGCCAACTTTGAGCCTTCTGCCATTAGCACTAACGATCTGAGCGCATTTTACGACGAATTCGGTCGTGACGAGACTTTAATTCTATCCGGGGAATTCAAAGGGACCTTGAATGACTTTGTATTTAATACGAACAACACCAGATTCAGATCTACGCGAATCCGGGGGCGATATCAAGGGAAGAATCTTTTGAGCACGGAGAACGGATTTAGTGTCTCCTCGGGCAACCACAACATATCTACCAGTTATACAGATCTAAAGCGACTATTGCCAAATACCTTTGCAGACCTGCCTCAGGAACTGATGAGTCTAGGTGTCTTTGATGTTAACGGAAGTTCTACAGTGACAGGAACCACCCTAGAATCCGATGTCTATATTGCCACTGGTTTAGGAGATCTGCAGACGGTGTTTAAAATGGGGCGGATCAATGAGATTGACAATGCCACCTACAAAGGGTTTCTGCGGATGGATCAGTTCAATTTGGGCACCTTTGTCGGCACCTCTGCCATCGGGGTCTTAGACGGATCCCTAAACTTTGATGGGCGTGGCTTCAACGTAGAAACCGTCAAGTCTAAGATTAATGGTCGTCTCAACACTTTAGAGATCATGGACTACCCGTATCGAGGGGTTCGGGTAAGTGGTACTTTACAAAAGCCGGAGTTTAACGGAGCCTTTACGGTCAACGACCCGAACTTACGCATGGATTTTGAAGGCTTGATCGATGTGTCTAAAGCCATTAATCGCTACGATTTTACGGCCAATGTAGACTATGCTGACTTAAACAAGCTCAATCTGGTCAAAAGAGATTCTATCAGTATTTTTTCTGGTTCCATCCTTATGGACATGACCGGCACCAATGTGGATGATGCTGTAGGAATGATAGAATTCAAGGAGACCATCTATCAGAATCTGGAAGACTATTATTATTTCGACGATCTGATCGTGGAAGCCGGAAATCTTGGAGAAGAGCGCGAAATAAAGATCATTTCTCCGGATGTGGTCAATGGCCGATTGGTAGGGAAATTCAAGATCATGGACCTGCCAAACCTGTTTCGCAATGGAGTAGGGAGTATTTATGCCAATTATCAGCCCATAGAGGTTACCACCAACCAATATCTGGATTACGAATTTGAGGTATTCAGTAAGATCGTAGATGTCTTTGTACCCGAGATCAAACTCGGGGAGAATTCTAGGGTAACGGGTTCTGTCTCCTCTGATGAGTCTGAGTTCAAACTCAACTTCAATTCCCCTGAAATAGGTGTCTACGGCAACTATTTGGGCAATATCAAACTCCGTGTAGACAACGACAACCCACTTTTTAATACCTATATACAAGTAGACTCCGTAGATCTCGGCTTTTACGATCTCAAGGATATGGAGCTGATCAACTTTACCTTAAAAGACACCCTTTTTATCAGGTCTGAGTTCGCGGGCGGAAAAGACAATGCAGACAAGTACAATCTGTCTTTGTATCACACCATAAATCCCGAAGGAAAATCTGTGGTAGGGGTTAAGCGATCTACCGTGGAGTTCAAGGAGAAGACCTGGTATATCAATAAGAATAACAACAGGCTAAACAAGATCGTCTTTGACAATAACTTTAAAGATGTACGGATTGATTCCTTGGTCATGAATCACAAGGAACAGTCTATACAAATGGCTGGCTTTTTAAGAGGGACCGACTACAAGGACTTTAAGTTGAACTTTACCGATGTGGACATTGGCAATATTACGCCGGTGGTTGAGAATCTAGATCTTTACGGCATAGTCAATGGTCGCTTGAATTTCTTGCAACGCGATGGCGCGTATTATCCGGATTCCAATGTGCGGATCTCAGACGTAAGTATCAATGATGTTTACTACGGAGATCTGGTCATGAAGGTCACCGGAAACGAAGATCTCTCCCAATACGATGTCAATTGTACGCTGAGTAGTGGGAGCGTAAAGGCCATTTCTGCCGTCGGTGGAATAGACTTAAGACCGCGCGAACCGCAAATAGCCCTCGATGTGCGTTTGGATCGTTTGAACCTCAGTGCATTGACGCCTTTTGGAACAGACGTAATAACCGATATACGCGGCTTTGCCAGTGGTTTTGCCAGAGTAAGTGGTAGTTATAAGAACCCAGATATTAAAGGAAAGATAAGTATGGATGCAGCTGGTTTGGCTATCCCGTATCTCAATGTGGATTACGCCTTTGATGATGCCGCGGAGTTGTTTATTAACGGCGGCCGCTGGGATCTTGGTAACATCCCGCTTAAGGATACCAAATACGGTTCTGGAGGTATCTTGTCCGGTTATGTGACTCATCAAAAGTTCCAAACTTGGAATTTGAATCTCAAGGTAGTAACAGACAATTTATTGGTGCTAGACACCCCATTTGAAGAAGACGCCTTATACTATGGAACCGCCTTTGTAAGCGGTGAGACGGATATTTATGGCCCTACCGATGCCTTGACCATAGACGTAATAGCGACCACAGAACCGAATACGGTTTTCAATATTCCGCTAAGTGATGTAGAGGCGCTAGGAGAAGAGGGTTATATTCGTTTTCTGTCTCCAGAAGAGAAGGCAGCACGCCTTAGAGGAGAGGCCATAGCCCAAGAAAAGATCACTGGTTTGGAGATGAACTTCGACTTGGATATTAATGAAAATGCGCTCTTGGAGGTTGTGATAGATCAGAAGAGCGGTTCCAAGCTCAGAGGGCGGGGTGCAGGAATTATACTGGTGGAGCTCAACACCCTGGGTAAATTCAATATGTGGGGTGATTTTAGAGTGATAGAGGGGAAGTATGACTTCAAATATCAAAACATCATCTCCAAGACCATAGACGTGGATGACGATGGTCTTATTACCTGGAACGGAGATCCAACCCGCGCCAATCTAGACATTAAAGCCCGTTACAAGACCACGGCAAACCCTTCGGTGCTCTTAGATAATCCTGGAGCCAACAGAAAGATAAACGTAGACGCTGTGGTGGCCCTAAGTGGAGAGATCCTAAAGCCTGAGCTCGATTTCTTTGTGGAATTCCCACGCGCTAATAATGTAGTGGCAGAAGAGCTTAAAGACAAGCTGCGCTCTAAAGAACAGCGCGAACAACAAGCAATATTCTTATTGGCCATAGATCAGTTCCAAGATACGGCCGGTGGTTTTGACAATCCGGTTGGTAGCGTGGTATCTCAAGCGGTGGGCTCTGTCCTTAACGACTTGCTCAACGACAAGGACTCTAAGCTGAATATAGAAGTGGCTTACGATGTAGGAGACAGACGTCCAGACCTAGATACCGGCGACAGATTCAGAACTACTATCTCTGCAAATATTACAGACCGGATTATTATTAACGGTGAAGTTGGGATCCCTGTTGGGGGAGTTAACGATACCCAAGTGGCTGGAGACGTGGAGATCCAGTGGCTTATCAATGAGGACGGTTCGCTGCGGATGAATTTCTTTAATCGTCAGGCGCAGATCCAGTTCATTGGAGAACAGCTCAACTTTGAACAGGGAGCAGGTATTTCTTATACTGTGGATTTTGACACCTTTAGAGAATTGGTCAAAAAGATCTTTAATAAGAATATCGAATTGGAGGCAGACAGTACTCTAAATGTGGTTCCAGATGACTCAGACCCAGATCTAGGCCCTGTAAATTTTGGCGGAAGGAAGAACGATAATTAACGTCCGGCGATCATCCCGATCTCTACATTGACGTATTTGGGCAAATTGGCCACTTGCACCGTCTCTCTGGCAGGCGCAGTATCTGCGTCAAAGTATTCTCCGTAAATGGCGTTCACCTCGGCAAACTGCCCCATGTCATTTAAGAAAATCGTGGTTTTAATAACGTTCTCAAAGCTCATATCCGCAGCAGCCAAGACAGCCTTTAAATTCTCCATGACCTGTCTGGTCTCCGCTTGAATCGATTCCATCACCATTTCGCCACTCGTAGGATCTATCGCGATCTGTCCTGAAGTATACAGCATATCGCCGTACATCACAGCTTGAGAATAGGGCCCAATAGGTGCAGGGGCATCGGTAGTATTAATGATCTTTTTTGCCATAAGAGAAGTATTAAAGTCGCTGATCGGGTCGGCGCTGTTTGTCGTATTTGATATCGCTGAGCACATCCGCAGTGATCCCAACATAAAAGTACCAAGAACTTCGGTTGCTAAATGGAACCCAGGTAAAGTTCATGTTCCAACTCTCCAGATCTCTATTGAATCGAAACTGTGTAAAGGTGAATCCTTTGTTGGTAAAGTCATAACCCGAAGATGCTCCCACAGACCAGCGCGGAGATAACTCCACATTTCCACTGAACATGAGCGAGTGGGAAGAGATTGTATTTTCGCGTTGTCGGTTCGAATAAGTTATGGTGTAAGCCAGACGCAGATCCCAAGGGAAACTATAGCGGTAGCGCTGAAATTCAGAAGGATCTTCCTTATCACCAGGGTCTCTGTTTCTGGCATTGTTTCCAAATTCGTTGGAATTACCAAATAGGTCATCCGGACGACCTCCGTTCCTAAAGGTCTCGTTATCTAAGCGGTCCTCGTCTGTAGCTCCTCCAGTTAAGAAATCTTTACTGTTAAAGGCGTAGTTCATACTCATGTTAAAATCCGTGAGTCGAAACAAACTACCGCCATTGTTGATGTTTAGTGTGTTAATGCGCTGATTATTGTTGTTGAGCGCATAGGGGTCCAAACTACCGCCAAAGTTCAGATCCAGCTTGGGCAGTACAGGTAAACTTCCTCTAAAACTAACAGGAGCCAAGTTCAGCGAGTCTGCCAACAGATTGTAATTGGTACTGAACGAGAGGTTGTTGAGCAGCATGATCTTTTTAGGTTCTGTAGCCGTAGTGTCTTTGTCGCGGACCTTGGCCTCTATGGTGTTGCTAACACTAAAGCCAATATTACTGCTCGCATTCAAACTAGGAGCCCCATAGAGCGTATTCTCGAATCGGGAGTATTGTACAACTTCCTCTCGATCTGGAGTCCCGGCAACTTGGGCCGTATACTCATCGTAGAACTGATCAAAACTAGGAGTGTTACTGTAACTTATAGTAGGCCGCACGACATGTCTTATAGCTTGGATCTTCCTGGCTGTGGAATCTTTTTTGAGTCCGAAGGGGAAATTCCCGTAAACCGTTGTTCCTAAACTAGCCGAGAAATTATAAGTGCGGTAAGAATCAAAGCCGCGCAGGGTGTCTACAGCTACGCCACCAGCTCCTTCATTGAGCTCCGGATCAAAACTTTGCTCAAAGGTCTTAAAGACCCAAGTCTCCTGATAGTTTGCGCTTACAGAAGCACTGATGTAATTGAGCAACTTGAAGTTTGTGGTGATCGGAATGGTGTGGCGAGCTCCCAAACGCGCATCTCTAAACATTTCCGGTCTAAAGAACAGGCTGTCTGTAGTGTTGTACTGATTAATAGCCTGCACATCGTATTGCAGGTTAATATTTTGAATGATACCCTTTTTACTTCCAGATTTAGGCGCAAAAGGGAAGACCCTAGAGACATTTCCCGTAAAGGTGGGTAAGGTCATTGAGATCTGTTCACTTTGCGAGTTTTGGGTATGTGTGGCCGTTAAGGCTAAGTTTATCTGCGGATTTCCCTGTATCACTTTGGTGTAAGACACCGAAGAACTCAAGTTGTTGTTCAAAAAGTTGGCCGTGTTGTTTTGGTTTACCGATTGGCGGTAGAACTGAGAACTACCGAGGTTTACGGAAGCCGAAAAACGGGAATTCGGATTGGCCTTTTGATCCTGAGAGTGATTCCAGCGCAGGTTGTAAATGGTCTGTTGGGCAAAGTCCGGGAATCCGCGTTCGCTGGTCAGGTTGTTCTCGTATCTAAAACTCAGATTTCCGTTGAACTTATAACGTACCCGGTATGCGCTCTCTACTTTAACTCCATAACTTCCGTTGGTGAAGTAGTCTCCCATTACGGTGAGATCCGCATAGTCTGCAATAGGAATATAGTATCCGAAGTTCTGAAAAAAGAAACCGCGGTCATTGTCTTCGCCAATAAGCGGTAAGATAAAGCCAGATTTCCGATCTTCTGTCAGCGGAAAGAAGGCAAAAGGTAAGCCAATGGGTGTAGGAACATCGGCTATATACATATTGGTCAGCCCGGTAACGATCTTTTTCTTGGGCACAAATTTTACCTTGCGCGCATAGAAATAATACTCCGGATCGTCCACGTTCTCAGACGTGGTAAAGCGCACATTGCTCATGTAGACTACCGAGTCGTTCACTTTTTTAGCTACCTCTCCGCGAACGCGGAATCCATTCTGTACCGTACGCGAATTGTATATGAGCGCTTTTTGGGTGTCAAAATTAAAGATGATGGAATCTGGTTCTACTTCGCTAGGGCCTTGTGTAAAGACCGGCATTTGGGTATAAGTGCCCGAGGTGTCTACGATTCCCTTGGCGGTGACCTCGTTCTTGTTGTAGTCTAGAACAATGATCCCAGCTTCTATCTTCATGTCCTGATAGGTGACAAAGGCTTCGTTATAGAGGTATACCTTGTTTTCCCTGCGGTTAATAAAAACATAGTCTTTTCCGAAATAATCGACCACATCGGTGATCACTTCTTGTTCTGGGACCAAGCTGTCTCCGGTTATGCTGTCTCTTTGAGCAATATTCACAGGTTGGGTGAACAAGCTGTCCATGGCCACACGGGTAGAGTCTCTGCTAGCTCTTGGGATAACCACCGCGGTACTGTCTGGCAAGTCCTGTGCCTGCATCTGGCTCGGCGCTAACATCAGCAGCAACAATCCGATCACAAACAAATAAGGCTTTGTCAGAACAGGCAATGCAGTATTATTTTTTAAAACGTGGCTCAATTTTTGACGAATCAAAATTACATTAATTTTTTAGGTCGTTCTTTTAAAAATGCCCTAAATTCATACCATGAAGTAAGCGGCGGTTATTTAGAAGCCTCCAACCTATAAAAAACAGACGCAACTTTGCAGCAAAAGCTGCGTTATTAACAGAAAGATTAACGATTTGCATAGAATACTTTTAACATTTGGATTGCTGATGCTTGGAAGCTTGGGGCTCCAATCTTTTGATGATTCAGCTGTACAAGATTTTGTGGTTGTCCTCGATGCAGGCCATGGAGGGCATGATAGTGGAAAATATTACAACGGCATCAAGGAAAGTGAAATTGCCTTGGCCATAACCTTAAAGGTAGGCGCACTTTTAGAGAAGCAGCCAGGGGTCAAAGTGATCTACACCCGCAAGACCGATAAATTTGTAAACCTATACGAACGCGGCGCTATAGCCAATCGCGCAGATGCAGACCTTTTTGTTTCTATACATTGTAATGCGCACAACAGTCAGGCTTATGGAGCAGAGACCTTTGTCTTAGGTTTACACGCCAACAAGCAGAACTTAGAAGTTGCCAAAAAGGAGAACGAGGTGATCTTCTTAGAGGACAATTACGAAGAGAACTACGCCGGATACGATCCGAATTCGCCAGAATCTTTTATTGGCTTAACCTTGATGCAAGAGGAATATCTGGACCAAAGTATAATGTTGGCCAGTTTGATCCAAAACAATTTTGTCAATCAGCTCGGACGCAAGGATCGCAGTGTAAAACAAGCGGGCTTCATTGTTTTACACCAGAGCTATATGCCATCGGTCTTAATTGAGACCGGCTTTATAACCAACAAGAAAGAAGGCGCTTATCTGAGCTCCAACAAAGGAAAGACAGAGATGGCCAAATCCATTAGCGATGCCATTCTATCGTATAAAAAGAGCATCCTTTTGGCTACCCAAGACAGTAAGAATCCACAGATCACCGAAAAGGAGATCGAAACAGCCATTGCCACCACAGAAGAAAACATCTACGAAGGAGTAACCTTTAAGGTGCAATTGGCGGCCAGTAGTAGAGCGTTGGAGCTGCAGTCCTATAATTTTAAAGGCCTGCGTGAGCTCAGCATGAGCAAAGAGGGAAATTTGTATAAATATTACTACGGAGAGACCTCAGATTACAACAAGATCCAACTCATGAAAACCTATGCCCAAGAAAAGGGTTATGACTCTTGTTATATCGTTGCTTTTAAGGATGGTAAAAAGCAAAAACTCTCCTCGATTATAAATTCGAATTAGCCCCCAGCGGTTCTGAATTTATTTCTACCTTTGTTTAAACCCAAAAAACGCACTTTTTGAAACTTTCCAGAGAACTCAAGACAGGGATACTTGCCGTGGTTTTTTTGCTATTGGCATTCTTTGGGTTTAATTACCTCAAAGGCTCTAACCTCCTAGAAAACGAACGAATTTTTTACGCGACTTATCCGCACGTAGGCGGATTGGCTGTATCTGCTCCGGTTTCTATAAACGGATTGGATGTGGGTAAAGTGCTCGATATTGAGCTACAAGGCGAAAAAGGGGAGCTGCTAGTTAAGTTCTCTGTTTCTACGGATTTCGAATTTTCCAATAAGAGTGTGGCCAAGATATTTTCCGGAGGACTTATCGGAGGACGCTCGCTGGCCATTATCCCGGATTTTTCAGATGCGCCCTTGGCCAAAAGTGGCGATATGCTCACCGGAGAATTAGAACAAGGTATGATGGATGCGGTTTCTGATCGCCTCTTACCGATAGAACAAAAAGTAAACTTCAGTCTAGAGCAGCTAGACACCATTTTGGTTGGGCTTAACAATGTACTAGACGACAACGGACAAAAGGCCTTACAAGAAACCTTGCAAAAGCTAAATGCTACTGCTGGTTCTTTTCAGAGTGCTTCTGCGGAGCTCAACGGACTAATCAAAGAGAATCGCGCCAAACTCGACAGAACCTTTGCCAATTTGGACAAGACCGCAGAGAATGTCGCAGTTCTCTCAGATTCACTATCTAAATTAGAGATCAATGCTATGGTCACCAGCTTGCAGCAGACCATAGACAATGTGAACGATATCATGCTGGCCATAGAGAATGGCGAAGGAAGCATGGGCAAGCTTATAAACGACAACGAACTATACGACAATCTTTCCGGAGCCTCCGGACAATTGGAACAATTGCTAGAGGATATGAAACTCAATCCGAAGCGCTATGTTCATTTCTCGCTCTTTGGCAAACGCGCCAAGCAGTATGAGGCACCGAAAGAAGCTACAGACGACAACTAACCTATGGAATACCTACCCAACATTCTTTTTGTGATTGCCCTTGTTTTGGGCATTGGCTATTTTACTCTGAACATCCGCAAGGTCATTCGCAACATCAAATTGGGTCGCGAAGTAGACTACGGGGACCACAACAAGGAGCGCTGGGGTAATATGGCTCGTGTTGCCATGGGACAATCTAAAATGGTTAAGCGTCCTATAGCCGGTTTATTACACTTTGTGGTTTATGTTGGATTCATTGTGATAAATATCGAGGTCTTAGAGATCATTATAGATGGAATTTTCGGAACCCACAGGATCTTTTCATTTTTAGGCGGCCTTTACGATGTTTTAATAGGAACTTTCGAGATCTTGGCACTTTTGGTTTTGGTTGGAGTTATTCTATTCTGGACCCGCCGTAATGTGCAACGCATCAAACGTTTTATGAGCCCGGAGATGAAGGGCTGGCCAAAGAACGACGCCAATATCATCTTGTATTTTGAGGTAGTGCTTATGGTCTTGTTCTTGACCATGAATGCTGCGGACCTGAATTTACAACAACTGGGCGCAGCGCATTATACGGCTGCTGGGAGTTATCCGGTAAGTAGTTTTATAGCCCCACTTTTTGAGGGGATGAGTGAGTCGAGTTTGATCTTGTTAGAAAGAACAGCCTGGTGGTTGCATATCATCGGGATCTTGATCTTCTTGAACTATCTATACTTCTCTAAGCATTTGCACATCCTTTTGGCTTTTCCAAATACTTTTTATGGCAAAGTAACGCCCAAAGGGCAATTCGCTAATCTTGAAGCAGTGACCAAAGAGGTACAACTCATGATGGACCCAAATGCGGATCCCTTTGCAGCGCCAGATCCTGGAGCGGAAGAGGAGGCTCCAGCAAAGTTCGGTGCCAGCGATGTAATGGATCTGTCCAGAACCCAGCTGCTTAACGCATATACCTGCACAGAGTGTGGTAGATGTACCAGTGAATGTCCGGCCAATCAGACTGGTAAAAAACTGTCTCCGCGTAAGATCATGATGGACACGCGTGACCGCTTGCAAGAAGTTGGGAAGAACATAGATGCCAATGGAGAGTTCAAGGACGACGGCAAGCAATTGTTGGGCGATTATATCACACATGAAGAAATTTGGGCCTGTACTACTTGTAATGCCTGTGTAGAGGCTTGTCCGGTTAGTATAGATCCGCTTTCCATAATTATGGATATGAGACAATATCTGGTAATGGAACAATCTGCTGCGAGCAACGAGCTCAACGGCGCCATGACCAATATAGAGAACAATGGAGCTCCGTGGCCGTATAACCAAATGGACCGACTAAATTGGGTGAATGAATAAATGGTTGATTACACTGATCTTTGTTTGTATAGGGACTCTAGCATATGCGCAGAGTTACCGCAAGGACTCCTTACAGATAAAAGTGTACACAGTGATCAACTATCAGGGCAGCCATCCGCAGAAAATAGATGTGACCAAGGTCTTTTGCGATTACTGCAACGAACAGCAGATAGAAGTCATTAAAAAACGAGCTTGGAGTATGACCTACGATCAACGTTATGCTCCAGAAAATAGAATAGAGGAAGGCGAGCGCCGTTTGGCCTTGTTTATCCGAATAGCTAAAAAGGATTTTTCAAAACTAGACAATGAAGAAGGAAGAAGTAGATAAGCTACTCCAGCAGAAAATAGATCAAGGAGAACAAGTAAGTCCAATTTTGCCAGAAGGGGTCAAAAACTATTTGATCGACATAGACGGCACCATCACTGAGGATGTACCCAACGAACAACCGGAGCGCATGGAGACTTGTGAGCCTTTTCCGGATGCCTTGGAAACTTTGAACAAATGGTACGATGAAGGGCATATTATTTGTTTTTTCACTTCCAGAACAGAGGAGCACCGTGAAGTTACCGAGCGATGGCTCAACAAGCACGGGTTTAAATTCCACAGCTTACTTATGGGGAAACCCAGAGGTGGCAACTATCATTGGATAGACAACCATTTGGTTAAGGCTACCCGCTACAAAGGGAAGTTTACCGATCTGGTAGAAAAAGATGTAACCATTCAGGTATTTAAAGAATAATATATGAGCGAAACATTGCGAGTTCCCACTATGGCGCAGATGATGGCCGAAGGTAAAACCCCAGAAGTACTCTTTTGGGTGGGTTGCGCCGGAAGTTTTGACGATCGCGCCAAGAAAATCACCAAAGCCTTTGTGAAATTGCTCAATAAGGCTGAGGTTGACTTTGCTGTGTTAGGAACCGAAGAAAGCTGTACCGGAGATCCGGCAAAACGCGCTGGAAACGAATTCTTATTCCAGATGCAGGCCATGACCAATATCGAGGTCATGAATGCTTACGAGATAAAAAAAGTGGTCACTGCCTGTCCACACTGCTTCAATACCATAAAGAACGAATATCCGGGGCTTGGTGGGAATTACGAAGTGATGCACCATACCCAATTTCTGAAGTCGCTCCTTAATGAAGGACGCTTAAGCGTTGCTGGTGGTACCTATAAGGGCAAGAAGATCACCTTCCACGACCCTTGTTATTTAGGTCGCGCCAACGGTGTTTATGAAGCTCCGCGCGAGCTGCTGCAAAAATTAGAGGTGGAATTGGTAGAGATGAAGCGCTGTAAAAGTCGTGGTCTTTGCTGCGGAGCTGGAGGAGCGCAAATGTTCAAAGAGCCAGAGCCTGGTACTAAAGACATTAACATCGAAAGAACCGAGGAGGCCTTAGAGACCAAACCAGAGATCATAGCTGCGGGATGCCCTTTCTGCAATACAATGATGACAGATGGCGTTAAGAATGCAGAAAAAGAAGATAGTGTCCAAGTATTGGATGTGGCAGAAATGATTGCTAACGCTCAAGATCTATAATATGCTAGTTCCTTTTGATTCTTTACCGGATGAAGCTCGGGTCTGGATCTACCAAGCAGATAGAAAAATGACCGAAGACGAGGTGGGTACTATTTTGCCTAAGTTGGAAGAGTTCTTAACGCAGTGGACAGCACACGGCGCAAATCTAAAGGCAGCCTTTAAAATGATGTATCAACGATTCATCATCATTGCCTTGGACGAATCAGAAGCTGCGGCTTCTGGTTGCAGTATAGATGCTTCTGTTCATTTTATTCAGGGCTTGGAACAACAAATGGGTCTGAGTCTTTTGGACAAACTCAATGTGACCTATTACAACGGGCCGCATATTGCACATAAATCTTTGGCCGATTTTAAAAAAATGGCCAAGAACCGATCGGTCTCCAAAGAAACCATCGTGTTCAATAATTTGGTCAACACTAAAGGCGAGTTCGAAGAGTTTTGGGAGGTTCCCGCTAAAGAGAGTTGGCATGCTAGATTCTTAGCATAGTTTTTGATCCGTTTATAGCTATGAAGAAGGTTCTTGTTATCATTTTGGGGATGATTGCTAGCTGGACTAACGCACAGCAGATCGATCCTTTACTGCAAACCTCCGGAGACCAATTGGCTCAGGTGGCTTGGGTGGATTCCATTTATAACAGCATGTCGCTACAGGAAAAAGTAGGGCAGCTCTTTATGGTAGACGTATTCTCTCAGGACCCAAAATCTAAGACAGATAAGGTAAAAGACCTTATAGCGAACTACCATTTAGGTGGGATAATCTTTTCTAAAGGTGGACCTTACCGCCAGGCTAAACTCAACAATGAATTACAAGCAGCCTCTAAAATACCCTTATTAGTGGGTATGGATGCCGAATGGGGACTGGCCATGCGCTTAGATAGTACCTACGCCTTTCCTTGGAACATGACCTTGGGGGCTATCCAGAATGATTCTCTTATACAGGCGGTTGGTCGTCGCATTGGCGAGCATTCAAAAAGAATGGGAGTGCATATCAATTTTGCCCCTGTGGTGGATATTAATACCAATCCTAAAAACCCTATTATCGGAAATCGCTCTTTTGGAGAGTCTGCCGCTAATGTTACGGACAAGGCCAGCGCTTTCTTTAGAGGCATGCAAGATGCCGGAGTATTGGCCAATGCCAAGCATTTTCCGGGACATGGCGATACAGATACCGATTCTCACAAAACCTTACCGACCATAGGTTTTGACAAAGCGCGTCTAGACAGTTTGGAACTCAGTCCGTATAAAAGGCTTATCAGAGAAGGAATTGCCAGTGTTATGGTAGCCCACCTCAATGTTCCTGCCTTAGAGACCAAAGACGGTTATCCTTCTTCTATTTCTACCAATATAGTAACCAACCTACTCAAAGGAGAGCTGGGCTTTAATGGGCTGATCTTTACCGATGCCCTAAATATGAAAGGGGCCTCGAACTTTAGCGAGCCAGGGGAGATCGATCTCGCAGCCTTTATGGCCGGTAATGATATTTTATTGATCTCTGAGGATGTGCCCAAAGCGCACGCCAGGATCATTGCTGCTTATCGGGCAGGCGATATCTCTGAGGAGCGATTGGCCTTATCGGTAAAAAAGATACTCAAGGCTAAGTATTGGGTTGGCCTTAATAATTATGAGCCTGTAGCAGAAGCAAACCTCTTTGAGGACTTGAACACCCCCAAGGACGACGCCCTGAACGAGCTGCTTTTAGAAAAGGCCATGACCTTGGTTAAGAACGACTCCGCAGTACTACCGATTAAGGATCTGAAAAAACAGCGCATTGCCTATGTGAATTTTGGAGATGATTCTGGAGCCACCTTTTACGAGCAATTGAAAGCTTATACCAAGGTAGATTGGGTAAAGGCTAATTCTTTGGAGCAATTACTCACTAAACTTAAGCGCTATGACAAGGTGGTCATTGGCTTTCACAAGTCTAATGAAAACCCTTGGAAGTCCTATAAAATGGCCGACAATGAGGTTGTTTGGCTCTATGAGATTGCCAGACAGAACAAAGTGATACTGAGCGTATTTACCTCGCCTTATGCCTTATTGGACTTAGATACACTGGCCAATTTTGAGGCCGTATTGGTTGCTTATCAGAACAGTGATGTAGCACAACAACTAGCTGCACAGGCCATATTTGGTGCTCGCGGCATTAATGGAAGACTTCCTGTTGGGGTCAATGAAGCTTATCCGGCGGATGAGGGTTTAGATACTAAGGCTATTGGGCGTTTACAATACGGTACTGCAGCCTCGGTGGGTTTGGATCCGAAGCTGTTAAAAAAAATTGACACCTTAACGAGAAATGGGGTTTGGGCAGGTATGATGCCTGGGGCTCAGGTCTTGGTAGCCCGTA
The DNA here is from genome assembly GCF_002163875.1 of Gilvibacter sp. SZ-19. GTDB lineage: Bacteria > Bacteroidota > Bacteroidia > Flavobacteriales > Flavobacteriaceae > Gilvibacter. Next base: position 2,943,297 of record NZ_CP019333.1, on the reverse strand, counting down.
AGGGGAAGGTTGTTTACCAGCGCAGTTTTGGCTACCACACCCCGGACAAGAAACGTCGCGTAAAGAACGACGATATCTACGATCTGGCTTCCCTGACCAAGATTTTAGCGACACTTCCTATGGTCATGAAACTCTACGATCGAGGAGTGATCAATATGGATACCGAGATTCAAGAATTACTTCCGGATTGGAGCAGGTCTAATAAAGCCACCATAAGCTTGCAGCGTATGCTAACCCATACGGGGCGGCTAACGGCTTGGATCCCTTTCTATCTGCAGACCTTAGATACCGTTATGGATGGGCCTTCTGAGTTGTACTACAGCAAAGTGCCCAATGACACCTTTAGTCTTCAGGTTGCTAAGGAGCTTTATATGCGCAAGGATTATCGGGATACTATTTATGAAGCCATCAAAGAGAGTGAACTCCGCAGCAGAAAAGGATATAAATACAGCGACTTGCCTTTTTACATCCTTAGAAAATATTTAGAAGAGTTTTACGGCAACCCTCTAGAGGATATCGTGCAGCGTGATATTTACGAACCCTTGGGTGCCAACCTTACCGGTTATAAGCCCTTAGAACGGTTCTCTGCAGATCGGATCCCGCCTACAGAAGATGATTACTATTTTAGAATGCAAGCCGTTCAAGGTTTTGTTCACGATCAGGGTGCGGCCATGTTAGGCGGTGTAAGTGGTCATGCAGGGCTTTTTGCCAATGCCAACGATGTGGCAAAGATCATGCAAATGTATTTATGGCAGGGAACCTATGGAGAGACCCAATTCTTTAAACCCGAGACTTTAGAAGCCTTCAATACTTGCTATTTCTGCGAAAATGATGTACGCCGTGGCGTGGGCTTTGACAAACCACAACTCGGCGATGTAGGACCAACCTGCGGTTGTGTGTCCATGACCAGCTTCGGGCATTCCGGCTTTACCGGGACCTTTACCTGGGCCGATCCGGAAGAAGAGATCGTCTATGTGTTCTTGTCCAATAGAACCTACCCAACAGCCGATAATAGAATGCTCATTAGCAGCGATCTGCGCTCACGCATCCAGCAAGCCATCTACGACGCTATTATCAGATAGTCCATTTGCGGGTTGTTAAAAAAACCTTAGAGCGGGGCTAGAGTCCCAACATTCCTTGTACTTTTACTTTCGAAACATCAAACTGATCAAGTGAAAATTGCAATTGTATGTTACCCGACCTTTGGAGGGAGCGGAGTAGTGGCTACCGAATTGGGTATAGCTTTGGCCGAGCGCGGTCATGAGATCCATTTTGTGACCTATCAGCAACCCGTACGCTTGGACTTTTTGGCCAAGAACATACATTTTCACGAGGTACATGTTGAGAAGTACCCGCTCTTTCTCTATCAGCCGTACGAATTAGCCTTATCTTCTAAATTGGTAGAAACCGTAAAACAATACGGGATAGAGTTGTTACATGTACACTATGCTATTCCTCACGCATATGCAGGCTATATGACCAAAAAGATGCTTGCAGAGTCTGGAATTCACTTACCCATGGTGACCACCTTGCACGGTACAGATATTACCTTGGTGGGTAATCATCCATCCTTTAAAACTGCGGTAACTTTTAGCATTAATAAAAGCGATGTGGTTACCTCGGTTTCTGAAAGTTTAAAGCAGGACACCTTGCGACTATTCGATATCAAGGTCCCTATAGAGGTAGTGCCAAACTTTATCGATATAAGCGCCCAACCTCAAGGTTTTACCGAATGTCAACGCGAACTTATGGCTGGTCCAGAAGAGCGTATCATAACTCACATCAGTAATTTTAGACCGGTTAAGCGTATACAAGATGTGGTACATGTCTTTGAGGCCATAGCCAGAGAGATACCAGCTAAATTGATCATGGTTGGCGAAGGTCCGGAGCGCGAATATGCCGAACACCGCTGCCGCGAGATCGGAATTGCAGACAAGGTACGCTTTGTGGGTAATAGTAATGAGATAGATAAGATCCTATGCTTTAGTGATCTGTTCTTATTGCCTTCTGAAAAGGAGAGTTTTGGTTTAGCCGCTTTAGAAGCTATGGCATCTGGAGTTCCAGTGATATCTAGCAATACTGGCGGATTGCCAGAAGTGAACAAGGCTGGGGTATCGGGCTACCTAAGCGAAGTAGGCGATGTAGAAGATATGGCGCAAAAGGCCGTGAGCATTTTAAAAGATGACGAAACTTTGGCGCGTTTCAAAAAGCAAAGTCAGGCGCATGCAGCCCAATTCGACATCAAAAAAATAGTGCCCCTTTACGAGGCACTATATCAAAGTGTTTTAAATACAGCTCTGCTTTAGAACTGATAACGAATTCCCAAACCGAGGTCGAAGTCGAAGTCATCGTTAAAATCTCCGAAGCCTAGTTCTGGCCTCACGTCCAAGGACAACATTAAAGGAATATTGAAATTGTATTCGATCCCTGCGTTTCCGGCAAGAAAAGCAAAGGAATCGGTATCATCTGTTCCAGGGATAGGATTATCTATACTATATACTCCAGCACCACCACCGGCACCTACATACCAGTTGAAGTTCCCATCTAAAGGAAAAACCCATTGATGAAGCGCAGTAAGTTTGAATCCGTCGTAATTATTTCCACTGCGGATTCCCAAGTCGGCTTCTATTCGTGTGGATTCAAATAAGGCCAATTGATAACTGATCTCGGCTCCGAAGCCGTCGTCATCACCAAGTCTAACCCCTAGGGCGTGTTTTGAAATATTTTGTCCGAAAGCACTAAATCCGATTCCAACTAGGAACAGCAAGCTAAATAAGCTAGTTCTCATATTAAGTCTGTTTAAGAATTACTTCAATAACGAATATACGACAGAATAATTATTTGTAGCCGCTCGCTTAGTAGGTGTTTTTTTTGTTTGCTGACAAGATAAGTTAGTACCTTTAAACCATGGCCGTAGCGCAGCGTGATCTTATCCGTCTAAGTAAGAAACTAAAAGGGTCTATCCATTGGGATAGCCTTCATAAACGCATGTATGCCACCGATGCCTCTGTCTACAGGGAATTACCCTTAGGGGTGGTGTATCCTAAGCATGTTAATGATCTCAAGGTATTGATAGGCTTTGCAGACAAACACAACCTTAGTTTAACAGCAAGGACTGCGGGCACTTCTTTGGCTGGGCAATGTGTTACCGACGGATTGGTCCTAGATTTTTCAAAGCATTTTACGCAGATCCACGAGATCGATATTCAGCAGCGCCGCGCGGTGGTTGCCCCGGGTGTAATTCGCGATGCCTTGAACGAGACCTTGTCTAAGTCTGGTTTGCATTTTGGCCCGAACACTTCTACATCTAACCGCTGTATGCTCGGGGGGATGGTCGGAAACAATTCTTCTGGGACTACTTCCATTCGCTACGGAGTGACTCGAGATAAACTGATCGCTTTAGAAATGGTTCTCTATGACGGCAGTGTAGTGACGCTAAAAGACGAGACCATGAAGAGTTTTGAGGCCGAAATTGCTTCAGGTTCTACCTTGGGCGGTATTTATCAAGGATTGCTAGAAAGGTTCAATAGTAAAAAAGTGGCTGCAGCGATCTTTGAAGTCTTTCCCAAAGAAGAAATTCACAGAAGAAATACCGGATATGCCTTAGACATACTCTACCAGATGCAACCTTTTGGAGGTGACAAGCCCTTTAATCTTGCCAAGCTCATTGCCGGAAGCGAGGGTACTTTGGGCCTGGTTAGCAAGATCACTTTGGGGTTAGATCCGCTGCCACCAGCTTACAAAGCCTTGGTGGCACCTCAATACCATAGCGTTGCAGCTTGCCTAACTGATGTTGCTATGACCATGCAACACCCTTTGTACAGTTGTGAGTTGATGGATAAGAAGATCTTAGACTGTACAATCAATAATGCCAAGTATCGCCCATATAGGGCTTTTATTTCAGGCGACCCTAAAGCGGTACTCTTGTTGGAACTCTGTGAATCCAGTCCGCAGCAATTAGAAACTGCAGTAAGCTCGCTTTTGGCAAGCTTGCAAACTTCTGGCAAGGCTTATGCCATGCCGGTCTTAAGAGGGGAGCAGATCGACCAGGCGATGGAGCTGCGCAAAGCCGGTTTAGGACTACTTGGGAACATGATTGGCGATAACAAGGCCGTGGCCTGTATAGAAGATACTGCTGTAGCAGTAACAGACTTATCTAACTACATTACAGATTTTACGGCTTTGATGAAAGACTTTGACCAAGAGGTGGTCTATTATGCCCATGCTGGAGCGGGCGAACTGCATTTGCGCCCCATATTAAATCTAAAGAAAAGCGAAGACATCCAGAAGTTTAAAACGATCACCGAGGCAGTGGCCGCACTGGTTAAAAAGTATCGCGGATCACTTTCTGGAGAACATGGTGACGGCATAGTCCGAGGTTCCTTGCTGCCCGAAATGTTAGGGGAAACCGTTTACGGATATCTTAAAGCGGTAAAACAGTTGTTGGACCCTAAAGGAATCTTTAATCGCGGCAAAATTGTCGATGCCTGGGATATCGATACCCATTTGCGATACGAACCCGATAGAGAAGAACCTCAGGTAAATACCTTCTTAGATTTTAGCGAAAGCCAAGGCTTGCTTAGGGCTGCAGAGCAGTGCAACGGTTCTGGGGATTGCAGAAAATTACCCGGAAATGGAACGCTTTGTCCCAGCTATCACGCTACGCGTAACGAAAAGGACACTACTAGAGCTCGGGCTAATGTATTGCGAGAATTACTTACAGATCCGCAGTATAAAAACCCATTTGAGCACAGGGATCTTAAAAAGGTCATGGACCTCTGTATTAGCTGTAAGGCTTGTAGTAGCGAATGCCCCAGCAATGTTAATGTGGCCAAGTTTAAAGCGGAAATCCAATACCAATACCGCAAGGCAAAAGGCGAAAGCAAAAGAGATCGGTTCTTTGCTAAAAGCGACGAGCGAATGGCTTGGCTGTCAAACTTCCCTAAGACCAGTAATCGGTTGTTTATTGCGGGCTTATTTACCAATGCTGTTAAGAGTATTTTCGGTCTTGCTCCTAAAAGAAAATTACCCAAGTTGAGTGCACATCGTTTTGAGTTCAATGGCCCGGAAACAATGCTAAACTCAGATAAACCGGGCGTCTTTTTATTTATCGATGAGTTCTCTGAGTATTTTGACAAAGAGATCGCCCAAGATGCTTATGATCTACTCCTTGCGCTTGGTTATGTGGTAAAGCCAATCCGTGGCCATAATAGTGCAAGAGCCTTATTGTCTAAAGGTTATTTAGAAGAGGCTACTGAGCAGATCAATATCAATGTGAGCAAGCTTGCTCCTCAACTTGGTATGCACGATCTGTTGGTAGGTATAGAACCCTCTGCTATTTTGAGTTTTAGGGACGAGTACCGTTATATGAGTGCAGATAAGCAGGCGGCAGAAGAACTTGCACAGAAAACACTACTGATCGAAGAATTCATTGCAGCAGAAGCAACAGCAGGTAGAATTAGCTCCGAAGCCTTTACCAAAGAAAAGAAGCGCATCAAGATCCACAACCACTGCTATCAAAAGGCCTTGAGCGATCAGAAGTGCACCTTCGATATGCTGAATCTTCCTGAGAATTATAAACCCACTATAATTCCTTCGGGTTGTTGCGGAATGGCAGGCAGCTTCGGATATGAAAGAGAACATTACAACATCAGCATGAAAATAGGGGAGCAAACCCTGTTCCCGGCTATAATCAAGGCCACCTCAGACACTTTGTTTGCTGCCAACGGCACCAGTTGCAGGCATCAAATAGCCGATGGAACCAAACGCCATGCGCTGCATCCGGTCACTATATTAAAACGCGCCTTGAAAGCTTAATTAGACGCTGTACTCAGCATGGCAGAAAAGGCTTCTGGAATAAGATCGGTTTCTGTATTAACCGTGCGGTCTAGCTTCATCACACGCTCCCGTGTTTTGTACGAGAACAACTTCCAAGTTTGGTTGTTGTATTCTAAAGCAGTCAGATTTTCTACCCAATCGCCGCTATTGAGGTATAAGGTTCGTCCTTTCTTATTTTTTACCTTTCGGATTGCCGGCTGATGGATATGACCGCAGACCACAAAATCATATGCATTTTCTATGGCTAGTTCTGCAGCCGTGTCTTCAAAGTTACTGATGAACTTTACTGCGGATTTCACGCTGTTCTTGATCCGCTTAGACAGCGAGTATTTATCGCGCCCCAAAAGACTCAGCAGCCAATTCAACCCGCGATTCATCAGAATGAGCAGATCGTATCCCCAACCGCCCAGTTTAGCTAGCCACTTGGCATGCTTGATCGAGGCATCGAAGACATCGCCGTGAAAGAACCAAGCCTTTTTGCCATCTAAATTTAAGACCAGCTTGTCCATGATATGCAGATTTCCCATCCGTGTATCGGTGAACTTGCGCAGTTTCTCGTCGTGATTGCCCGTTAAATAGTAGACCTTGGTGCCTTTAGCAGCCAAGGCGAGTATTTTCTTTATAACGAGCATATGCGACTTGGGGAAGTACCGCTTTCTAAACTGCCAGATGTCTACGATATCTCCGTTTAGGATCAAGATCTTGGGCTGTACTGAATTCAAATAGTACAGCAATTCTCTGGCGTGACAGCCATAGGTGCCCAGATGGACATCCGAAATTACAACTACTTTTACCTTGCGTTTCAATACTGCTGATTTTGCAATACAAAGGGCGTAATTTTTTAATGAGAATCAGTTAGTGATTTATTATCACTAAGTTGCAAAACTGTTACCCCAAATTCGGCTTTGTTTCGGCAATATTAAGCCGAGTGAGGCTTTTTAAATTCAAGGTGAACTGTTACCTTTGGAATTCAAAGCAAATCATGGCAGGAAACACATTCGGAAACGTATTTAAGCTTACTACATTTGGAGAGTCTCACGGACTAGCTCTAGGGGGAATCATTGACGGATGCCCTGCGGGTTTACAGGTAGATTTCGATGCCATTCAGGCAGAAATGATCCGCAGAAAACCTGGACAATCCGCCATAGTTACCCAACGCAAAGAACCAGATCAGGTCAAGTTCCTTTCGGGTATATTCGAGGGTGTGACCACGGGAACTCCAATTGGGTTTGTCATTGAGAATACCAACCAGAAGTCTAAAGACTACAGTCATATCAAAGACACCTACAGACCCTCTCATGCAGATTATACCTATCAGCAGAAATACGGCTTACGCGATTATCGCGGAGGAGGAAGATCTTCTGCAAGAGAGACTGCCTGTCGGGTAGTAGCCGGAGCTTTGGCCAAGCAAATGTTAGCGGGTATCAGTATCCATGCTTATGTTTCTGATGTGGGTGAGCTCAGCCTTAATAAACCATATCAAGACTTAGACTTTAACCTAACAGAGAGCAACCCTGTGCGTTGTCCAGATCCTGAGATGGCAGCACAGATGGAGGCCTTGATCCGTGAAATTCGCAAAGAAGGAGACACTGTTGGAGGAAGTATAAGCTGTGTTATTCAAGGTGTTCCAGTTGGTTTGGGTGAGCCTGTTTTTGACAAATTGCACGCAGAGCTCGGAAAGGCAATGCTTTCTATCAATGCTGTAAAAGGATTCGAATACGGAAGTGGTTTTGCGGGCACGCGATTAAAAGGGAGTCAGCACAATGATCTTTTTAATGCAGATGGTTCTACAAAGACCAATCACAGCGGTGGCGTTCAAGGAGGAATAAGCAACGGAGAAGACATTTACTTTAAGGTTGGCTTTAAACCTGTGGCTACTATCATGCAAAAGCAAGAGGCTTTGAATAGCTCTGGCGATCTCGTAGAAATGCAGGGCAAAGGCCGCCACGACCCTTGTGTTGTACCTAGAGCAGTACCCATCGTTGAGGCTATGGCTGCCTTGGTTTTAGCAGATGCTTACTTATTAAATAAATTGGCTAAATTGTAAGCCAAACCTTTATTACAGATGAAAAAAATGGCTTTACATTGGAAGATCCTTATCGGGATGCTTCTAGGAATTATCTTCGGATTTATCATGACCGGGGTCACCGGAGGTAAGGAGTTTGTTGGAGATTGGATCAATCCCTTCGGAACCATCTTTGTAAAGCTGTTAAAACTTATCGCTATTCCTTTGATATTGGCTTCTCTGATCAAAGGAATCTCTGATCTAAAGGATATTTCCAAGTTTAGAAATATCGGCTTGAGAACCATAGTAACTTACATCCTAACCACGGTAATAGCCATATCTATAGGATTGGTGTTGGTGAATCTAGCCCAACCCGGCGATGGCATATCCGAAGAAACAGTAGCGAAACTCTCGGAGACCTATGCGGAAAACTCAGGGGTTACCTCCAAGATCCAAGAAGCGGGCAAAGACCGAGGCCCCTTACAATTCTTGGTAGAAATGGTGCCAGACAATGCTTTTAAGGCCTTTAGCGATAACGGACTCATGTTGCAGGTGATCTTTTTTACCATTTTATTCGGTATATCTATGCTCTTAATTGGTGAGAAAGCTGCAAAACCTTTAAAAGACCTGTTCGATTCTTTGAACGACGTGGTCTTAAAAATGGTTGACCTTATTATGCTTTCAGCTCCGGTTGCCGTTTTTGCGCTTTTAGCTCAGGTAGTTGTAACTGCAGACGATCCAGAAATCCTAAAACGCTTGCTGTACTATGCTGGAGTTGTTGTGACTGGCTTACTACTAATGATCTGTTTTTATATGCTACTGGTAGCCTTCATTGCCAAAAAGAATCCCTTGTGGTTCTTAAAGCAGATAAGCCCTGCGCAGTTGTTGGCATTTTCTACAAGTTCTAGTGCCGCAACGCTTCCGGTCACTATGGAAAGGGTAGAGGAGCACATTGGCGTAGACAAAGAGGTTTCTAGTTTTGTCTTACCAGTTGGAGCGACTATAAACATGGATGGAACCAGTTTGTATCAGGCAGTTGCAGCGGTATTTATTATGCAAGTGCTATGGCCAGAAGGACTTATTTTCAGCAATCAATTGACTATAGTCTTAACCGCGCTTTTGGCTTCTATTGGTTCTGCAGCAGTACCTGGAGCCGGAATGGTTATGTTGGTAATTGTTTTAGAAGCCGTTGGTTTTCCAGCCGAAATGATGCCAATAGCTTTGGCTTTGATCTTTGCTGTAGACAGACCACTTGACATGTGTAGAACTGTTGTAAATGTTACTGGAGATGCCACAGTGTCTATGTTAGTGGCTAAATCTGTTGGAAAGCTGGGTGAGCCTAAACCCAAAGATTGGGACGACCATTACGAAGAAGTGAAATAAGGTCAAAATCTGATTTCTTTCAACACTTTTATAAATTCTTGATAACTTAATTCACAGATAACCTAATTGTTGTCAGTACTTTATTATTTTGCAGGGTATCCGATTTGATTAACAATGCAAAAGATGACTCTTTTGTGTTTATTCATCCTCACAAACTGGAGCTTACTCACGGCCCAGGTTGGAATAAACACGACTTCCCCCAGTGATGCCGCGGTATTGGATATAAATAGCAGTGCGGACGGCACCAATTACGGAGGATTACTTATTCCTCGCGTAGACCTTACACAGCGGGCAGCTATCGCTGCCGGCGCAGCAGACGATGGTTTAATGATTTATCTAATAGATGGCGGTACGCGCTGTGTCCAGATCTGGGATGGTGTGAATTCTGTCTGGGATGATGTTTACTGCATGCCGATCATAGTTGCAGATCCTTGGATCAATGAATTCCATTATGACAACAATGGCGCCGACACCAATGAAGCTGTCGAAATCGCCGGGGAGGCTGGTTTTGATCTAAGCGGTTGGTCTGTAGTGCTATACAACGGATCAGGAGGTATTGTCTACGGAACCATAAGTCTTAGCGGAACCATACCCGACCAGGGCAGTGGTTATGGAACACTTGCATTTACTTCTACACTACAAAACGGGCCAGATGGCTTTGCCTTAGTAAACCCCTCTGGCACGGTGATTCAGTTTTTGAGCTATGAAGGCTCTTTCACGGCGACAGATGGAGCCGCTAGTGGAATGACTTCAGTTGATGTCGGCGTTGCAGAGAGCGACTCAACGGCTGCAACCGAGTCTTTGCAGTTAAGGGGTACAGGAAGTCAGTACAGCGATTTTACCTGGTCTTCACCTGCTAGCAGTACTTTTGGAAGTATCAATACTTCCCAAACCATCAATTAGTATGATTTCCAAGTTAGCAATAGCCTTATCGCTTCTCTTTGGACTAAATGCCTTTGGTCAAGTAGCAATAGGAACAACGGTTCCAAACACTGCGGCCGTTTTACATTTGGAATCTCAGAATTTAAAAACCTTGAACTACGGAGGTTTTTTAATGCCTGTAGTGACAGAGGCGCAACAAGCCAGTATACCAGTAAGCACTGCGGATGCGTCAGACGATGGCCTTATGGTCTATGTAAGTGATCCGATAACGGGCAAGCACTGCTGGGACATCTATGATGGCGTGCAACACCTGTGGCGCAGTATTAGCTGTCAAACTGTGGCCAGTTGTTCAGATATATTGTACGAAGAGGATTTTAATTCTTATGCTGAAAATTCCGGAGTTACCGGTGCATCTTCGGCCAATGGTGATTATCCGGCAAGTGTGACCAAATGGACCTTAACCAGTTTTGACAGTTTTGGATCTACAACTCCCGCTTTACCTGGCACATTGGCGGATGCAAGCGATTACGGCCTAGTCACCGGTGGCGCCTTAGAGATGCGCGATACCAATGGCGTCTTTCAATTCGAAACCACCACTATAGACATAACTGGTTACACTGATATTGTAATTGGGTTTGATGTTAGCGGTAGAGGAGATTTTGAATACGATACCACTGCGCATAGTGGCGATTATAACTGCGGATTCGATAATTCCGACTACCTGGATATCGAATATTCCATAGACGGAGGCGCCTTTGTAGAAGTACCTAGCTTTTCTCTAGTTGGGACACCAAACCACACCTTTGTGTTCGACGAGACTTTTGCTAGCGATGGCAGCTTGGTAAATTTCTCAACAATCTTAACAGGGCTAACAGGTACAGATCTTGTGATTCGAATAAGAGCTCAGAACTGGGCAGGCTCGGAATATATCCTAGTAGACAATATAGTGGTAAGATGTAACTAAAAAAGGGCCGTAAAGGCCCTTTTATCTTTGTAGTTACAGTTGTTAACCCTGCTTTTGGATTTCCACTTGATGTGGGTATGGAATTTCTATTCCAGCCTCATCTAGGGCAATTTTAATGCGCTCTAAAACACTGAAATAAACTGTCCAATAATCTGCGGTATCACACCAACACCAAGCGTTGAAGTTCACTGAACTATCGGCTAGTGCACCTAAAGTGACAGAAGGAGCAGGGTCTTTTAGAACCAAGTCGGTCTCTTGCATTACTTTGAGCAATAGATCCTTGGTCTGTTTAATATCTGAGTCGTAAGAAACACCAATAGTGTGTCGAATTTGCAAGGTACCCTCCGCAGTATAATTGATAATATTACCGTTAGATAGCGCTCCGTTAGGAATAATGGCCAATCTGTTGGTGGGCTTAAGGACCTTAGTGGTGAAAATATCGATTTCCTTTACAGTTCCCAATTCTCCCTGGGCCTCGATCACATCGCCTATCTTGAATGGCTTGAAGATCAAGATCATTACTCCTCCAGCAAAATTACCTAAAGAACCTTGCAAAGCCATACCTACGGCCAAACCTGCAGCTGCCAAGACGGCTGCAAAAGAAGTGGTTTCTATACCGAGGTTGGCCAAAATGGCTAAGATCAGAAGTAGTTTAAGTACCCAACCCAATAAGTTCGCTAAAAAGCGCTGCAGGCTTTCTTCGTAATTGGATTTACTCATAGCCTTGCGCACTAATTTCAGTACACGTTTAATGATCCAGGATCCGACGATCCATATGACAATAGCACCAATTACTTTTATGCCGTACTGGGTGGCTAATTCACTAATCTGTTCTATAATCTTTTCAGTATCCATAAAGTATGTTTTTTGTAAAAGTACGATTGCCAGTAAAAATTCATAGGTCGCTAATTTAATTTTTATATCATTACGGTGTAAATTGCAGAAAAGTTCGATAAACTTCAATCGCCAGCCATTATGAATGTTTGTTTTATCATGTATCCCTGGGAAGAAATGGACCCAGAAAACGATACAACCCTTTCCCTTATTCACGAGTTTGTTCGCAGAGGCCACGGTACGGCAATAACTACGCCGGCCAATCTAACCATACGCGACAGTGTTGCTTATGCTTTTTGCCGCTGTATAAAACGTCCAGATAAGGTGTCCAAGAATTTAAAGTCTTTCCACGCCAAGACAGAGCTCTACGAAGAGATGCTGCCCCTGGCTGGTTTTGATGTGATCATACTGCGGTCTAATCCACCTTTAGACATGATCATGTTGAATTTCTTGGATTCTGTAAAGGATGACGTTTTCATTATGAACGATCTCGATGGAATCCGCAGAGCAAACAACAAACTGTATACGGCGGTATTTGAAGATGAGAACAACGAGATCATTCCGCGTACGCATGTGACCAAGAACAAAGAATATCTCAAAAAGATCATTAAAGAAGGGCCAGATAAGATGATCCTTAAACCGTTAAATGGTTTTGGTGGCTCCGGAGTGATCCTTATTGAGAAACGCGCTATGCTGAGTATCAATTCACTTTTAGATTTCTATATAGACAACAACGATGGGACTACCAATTATGTGATCCTTCAAGATTATATTGAAGGAGCAGATCAGGGCGATGTGCGTATTCTACTGCTTAACGGACGTCCTATTGGCGCTATGAAGCGCGTACCTGGAGAAGAAGATCACCGCTCGAATGTCAGTGCCGGTGGCTCTGTCCAAAAACACACTTTGACCAAACAAGAGAAGGAACTCTGCCGTAGAATTGGCCCGAAATTGGTCAAAGACGGCTTGTACTTTGTCGGTATAGACGTGATCAATGGTAAATTGGTAGAGGTCAATGTGATGTCTCCTGGTGGGATCACCTATATCAACAAAGTTTACAAGACACGTTTACAAGAAAAAGTCATTGACTTTGTAGAAGATAAAGTCTTAGAGCGCGTAAAAGCATTTGAACGCCGCACCAAGTTGCGTAAACACGTTGACGAGGCCTAATGGAAAGACTTTCAGTAGCACAGATCATTGCCAACATTAAGGCGGAGCGCCCATTTCATGCGGTTGCAGAAGATTATTCCTTTACCCTTAAGATAGACGATTACGTTCCTTATGTCTGCGGAGCCGTACATGACGGGCACCAATTTCGCGACGAACTTTGGGAACACTGTTTACACACAGAATACGAGCGTTGGTTCGAAGAAGATCCGGAGACCAAGAACATGGTGATTAGTCATCCGATCATCATAGCCGGTTGCGATTCGCGCTTTGAATATGACTTAAACAGGGCACCTGAGGTGGCCATTTACGATGATGCCTGGGGGAAACAGCTCTGGCGACAGCCTTTGGCTCCTGTGATGAAGCAACGAAGTTTAGACAAGCACAATAGTTTTTACCAAGTAGTTCATGCACTTATCCAGCAGCTGGAGAAAAAGCATAAAAGCGTTGTTGTTTATGATATGCATTCCTACAATTGGAAGCGCTGGGATAGAGAGGTACCTGTGATCAACCTAGGGACCAAGAATATCGACAACGATCGTTTTGGAGCTCATGTGGAGTCATGGCGAGCCAGTTTAGCAGAACTGGACCTACCAGGAGTAGCAGTGACCACTAGTAAGATCAACGATACCTTTTTTGGCAATGGCTATTTCTTAAAATACATCACCCAAAATTTTGACAATACTCTGGTACTGGCTACGGAATACAAGAAGATCTATTGCGATGAGCTTAAACAGATCATTTTCCCGGAGGTAGTACACGCGATCGAAGAGCAGATGAGAGACCGCGTAAAGGCCCATGCTACGGCCTTTTACAATGAATTTTCGCGTTAATTTATGATTGATTCCCTAAAAGACACCCATCCGAAGTTATTTGAGATAGATCAGCAATTGCATCACTTGGTGCGAAAGATAGAGCTGTTAAACTATGTCAACCCAATAAACATTGAAGATCAAAAAAGGCAATTCTTTGCACATCGCTTTAGTACAGAACCGAACTTCAGGTATCGTAAGATCGATTTTGATCCGCATTTGTTGCAGCGAGAACTCTACTCGCTTAAAATAGATGAGATAGAAGATGAGGCAAGCTATGGGTTTTACAAAGAGGTTATAGATGAATACGCTGCACTGATAAAGTGTATAGAGACCATTGGTCAGGGCAAGAAGTTCTACTACAATTCCCTTAGAAGTTTTGGAACTCCAACCCAGCGCGATGTAGAGAACGCCCGATTTATCTTGCACTTTGAAGACGAACCCTACAACAATGAGATGTTTCCGGTTTATGGGGTAGAAGAAGCGGAGGCCTATTTTAAAGAATTTACCAAGCGTTACGACTTTAAGTTCAAGATCAAACTGAGTACTAAACTAAGTGCTGCAGCTATGGTTTTGAACAATACCCAGACCTTGGTGTTAAAGAAGAATCATCGCTTTAGTGCCAATCAACTGAAGGTATTGGCCAATCACGAGATAGGGGTGCATATGGTGACCACCTTTAACGGTATGCGACAACCGGTACAGTTGTTCTTTAATGGTTTTCCGAACAATGTAGAGACTCAAGAAGGCCTTGCGGTAATGAGCGAGTATATGAGCGATTGTCTCACTTTGTATCGCCTTAAAGAATTGGCGTATCGTGTGCTGGCTGTAGACAGTTTGCTCAAGGGTTATAATTTTTGCGACACTTTTGATCTGTTGCATGCCCAGTATAAACTCAATAAAGACGAAGCTTTTTCAATTGCTTTGCGCGTGCATCGCGGTGGAGGTTACACCAAGGACTATCTGTATTTGACTGGCCTTAAAAAAGTCTACGATTTTTACCATCGCGGCGAAGATATGAACACTTTGCTCACCGGAAAGGTTACTTTAGAACACAAGCCACTCATAGATATTTGGTTAAAAGACGGGATAGCTTTAGCTCCGAAGTACGAGAATCACGCCTTTGAAAAAAACGACAATACCAACACTAAGATCGATTTCATCTTACAGAACTTAAAATAGAAAAGGCCCTTAGCGGGCCTTTTTTTATAGGTTGATCCTTTGTTGCTTCGGATGTTTAACAGTAAAACTGAAGTTCTTCTGTCCGGTTCCTTGAGGAGCTAATTGCACTTCCCAGCGAATGATTCCTGTCTGTTCATTGTATTGGCCATTGCCGAATTCTAAGTCTTCTACCTTGATCTCTTTATTCTGAGAGATAGGGATCCGATCTTCTATGATCAAATCTACGGCTATGGTTTTGTTGTTCTTTACAATGATCTCATAGGCCCGGTCTAAAACGCGGTTGCTGCCTAAAAAGCTCTTGCTTTTAAAATTCTGTTTTTCCTTTCTAGCGATCACTATGGAAGTATCTGGCCCAAGCGATACCTGTATACCCTTACTCGCCACGTTCGGATTAATAAGGGTCTTGCCAGCAAAGTTGCCATCAAAATAGATATTGGCTTCTCCTTGTAAGAGGTCATAGGCCTCCCAGTCCTTTATCTTGGCTGTTAGAAAAACGTTCTCATTTAGGGCCGGGGCAGCATAGTAGCTAAAATCCGCAGCCAACTCAAACTTATCCAAATCTATGGCTGTGATCTTGGCATCCGAAGCTATATTGTGCGTCTTTGGGATCTCAAAGCGCATGGTGGTTAGTCCCGCAAATTTCGCATTGCCTACGCCCGTTAAGCCTTCACCAGATTTGGTAGTAATAACGATAACCCCGTTTCTGCCTGCAGTTCCATATAGGGTTGTTGCGCTCAAGCCTTTTAAGACATTGACACTGGCAATATCATCCGGATTCAGATCCATAAAACTAGACGAGCCTAAGCTTCCATTAAGGTTCATCTCGTCCGAACTATAAGGGATCCCGTCAACCACAAATAAGGCCTGATTGCTACCAGATATGCTGTTGTATCCGCGAATGACAATATTGGTCGCGCTGCCGCTAGAACCGCTTTGTGAACTGATACTCACCCCTGATGCTTTGCCCGAAAGTACACGAGCAACATCATCATTGCCAATTCGAATGTTTCCATCATAAAATGATGCAGAGGCGTAACCGAGGGCTTTGGCCTCTCTGCGAATACCTTGCGCCACCACGACAACTTCGTCAAGTACATTCGGGTCTTCTTGCAATTTAAGGTCCATGCGAGTAGCGTGTATGGGAGTCACAACAGGTTTAAAGCCCAAATAAGAGAACACCAGATTGCGCCCACCTTGAATATTTAAGGTGTAGTTGCCGTCAAAATCGGTTTGGGTGCCATTAGCAGTATTTTGCTCTATTACGGTAACACCAGGAAGCGGAAGTCCTGAATCATCTACCACAGTTCCGCTTACTTTGCGAATGGTAGGGTTATACTTAAGGGCGCTGCTTTGTGTTGGTAGCGAACTGCTGAGGCTACTGCCAAAATTCAAATACTTGGGTGACAAAACCGGTTTGGTATTGTTGGTTGTAGGGTCTCCAGTGGAAAGTATTAAACTTACATTGTTCCAGTCGGTACCCGTTTGCTGATAAACATTGGCTTTATATAATATATTAACAGGAGCGGTCGTGCTGGTGGCTCTAATATCATAGGTTGGGTACCAACCTGCAGTAGCTACCGTATAACTCACACTAAGGTCAATAGGCGCAGCGTTAGGAGCATCTATGATAAATTCTATTACGCCGCGTTTTTCGTTCTTTTCTGTTTGCAAAGCGGTCATCTCCTTATACAGATCCACTTTGATCAGCTTTAAACTATCGATCTCGAATTCTAAATTAAGCAGTTCATTTTTGATCGCTGTAGTGCGGTCTCTATAATACTGCGTCATTTCTTTGACTCGTTCTATAGAGATATTGCTCTGATCTCCATGTATGACTTGGTTCTTTCCCAAGATCTTGAGCTCTTCTTTAAAGCCAGCCACGGTGTTGTTTATGCGTTTTATGGCTTTGTCTACTTGTTCTTGCTTTAATTTTAAGCTGTTGTATGCTGCGGAGGGCTCTTTCTTTTCCAAATAGTCAATGCGATAAAGTATAGATCGAACGCTGGCATTGTTAAGTCCAGAGATCTGTATACTATTTTCATCGATGTCTGGGGCGAGATTCTTTAGCAATAAGCTGTTTTCACCCTTCTTAAGGAAGATATTACCACTTCTGGTGACTGTAGCACCTTCTCGATATACAGTAACGGATTCGATCTTGGTATCTACCGGATTCTTCTCTGTTGCCCATCCGCTAAAGGCAATAAATACTAGGAGTAATTGTACTATTCTTGTCATGGCTATACGTTTTAGTTCGTACCAAAACTAGCCCGATAGTATTGCCGTAAAAAGGCATAATGATTGAACAAGGCTTTTGAATAAGGCTGTCTCGCTTCTTAATGAGGGATCAAAGAAATTTAGCCTTCAATTCTGGAGTTGGGATCATGCAAGCGTCTTTTTTGCCGTACCACTTATAACGGTTACGTGCCACAAAGTCGTAGACCCAATTGCGAATAAAGTTCGGAATGATCATAAATCCGTAGAGCAGGGGATAAGCACCACTCATGTATTTGGCAATGCGCAAAGCAGCTGTAGATTTACTATAAACCCTGTTGTTCTCTATCAAGATAATAGAATCCAACTTTGATGTATCAATGCCGTACTCTGCCACCAAGGCCTGTCCAATGTCACTTTGCAAGGCAGCAAAGCGAAAATGATCTTTCGGGTCGCGTTTTATAACAAAGGTCACAGCGCCATTACAGAGGTTGCAAACCCCATCAAAGAGAATGATCTTATGTGCGGCTATATTGCTCATACCTTTTCTAATTGCGTCACTGCTACTTTAGTCGTAAAGATACCGTAATTCACTACAGCGGTGTCCTTTTCTATGGCATCTAGGGTTCCTATGGCTTTTCCGTCTATCATTCGGACCCTATCTCCAACCTTTGGCAATACTTTTGGTTTGGCGGCTTCTTGTTTCTTTTGCTGCGCTTTCTCTTGCTTTTTACGCTTGCGTATCACCGCCATTTCCTTTTCTACCTCTTCTTTAAGCTGATGTTTTTTAGCCTTTTCTTCTTTTTTCTGTGCGGGAGCTTTGGTTTTCTTAAGGGGTTTGCGCTTGGCGTTTTCTACGGCGACCAACTTCATCACTTCGTCTATAAGCTGGCGCTTGCGCTTATGGTTGGCGTAAGATGCAGCTATACTGTCTATTTTCTTACCGAGTTGAATCATGCGCTGCTGGCTGTCAAAAAGCTCCTGATAGCGTTCCAGCTTTTGCTGTACCTTTTGTTGGGCTTCTTCTAATTGGCGGGTTTCTTCTTTAGCCTTTTCTGCTTCGGATTTTAAACTGGCCGTGGTTTTTCTAATTACAGAGCGTTCCTTCTGCAAATTGGCAATGGTTTTGTCAAAACGAACCTTTCCGGCAGCGATCTTCTTTTTTGCCCTATTGATAAGGCCATAGGGAATACCGTTCTTTTGCGCCACCTCGAAGGTATAAGAACTTCCTGCCTCCCCAGTGAAGAGGGTAAAGAGCGGCTCTAAGGATTTAGGGTCGAACTGCATGTTGGCATTTAGCGCATGGGGTAATTCGCTGGCCAGGAGTTTAAGGTTGGTGTAATGCGTAGTGATTATACCAAAGGCTTCGCGCTCGTAAAACTCTTCTAAAAAGGTCTCTGCCAGAGCACCACCGAGCTCAGGGTCACTTCCTGTACCGAATTCGTCTATTAAAAACAAGGTCTTGGCATTGCACTTTTTTAAAAAGTAGTTCATCTGCTTAAGACGATAGCTATAGGTACTTAAGTGGTTGTCTATGGACTGATTGTCGCCAATGTCACTCAATACGCGATCGAACCATCCGAAGCTACTGCTAGGATCTACCGGCACCAAGATCCCAGATTGCAACATGAGCTGTAGTAAGCCCACTGTTTTTAAGGTAATACTTTTACCTCCCGCGTTTGGCCCAGAGATCACAATGATCCTTTGGTCTTGAGTTAACTTTAGGGTCTGCGGAATCGTTTTTTCTTTGCGTTTGGCATTGCTGACCAACAAGAGCGGATGATAGGCATCCTTTAATATCAATTGTTTGTCATCTGCAATTCGCGGCATACACGCATTGATAGCCAGAGCGTATTTAGCTTTGGCATAGAGCACATCTATTTGGGTCAAATAAGCTTGTCCATTGCGAAGATCCTCTAATGAAGGTCGGTGCAAGTCCGTAAGTTCCTTTAGGATCTTTTTAATTGCTTCTGCTTCTTCGTAGAGCAAATTGCTCAGTTCATTCTCGTATTCCAAGGTAGCTCTGGGCTCCATGTAAACGATACTACCGGTTTTTGAACTGCCAACCACTACGCCCTTTACCTTGCGGCGGTGCATAGCCTTAACAGCCAAAACACGCTTACCTTCTACCACACTTTCTCGAATCTCGTCCAGATAATCACTTTTAATAGCCGCGGTAAGGGCTCTGTTGAACGAACTGCTGATCTGCCCGCGAACGTGCTTCAGGCGTTTGCGAACCTCAAAGAGTTGCTCGGAGGCATCGTCCTTGATAAGACCGTGTCTGTCTACCACCTGATCTATCGCAGCCTTTAGATGGACACATAGAACAATATCACTAGCCTGATCGTTGAGCTGCACATAAAACTCCTTATTCTTATCAAAGAATCGTTGTAGGCTGTCTATAGTGGCAATTTGAGCGGCTATCTTTCTAAAACCCTCTAGTTCGATCTGACTGTTCTCAATATCCAACAGGTGGAGTTCTTTGTCGATCACGTCAAAACCGTGGTTGGGAATTCGGTTGTCTCCGCTCAAAGAGGCGAGGAATTCACGGGTCTGTTCTAAAGCGATCAAAGCGGCTGTCTTGCCCTTATAAGGCTGTAATTGAGTCGCAGCTGCTTTACCGGGTGCAGTAATGCAGCCTTCTGCAATTTGCATTAGCAATTGCGGAAACTCCAGATCTTCTAAGGTCTTTTTAGGTATAGAAACCACCTTGATATTAAGTTGTAAATTCGTGTTTTTAAAGGCTACAAAAATACGGATTATGCAGGTAAAAATCGAACCGAGTTGGCAAGGGGTGCTCGCACCCGAGTTTGAAAAAGAATATTTCAAGTCTTTGACAGCTTTTGTTCGATCCGAATACCAGAACTACAGCTGTTATCCACCCGGAAAGTTGATCTTTAACGCCTTTAATGCTACGCCTTTTGATAAGGTAAAAGTTGTTGTAATAGGGCAAGACCCCTATCACGGTCCTGGGCAGGCAGAGGGTTTGTGCTTTTCAGTTCCTCCCGGAGTTGCGTTGCCTCCTTCATTGGTCAATATTTACAAAGAATTGCAAGACGATCTGAATGTCAGCCCTCCGCAGCAAGGGAGCTTAAAACATTGGGCCGAGCAGGGAGTCTTGCTTCTAAATGCCACTTTGACCGTGAGAGCCCACCAAGCCGGCTCGCATCAGAATAAAGGATGGGAAACATTTACCGATGCCGCCATAGCAGCGCTGAATCGGGATAGGGAAGGATTGGTTTTCTTACTCTGGGGTGGCTACGCCAAAAAGAAGGGCAAGAAGATCGACCGAGAAAAACATTTGGTATTAGATACCGGACACCCTTCGCCTCTGAGTGCAAATCGCGGTTATTGGTTTGGAAACAAACATTTCAGTAAAACAAATGACTATTTGGAGGCCCGGGGATCGGCTCCAATTCAATGGTAAGTTTAGAAGATGTCTATTCTTCTTCTGGAACTTCTACTTCGCTGCAATCGTTGCAAGAGAACTGCAACAGGAGGAAGTTTGTGAGAAGCAATCCGCCTAATATGATAAAGAAGTAAGTCATGCTTAATTGTTAATTAGTCCCTAATTAGATGCAGGAACTAAAAAAGGGTTGCGCAGAATCTTAAAAAAAGATCAAAAAAAATTTAACTACAGCAAAAAAGGAGTTTAATCTACTGTAAATGTGTAGTTTAAATCGAAAAGAATTTTAGAGGGATCCAAAGATTTTTCAATTAGATCCAAATGGAGCAGTTGCTCTTGCACGGCAATTAATTGCTCAGCACTCAAGTTTTGCTGGCTCCACTGGGTTTGAGAAAGCCAAAGTTGAATATCCTCCAGTTTCTGGTCGTATCTGTTGGCCAGCATTCTGTCAATGGCAGGAATTTGCTTGAATTCAAAGGTGGTTCGGTTGATGATCTCTAAAATATCTGTCACCATTTCCGGTTGATTCTCCAGCAATTCCTCACGTACTGCGATCACAAAACAGGGCCAAGGTGTAGGGCATTCTCCTACCAATCGAAAAGTACCATCGTCTACATAAGGTTTGGTGGTAAACTTTTCCCACATGAAATAGTCGCCTATGCCTTGAGGTAGCTTTTCTAAAGCTCCACTCAGGTTTTTAACTAGTTCGAAATCCAAGTCCTTTTCCAAATCCCAACCTGCTTGTTGTGCGTGTACATAAGCCATCAGATGAGATCCTGACCCGTAGCGACTTATAGCTGCTTTGGTGCCTTTGAGGTCATCGATCTCCTTATAGTCCGAATCCGCAGCAACATGGATTCCCCACCGCAAAGGAGATGAGACGAAGATCTGTACAATTTTAGACGGATTCCCTTTAACGATATCGGCAATAATACCTTCGGTAAGTATAACAGCCATATCAATACTACCGTCGCGAAGGGCTTTACACATGGCGCCAGTGCCTCCTGGAAAATCTTGCCAACGCAGGTTGATTCCTTTTGGATGGTAGGCTTTTTCACGCAAAGTGAGATACCATGGGAGGTTAAAGTGTTCCGGCACTCCTCCGATCATTAAATTCGTCATTTCACTAATTCGTTTAAAGCAGTGGTTATCAATCCGTCGACAGCAGCTCCTGGATCCTTACTGAAAGTTCCTAATTCTCTATTGGCAAGAATGACATTCAATGAAAGTGCGTTGTGTCCCAAGAGATCTGCCATGGCGTAGATTCCTGCAGTTTCCATCTCCAGGTTTAAAATTCTGTTGCCTTGAAAACTAAAATTTTTCATGGCAGTATTGAGTTCCGGCTGGGCTAGAGGTATACGTAAGCTACGTCCTTGAGGTCCGTAAAAACCAACATTGGTTACCGTAATTCCAGGTAAAAAACCGACTTTGGTGAATTTTTCTAACAAAGTGCTATTGGCACTTACTGCATAAGGATCAGAAAGGGGAGAAGCCCATTTAGAAGCCTTCATAAAGGTCTTGCTTAAAGAGGTGTTGAAACGCCCATTGTGCTCGTAGAAATACACAAAGTTGTCAAAGCCAATGGCATGGGCACTTACCACCAAAGAATCCAAAGGTACATCTTCTTGTAAGCCACCACAAGTGCCTATGCGGATAATATCGAGGCTCGTATGTGTGGTTTTAGGGGTACGAGTATGCAGGTCAATATTAACCAAGGCATCTAATTCTGTCAGTACAATATCAATATTGTCTGTGCCAATTCCCGTAGAGATCACGGTGATCTCTTTTCCTTTATATGTTCCGGTATGGGTTACAAATTCCCTCTTGGTGGTTTTAAAGCGAATACTGTCAAAATGAGCCGATACTTTAGCCACTCGAGCCGGATCGCCCACGGTAATTACGGTGTTGGCAATGTCCTCTGGCTTGAGATGTAAGTGATAAACGCTTCCATCTGGGTTTAATACCAATTCGGATTCCGGTATATTCATAAATCTGTAGTATTAACCGCCTACGCGTTTTACCTGAAATCCTTGCGCCCTTAAGAATTCCATGATCTTGTCCCGATAGTCTCCTTGGATAATGATCTGTTCGTCTTTAATACCGCCACCAACGCTAAGCAATTGTTTGATCTGCTTGGCTAATTCCTTGAAGTCTGAGGCAGCTCCGTTATAACCCGCAATGATAGTAGTGGGCTTGCCTCGGCGCTTCTCATACTTACACAAAAGCGGTTCGTCTTGTATCCAAAAATCGGGCTTGGAGGCACTTTTTGGTGAAGACTCCGGCTCCGGCACATGATCCGGAAAGAGATTCTTTAATTGGTCCTGAAGATCCATTTATTTCTTAATTAAACCGATATCGACCAAGCGTTCGTGCAAGAACTCACCGGCGGTAATATCGTCAAAGGCTTTAGGATGATCTGCATCTACACATTCTGGCATACAGTCCAAACGCATATCACTTCTGGGGTGCATAAAGAACGGAATAGAATATCGCGGTTGGTCCCATTGTTCTTTAGGGGGATTCACCACACGGTGGATGGTAGATCGCAGTTTGTTGTTGGTATGTCTTTCTAGCATATCTCCAACATTGATCACCAGTTCGTCTTCATTTGGGATGGCATCTATCCATTCTCCGTCTTTGCGCAGTACTTGTAAACCTCCTGTGGAAGCTCCCATTAATAAGGTGATCAAGTTGATATCACCATGAGCTCCGGCACGTACAGCACCATCGGGTTCTTCTGTGATAGGAGGATAATGTATTGGTCTGAGAATACTGTTCCCATTGCTCGCCCAATGATCAAAATAGTGTTCGTCCACACCGATGTACAAGGCTAAGGCTCTAAGTACATAGATCCCTGTTTTTTCAAGCATGCGGTAGGCTTCCATCCCAGTTGGGTTGAACTCAGGCAATTCATTTACCTGCACGTTCTCAGGATATTCCTCTATGAGGTTGGCATCTTCGTCTGGTTCTTGTCCGAAGTGCCAAAACTCTTTTAAGTCTCCTTTTTTTCTGCCTTTGGCGTGTTCTTTTCCAAAGGAAATATAGCCACGCTGTCCGCCAAGCCCTTCAATTTCATATTGTTGCTTGGTTTCCAGAGGAAGGGCGAAAAAGGCCTTTACTTGCTCGTACAGTTTTTCGACCAATTCGTCTTTTAAAAAGTGATTCTTCAAGGAAACGAAACCGATCTCCTCATAGGCAGTCCCGATCTGATCTACGAATCGCTGTTTACGTACAGGATCATCGGACAAAAAATCGGCGAGATCAACGCTTGGAATATTGTTCATGTCGGTGGGTTTAATGTAATTGCAAATATACCAAAAATCCCACTCATCCTACAAATAATGCGGGTTCGGCTCTAAAGTCTTCTGCATCTGTCGGCTGTAATTTCACAAGTAAAATAAATACCCGTACTCGTGCAGCATCGACTTAATTTTTCTACATTTGACCAGAAGAAATTTCCTATGAAATCAACGGCTGAGCATTCCATTCCATTCGATTATTCTACGGCAGCTTTATCTAATGACACACTTTTGACGCTTTATCAGCGCATGCTCAAACCTAGAATGATCGAAGAGAAGATGCTCATTTTGTTGCGTCAAGGCAAGATATCCAAGTGGTTCAGTGGCATTGGACAAGAGGCCATTTCGGTTGGTGTAGCCTCTGTTTTAGATAAAGAGGAGTACATTCTGCCTATGCACCGCAACTTGGGTGTTTTTACCACTAGAGAAATCCCTTTAAATCGACTTTTCTCTCAATGGCAGGGTAAAGCCAATGGATTTACCAAAGGCCGAGATCGCAGTTTTCACTTTGGAACACAAGAGTACAAGATCGTAGGGATGATCTCCCATTTAGGACCACAATTTGGTGTTGCTGATGGCATATCGCTGGCGAACCTCCTAAAGAAGAATAATCAGATCTGCGCTGTGTTCACCGGCGAAGGGGGGACTAGCGAAGGAGATATACACGAAGCATTGAACGTAGCCTCTGTGTGGAGTTTACCCGTGCTGTTCTGTATAGAGAACAACGGCTATGGACTCTCGACTCCTACATCAGAGCAGTATAATTGCGAACATTTGGCCGATAGAGGTAAGGGCTATGGTATGGAGTCTCATATTATAGAAGGAAACAATATCGTAGAGGTTTACAGCCAATTAAAGGCAATTACCGATGATATGCGCGTTAATCCGCGGCCGGTCTTGGTAGAATTCAAGACCTTTAGAATGCGAGGCCATGAAGAGGCCAGTGGTACCAAATATGTTCCGCAGGACCTTATGGACCAGTGGGCAGCCAAAGATCCGGTAGAAAACTTTGCAGCCTATTTAAGACAAGAAGGAATCCTAACCGAGGCTATGGAGGTGGAATACAAATCTGCCATAGTACATGAGATAAACGACAATCTGGAGCTTGCCTTTGCGGAGAATCCAATAGAATCCAGTGAAAGTGAAGAGTTAGATGACGTTTATCAAAACTTTGTATATCAGGAAGTAGAACAATCAGAAACTACACAAGAACTTCGCTTTGTAGACGCGATCTCTGAAGGTTTAAAGCAAAGTATGGAGCGCCATGATAATCTGGTTATCATGGGGCAAGATGTTGCAGAATACGGTGGTGTTTTTAAGATCACCGAAGGCTTTATAGAACAGTTTGGTAAAGCTCGTGTAAGAAATACTCCTATTTGCGAATCGGCTATAGTTTCTGCAAGTATGGGTCTCTCCATAAGTGGTTATAAGTCGGTCATGGAAATGCAATTCGCTGACTTCGTAACCTCGGGATTCAATCCGATAGTAAATTATTTGGCTAAATCGCATTACCGTTGGGGCCAAGCCGCAGACGTGGTAGTGCGTATGCCTTGTGGAGCTGGAGTTGGTGCAGGACCTTTTCATTCTCAGACCAATGAAGCTTGGTTTACACATACACCTGGTCTAAAAGTGGTTTACCCAGCCTTTCCAGCAGATGCCAAAGGCTTATTAGCCACAGCTATAGAAGACCCGAACCCGGTGCTTTTCTTTGAGCACAAGGCATTGTATCGCAGCATAAGACAAGAAGTGCCTGTTAACTATTACACTTTACCACTCGGTAAGGCTGCACGGCTAAATTCGGGAACAGATATTAGTATAATTACCTATGGGGCGGGAGTTCATTGGGCTTTGGACGAGATCAAAAAACGTCCGGAAGTGTCTGTAGACCTTATAGATCTACGTACTTTACAACCTTTGGATGTAGCAGCTATCTACGACTCCGTTAAACGTACAGGAAAAGTGCTCTTATTGCAAGAAGACTCTATGTTTGGTGGAATAGCTTCGGATATTGCTGCTTTGATCGCCGAACATTGCTTTGAACATCTGGACGGACCGATCATGCGCGTGGGGAGTTTGGAAACGCCAATTCCCTTTGCTGCTGCATTGGAAAAGAACTATTTACCCCAACAACGACTTACTGCTGCCATCGACAAACTTTTGGCCTACTAAAAATTTACAGCTATGGCCATGACGCCACAAGAAATACAAGAATGTTTACCCTACAGCGCTCCTTTCTTATTTGTAGATAAGTTATTAGAAGTCAATGACAAGGGGGCAAAGGGCGAATATACCTTCCCAGAGGACTCCTATTTTTACAAAGGACACTTTCCGGAATACCCAATAACACCAGGGGTTATACTAACAGAATGTATGGCGCAGATAGGGGTGGTATCTTTTGGTATCTATCTGTACAATTTGGATCACCCAGGAGCCCGCATTCGTATGGTAGATCCACAGCCCATAGATGTGAGTATCGCACTTGCAGATACCTATATCGACTTTAAAACTCCAGTATTTCCAGGGGATAAGGTAAGCGTACAGTCAACTTTAGTGTACTACAGATTCAACAAGTTGAAGTGTGAGGTGATCATGCATAAAGCAGATGGCAAAGTAGCTTGCAAGGGGACCATTAGCGGCGTGATCTTTCCGTACTCCAAAATGAAATCCTAACTGCTTGTGGAGGCTCAGGAATTCAAATCGAAACGCATAGCGGTAAAACTGAGCAAAGCCGGACAGCGCAGCTTAAAACAAGGACATCCTTGGCTTTTTAAAGAATCTGTTGTCAAGGCCAGTCCAGAGCCAAAGACAGGAGACCTGGCGGTGATCTATGACAATCATACCGATAAGCTTATTGGCTTAGGCTATTTTGACCTTGAATCTCCCATCAATATAAAGGTCTTGCAGCACCAAGGTCCGGCAACTATTGATGTCTCCTTTTTTAAAGCTAGAATTCAGCAGGCGTATTTAAATAGAGTCGCCTTAAGGGAAAAAGAGACGAGCGGTTATCGCTTGGCCTTTGGAGAGAATGATGGGCTACCAGGCCTTATCATAGACCTGTATGCGGAGGTGGCAGTCGTTAAACTTTACAGCGGTATTTGGGTCCAGCATTTAGAATGGATGCCTGAATTCCTTGCAGAACTAACAGGCGCTAAAGCGGTGGTGTTGCGTTTGAGCCGCAATATGCAGCGCAATATTAAAACATTCGAAGACGGAACCGTGTTGTGGGGCGAGCTTGCAGATCCTAATGTTGTCTTTAAAGAACACGGTTTGAATTTTCACGCCAATGTTATAAAAGGTCATAAGACCGGTTATTTTTTAGATCACAGACACAATAGGAAACAAGTGGGCGATCTCGCTCATGGGAAAACTGTTTTAGATGTTTTCGCTTACGCGGGAGGCTTTTCTGTGCACGCATTGGTGGGCGGAGCCAAAGAAGTAAGCAGTGTCGATCTCAGTGCACAAGCCTTGGAATTGGCCAAGGAGAATGCTCGCGCTAATCCGCATAGTGGAATTCATAACTGTTTACAAGGCGATGCTTTTGAAGTTCTCACAGCCTTACAAGAGGAAGGTAAGCGCTATGATCTGGTGGTTATCGATCCGCCTGCATTTGCCAAGAAACAAGACGAAATTCCCCGAGCAAAGAAAGCATATGCTCGTTTGGTAGCTCTTGGGGCGAATTTGGTTGCACCCAAAGGGATGTTGGTAATGGCGTCGTGTTCTTCGCGTATTGGGTCCCAAGCCTTCTTTGATCTGGTTGCAGATCAACTCGCAAAAGCAGGGGTGTCCTATACGCTCTGGAAGCAAACCACCCACGACCTTGACCATCCGATCGGGTTTCCGGAAGGCGCTTATCTCAAATGTGGTTACTACAAATTTAAGTAAGCCACAGCCTGGGATTTCCGTATCTTTAGAAAGCTTAAAAAAAGCCTTATGAACCAGATTCCAAAGAGCTGTTTTGAGTTTCTCAAGGCGCTCAAGCACAACAACAATAAAGAATGGATGGACGCCAACAGGGCCGAGTACAAACGCAATGAGGCTGCGTTAAAGGCTTTTTATCAAGATCTTACCGATGGGCTTAACACCAAGGACGTTATAGAACGAACCAAGGTTTTTAGGATCAATAGAGACATTCGTTTTAGTAAGGACAAGACACCTTACAATGTGCATCGTTCCGTGAGTTTTAGCAGAGAAGGCGCTCACAGACGCGGCGGGTATTATCTGCGGATAGAACCCGGAGCTTCTGCCATGGCAGGAGGGTTTTGGGGTCCAGAACCGGCAGATCTATTGCGTATTCGCAAGGAATTTGAGTTCGACGCGGAGCCGATCCGAGCGATCTTGTCCGCCCCGGATTTTAAAAAGGCTTTTGGAGGCTTTAATACCGAGTATCAAGTCAAAACTGCTCCCAAGGGATTTAGCAAGGATCATCCCAATATCGATCTGATCAAGAACAAGGCTTTCTTTGTCGTGCATCCCTTTACCGATAAGGAGGTTTTAGCCCCGGATTTTGGTGAAAAGGTGCTGTATCATTTTGAGTTGCTACGTCCATTTTTCGACTATATGAGTGAGGTCTTGACCACAGACCTCAACGGGGAATCCTTATTATAAGTCATATAGCTTATAAAAATAAATTATAAGTCAAAAGGCTTATATATAAAAATTATAAGTATTTTAGCTTATAAATTAATACTATGATCGCTGTAATTACTGCCGATTTAATCGACTCTACCAAATACAAGAAGAAGCAGCTGGAATTCATTCTAGAGGAACTACAGGGTGAATTTGCAAAGCTTACTGAAGAATTCCCTGGAGCCGTTCGTTTTGATATGTTTCGAGGAGATAGTTTTCAAGTGGTGCTGCAAGAACCTAGTTTGGCACTGCGCATAGCCTTGCGATTAAAAGCTACAGTTACCAAGGCTCAAATTGACCCTATGATCTCTAAAGCTGTGATCCCGATGGGCGATGTGCGTCTAGCCATAGGTGTAGGGGAGGGTGAATTTCCTCAACAGGAGGTTCATACTGCTAACGGTATGGCCTATCAATATTCCGGACGACTTTTGGATGGGATGAAATCCTTAGGAAGAAAAACCCAGTTTCAGTGTGCCGATGCGGATATCAACGCCGAGCTGGACACTACCTTTGCCTTCTTGGACAATGTCACAGACCGTTGGTCGGTAGCATCTTCTGAGGTAGTGTACTACCTATTAAAAGGCTATAAGGAACAAGAGATCGCAGACCAACTAGATCGCAGTCAGGCGGCTATAAATCTCAGAAAGAAGGCGGCTAGCTGGCAGGAGATCCAAGGTTTACTGCGGCGTTTTGAAAGTCTTATAAAAACACATTGCCATGAATGATTCCTTATTGATCGCTTTACAGTTGTTGTTGGCTCATGTTCTAACAGACTTTGTCTTTCAAACCAAAGCTTGGGTAAGCCATAAACAGCAATTAAAGGCCAAGTCTTGGTTCTTGTATTTTCACGCTATTCTCGCAGGACTGTTGACCTACTTGCTCTTACAGCAATGGACGAGTTTTTTGGTGCCCATTGGCATTGCGGTTACTCATTTCTTTATCGATCTCTGGAAACTACGGGCAAAAGAAGACAACCTCAAGGTGTTTCTAATAGATCAATTCCTTCATGTGCTTGTACTGGCATTGGCCTGGTGGTATTTGAATGCTGAGCAAGTCGAGGTGCTCAAAGGGCTGAAAGAATTCTTTA
The DNA here is from genome assembly GCF_002163875.1 of Gilvibacter sp. SZ-19. Lineage (GTDB taxonomy): Bacteria > Bacteroidota > Bacteroidia > Flavobacteriales > Flavobacteriaceae > Gilvibacter. Next base: position 2,913,601 of record NZ_CP019333.1, on the reverse strand, counting down.
CTAGTCCCTACTTTTTGGCAATTACAACGGGTTATTTATTAGTGATCTTCCCCGTCGGATTCATTATAGGAAAGGCAACCAAGAAGTGGCAGGAAGAAATCGCAGAAGAAGAGGCCTTGAGCAGTTTAGAGAGTGCAGGTAGAGTGATCGGGATCTTTGAGCGTATTTTGATCTTTACCCTAATTCTCACAGATAACTTTGGGGCTATCGGTTTTTTGATAGGCGCGAAGTCTATTTTGCGTTTTGGTGATTCAAAGACTGGAAACGCACGCAAACAGACCGAATACGTACTCATTGGTACGCTGATGAGTTTTGCCTTGAGTATTTTAATAGGAAGCCTAGTACGCGTACTGATATTCTAAGACCTGCAGCTGACTTTTAAGGCGTTCCTTTACAATATTCATCATGCGCTTGTTCAAAGCGCTAGAATGTAAGGTATATAGCCTGTATTCCTCCACAGTGAACTGTCCGATGATCATCCCTTTTAAAGAATTTCTGAACTTCATGTCTTTGTGAATGGCATTTTCTATATAATCCAAGCGTTTCTCTACAGATAGCTCATAGAAAACATTCTTATGCTTGCGGATATAGTTTCTGAACATATCTAGCAAGAGCTCGTTCTGAAGTTTGGCAATAGGGCGGAGGGTGCTGTTTTGAAAGTACTCTTCTGCACTCATAGAATCTAAGATTCTGGCAGAAGGGATCTGAGGTCTGATGTCCAATAATTGGCGGTCTCTATCATCCATGGCAGTAAGGTTTATTAAAATTACAATAAGAAGTCCCGAGCTAGGCGGAATTTACCTACAGTTATGAACAGTTCTATCAACAAAAAAGGGCTCCCGAAGGAACCCTTAAATATTTGTTTATAAGACAATTAGTTCTCCAGGAACTCGTCTTTGGTCTTCAGGCTTACCATAGGAAGGTCATTTTTGCTCAAGAAGCTGTTGAACTTCTTACCCTCTTTGTTCATTATGGCCTCTAAACGCCCCAGCGCCTCTTGATACTCGGTATTGATAAGATCAAAACTCGCCATATCGGAAGCACTTACCCCGTCGAAATTCGTAGCTACATTACTGTAGAGTTCGGTCATTTTTTCGCGAAGCTCAGGCTCGGCAGAAGCCACATAGTTATCACCGGTGGTTACAACCATATCCTTCATTAAGGCGGTTAAGGCATCGTGTAAGTTCTGCGCTACCTTTTTTGACTTCGGATTGGACTCCATCACACTTTCGGCATAATCCATGGTCTGGTTCATGGTGTAAACCACGTAGGCCATATCTTCTACCATATCGTAAAGCGTTTTGGTCATTTGCTCCTGCTGCTTGCGTTCCTCAAGAGTAGTCAAAGAATTCGGATCGTATTTTAACTCGATCTCCGTTTCGTAGACGTCGTTCTTTTTGGTCATTACCACTTTGTACTTTCCGGCAGGCACTCGAGGAGAGGTGAAACCACCGAAGCTCAAGGTCTTGGCCTCTGCAACTTTTGGTTGTGCCGAAGTGTAGTTCCAGTACACCACATTGATACCCTTAGACTTTCCAGGGCCCAAAGTAGAGATCACATTTCCTTCCATATCTTGGATCTCCATGGTCATTTTACCAAAAGTGTGGCGCTTTTTAAGGTAGTACACAATACGCGCAGAAGTAGGGGAGTTCTGCCCCACAAATTGGGTTTCTCCTCCAAAGCTTCCGCTAAAACCACTTTCTTCTACCATAATGGTCGGTTCTGAAGCAAAGAAGTGAACGTCCTTGCTTAATACCTCTTGACTCAACTCACGCAAAGGAGAAATATCGTCAATGATGATCACCCCACGACCGTGCGTACCCATTACCAAATCATTGGTCTGCTTTTGCAGATCGATAAAGTGAACGGCAACCGGAGGCATATTGTTGGTAAACTGAGACCAGTTATTTCCGCCGTCGATACTCACATAAAGTCCAAACTCTGTCCCTAGGAATAGCAAGTCTTCGCTTTCGTAATCTTCTTGGATGTTGCGGACAAAACCAACCACATCATCAGAAATGATGTTCTTCCAAGTTTTACCGTAATCTGTAGTCTTTAGCGCATAAGGCTTCATGTCACCTGAGGTGTGTCCTTCAAAAACTACATAAGCAGTACCTTCGCCATGCACACTAGCTTCTATGTGATATACCCAAGTATTGGCAGGAATCCCTACCAAATTTGCGGTAACGTTTTCCCAGTTCTTTCCGCCATCGCGAGTAACTTGTACGTTTCCATCGTCTGTTCCTACCCATAGTACGTTCTCGTTCAATGGAGATTCTGCAATGGTAAAGATGGTCGTGTGATTCTCCGCTCCGGAGTTATCAATAGAAAGCCCACCAGATTGCGACTGATCTTGCTTAGCAGGATCATTGGTCGTAAGGTCCGGAGAAATGATCTCCCAAGTGTCGCCCATATCTTCCGATTTGTGAACGAACTGGCTACCCATATAGAATCGATCTGGCTGATGCACACTTACCGCCATAGGAGCGTTCCAATTGAAACGTAGCTCCGGATCTCCTTTCTTAGGACGCGGCTGAATGGTACGCGTACGGTTCTTATCTACATCGTAGCGCCAAACATTCTCGGCACCTTGCATTTCTGAATAAATGATGTTTTTGGTCGGATGTTTCAGCACTCGGAAACCGTCGCCAGCACCAACACTGTTCCAGTCGCGAGCGTTAACACCACCCGGAGATGAGTTAGGCCCCCACCAAGAACCGTTGTCTTGTAAGCCACCATAAACATTATAGGGCTCCGCATCGTCAACGCTGATCTGATAGAATTGCGAAAGTGGCAAGTTCTCAACGATCTCAAAAGTAGTACCTCCATTCCAAGAGCGGTAAACACCACCATCGGTTCCGGCGTACATGATATCGCTGTCATTGATATGGAAAACCACATCGTGGATATCACTGTGCATATTTCCTAGCGATTTAAAGGTCTTTCCTCCGTCACGACTAATAGAACCACTCAAACCACCTTTAACCACAACATCAGGGTTTCTAGGGTCTATGGTGATTCTAGAAAAGTAAAAAGGACGGACAGTAAGTCCAAAGTCGTTGTTTAGATGTTCCCAGCTGGCGCCAGCATCTGTAGACTTCCAAAGTCCATTTTTAGATTTGTCTTCGGTCTCTAGAACTGCGTATAAGATACTGTTGTCGCTAGGAGCAACCGCAACAGCGATCCTTCCTAGATCGCCAGCAGGGAATCCGTTGTGTATCTTGTTCCAGGTCTTACCTGCATCGGTTGATTTGTAAAGGGCAGAATTGGCGCCTCCTGAGCTAAATCCCCATCCGGAGCGTCTAAACTCCCACATAGAAGCATAGAGCACATTCGGATTCTCCGGATCCATGATTACATCTGCAGCACCGGTGGTTTGGTCTACATAGAGGACCTTATCCCAAGTCTTTCCGCCATCTGTGGTCTTGTAAACACCGCGCTCATCGCTGTCACTCCACAGGGCTCCCAGCACACCGACATAAACTATATCTGTGTTTTCTGGGTTGATCACAATAGAGGCAATGCGTTCCGATTTCTCGAAACCGATCTTATCCCAGTTCGCGCCTCCATCTGTAGACTTGTATAGTCCATCGCCTATAGAAACAGAATTACGGGTCCAGATCTCTCCAGTCCCTACCCAGATCACTTGGTCTGGATTTTTAGGATCTACGGCAACACTACCAATAGACTGTGCGTGCTCGTCAAAAATAGGAGAGAAGGTTGCAGCTCCATCGCTAGATCGCCAAACACCACCACCAGCGGTTCCAGCATATACAATTCGCGGATCTGTGGGGTGTGTTTCCATATCGATGATACGTCCACTCATTAGAGCAGGCCCAATATGACGGGCGCGCATATCACCAAAGAGTTCTTTGCCTTTTAAAGCAATGTCTTGCGCATTAACTGCCGGGAGGCATAACAGCGCTGTCAGTGCAAAGAGAATTCTTTTCATCTGATTAAATTTTGTATTGGTTAGCAAAAAAAAAGCTGTTTAAACGCATGTGCTATAAGCTTTTGTGAAGCACACGGCAAGAAGAACTCCCGCCCACGTTTAAACAGCCCTGAAGTGTAATTAGTCCTTATCGTCTTCGCCTTCTGCAGTCTCAGGGAATGCGAACATGGCGTCTTCTAGATCTGGATTAAGAACAATATCTTTTACCATGATAGACTGACCACCCATACCCATATCGAATGGGAAATAAAGTCCGTCTACCTCTTGGTAGTCACTCATAGTGGAAACCGCCATTTGCCCTGCAGCTGGTCCTGAAGGAATCTCGGTCTCTGACATGATAGGAACAAAGTTTTCCTTTTCAAAGTAGTAGAAGCTTACGTTAGGAACTTCTTTTCCGTCTACCATACGAGGCGCTTGAGTCAATTTGATCTTGTAGGTCTCTGTACCTTCTTTAACCTCTTCGCCCAAAAGCTCCACAGTGAAGCCTTTTTCTTTGTAGTTCAAGAAAGGAGATGGGAAGTCTTTGGTTTGTAACTTCATGTTTGCAGTAGCTTCGGCATCGGCCTTTTCTGGTTGCTGAGTCATAAAGTTAGTAGCCCACATGGTTTCTCCATCATAAGCTTGTTGTACTATCTCTTGCCCTTGGAAGTTGATCTTGATCAACATTTTCCCGTCTTTGGTTTGGATTACCGTTACCGGGATCTCCATTCCTTGGGCGTTGGCCATAGCAGTCATTTGCATGGCTTCTAGTTTGTTCCAGGCTTCGATTCCGCCGGTATTCTCAAAATAGTTGTTGAGAATTTCGTCGACAGTTTGTGCCTGAGTCGGAACGGCAAAAGCCATTACCAATAGAATGCTTAGTGTTTTTAAGATTTTCATCGGATAATTTTTAATTTTTTTTGATCACAAGTGTTAGACCTCATCAGGCCGAATTTGTTACATGAAAGATACGGATTTCACAAATTTTAACAGCATCAAAGCCGTATCTTTGTGGTAAACCCTTAAGCTTATGCGATTTCACACCAGAAAGTGGATCAAGCCTGAAGATCTAAACCCCAACGGAACCTTATTTGGAGGTCGTCTTTTAGAATGGATAGACGAAGAGGCAGCGCTCTATACCATCATTCAATTGGAGAACCCTAAAGTGGTTACCAAATATATGTCGGAGATCAATTTTGTGAGTTCGGCTCAGCCGGGAGATATTGTAGAAATTGGGATAGATGTCGCCCATTTTGGTACTACTTCCATAAGTCTTCAGTGTGAGGTTCGCAATAAAATGACCCGAGAGGTGATCATTACCATAGACCGCATTGTCATGGTGAGTATGGGTCCTGACGGCAAACCAAAACCTCATGGAAAGACAAAAGTGGAATACGTGGCCGACAGGCTAAACGACGAGCTAGACGATTAGTCTTCGCCTTTGAGGTCTACTCCAGATGGGTATTCGTAGATCTCCAGGTCAAAATACTTCACTGCAGCGATCAGGTGGTCGAAAATATCGGCTTGAATATGTTCGTAATTCACCCAGTTCTTGTCGTAACTGAAACAGTAGATCTCCACCGGAATACCTTTAGGAGTAGGCTGCAAATGGCGCACCATTAAAAACAAGTCCTTGTTGATGGCGTTGTTCTTATGCAAATAAGCATCTATATATTTTCTAAAAACTCCCAAATTGGTCTGTTGACGTCCGTTTATGATCAGTGAACTGTCGTAGCCATGTTGCGCATTGTAATCTAAATGGGTCTTTTGGCGCTGCTCTATGTAAGAGGTGATGAGTTGGATCTTTTTGAGTTCTTGCAGATCGGCATCGGTCAAATAACGCACCGAATTCTGTTTTATCAGTAAGGACCGTTTAATTCTTCGCCCTGCGGATTCCTGCATGCCTCGCCAGTTCTGAAAAGAATCCGAGATCAAGGAGTAAGTAGGGATAGTGGTAAAGGTATTGTCAAAGTTTTGTACCCGTACCGTAGCCAAATTGATTTCTGTCACATAACCATCGGCCCCATAGCGGTTAAAGGTGATCCAGTCGCCTATGCGGACTATATCGTTCACTGTGATCTGTATACTGGCAATAAAACCGAGTATAGTGTCTTTAAAGATCAGCAGTAATAAGGCCGATACGGCCCCTAAACTGGTCAAGGTGATAAAACTCTCCCCAGACACGCGGTATGCTATTACTAGCATGGCAATTATCCAGATAATGATCATCATCACCTGAACATAACTGTCGAGTGGTTTGTCGTTAAATAAAGGCTTGGTCTTTAAGTATTCGCGTAAACTTCTCAAGACACTTCTGCAGATAAGCGCTGCGAGAATGACCGAATAGACGTCTACTGCAGTAAGGCTTATTCCACGCGTTACTGGCAAGTCTTCAAAAAGGTGCCCTAGGGTGTATCGGACAATAAGCACAGGGATGACATGCGCGACAAAGCGTGGAAAATTACTCTCGGAGAGAAAATCGTCAAAGCTTGTCTTGGTCCTGTCGCTAAACAGTCTAAAGACAGTTACAATACTCTTCCGCAGTATAAAATCCACTACAAATAAAACAAGCAATAAAGCGATCAAGACTATCGCTGCATTGAGATAAACAGCCCAGTCCGGGCCTACTCCTTGCTCTAAAAATAGATCTCTAAACCAATGTAGCCAAGGTGTTTCTTGCATGTTTACAGGTATTTGCGTTCTGCATAGAACGGACCAAAAGGCAATATAGCACAAGCCATAACGATAAGCAGCGTACGCGTGCACCAGTTGAGTTTTTCACCTACGTAATAGGCTAATAGGAGGTATAGTACAAACAGTACTCCGTGCGCCATTCCTATAATGGAGACTGCCTCTGGTTTACCCCAAATATACTTTAACGGCATTGCAATGCCTAGAAGCAATAAAAAAGAGATGGCTTCTAATGTACTAACCCAGCGAAAGATTCGTATTAATGATAAGGACATCCTTATTTTTTTTGCAAAGATACTGGGCTCTATATATATGACCCATTATTTAGCATAATTTTTAAATTCACTTTGATCAAAAGGTCTTATCTTGAAATCATCTATTCTTAAGCAATTCGATTTGAGAATCAGCAATATCCAAACCTTAAAAATTTAAACTATCAATGAGATACCGAATTCTTATGAGCCTATTGACCCTTGCTCTAATTACACATTCCTGTAAAGAGTCTGCACAGACCGAGACTGCGACCGAGTTTAGTCTGGAGTACGAAAAGTTTGTTTTAGACAATGGTCTAGAAGTAATACTTCATGTAGACAAGAGTGACCCTATCGTAGCAGTTGCAACTATGATGCATGTTGGATCTAACCGCGAAAAGCCAGGGCGTACGGGTTTTGCCCACTTCTTTGAACATATGTCTTTTAACGATTCTGAGAATGTTCCGGTTGGAGCGAACCGGAAGATGATCCCAGAATGGGGTGGAAGCCGAAACGGAGGTACCTGGAGCGATGGGACAGTCTATTATGAAGTAGTTCCTAAAGACGCCTTTGAGAAGATCCTTTGGATTGATTCTGACAGATTCGGTTATATGATCAACACGGTTACAGAAGCTGCCTTAGAGCGCGAAAAGCAGGTGGTGAAGAATGAAAAACGTCAACGGGTAGACAACGCCCCTTATGGCTATACCGATGAGATCATCAGAAAGAACCTGTATCCGGAAGGGCATCCCTACAGCTGGACAGTTATTGGTTCTTTGCCAGATCTGCAGGCAGCTACCTTGGCCGATGTAAAAGAGTTTTACAATGAGTTCTACGGAGCAGCCAATGCTTCTTTGGTGATCGCCGGAGACATAGACATCGAAGAGACCAAACAGTTGGTAGAGAAGTGGTTTGGGGAAATTCCTAGAGGGCCAGAGGTTAAACCTATGGAGCCTATGCCGGTAACATTGACCGAAACCAAATCTTTGTATTTCAAGGATAACTTTGCAAAACTTCCAGAGCTGCGTATGGTTTTCCCTACGGTAGAAGACTATAACGAAGAGATGTATGCCTTAGATGTTTTAGGATCATTGTTGAGCGGCAGTAAGAAATCGCCACTGTACAAAGCGGTGGTAGAAGAGGGCAAACTCGCTCCGAATGTAGGCAGTTATCAGAACAGCCAGGAATTGGCAGGGGAGTTTGTGATTCGAGTACGCGCCAATGAAGGTGTTGCTTTAGATGATGTGAAAGCTGCGATCGATGCAGGTTTGCAAGATTTTGAAACCAACGGATTTACCGATAACGAATTGCAACGTATCAAAGCGGAACTAGAAACCCAGTTATACAATGGGGTTTCTACTGTTTTGAACAAGGCCTTCCAGTTGGTTCAAGACAATGAGTTCGGACAAGACCCTGCCTATATTAGCAAGCGCACTAAATTTTATCAGGAAGTAGATCGTGAGGCTGTAATGGCGGCCTACGAGAAATACATCAAAGGGAAGAACTATGTGATGACTAGCGTAGTTCCTAAAGAAAACCCAGAGCTCGCCATTAGTGGTGCAAAAGAGGCGGAAGTTTGGATAGAAGAGGTCACCGCCATGAAAGACAATGAGCAAGTTGGTCAAGGCGAAGAAGCTCAATACGAGAAGACACCTTCAAAGTACGACCGTTCTGAACCACCATTTGGAGAAGCACCTTTGTTTAAAATGCCAGAAGTATGGGAAGGGGAATTGGCCAACGGTATGAAAACCTACGGTATTGAGAATAGCGAATTGCCACTGATAAACTTTACCATCACTATTCCCGGGGGACATCGTTTAGATCCGATGGATAAAGCGGGCTTGGCCTCTCTTACTGCGGATCTTATGAGCGAGGGAACAGCTTTGAAAACTCCTGCGGAACTGGAAGAGGCTATTGGACTTTTAGGCTCAAGTATTGGAATATATTCAGGTTTAGAAGAAACCGTGATAAGCGGAAATTGCTTGGCCCGTAATTTTGAGCAAACCATGGCATTAGTAGAAGAAATGGTATTGCAGCCGCGTTGGGATGAGAAAGAGTTCGAGCGATTAATGCAAGAGCTTAAAACCGGACTTAAAGGTAGAGAAGCAAATCCTACGGCGATAGCTGCGATAAACTTCAATAAACTGATCTACGGTCCAGATCACATCTACAGCGTACCTACCAACGGAACCTTAGAGACCGCAGAAAATATCACGCTAGATGATGTTAAAGCCTTTTACGAGGCTAATATTAAACCTGGCAATGCATCTTTCCATGTGGTAGGAGATCTGTCTCAAGCGAAAGTGGAGGCCGCTTTAAGTGGTCTAAGCGAACGTTGGACAGGTGAAGCCACAAACCAGGCCAATTGGACTGTTAATCCTGCTGGAGAAGCCGGCACCTTGTACTTTATAGACGTACCGAATTCTAAGCAGTCTGTCTTGTATATAGGTAAAATGGCCTTGTCTGCCGCCGATGCCGATTCACCTAAACTAGGCTTTGCCAATGAGATTTTAGGAGGAGGGTCTAGTGGACGTTTGTTCCAAGTTCTCAGAATTGGGAAAGGATATACTTATGGAGCTTACTCCAGAGTTCCAGCGCGAGCAGATATCGCTCCATTTACTATAAGTACAAGTGTTCGTGCGAATGCAACCTTACCATCCTTAGAGATCATTCAAAAGATGGTTCAAGATTACGGCCCAGGATTCACGGAGGCGGATGTAGCACTCACCAAGAACAAGGTGGTGAAACAAAATACAAGAGCCTTTGAATCTTTTGGAGCCAAGCTCGGGATCTTACAGAGTATCTCTAAATACGGACTTTCCAATGATTTTGTAGATAAAGAACAACAACTGCTAATGAACATGAGTTTGGAAGACTTTAAAGCCGTTATTGGCGATTATATCCAAGAATCAGAAATGATCTATGTGGTGGTCGGCGATAAGGCCACACAATTCGAAGAGGTCAAAAAGCTAGGTTTAGATGTAGTAGAACTGGATATCTTTGGGAATCCGGTGAACTAAGAAATAGTTTTAATCAGTACAAGGCAGCGGCTGTTCGGAGATCGGATAGCCGCTGTTTTTGGTATAGCTAAAATGCCACCATTCTGTACGTATGCCTTTAAAACCAAATTTTGCTAAGCCTTCTGTCAAGAGTTTTCTATTTGCCAAAACTTCTTCACTATGTCCGTAATAATCGACATGGGCTTCACGTCCAAAATAATCGTAGTCTGTTCCAAAGTCTACCGGCTCACCATCTAATGTGACCAAGGTAAGATCAACCGCAGCACCGCGATTGTGAACAGATCCACCATTGTAAGGATCGGCTACATAGGCCGGATTAGGCACTTTTTCCCATAAGATCTTTTGTACAGGATAGGGTCTATAACAGTCAAAGAGTTGAATGCAATATCCTTTTTCCATAAAATAGGCATTGGCCTGTTCCAAGGCCGTGGCAGCATCAGGGCGTAATAGACAAACGGCACATTCGTATACTGCCTCTCCGACAAAGTTGTTTGTCGTGGCGTACCGTATATCGTAATAAAAATGAGGAGAGAGACTGTCGAGTCTTATGAACTCGGCTTGCTGCGCGGAGGCTTGCAGCATGAATAAACCAGCAATTAAAGCAAGAAATGACTTGTTCATAGCCGGAAGATATTAAATATCTCGGGCTTACCCAATCAATTGCTGTAGTCTTGGATTAGGGTCAATGCGGCTTCGGGTCCAGGCTATAGCATGATCCAAAGAGCTGAAGCGCTTAGTGGAAGTAGGAATGAAAACCTTTTCAAAAAGGATATTCGTTAGTCCTACAGGAGTATAAGAAACAAGACCAACAGCTTTTACACAACTATTGTCCTTAAAGAATCGCATCCAGTCTCGAGGCTTTACTGCGTATTGATGCACGCGATTACTTATATAGCCAACTTCTGCGTCTGTTCCGTAGATCTGCTTGGCCATTTCTATCATAGGGTAGGCCTTTTCTAAGGAGTAGGTGACACCTTGGGCGATCTCGCTTATAATAATATTGTCTAAAAAATAAAAGGTAGCGTAGGGGAGTTCTAAGGTCTCGATTGCTTGGTTGGCGTAGTTGGATTCTTTAAAGTACATGGTTAGGGGTCAATGAGGTTATTATTTGGTTATACCGCTAAACTATTCACTTATAGGGTTTTAAAGGGTGCAATTACGTTGAATGACTTTTTAGTGTCGACGAGTGGTAATTTTCCTTCTTTAAGTCGCTATCAGGAAATCAGTCTTGCGGCTCTCATTTGCTGAGAGGTCCAACTAATTGCCATGTCTAAATTGGTAAATCGTTGAATCTTAGTACGTATAAACAGCTTTTCCAAGATAATATTGGTAAAACCGATAGGAGTGTAGGCTACTAGACCAATTGCGCCAAGTATTTCTCGTTCTTTAAAAAAACGAAGCCAATCTTGGGGCGCTACGGCATAGTTATTCTTTCTGTTGGAAACATAGCCAAGTTTTTTATCCGGTCCGTAGAATTCCAGAGCTGCATCTATAACAGGTCGTGCTTTCTCCAAGGTAAAAGTCACGCCCTGAGCTATTTCTGTTACAACCACATTTTCTAAAAAATAGAAATTCCCATATGGTAAACTGATCTTCTTTAATACAAGATCACTGTAAGAGGAGTCTTCAAAATACATAGTTAGTGAGGTGTTTGTTGTTAATCATACCTCAAACCTAGATATTAAAGCTCTGTTGGACGAAGATTTATCGTTTAATGGTAGATAGCTCTCGGCGAGTGGGTTATATTTAATGATGAACTGATTTTATTGCACTGCTTCTGCTTGCAAACGGGCCGCAACAGCCTGTACTTCATCGAAAACGCGAAGTAGATTCCCGCTCCATAACTTTTCGATCTGCTCTTCGGTATACCCTCTTTTAACAAGTTCAAGGGTTACATTAAAGGTCTCTGAGGCGTCATCCCAGCCGGCAATTCCTCCGCCGCCATCAAAGTCACTGCTTATACCTACATGATCGATCCCTATCTTTTCTACCAGATAGTCTATGTGATCCACAAAGTCACCAACGTCTACTGCTGGTGGAAGATCGGTCATCTTGGCGAGCTTCTGTTTTTGGATAGGCATCATTTGCATATAGAAGTTGAAGTATTCACGTCGCTCGGCCATTGGTAAGGCCATTACTTCTTTGCGCTCCAGCCACTTAACGCCCATAGAATCGGCAATTTGCTTAGCCACTACGATCTCTGCTTCTTGACGGGCTTCGTATTTTTCTGTGTTCAGGTAAGATTTAAAGGCTACTGTTTGCACCACGCCACCATTCTCTTTAAGCCACATTAGCTGCTCATCGTCTAGGTTTCTAGAATGATTGCAAAGTGCCCGTGCAGAAGAGTGGGAGGCAATGATTGGCGCTTTGGTTAGCGCTATCATATCTTTCATTGACTTTTTAGACGGATGCGAAACGTCGATCATCATGCCCCATTTGTTCATCTCTGCAATTACTTCTTTTCCGAGATCAGATACTCCATTGTGCAACCAAACACCATCTTCCTCTCCTGAATTGGAGTCACACAGCTGGCTGTGCCCATTATGAGAAAGCGACATATATCTTCCGCCTAGGTCGTAGAATTTTTTGACGTTGCTAATATCTTCTCCAACAGGATAACCGTTCTCTATTCCTATCATAGCCACTTTTTTGCCACTGGCGCTGATACGTCGCACATCGTCACTAGTGTAGGCGAGTTCTATCTCATCCGGAGCAATAGAATCACACAACCTATGAATAGCATGGAACTTGGACATGGCATTTTCATAAGCTCTTGCATATCCGTCGGTATTCAAGGAGTCTTGACCTGTGTATACTATAAACCAAGCAACATCAAGGCCCCCAGCCTTCATTTTGGGTAAGGTGACCTGGGTTTGCAGATCTTGGGTGTAGTTAATGGAATCTGTAAAATTGGTCACATTGATATCGCAATGGGTATCCAAGGTGATCACACGCTCGTGTATATCCTTGGCTTTGGCCAATAATGCATCATCGCTCATAGTTTCGTTGGTTTGTTTGCAGGAAACAGCCAAGACAAGGCCGAGTCCGAGGAGTAGAAAATTTTTCACTTGTGGTTGGTTTATAAAAAAAGACCGGAAACCTCCGACCTTTTAAAAATACAAATATTCTTTCATTACAAACTCGATTCCATGATCTGAAAGGGGTAAGCATCTTTGACCTGTTTCAATTCCTGTGGAGTCAATTCATTCAGTGGCTTGTCGAATTGTAGGGCTGCATAACGTACACGCAACTCAAAATAGGCCGCAGTTATCTCATCTTGTACAGCTATATAACTATCATAGCTGGCATTTCGCATGGTCTCTATACTTATCATGGCCTTTTTGGGGTGATCTGAAGCCAATGGTAAGCCCGCACCTAAACAGTAATCACAGCTTTTAGATGCATTGTTGTCTATAAAATCAACCAAAATATATTTGAGGTTTGAAATGTCTTCAACCATTTCATTTACAAGAAGTTGATTGTTTTCACCTAAAGCTATGGTTAGTAAGTTATTCTGTGCTATGGATACATTGCAGGGCGCTCCATCTGCGCAAGGTTTAGGGAGGACTCTAGCGATTCCCTCTTCTACACTAATAGTGGTGCATACCAAGAAGAAAATGAGCAATAAAAAGGCAATGTCGGCTACGCTACCGGCGTTTACATCCGGTCTGATTCTTGAATTTCGCATGAGAAAGCTTGTTTTGAGTTAACAAGTCTTTAACATACAAAGGTTGTGCCACAATAGATCTTAAATCAATAAGGATAAGAGGCTTACCAAACTAAAACCTACTAAAGCCAAAATAACGGTCATGGTGGTAAAACTCTTAAAGGTTTGCTGCTCGGTCATTCCCAGATACTTGCTCACCAGCCAAAAACCACTGTCATTTACGTGCGATAATATGGTTGAACCTGCGGCTATTGCAATAACCAAGAGCGCTTTGTCCATTTCTCCATCAACTTGAGACAGTATGGGTGCGGTAACTCCTGCTGCTGTGATCATAGCTACGGTGGCAGAACCTTGTAATATCCGTACCAGAGCAGCTACTATAAAGGCAAATAGGAGTAGGGGAAGCCCTTGTTCTGCAAAATAGTTAGCGAGCATTTCTCCGGCTCCTGTGTTGATGAGCATTTCTTTAAACACCCCACCAGCACCTGTTAGTAAAATTATTATTCCCGCAGGTTCCATGGACTTTGTGGTGATCTTTTGCAGCGTTGCTGAGGCCATACCTCGCTTTAGCCCTAAGAAATACCAAGCGATCAAATTCGCCAAGATCAACGCAAAGAATGGATGTCCTATCATCTGCATCCAATTGCGAACCCCATCGGCTAAACCCCAAGAAGCTCCGAGTGGACTATTGACCAAAGTATTCAGTACAATTAGTACAATAGGAATTCCAATTATGGTCACTATCATTCCTACGGACGGTAGTTTGTGCTCATCGGCAGGAGGAAGGTCTGCCTCCGGAGCATCCAAATGGATCTTTTTGGCAATGTACTTTCCAAAGATAGGTCCACAGACTATAGCTGTGGGTACGCCAACGATGAATCCAAACAAGATAACCCAGCCCAGATCGGCCTTTAAAATATCTGCTACTGCTACGGGTCCAGGGGTAGGAGGTATAAAGGTGTGTGTTATGGCAAGTCCTGCCAATAAAGGGATTCCGTAAAGTAAGAGTGACTTCTTGGTGGTTCGCTGCAAGGAATAGATCAAGGGTACTAAAATGATAAAGGCCACATCAAAGAAAACCGGTATGGCTACCAAGAATCCTGTGGCTGTTAAGGCCCAAGAGGTGCGTTTTTCTCCAGCTTTCCCAATGAGATATCGGGCTAAGGCTCCGGCGCCTCCTGAATGTTCGAGGATAGCTCCAAACATGGCTCCTAAACCAACTACCAACGCCACAAACCCTAAGGTGTTGCCCATACCGTCTTTCATGGTAGTAATTATATCTAAAGGAGGCATTCCGGCTAGAATACCAACAAGTATACTTGCTATCAATAAGGCGATAAAGGCTTGTACTTTAAAGCGCAGGATCAAGGCTAAGAGCACCGCTATACCTGCAAATACGGCTAAAAGTAAGTTGTAATCTATCATGGTTTGGTCCAGTCTGTGTGAAAGTTTTGTTCGCGGTCTTTGTCTTTGCGTTTATAGGTGTGCGCTCCAAAGAAATCTCTTTGGGCTTGTATGATATTGGCAGTAGTTTCAGGATCGTTAATAGCAAGGCCAAATTGCAAGGCTGCACTAAATACGGGTAAAGCTAAATCGTTAGAAATACCGGTGTTTACGGCCACTTTTAGCGCTTCGCTATATTGTTGGTACTGCGCAAAACACCAGGCTTCCAGTTGGTTTGGGTTTTCTTTTAATTGCTGATGTAATTGTTCTATCAAATGAGATTTAATGATACAGCCGTCGGTCCAGATTCGGGTAACCTCGGCGAGATCTACCTGCCAATCTTTAGCATCGCTCACCGCTTTTATAAGCCGTAAACCCTGCAAATGATTTAATATGCGTGCAGCTTGATAACCGTTAATCAGCTGTTCGAAGTTCAAAACTATATTGAGTTTCCGATTCTTAGGTTTTGCCAAATCTCTAAACCATTGGGCAGTAGAGTGGTAGCGCATATTTAAGGCCGTGCTGATTATACTAGCATCTTGTCCGTAATCTAAGGCTGTGTGAGCGGTCCAAGCTCCGGTTCCCTTATGTGCAGCTTCATCCAAGATCAGATCAACTAAATAGGAATCTCCTTCTTTTTTGTCAAGTATACTGGGCATTATGCTCATTAAATAACTAGCCGTCTCCCCAGAATTCCACTGTTTGAAAAGTGCGGCAAATTCAGCCCGGGGCAGATCGGTCAAACCGATCAAGGCGTAGAGTTCTGCCAATAACTGCATCTCTGCATACTCTATCCCGTTGTGTACGGTCTTGACCAAATGTCCGCAGCCACCTCCACCCAAATAACCCACACAGGCATTGCCCTTGGGGTCTTTGGCGGCTATCTTTTTAAGTATGGGCTCTAGTGCTTTATAGGCGATTTTGGAGCCACCAGGCATCATAGCAGGGCCAACTCGAGCCCCTTCTTCACCACCGGAAACACCCATACCCAGGTATTCGATATCTAGCTTTTGTAGTTTCTTTATGCGGCTTTCTGTATCACTAAAATGCGAGTTTCCACCATCCACAATACAGTCTCCCGGGCTCAGAAAAGGCATTAACTCTTCAATAACAGCATCAATGGCCTTGCCTGCAGGGATCATTAATAGGATCTTTCTGGGCAGTGTTAGTTTATCGGTAAACTCCTTCCAATCGGTATAGCCGTATAATTTCGGATTGGTATACTTACTCAACATTTTGGCAATGACCAATTCTTCGCCAGGAGCAATTCGGTTGTAAACCGCCGTGCGGATCTTGGAGTCTACGGCATTTAATGCAAGCGATTGCCCCATAACGCCCATGCCCACTATGCCCCAGTGTGCTGGGCCCTTGGTCTCGTATCTAGCACGGATCATATTTACGAGGAATTCAATTTCACTGTCGATATCGAGGGTTAAACCTTGTTCTAGAGGTTCTAGGGCATCAAACTGTGATTGGAGGAGAGCAGCTGGCATAAAATGCGAACGCAGCTGCATTCGAGCTTGAATGAGTTCAAAATCTCCCTGTAAATGTGTCCAATGGATCTTGATGTCCTTTTCTAAAAGCTCTCGATAAGCAGCCTTTAAAGCAGAACAAGCCAAAACGACTCCAGTATCTTTGTGTTTGCGCAGTTCTAGATTTAACTGTTCCAGCCAAGGCTGACGATCGGTATCATTTAGTGCTTTGCCGGCCTGCATTTTAGCTATGTTTTGCTGCGGATGGAAATCGTCAGCATCTAAAAAAGGAAATCCTAATTGCTCGGCCAGGGCCTTACCTACAGTAGTTTTTCCGCTACCGCTTACGCCCATAATTACGTAGATCAAACTCAATTTTAAGGAGTATTAGATGTGAATCTAGATTGGCCAAAAACATCAGCTTTCTGACCTTTTACACCCGGGCTATAGCGAAATACAGAACCCGCCAAAGGATACTGCTCCAGTTCTTCTTCGGTCATATCCACTCGAGCCGTGGTAATGTACATTACGTCCAGATCGGGTCCTCCAAAGGCAACAGCAGTCACATTGTGAGCCGGAACAGCCACTTTTTGAAGTGTTGCTCCTGTCTTGGGATCGTATTGTATTACAGCATTGCCATTCCATAAACCTACCCAAAGATTGTTGTTTTCATCTATGGCCATTCCGTCTGGAAAACCATCCGCAGGATCTACCTTTACAACAACACGCTCATTGCTAATACTAGCCGTGTTCTTGTCATAGTCAAAGGCTCGAATCACTCCGGTAGGTGTGTCAATATAGTACATGGTCGTGGCGCGTCTGTCCCAAACGATACCATTGGAAATAGTGATGCTATCTAGCATTTTGGTAGTGGTGCCGTCTGGGGCAATTTTATACAAATTACCCGTAGCGGCCTCTTCTGCAAGATTCATACTACCTACCCAAAGGTTACCATTGGGGTCGCATTTGCCATCGTTAAATCTGTTCTCTGGCTGGGTAGCTTCTACATCAGAGAGTAATTGCAGGTCTCCACTTTTTAAATTGACCTTATAGATGCCATTCTCTAAGGCAACGACAGCTTGGCGCGAGGTAAATGGAACAACGGTTCCGACCAGGCCCGGCAATTCAATACTGCGATTCTCTTTGTTGTTCGGATTGTAAATGTGTAACTGTTTGCTCAAAATATCCACCCAATAAAGTTCTTGGGTCTTGGCATTCCAAACCGGGCCTTCGCCCAGTGCAGCTTGGTATTCGAGTTCCAGTTCCACTTTTGTTTCAGGGGCTATAGCTTCTTGTTGTGTTTGATCTTCTGAGTTTGATTTGCAACTGCTGGCAAGAATCAGCAATAAAACAAGAGCAAAGGATAGGCGTAGCCAAGGTCGAATCATTGAGGTAGTCGTTAGTTGGTCGCACTAAGGTATTCATTATTTTTAGGCTTTAAAAAAAGTAAATGGATAAGCGTAAAAAACAATGGTGGTTCAATGGAGTAGTGGGCGCCTTATTGCTCGGCAGTGGCCTCAGTATTGCCTTGGAATGTTCTCATATTAAACACAGTGGAGGAGATTTCTGGCTTTGGACTTTAGGCGGTACGGCGGGCATAGGACTGCTGCTTAGTGGCGTGGTATTACTTATTAGAGCAGGTATTCTCAATGCCGAGATCAAAGCGAGCAACTAGGTCTGTTGCGGCTTTGATAGCCCTTGCGGATTTTTTCGTTTTAGGTAGAATAAAATCAGCAGTGCTACTAAGGAACAAAGAGAAAAACCAACAAAGACCGGTAGTGCCGTGTCGTCGAGATAACGTCCAATAAAGGTGCTTATAGGCACCGCCATTATGGTAGAGATAAAACCGGTAATGGCTGCTGCTATTCCTGCTATATGCCCTACGGGTTCCATGGCTAATGCTCTTAGATTGCCAAATAGGAATCCAATACACAAAAATTGCAAAGCCATAAAGCCAAGCAAGACTGCAATTGGTGGGTTTGGGCTTCCTATAAAGACCAAAACATAGGCAAAGGAAACCACAAAAAATCCGCTTAAAGCTACAGTAACCAGCTTTTCCATTCCAAAGCGGAGTACCATATTAGCATTGGAAAAGACAGCCAGGCCAATGGCGATGCTTAAACCTGCAAAAATATACGGAAAGGCTTCTTTAAGGCCGTATTGCTCTTGAAAGATCTGCTGCGATCCGCTCAGATATACAAAGAACGATCCTGCGATCAAACCAGAAATAACTGTACATCCTATGGTTACAGGATACCGACTGATCTCTTTAAAACCGTCTGCAAATAAATGGCGGCTCATGGGAATCTTATTCTCCGGCTTTAGGGTTTCAGGTTGTCTTAGATAAAACCAAATACAGACCACAGCGCCGATGACCAATTGGAAATAAAATATGGCTTGCCAGTTGTAGTGGTCTAGAACCAATTTTCCAAATGCAGGTGCTACAATGGGAACCAAAAGGAATACCACGGTCACAAAGGACATGATACGCGCCATATAATCTCCGGAGTATAGATCGCGAATAATTGCGATAGCTATGGTTCTGGGTGCGGAAAGCCCAATGCCTTGAACTATACGACCAATGATCATAACCCACAAACTTTCTGTACTGACACAAACCAAACTGGCCAAGACAAATAAACTAAATCCCATATAGACCACCGGTTTTCTACCCAGACTATCAGAGAGTGGACCAAAGAGTAGGGGACCAAGACCTAAGCCTAAGAAGATCATAATGATAAACAGCTGATTGTCGCTAGGATTGGTGGTGCCCACATGGAATCCGATGATATCTAGAGCAGGCAATAATGCATCTATTGCTAAGGCAACTATAGACATCAATGCCGCCATCATGGCAACAAATTCTAATTGGGTTTTTTGGCGGTTGGCAGACACGCTGCAAAATTACTGCATTTAGAGCGAGCGAGCTATTTAATTGAAAAAGAACTGTAACAAATCAGTGTTAAAGAGTTCTTATAGAACAACATTCATCAATCAACTAAAATCACAAAATGAAATTTCAAACCAAACCCTTGTTGACCGTCTTAGGTTTTTTATTCTTCTCGTTAAGTTTAAGCGCACAAGTACAAAATCAGCTCAGTACAGAAGACTGGCAAGCCGACCTCGACTTCTTACAGCAAAGTATTCATAAGGATTATCCCTTCTTGTTTAAAAAAGTAACGGCCCAAAAATGGGATGCCGAAGTGGCTAAACTCCGCAGTGAAATACCAAATATGGCCGATCACGAGATCATGGTGGGGCTATCGCGTATGGTAGCAATGTTTGGCTACGGGCACACTTATCTCAGTCTGAGTGGAGGCAAAATAGACTACCACAAAATTCCTGTGAATTTGTATCAATTCAGCGATGGTGTTTTTATAGAGGGAACCGTTAAAGGCCACGAGAAGGCCTTGGGCGCCAAAGTGCTTAAAATAGGGGATACCCCTATAGAGAAAGCCATAGAACTTGTTTACCCTACAGTATCTGCAGAAAACGAACAATTCTTTAAGGCTTACGGGATCAATGATCTGACCGTACCAGAGATCTTGCACGCCCAACGCATTATTCCAAACTACAGCATGGAAATTCCATTTACTTTGGAAAAAGATGGGCAGGTTTTTACGTATAACTTCAGGGCGGGGGATAAAAAGGCGATTCAAACCAGTTATAGTCTCATAAAGAAAGAAGGGGAAATGATAAGTGCTAGATCGCAAAGCAGTACCCCTTTGTACTTGCAGGAGCTAGATAAGATCTACAACTTTAATTACAATCCAGATACCAAAACTGTTTATGTGCGTCAAAGTCAGGTGCAGAACGATCCTTCTCAGCAAACCCTAGAAGCATTCTACGCAGAGATCTTTGATTTTATTGCCCAAAATGAGGTAGAACGTTTCATTTTAGACGTTCGTTTGAATGGCGGTGGAAATAATTATTTGAACAAGCCGCTTATAACCGGTTTGATCCAATCTAAGGTCAATGAGGTAGGGAAGTTCTTCTGTATTATTGGGCGAAGAACATTTTCGGCCTGCCAGAACTTGGTGAACGAATTGGACAATTACACCAATGTCATATTTGTAGGCGAACCCACTGCAGAAAACCTCAATTTTTATGGAGATAATCGGAAGTTAGTTCTTCCAAACAGCCAGTTCAACGCTCGTTTATCTTGGGCTTGGTGGCAAGATAAGCCACAATGGGAGAACCAACAGTGGATGCCACCCAACATTGCTGTTACCACAACTTTTGAGCAGTACAAGAACAATGAAGACCCTGTGTTGGCGGCGGCTATGGCAGATATTGGCGATGATGTGATACTTGACCCTATGGGCCATTTGACCCAGTTATTTATGGCTGGCGAAATGGAAAAGGTGAGTAGTGAGGCAGCGCGTATGGTGAACGATCCGATGCATCAGTATACCGATTTCGAAGCCTTATTTACACAAGCAGGATACAATTTGCTCAACAGTGACCAAATTCAAGGAGCGCTGTTTGTCTTTGATATGAGCAGTAAACTCTTTACAGATTCTTCGCAGCTGTGGCTAGGCTTAGCAGATGCGCTAAAGGCCAGTGGTAATGTAGACCAGGCCAAACAAGTTTACGCCAAGGTAAGTCAGATGGACCCTTATGGGCCTCAAGGTGAGAAGGCCAGAAGGGCTCTAAAGGAATAATTTTTAGCGCTTAAGACCTAAAGCTTTCCTCACGGGTCAGAGATTTAACCTTAGGTGCCTGGGTGTGCATGGTTTTTTCAAAGCCTCCGGAATCTACATTAATAAAGCGAAGTACTTCGGCTTCATTTTTAATCTGATGGCATGTTGCCTTGTAAAAGAGCAGAGGAAAACTCAAACTGTCTGGATTCTTCTCTAGGATCTTCATCAGGTCGTGTTTGGAGAAAACTGCTTCTGAATCTGTAACCGTTTCTTTTAAATCTACGATTTGGTGGAGTTCTCCAGGCAATAGAGATTCAATCTCGGCCCAAAGGGTTTGGCTGATCTTTTCTTGGCTTATATCGAGGGTAAGCAAGGCCTTTTTGGTAGCAGAGCAGAGGGCTCGTACACGGCGATGTAAGGCGTGATTACCGTTATAAATTAGTGTGATCTGTCTGTTATCATTGCTGAGTGTGTGCATGGTTTGGTATTAATGGTTAGCGGATTTGGCTTTGTATTTTTCTAGCTGAACAAGGAGTTCGTCTGTGGCTTGCGCAACAGATTTTTGGAATTCATCGTTTACAGCTTCTGCGAACAATGTTTCTCCAGGGAGCTCCACGCGAATTCCGGCAGTCATTCGATCACGGGCTAATTGTGCGTCATTGACCTTAAAATAAACATCGACGCCTGTGATACGATCACTGCGTTTTAAAATGTGCTGAACTTTGTTTTGGGTGAAATTTTCTAAAACCTCGCTAGAAGCGACGTCGTGGTATTCGTAATTGATTCTCATATAAAGGTTTTATATATAAACTACATGAGAAAACGAGAATTCAAAAACTTTAAAACAACTTTATCAGAAACTGTTAAGGCTTTGTTATTGTGAATTTGTTGTCTTATTAAAGCCAGAGTAATGGGCGGTTGTTTGTATCACAGAGGAGGGATCTCAAATAAGTCTATTTTACATAATATAAATTATGTGACAAACTTAGCAAATAACGAATAGCTCGCTATTTGATATAATATCAGATATAAGCTCGCGTATGCGAATTATATCGATAGATATTATGTCAAAGTTATTTGCGGTGATCAGTAACGGGAATTTGTTAAGGTCTCAGATATAAGTTCGCGTATGTGAATTATATCGGTAGATATTATGTCAAAGTTATTTGCGGTGATCAGTTACTGGAATTTGTTAAGGTCTCAGATATAAGCTCGCGTGAGCGAATTATATCGGCAGATATTATGTCAAAGTTATTTGCGGCGGGTTTCTCCGGATTATTTAAAGAGGTCTCTGATATGATCTCGCTAAAGACTTTTAAATGGTCTCAAAAGCTAACTCAGATTCCAGTTTCTATTTGTGAGTTGCTTCTAGTATCTTTGATCAACTCCCCGCTAACTAAGCTTTTATTTTTTACATGAAGTACAAATTATCTATCAGTCTATTTCTGCTATTATCACTAACAGTTTTCGCTCAAGAAGATGAGCAAGATTCAAATCCATTACAAACCACCAGACAATCCTTCGGGGATTACCGCGGACTCAATATGACCGTCGGTTTTGTAAATCCTAAGACTCGTACAGAAGGATCTGCGTATTATTATGACGATTGGAATTCTGAGGCAATAATCTATTTAAAAGAACAAGGGCGTTATAAAGTTGAAAACGTAAACATTAATCTGTTTGATAACACCCTAGAAACTTTATATAATGACAATAATGTTTTCACTTTTGACACAAACAGCTTGTTACAGATTGTTATTGAGGGCAAAATTTTTAGACCGCTTCTTGAAGATGGAGAACTGAAATTATTTGAGCTCTTTTATAATAACGGAATTACTGTTTATAAGCATTATTATATAAGTTATACTAAGAGTTCACCGAACCCTATGATAAATCGACGTACTAATAAATACATTAGAAATGAACGCTTTTATGTCGAAAAAGATGGAATAATGATCAGAATTAAACTTTCAAATAGGTCATTTTCAAAGTTATTCGAGTCAGAAACACATACCGCAGAAGTAATTCTAGATTTTATCGAAGAGAATAATATTTCATTAAAAGATGAAAATCAGCTGAAAATGGTTCTTGAATTCTTAGCAGGATAGTTCCCTAGCTCAAGCTTTGAATTACTTCCAGCGCTCTATCAATCTCCGCCTTAGAATTATAAATGTGTACTGAATGCCTTAGCAGTTCATTGCCTACAGATCTGGGCTGTAGTTTTTCGCGCTCCCAAAGTGTTTGTTGTAATTCCGGCCCTGTATAACCTTTTACGGCATAGGTTGTGATCCCAGCGGCCATGGCTTCATTGGTTGATGAATGTACAGTCACATGCGGCATTTGTTTTAATCCATTGCGTAAATACGCTCCCAATTCTTTTATACGTCCTAGCCAACGTTCTTTACCGACGCTGTTAAAGAAATCTATGGCTGCACTGTATCCAGCTATCAAAGCCGGATTCCCGGTTCCGTTTTGCATCAGTCTAAATCCGTGATCGTCTTGATTGTCCCAATTGTAACTCGCTATGGTACTCCAAATACTACTCGCCACCTCTTTATTAACATACAACAAACCGCTGCCTGGAGGCGCTAATAACCATTTGTGTAAACTGCTGTAATAAGCATCGCAACCAATAGCTTTCACATCTACATCGATATGGCAAACACATTGGGCGCCATCCAAAACCGTAAAAATACCGCGCCTTCTCGCCTCTTCACAGATGGCTTTTACAGGCATGATCGTACCGTAAACGGATATCATATGCGGAATAGCAATGACCTTGGTTTTGGGGGTAACTTCCTTAAATACAGCCTCGTATATTTGCTGCGGATCGTTTGCAGGCACAGGCATAGTGGCTTGTTTATACACGCAACCCTTACGTTTTGCTAAGGTCTGCCAGGCGCCAAATCCGCCCCCGTGTTCCTGATCGGTATTGAGCAATTCGTCTCCGGGCTTAAGGTCCAGCCCCATCCCAACGTAATTCATGCCAAAAGTGGCATTTTGCGTTATAGAGATCTCTTTAAAATCACAATTTATAAGGCTTCCAAGCTTTTCTCTAAGCTCCTGATACGGAAAATAACCACTTAGCAATTCCGGCCCAGAACCGTTCTTATAATCAACTGTAGCTGCCTCTTTGTTCCAATGCAACATATGATTGATCATAACATCTAGCGTATAACCAGGTGTTGGCCCCATGGTACCGTTATTAAAATAGGTCTGCCCTTCTTTGAGCGGGAATTGTTTGCGGATCATGACCCAATAATCGTCTGGTTCTTCGAATTGGCGTTTTAGAGGATCTAAAGACCAGTTCTGGGATTGATCAAACGACAGTAAAGGCAAAGAAAGCGCTGCTAAACCAGCGGACTTGAGAAAGGACCTGCGATTGGACATGGTGATAATTGTAGTTGGTTGTTGCTTAAAATTAGGGAATTCCCGCTAATTCTAGGCTCTTGACTCTGCCAAGGCATTTATATCCTTATTCTCCAGATGCTTTTTGAGTTGATCTGCGGTAATACTGGCTATCATCGCCTGACCAATTTTAGATGTTGTTGTGATGCTCTTCATCTTCTTTAATAAGCCAAAGAAAGGTCTTAATACCACATAAACTGCATTGTACCAACCCGTGCTGGACTTTATGCCTCGCTCCGGAATGATCATCCCCGGTCTAAAGGCGTAGGCATCTTTAAAACCTTTGTTCAACACATAATTCTCGGTCTTTCCTTTAACACGAGCCCACATAACTCGTCCGGTTGCGGTACTGTCTGTACCCGTTCCGGAGACATAGTTAAAGACCATATTGGGGTTAAGCTCGTGTAGAATATCTGCAAAGATTACGGTAATATCGTAGGTTATGGCAGTGAATTTGGCTTCATTCATCCCTATGGAAGAAACCCCCATGCAATAAAAGCAGGCGTCATATCCTTTAAGCTGTTCTTTTAGGCTTTCCAACTGGGTAAAATCTTTTAGGAGCAACTCCTTCAGCTTAGGGTGCTTCATTTGCAATGATGATCTGTTGATCACCAAGGCTTCGGTAATGGAAGCATCGTCCAGGCATTCCAACAAGACCCCCTTGCCTACCATACCTGTACTTCCTGTTATTATAACCTTATACATAAAGTAAATTTAAGATTTCTTAGCGATACCAATGCTTGCTTTTCAGTTTTACAATACCTTCGCTACTCATGTCTGTACAATTGCAATTTTCGGGTTACCTCGATACTCCACCGCTATGGGAAGGCAGTGGTCCGATGGGTTTAGAACAATTGCATTTACCCGCTATTGAAACTCCAATATTCCAACAAGAACTCAGCGGTAAATTTCGGTTGGGGAATCTGGTAGAGCGTTTTGTTGCTGCGGAGCTCACTGCGCATAAGCACATAGAGATCATGGCAGAGAATGTGCAAATTCAGCAAGAAAAACGCACTTTAGGAGAACTCGATTGCTTGCTACGGATAGGTCGAGAAGCCTTGCATTTGGAGGTCATTTATAAATTCTATCTCTACGACCCTGCCCATGGAATCACACCTTTAGACCATTGGATAGGTCCTAACAGAAGAGATTCTTTGGTCTTAAAGCTCAATAAGCTCGCCCAGAAACAGTTGCCGCTCCTCCACCGCCCTGAAACAGCTTCGTATTTGCAAGCACTGGACCTAGAGGCCAATAATATGACTCAAAAAGTGTGTTTTAAAGCGCAATTGTTCTTGCCTTATAGCCAGAAGGATTTGGATGTATCTCCCCTGAGTCCTAGAAGTATTTATGGCTATTATTTGCCACTAACAAATTTCCATTTATTAAAAGACTGTAAATGCTACATCCCGCGAAAGCACGATTGGTTGGTAAGTCCGCATCCACAGGTAGCTTGGCTATCTTTTAAACAGGCCTATGAGCGTATTGAAATTTTCAATGTAGAGCAATCTGCACCTTTGGTTTGGATAAAAGACCCTAAGGGTACTATCTCTAAGATCTTTGTAGTTTGGTGGTAATTACTTTCTAATTGGCAGTTTAATATGTGACGGATACTTACTCGAATGATGGATGGAATTGGTAGCCACCACGCCTTCTGATTCGTCATAATTATTTCCACCGGTATTTAAGTTCCTAGCAAATCTTGGGAAATTACTGCTAGAGACCTCTATGCGAATACGATGTCCTTTTTTAAAGAGATTGCTCGTAGCCATAGGCGTTAGTTTTAGTTCGTATACTTCCCCATCTTCCATAAAAACCTCTTTGTCATAACCCTCACGGTAGCGAGCGCGCTGTATGGTTTCGTCTAGGTTGTAAGCACGACCATCAGGATAGACATCGATGATCTTAATGGTGAAATCGGTATCCTTAGCATCCGAAGAAACATAAAGCGTAGATTCTATAAAACCGGTCACCTCTGTATCTTCTGTGAGCACCTCCGAAGTGTAAACCAAAATATTTGGATTCTCTTCCATGGACTGTTGATCGTATGCACCGCCTTTCACCGCATTACCCGTACAACAAACGTTACCACCATAGCTCATCACCGGATCCATAGGATCATAGATGAAGGTATCTGGATTGTCCTTGCGCGGTTTTTTAGTAGTTAAAACTCCATCGCCATTTAAAGTGTTGGCCTTACCACCACTGTTCAAATAAAAGGTGGTCATTTTTGCGTCTGCAGGCGGCCACTGTTCTGCAGCCTGCCATTTGTTGCTGCCCATAGTATAATACTGGACTCTAGGGGTATTGGCTTTAAAACCAGTTTCTTCGCCTTTTAACCACATATCCCACCAAGCATAGATCTGCTCGTCATAATTCAAGCGAGCATCACCCACCGGACGTTCCCCAACGATAGTGTTCTCTGTAGCACGTGTGTAAGCACAGTGCAAGGTCGGAGCAATTACCAAATATTGATTGTCTCTAATGGCAGCGTCTTTAGAATTGCTGCGGACATAATTGAACAGCGCCAAATTGGGCGTAATGGATACGTCATACCAGCTGGCGAACCAGAATCCTGGTGTGTTTATATCCATAGTATCGTGATAGAGTCCGCCTTCATACCAGGCAGGGTCATTCGGTTTTCTGCGGATCATTTTGTCGAAGATCTCACGTTTACCATTAATGTTGACCAATATATCTTGTATAGGCAGGTGTTTTAGAGCCTCTGCCATGTCTACAGGAGGATTCTCTGGAGCTAGATCGTAGAAACGCGAAATACGGATCAGATCTTCTTGGGTAGCTCCTGCAGGAATCCGGGGTTTGAACTTATCGTGCTCAACACCGTACAACCAACTAAAGAACAGCATTTGTTCAACACCGCCACGGTACCAGTTACCTTGTTCAGTGATATCTCCAATCTGCCCTACTCCTGCTCCAAATCCTTGAGGTACCATGGCAAAATGTGCCGGATGATCCAAAGCCGCCACGGCCATCTGCCATTCTGCAGTAGAGGAACAGCCGTAAGTTCCTATTCTCCCGTTAGACCAAGATTGAGCTTTCATCCAACTAAAGGCGTCATATCCGTCGGTTAGGGGCACTCCTAATATATCCCACTCCCCTTCTGAATAATAGCGACCTCGCTCGTTTTGCACCACATAGGCATAACCGCGTTTTACAGCCTCATAAGCGCGTTGAGCGGTCCGCGTACGCTGCTTTCCATCGCCCCAAGAATTAAAGTTGTAGGGCGTTCTGGAGAAAATAATCGGAACAGGTTTGTCGGTTTTAGGTCTGTAGATATCTGTTGCCAGTCGGACGCCATCACGCATAGGCATCATTACCTTTTGATCAATAATGGCAATTTCTTCTAACTTTTTAAGTATATCATCGTCTTGCGCATTAGCCCAAAGAGGTAAAACAAATAATATGAAGACTAGGGTGCGAATAAGAGCGGTGCGAGACATAGTAGAGCGGTATGTTGGTTAGTGGTTTAAAAATAGTAAAATTTGAACGAGCGAATTCAACTAGATTGCTCTAATACTCATTCAAATTCCTCCAAAGACTCTTAAATCAAGTGTTTCTACGGATGCGTGGCATTAGCGAACTGAGTACTTTAGCGATATAAATTAAAGTAAATTCCCCTTCGAATTGTGCGTTCCCCGCACTCCCCCTTTTTTTTCACAGTTCGTATTTCGATTGTTTATTAATTCTAATCCTATATAATTATGAGTAATCTAAGTACAGTTTTTGCAAATTCAGTAGATAATTCTGGTTCTGCAACAGACGGCGTTCAAGTAACTGCCTATGGTCAAGGACAGGTTTCTGGTGTTACATACACCGTTCCGGCCCATGCCGATGTTGATGTTGATTTTACGCTAAACATGCAATGTGTTACGCCAGAAAACGTAAACGCATTAGATCAATTGATTCGTAGTCTTTTGTCTGCATCTAAGCAGCATGAGTACGATCAACTAACCAAAAAGACTTCTAGCGGAGGCCGCGGGTTCTTCTTGTTCTTCTCTGGAGGAGGAAGTCATTCATCTTACAGTCAAACAACACACACTATGGATTCTTGGGGTCTTACCCGCGAGCAGCAATCCAAGATCATTGACACCATGATGGAATTGGTAAACAAAACCCAGCGTTTTGAGTATAAAGGGACTATTCAAAATACGCAGTACGACTATTCTGTTTCCGGAAGTATGTTTGGTATTGTAATGGATGCAACCATTCAGAAAGATGAGAAGCACACTCAGGTGCGTTTCTTGGCACCGAACCTGCATTTACAAGGAAACGACGGCAGTTCCATCCCTACAGTTAATCCACCGCTCTACCAAAATTCTTAAGAATAAGGAGCTTAATGGAGTTGAAAAACCTCGCTTATCAAAGCGGGGTTTTTTATTACCAGGCGAAGATTTTAATCAAAAAGGAGAAGGCACTAAGCTTGCGAGAACTATCTGCGGAGTCAATCGAGATGACTTGTTCCGGACTTCCTGTATTCACACTGCTGAGCGTAAATAGGGTCGCATCAGCAGCAGGTTGTTGCACAAAACTACCAAAATCATCATAATAAGCCCCCAGATGGATCCCTGGTAAGAACTTAGTCTTCAAAGTAAATCCTCCACCTACACGCCAAGACCAAGACTGCTCAATAAATGTTTCCTGTTTTATTGTTCCTGGCCCTAAGCGAAATGAGCCGGTAGCATTAGGGGAAACCACATCTAGGCTTAAAAAAGCATCTTTAATACTGTTATTCAAAAAATAAAAACTAGGTCCTGCACCTACATTTACAACCATTGCAAGCTGAATTTGTTTTCTGTTTAAAATAGATAGTGCGCTCCATTGAAAATTAAGTAACACGCGATGTAAGTCTATGTTCGAACTGAAAGAATAGCGCCCGCTGTTTTTTACTTTTAGTTGGCCTTGGTTGACAAAGTAGGCTTGGGTCAAAAAAGCGGATTCGTGGTAGTCCAAGTCTTGTAATAAGGTCCATTCTAGCCCGATTGATAAATCTTTAACAATAATGTAATTTGCAAATAAGCCAATTCCTGCTGTAGTTTGGTCAAACTTTTGATTACCACCTAAAGCTTCTTGCTGTAGCGTGATCCCTGTAGGGTTTAAAGCGTTGGTGTTTAGATTTAATGCAGATCCGTCGCCAAGTTGCAGCCAATAATATCCAGAGCTCAATCCAATTTCTAAACGCCTTTGATAAGAATTATCAACTTGCTCATTTATTTGGGCAAGACTCAAGGCTTGTTGCCCTAGAAGGAAAACCGCTAAAAACCCTAATGTTAGAGACGATTTGAACATAGCATGACCTAAAAGTCTAATGTAGTTATAGGAGCTTGTAATTCCATAGGTACTTTTACTGGTTAATGAAGTTTCTTAGGTGTCTGTAATACTTAAAAAGCATGTAGGAAGAACCGTTCGACGGAGAAACATTAAACTCGTCGATTAGTTAGCTGTAAGTTTTATAATCTGCAGAAATTTCTTACCTTTAAGTACCTCAATTTATGAAACTTACCTGGCTATAGTCGCCACCAATCTCGTCTTTAACTACTCGTGCAGATCCTTATTATTCTCTGGCTTTTGGCCTCGGAGTAAAGACTGAATAAACACGCTAACCTCACTGTATGAAGCGACTATTACTCAAGTTAAACTTTGTTCAAAACAAGGACTGGGATCGAACGAGAGAATGGCTTAAGCTCAAGTTGGTCGAATACGCCCGAGCGAGCAGTTATGCGATTCATCGTTAAGATCACCCTTAAATTCAATATCCCCGTTTAGAGCGGGGATATTGTTTTTACAGACTAGGATCGGTTGGATTTGGAGTGGGCCCGGAATTATTGTGATCTAGCGTGACATCGGCCAAGAAGTGATTGCTAAAAAGTGTTTGCATCTCATCGCTCAACAAGGCTTGTCTGGCCTTCTTCCAAGACTTTATATTGTCTTTAGGGAACATATGCTCTACTAAGCCAGGAAACTTCCAATCAGCGTTTTTTCCCCAGTGTAGCGTAAAGGGAATATTGTTTTTTTTCAGCTCTTCTATCATACGCCTTCCGTATTGATTCAGACTCATTATTCTACGGTTGGGTTTCCACAGTACGCCATCTATCTCTAACATACAAGTAATAGGAAAACGCGTAAAGGCCATAGTGGCTTCGGATTGTTTTACAAATCGCATCGCGAAGATTCCAGGTATTGGCCCCTCGTTTACGGTCAAATCGGTTAGCACTTTCAAGGCTTTGGCGGAATCTTTATGATCTACGCCAAAGGAACAGGCAAAGGCTGCGCCTTGGTAAGGTGCATCCCAAAAGATCTCTGGTAAGGTGCCGGTAACTATACGCTCCAGGTCATTTATGGGTAAGATGGTCTTTCTAAGGCGTTTAATAAGCCAAGGAATGCTCTTTGGGAAATTCTCTGCTATCTTGATAAAAACATAGATCAGATCGCGATAAATCGATTCCTTGATTATTGGAAAAGGGTCTGGATAAGGAGTGGTATAAGGCTTTTTGTACATCACCTCCACCACATAGTCCTTTTCGTTGGAGTACGGATTTATAAATACTTTGTAATGATACGGTCTATTGGGTTTGCCTTGAGTATCCACCTCCCCGGGAATTTTAAAATTACTATTGGCAAAGTCCATGCTGGTGGCGAGTTCTAAGGCCAACTTTTTCGGGATCTTTTGCACATAGCGTTTGAGCAAGAAGCGATCTTCTGCCTCTATCACTACGCCATGAATAAATCCAAAGCTACCCAGGCTCACCAAAGCTGCTCGAAACAATTCATCGTCACGGACTATCTTGGTCGCTATTTTAGTGGCAAAGGCATCGTTTAAAGCCGGTCTACTGGCAGGCTCTAGATAGATTATATCCTGCGGATCAGGTCCTGTGATAATATTTAAACCAACAACGTAATCCTGTACAGAACCAACATCTAAAGCAGATCCGTGTACACCAGTAGAGATGCAACCCGCAATAGTTTGCCCATTGCTAGCTCCTGATGCTTTTAATGATTTTCCGTGGGCGGAAAGCACCTCGGATACCCTTTTGATCGTATTTCCACACTGAAAGAAAAAGATGTTGTCTGCACTGAAATTGCTTTGCGCATGCATATCCGCAGCAAAAGTCGGAATGTGCATATTCATAAATCCGTTGTAATGCATCCGGTCGTGATGACTGGCAATATGATTCATAGACCAACGGGATCCGTAAGCGCGAAAACCTTGATTGGCATTTTGCGTTTCTTTGATCAAACGCTGGATCTCTGCAGCTGCGTCTTTATAACGAGCTATTTTATCAGGGAGATTTCCCTCCCCTTCTAGTTCTGTAATGTATAATGTTTTGAGCGGGAAAGGCCCGTTGTGATGCAGGGTGTCCCATTCAGACTTTGCGTGAGCTACGGTTGAGGCCATAATCAGTTCGTTTCTAGTTGACAGACATATTTTATCTTCACCTTACGCTTGCGCCCAAAGGTCATGGCACTGAGCAGGATAGCTCCAAAGGTGTTACGGACTTCTACCGTATGCAGGCGCCCTGATTTACAGGCAGAACTTTCCTTGATCAGGTAGTTGATGTCTTTCGTGGTGGCCTTTGCAGTGATCACAGTGTCTAACTCTACAACCTGCATATCGCGATAATAATCAGTTCGCGTACTTAAGGGGTCGGGTTGTTCATCGCCATTGATACTCACAAAGCGCACCGAATAGCAAGATTGCAAACACAGACCGAGCGCAAGGAGTATAAATACTCTCTTTTTAAAGGGGTTAGTTAGTTGCATTTTTGGGTATATATTTATGTTTGATTGTGGGTTGAATTGTCTGATTTAAAAGTAGTTGCATCCCTGTGCTTACACAAGAGGATTTATCCCCTAATTGCGGGAGGATTTCCCGTACCTTTGGAGAAACTTAAAAATCTATGGGTTTAGCAATTGGAATATGGCAGGCGGTTCTTATTGGAGTGTTGATCTTTGGGATCATGTTCCTTTCCTTTCTGATAGCCATGATCAAAAAGTACCAGAAACGCAAAAATCAGGGCAAATAAAAACACCTACTGAGCAGAACCCAAAAGGTGTTTTTTTTTGCTAGTTTTCTAACTCAAATAAGCTTCCAATTCCTTTACTTGATCGGCCTTAGAATCGATATCTGGATAGGTCAGTACTCCCCAAATCTGCTGCATTTTGACAATGAGATCATCGCGCTGCATTTGTTTTAAAATGTTGAAAACGGCATTGTAACCAGAGTCCATGGCGCCGACTATCCAACCGTGGTGCACAGAACAGCATTCACCAGCTATATTTAAATGTCCTTCGAATTCTGGGGTCAACAAGGCCGGATATAAGTTCTTGAACTGCCCTGGACGGTAAAGTGCAAAAGCGCCACCACCGGCATGATTATCCCAAAACCAGGTCTTTGTGGTTACCTCTGGGTCGTAACCTGCAAATACAGCTTGTACGTCAACCTCCGGATAGAGGTATTGAATGCCTTTTAAGCATTCATTTACGCGCGCCTCGTCATCCAAAGCGCCCATACGCTCCGCATCTTGAGCCCAGCAATAAATTTGCAAAACACCTCCTTGGGCCTCATAACCATAAGACGGATACACTATTTGCCTATTAGGCCTGTCTGAAGTGCCAACACCTAAGCCTTCGTGTTGTCTAGATCCTAGCGTAGCCCAGAATTGCTCTTTAAAGGTTATAAAGGCCTTGAACGAAGGCATATAATTACACTCACGCAAAGCTCTAGCCTTTTCAAAGCTGAGATTTTGGAAGAAATCTGCTCCTAGGCTACCATTAATATAATTTCCATTGGGTAAAGTGCTTATTACATAAGGATACTGTTTGATCTGCCCATTCCCTTCTGAATCTGTAATTCCCATCTCCATGCCACCATAATTTGAAAATAAACTGCTGTTATAGCGCAGATCAACAACCTTTGTGTTCAAATGTACTCTGGTTTGACTCACAGAACCTGGAACAGGAGTCGGCACTATCGGATCTGCTTTAGGCACGCTTGGTGGTGGTGCTGCGTCTGGAGTTAAATTGGTTGGCGAATACCCTTTTTGTCCGTTCTGCCCCGGTATCATACCAATGCTTTGCTGAGCTGCGATACCATCTGTCACTTGAACACCTTCTTTAAGGTTGAGTACAGTTTTACAGGCATCCGGAAAGTGTTGCATTCCTTTGTCTACGGTGACCATATAGATATTTGGATCGGCCGGATCGTAGGGATTCTTACTTCCGCCCCAATCGTATACGGCGATCACCATTTCTACGAAAGAGACGGCATACATACCTGTTCCGACGTTCAAGGTCTCTAAATAAGAAACCACGTTGTAAGGCAAATTATCGGTCTTGGCACCCATAGATTCTTGGTAATATTCTCCTAATTCACCCAAGGTGAATACATTGGTCAAATAGCTCCACATCGAATGATTGTCGTGCTGCATGAGCATTTCAAAGCCTTTTTTAAAGGATTGGTTGATAGCCTCAATAAAAGGTTGGTTGACCTTTTCCAGTATCATATTGATTGGCAAATAGGGGGTTTCACAGCCTTGAGAAGTCGGTGTTAGCCAGACTTCTGCAATATCACCTCCATGGGCGGAGTCAAAATTCAAAGGATTCAAAGAGGCGTCTTTGGCCTCAATAGGAGCTTGCATATTGTTATATCGCATTCTTTGAACCGGAGAACTGTAGTAGAATTTACGCCAATTCACTTGTTTATTTTCTAAACCATTCCGCGCCAAGACCGTATTTAGTGCTATGGTTAATTGTTGCACCGGTAGCATATCCGCAGAAAACTGAGGAACTCTCATTCCTCCTACTTCACCGTAAAGACAGGCTTGGTCTGGGTTGCTAGCATTGTACAATTTGGAATACCAGGTGTCTATCCGACCGCCAACGCGATCACTTGCCTCAAAAAGCTCGAACGCTAACCCAAGCGATTGCAAGATCAATCCTGCATACATGCCAGCGAATCCGCCGCCTACTATTCCTACTAAGGGCTGATCTTGTTCAAGGTCTAGCTGTGGCCCCTGGGCTGCAAGCTCGCGTTGCTGTTTTATTTTCTTTAAATAGTGGTCTCCGTAGTTTTTGACGACAAAGTCAGAGAAAGCTCTTTTTATTTGACTTTTGGACGCTGCTTTATTTGTTTGCTGTTTAGCCTTTAAGGCCGTTGTTTCAGGTTGCGCCGGACTTCTGAATTCTAAATAACTCATGCTGTAGGAATTTTAGGTTGGGACTAAACTACTACTACAGCCCATGGTATACTAGGTGGTAAATACCTGATTTATGCCTTTTCTCTTTTTTTGCGTTTACCGCTATTTATAAAGTAAACTCCTGTTAATAGTACAGTTGCGGCGATTATTGATTGGGTACTTATAGATTCCTGCAAGACATACCAACCCAATAACATTGCGATAATTGGATTTACATAGGTAGAAGTAGCTACCTTTTCTGGAGAAACACGCTTGAGCAAATAATTGAAAGAGGTAAAGGCGGCTATACTTCCAAAGATGACCAATATGAGCATTACCCATTGCACGTCTGGTTTCCATTGCTGCGGAGCTACCCAAGCTTCGCCAAAGGCTAAACTAGCTATCAATAACATAATGCCTCCAAAGAACATCTGAAATCCTGTATTTACAAAGTAGTTCTTGGGCATGTCGGCCTTTGCCACGAACAGACTCCCATAACCCCAACTCAGCATACAGCTAAAGATCATTAGCACTCCTAAAAGACTGTTTGGACCCATTAGGATCTCATCTTGGCTGATGAGTAAATACATCCCAATAAAACCTAAGAAAACACCGATCATACTTTTGAACTGTATGCGTTTGCCCTGTAAGATCCACATCAGCAATAAAACAACCAAAGGTTGAGCTGCGATCTCTAACGCGGCAAAATTACTATCAACAAACTTTAGCGCCCAGACCACTACTCCATTTCCATAGGTCAAAAACAAAAAACCCACAAAGGCAGTGTTGCGCACTTGTCGCCAGCTTATACTGAGTTTGTGACCCATAAGTCGCGCAATGAGAAAGATCAATAGGCCGGCCGTTGTAAAGCGAATACCCGCTAAATAAAAGGGTTCCAGTTGTGCAACAGCAACCTTGTTGAGCATATAGGTTGCACCCCAAATCACGTAGATGGCAAAAAAGGCCAAAGGAATCAGTACGCGTTCAGATCTCATATTAGGTGTTGGCGGAATTAGTATTCAATACTACTGCAATAAATTGGACTTTCTATTTAGCGGCCATAGAATTTTCTGAACTCACTATTGGATTTGTTCGATTAGCCGTATTTTTAAAGAGCAAATCACAAACCAATACAATGCGAAAATTACAACTACTACTGCTGTGCTTATTAATAGCACCACTTTCTATTTTAGGTCAAGAGGAAGATCCTGTCATTGCCGGGATCATCAAGGAGGCTAATGAGAACTCTCAACTAGAACCATTGGCCCATGAACTTATGGACCTTATTGGGCCGAGATTGGTCGGTACACCGCAAATGTATGCCGCCCACGAATGGGCTGTTGCCAAATACGGCTCTTGGGGAATAATAGCCGAAAACCAACAATTTGGTGCCTGGCGTGGTTGGGAGCGCGGAATTACGCATATCGACATGGTACATCCACGTGTGCAGAGTCTCAGAGGAACACAATTGGCCTGGAATCCGAGTACGTCTAAGGAAGGTGTAACGGCAGAACTTGTGGTTTTACCAATGGTGAAGGATTCCTTGGAATTTGCAAAATGGCTCCCTTCGGTAAAAGGGAAATTGGTAATGATCTCCATGAATCAACCCACTGGCCGACCAGATTATAACTGGGAAGAATTCGCGACAGAGAAGTCTTTTGAAAAAATGAAAGAAGCTCGTGACGAGCAAACCCGTATGTGGCGTGAGAATTTTCAGAACATGGGATACAACAGCAGAACCTTGCCTAAAGCTTTGGAAGATGCAGGAGCTGTAGGCA
This sequence comes from Gilvibacter sp. SZ-19, assembly GCF_002163875.1. Taxonomy (GTDB): domain Bacteria; phylum Bacteroidota; class Bacteroidia; order Flavobacteriales; family Flavobacteriaceae; genus Gilvibacter. Next base: position 2,877,107 of record NZ_CP019333.1, on the reverse strand, counting down.
TAGTGACCAGTAATTGGTCTCGAGGTTTTGGGGTTAATAAGATATTTGGAGCACGTACTAAGGCAATTCCAACAGTAGATCTAGAATTGGAAGACTACGGGATGTTATACCGCATGGTAGCCTCTGGACAAAAGCCACAATTGAATATAGTTGCCTTATCTAAGGAATTGGGTGAAATGCCTACCTTCAATACCATAGGAGAAATAAGAGGAACTGAATTGCCCAACGAGTACGTGATACTTTCTGCCCACTTTGATTCATGGGATGGCGGTACAGGTGCTACGGACAACGGAACAGGAACCCTGGTTATGATGGAAGCTATGCGTCTGCTCAAGAAGTTCTATCCCAACCCTAAGCGTACCATTTTAGTGGGTCATTGGGGCAGCGAAGAACAAGGATTAAACGGTTCAAGAGCTTTTGTAGAAGACAACCCTAAAGTAGTAGAAGGCACACAAGCTCTGTTTAATCAAGACAATGGTACAGGCCGCGTAGTTCGCATTTCCGGAGGTGGATTTTTAAATAGCTATGATTATCTAAGTCGCTGGTTGGCTGCGGTTCCTAAAGAGATCACCGATGAGATCGAGACCACCTTTCCTGGTTCTCCTGCCAGAGGAGGTTCTGACTACGCAAGTTTTCAGGCTATGGGGGCACCTGCATTTAGTTTAAGTTCTTTGAATTGGTCGTATTGGAATTATACTTGGCATACCAACAGAGATACTTACGACAAGATCGTTTTTGACGATGTTCGCAACAACGCTATACTCACAGCGATTTTGGCTTATATGGCCTCTGAGGATCCGGAGCGAACCTCCAGAGAAAAAGCTGTATTGCCTTTAAATCCTAGAACAGGAGAGCCAAGAGAATGGCCTACTCCTAGAAGTCCGAACCGTCGCGGTGGAATGGAATAAGTTGCTAAGCAGCATACTTGGACAAAAGCGCTCCAAGGGTGTAAAGCGTAGAAAAAACCAACCAAAGCAGTTGTGGTAATAGCCACAGCTGCAACTTTGGGGTTTGCGCTTTAAGTTGTTTGAAATAATAGACAGTAAGTCCTAAGGTGAGTAGGTTCGCTAAAAAGCCGGATTCTATTGGATAGACATAAGGAGTTACCAATGGGTAAAGCCAAATGACGGCTAAGAGCACTACCCCGGTCTTAAACAAGGGAGTCTGCATATTTTGCCGCTTATTCAGCATTAATAAGATGTAGATCAAAAGGCCACTGAGAACAATCCAGATTCCGGTTGCGTAATCTGGAACCCAAGAAAGTGCATCTAATAATTGGTCGATCATATCAATAGAATTTAAAACAAAGTAAATACTTTTTACGGCTATAATTGCTGATTTTTATCAAACATTATCATTGGGTTAAAAATCATGGACTCGGCCCAGAATGAGAGTATTTTAAAGAAATTTGTAAAAAAACAGAATGACCATATTCGTAGACATGGATGAAGTGCTTGCCGATACTTACGGGGCACACATAGACATTTACAATAAAGAGTTTAATGCAAACCTGACCTTGGACGATATTTCAAGTGGAGAAGTTTGGGAGAATGTTCCCTATGAACATTTGCAGAATGTTAAAGATCACGTTTGGCGCGATGGTTTCTTTAGGGAGTTACCGTTAATCAAAGACAGTCAAGAGGTAATGCGGGAACTAGCCGCCAAACATGAAGTTTACATCGCAACAGCTGCTACGCAGTTTCCAAATTCTCTAAGAGAGAAAAGTGATTGGTTGGATGAACACTTCCCTTTTATTACTTGGGAATACCGCATTTTGTGTGGGCATAAGTTTATTTTGGATGGCGATATTCTTATAGACGACCGTTCTTATAACCTCAAATACTTTAACGGTCGTGGCTTGCTTTTCAACTCGCCTCACAATAGAAAAGACGAGGGTTACGAACGTGTCGCCAACTGGCAAGAGGTAGCAAACAAACTGCTGGACTAATCATTTTAACAATTCTCTAACGCAACCTGGCACGTTATTTAAGTCCTATTTATAAAGAGATAAGTTTAATTAACAACAAAGCGTTATGACCTTTTTATTTAAGAATTGGGCAGCTAAGAGAGCCAGATTACTGGTGCTGCTCGAAGAATGCGCTAAAGCCAGTAGTTATGCGATCCACAGATAATATAAGTATTGCTTTAAGCACCGTATGAATCCCTTTGAATGAAGCATTTGAAGGGATTTTTATTTATGCGCAATTCAGTACGCTTTTTCTACAGTTCAGTACATAAGATGTTGTGAACTGCCTTGCTCCTAGTACTTTCGTTTTATGGAAAATTATATCTCTGGTACCGTAGGGGCGATTCACCTGTTAACAGCTGTCATTGCACTAATTGCTGGAACAGCTGTACTACTGCTTAAAAAAGGAACTCGAACTCATAAAAGGTGGGGATACCTCTATGTGATAGCCATGATTCCCATGCTGGTGACATCCTTTATGCTCTATAATCTTTTTGGGCACTTCGGAATCTTTCACTTTGCGGCCATAGTTAGTGGGCTAACCCTAATTGGAGGCATGCTCCCCATTATGACCAAAAGGCCTAAAACCAATTGGATGGCCTATCATTTCTCTTTTATGTATTGGTCTGTACTTGGGCTTTATGGAGCTTTCTTTTCGGAGCTTTTTACGCGGATTCCAGAGACACCATTCTTTGGGATGGTTGCAATAGCAACTGGAATGGTATTTGGGATTGGAGGTTATGTTTTTAAGAAGCAGAAGGCTATTTGGTTTAGCCGATTTGTCTCATAAAAAAGCAGCGACTGGCGCTGCTTAATATTGTTGTACTATCAAGCTCCCCAACTTGCAGCACTTTTCAAATATAGGCCTGCAAGACTTAGTAAAAGCCCGTATTTCTACCTGTTTTTAAACTTGTAACTAAGGCACTAGGTCAGATAGCGTTCTTTGATGATGTTGTTATGCCAAATTTCGTGACCCAAAACTATAAAAGCAGCAGCTCCTGCTGTTAAAGGCCGCTGACTTGCGGTTCCTTTTTTATGAAAATCTGCTTCCGTTAAGGACTCCAGAATCGAAATACTATAAGCTCTGGTGATGGCGTATTCATTGATGAGCGCTTCTTGAGGTTTCTCATTCGCTCTAGAGGGCGGCACATAGACATCTTGGTCAAAACCGCTAATATTGGCTTGTTCTCCTCTGGCTATCCTAAAACAGCGATGGATAAATATGCGTTCGGTGTCTATGATGTGCTGGACAACTTCTGCCAAGGTCCATTTGCCGGCAGCATAACTGTGGTGCCAGCTTTTGTTGGGGATGTTTTTAAAAAAAGCTACAATCTCTTCTCCTTGCTCGCGGTAGGCCTGAATCAGATCGATATTTTTGGGGACTGCGGAGAGATAGAGCTCGTAGTATTCAAAATAATCCTGAGGGTTTAATTCGGATACTGTCATGAGATCTATTTATAGACTCAATTTATAAAAAAATAGAACGCTCCCGAGAGCGAAGTTTAAAATTACCACAAAATAACTTCTAATCGGGAGCGTTGCAACAACACTAATTTACTCACTAACTGTATGAATATCGGGCAACCAACCCGAGTAAATTACGGTCTACTGTTTTGTAAATCTTATTCTGGACGGAGCGGTTCCAAATCCGCAGCGACCATCAAATCCTAAATATCCTTCTACAAACCAAACCTCAAAGACACTGTCGTCTAAGATGTTGGCGGGTGCGTTCTCTTCTCCTGGACCTAGCAAAATGGGGCTAGACGTAGAGAATGTGCATTGTCCGATTACACTGGACAACTGATTCTTTCTAAATACAACTTGGTCACAGACTATGCTGAATTCATAAATTCTGGGCTGTTCGTTTGATGGATGAGATAATATATGCTTGAGTCTAACCTGCCTTACTGTATTGGAATGTGATGCTTTTTCTACAGACACCAAAGTTCCGCTTTCATTGAAAGTGGGTCCTAAGGGGCCATCTATAATGCTCGTCATTACATAGTCACCGGTAAATAGCTCCTCGTCTATTGGTTCCACTACATTGATCGTATAACAGTAGGGACTGCTAAAAAAGGTCTCGTAGGCCAAAATTATCGAACTGGCCGTGCCTGTTGTAAAAGAACGTCCGTCAGTCAAGCGAATGACTGTCCGCAATAAGAACTGATCACTACATGAAATGTTTTCCAAAGAGACTCCCACAGCCGCTGCCATGGCTGCCTGTGAGTAGTTCAGGGTTATTTTGGGAAAACCATTGGCTCCCAAACCAAAATCTTCTGGTAATAAGCTGCCTAAACTGGCCTCTGTGGTCGAGAAGTCGCCACCTGCCGGAGTGTTATCCACAAAGCTAACCATTAGGTCTACCGCTTCCAGCAGGTCGCCGTCTAGTTCATCTTGCACTTCAATATCTACACTAAATACGCTATCAGGATCTCCGACATTGAATTCTGCATTGTTGAACTGTAAAGTTCTCACAACAGCTCCGTATTCTATTTCTTCTGTAACGATGTCTATAGCTTTGTCATCGTCCGAACAAGAATACCACAGCAGAACACTACAGATGAACAGTATACTTCTCTTCATTTTTCTTTTTCAATTCTTTTCGATTGGCAAGATGAAAGTAGCAGCAAAATGTGCAAAAACAGTGTTTACCGATAAATGTTTACCAGTATAATAATGAAGTAAATACGCTAGGAAGCCTTGCTAATATTGAGTTTAGCGTTGAGGCTTATTGATGATGAATTTTGCGCGCACTCCTGTGGCTAAATTCCATTCGTTGGAGAAAAGTAAGGCCCCATCGTCGTCTATGATGATAAATTCTGCCGTATTTGGGCCAGAGGTTCCTTGATTGAGTGCTTCTATTTCTACGGTATTCATTCCCGGGTCCAAAAAGAGCTCAAAATCCTGATATCCGCTACCTAATCGAACATTAGGCACAAGGACATTGTCGTTGATATACACGCGAACTCGGTCACCATCTACAAATTCATGATCGCGACAGCGCAAAACGACAAATTTGGCATCTGAGGTGTATTGCCCAAAGAACTGGTTCTGACGATATTCGTCTTTTTCCTCCTTGTCCTTGGTAAAGTATTTAGGAGCTTTATCGCTCTTGGTGCTTAAGAAGCCAGTATCGGTTGTGAATTTAATACCTTCTTTCTCGGTCTCTCCTATGCTTAAAGTATCGGTTACACTGAACTGTCCAAATCCTTGTTTGTCATCCGGATTATCAAGACCAAAATTCGGAATACTCAAACTACTGCCAGAAATATTGACATCGTCACTGCTAGAACCAAATGGGATGTCCAAACCCGAACTAGAGCCCATAGGACTGTCTATCTGTGCTATAGAAGCTGCAGTAAGCGTAAACAAACACCAAGTAAGAAGCGATCTTTTCATAATAATATTCGTAGCAAATATCGTGCAAAAAATGACAAATCGAGCTTATTGGTCCGAATTAACCTGCAGTTAACACATTCGTCCAGAATTTGTACATTTAGTCCAACTAATCAATTAAAATTTATTCCCATGACAGAGACAAAAAAACCCACTGCCCTATTTTGGGTGATCGCCATTGTGGCATTGGTTTGGAATATCTTTGGTGTATTGGCTTATTTAGGACAAGCCTTTATGACAGAAGAAACTCTAAAAATGTTGCCGACAGCAGAACAAGAGCTTTATGCAGTGACACCTTCTTGGGTGACAGCAGCTTTTGCTATCGCAGTTTGGTTCGGACTTTTAGGGGCAATCGCTTTATTGATCAAGAAAAGGTTTGCTTATCCGCTATTTCTACTTTCATTATTGGGAGTAATTGGGCAGCAGGTATATAGCTATTTCCTTTCAGATACGCTGGAGGTTTATGGGAATCAAGCCATAATTATGCCCGTAATTGTTCTAATACTTTCAATTGTTTTTGTTTGGTACTCTAAAAAGTCCATTCAGGAGGGTATTCTGAAGTAATAATATAAACCCCTGATTATTCAGGGGTTAAGTCTTTTCCTTTTGTTCACAAAAGGTTGATAATTCCCCTTATTTTTAACGTAGAAAAACTGAAGTTTTTTTTAGTTTTATCTTTGATTTTGTAGTATTTTTCGTCCATTATATTGGGATTGGGGTGCATTGATGAAGAATTTTCTAATAGCCTTAGTGGTATTTGCCGTTTGGACCTTTTTTGCACTGTGGCTGTATTCATTGCTTAAGGCCCCTGATAATATATCCTGGACAAAAGGCAGTGTTGAAGATTCGACAGCACAGCAAGTAATCGAACAAGTGAACCAAGATACCATTACAACTACCATCGCCGCTCGAGATACGCTATTAGCCACTGAGACGCCCGTACAGCGTGACGGTCTTATCGGTAAGGATGCCGATGGGTTAACGGTCTTCTATTTCGATCAAGGATTACAGATCAAAAAGAACGATTCCCTAGTTTATAGCAATAGCGCAAATCTCGATTACAAGTACAAGATCTTGAATTACCTCTTGGAACATCCAGATATGGAGGTAACGGTAGTTTCTCGCTACAGTGCAGACGAAGCCTTTACGAGTCCTAATTTCGGAGTAATAAGAGGAGAATTCATTAAAGAGGAGCTGGTTAGTGCAGGTATCCCGAGAGAGGTTATTGTGATCAAATCAGATATTCAAGACATTCCTTTTGATGCTACCAATACCTACGACAACGGTATAGCTTTTAAATTCAGTCCTTTAGATACAGAGCGCATAGCCGAGTTGGCCAATGCTATTCCAAAGAATAAAGTGGTCTACCCTACATTTACCAATTCTGGAATTCTTGTCAATAAGGAATTGCGCGATATCCTAGAAGAGATAAAAGTTGTACTGGAAGAAAGGCCGGAGATCACCGTCAAGATCGTTGGACACACCGACAATATTGGGAATTATCAAGACAATTATAATCTGGGACTAAAATATGCCAGACAGGTCCGCTGGTTTTTTATTGCCAGAGGAAACATAGATAAGACCCGTATCATGGCTTTATCTAAGGGAGAGTCGGAACCAATAGACTCAAACAACTCCCAGCGCGGAAGAGACCTAAATAGACGGATAGAAATTATTTTTAATTAATGGAGGGACTAGCTGACATCTTCGCTAACAATATGTGGTCTGCCTACTTGGAGATCAGTATTTTGATGCTCAGTTCCTTTTTAATTGGATATTTGGCGAGCTTACAACTCAATAGTGGTAAATACAAAAAGACCATTAAGAAGCTTCGCAAGGAGCTTGATGCAAGCCAGAGTGAGGCTGCAAAAGATATCGATGTACTCTATACAGAGATCGAACCCAAGATCATAGAAACCATAGAGAGTCGCACCCAACAAGCCACTGTGGCTCCACCGCCAAGAAAGCAAACCGTTGTTACCACGATAACTCCTGAACCAGAAACAGCGACACCGATCCGCAGCCAACAAGAAGTAGCAGCTAAAGCCAGTGCTACTTATCAGAAGGCTCTAGAGAAAAAGGAGCTCAATTTTGACAATTTTGGTTACGCCAGTGCCAGCGAAAAAGACGATCTAACCCAGATCAGTGGTGTTGGCCCGTACATAGAACAAAAGCTCAACGAGATCGGTATCTACACTTATGATCAGATCAGCAGGTTCAATTGGGAGGATATTCAAACAGTTACCGAAATGATCGATTTCTTCCCAGGACGCATGGAACGAGACAATTGGGTAGGTCAAGCCGAGCGACTGAAAAACTACTAGTATGTCTCTATCGACCTTGGATTGGGGGATCATCCTCGCTTTTTTTATTGTTTTTGCCATTATTGGAATTGCCGTTACTAAACGCGCAGGTAAGAATACCAAAGAATTCTTCCTGTCCGGTAGAAATATGCCCTGGTGGCTTTTGGGTATATCTATGGTGGCTACCACCTTTTCTGCAGATACGCCTAATCTGGTTACCGATATTGTCAGACAAAATGGGGTTTCCGGAAACTGGGCCTGGTGGGCTTTCCTGATCACAGGTATGCTTACCGTATTTGTCTACGCCAAACTCTGGCGACGATCTAAGGTGGTGACCGATCTCGAATTCTACGAACTGCGCTATAGTGGTAAAGCCGCTGCATTCTTAAGAGGTTTTCGCGCCATTTATTTAGGAGTGATCTTTAATGTATTGATCATGGCTTCTGTATGCTTGGCAGCCATCAAAATTGGTGGCGTTATGTTTGGCTTGGAACCCTGGCAATGTGTACTCTATGCCAGTGTTATTACGGTAATATACAGTACTCTTGGTGGTTTGCGAGGTGTTATTTTTACTGACTTTCTACAGTTCTTAGTCGCCATGGTAGGTTCGATTTGGGCTGCATATTATATCATTAATCTGCCTGAGGTCGGCGGATTGGACGCTATGCTTGCGCATCCAAATGTGGCCGATAAACTCAGCTTCCTACCAGACTTTAACGATACTGAATCACTAATTGTATTGTTGCTCATTCCTGTAGCCGTACAATGGTGGAGTGTTTGGTATCCTGGCGCGGAACCAGGTGGAGGCGGTTATATCGCTCAGCGCATGCTGTCTGCCAAAGACGAAAAGAATGCCATAGGCGCTACCCTACTCTTTAATATTACTCATTACGCCCTTAGACCTTGGCCTTGGATTTTGATCGCCTTAGCGTCTTTGGTACTTTATCCGGAACTCACAGACATAGGATCTGCCTTTCCAAATACCGTACTGGGTCACGATCTGGGTTATTCTGCCATGTTGACCAAATTACCCGCCGGGCTTCTCGGTTTGGTGCTGGCTTCGCTCATAGCGGCTTTTATGAGTACCATTTCTACACATTTGAATTGGGGATCTTCGTATATCGCTCTGGATTTCTATCAGCGTTTTATAAAACCTGAAGCCTCAGAAAAGGAACTCGTTGGTGTTGGTCGTATATCTACGGTCTTATTGATGGTCATAGCTGCTTGTTTGGCCTTGTTCTTGACAGACGCCTATGGAACCTTTAAAATATTACTGCAGATAGGTGCAGGTACGGGTTCTATTTTTATCATGCGCTGGTTTTGGTGGCGTGTTAATGCTTATTCGGAGATCAGCGGGATGATCGTTTCTTTTATTGTTGCCGTTTACTTCGAGTTTGTTCACGAAGAATTCTTCACTCCAATCGCCGACCATTATGTATTAGTCATTGGCGTGGGAATTACCACACTCACTTGGCTGCTCGTTACCCTAATGACTCGCCCAACTGCTACAGATAAACTGGTTGCGTTCTACAATGCTATTACGCCTTATGGTACCGGTTGGAACGGACTAAAACGCAAGGCATCCGAAGCACAAATTAACCTGCGTGAGAGTGGTGATAATTTCACTGCAGATCTGGGCTCTATGCTCTTGGGGATCCTTTTGGTTTACACCTCCCTGTTTGGTTTAGGCTTTGCACTGTACAGCAATCTGCTGGGTGCTTTGATCATGTTTGGTATAGCCGCTGTGGCAGGATTTGGGATATACAGATTCTGGCGTAATAAAAAAGGCACTGCATCTAGCAGCGCCTCTTAATTCTCATTATTTAGAAACGAGTTAATTGTTGTTCAGGATAAGCGGCAGCCCATCTTGTCCAGATCCAATTATGACCATTTTGCTATTTGGAGACTTAGAAAGCTCTAAAGTTGCTTGAATACCCTTTTCCTGCAGGATCTTATCGGTAAGCGAGGCACTTAGAATTCTATTCGCCGCTGCCTTACCCTCTGCTTCTATACGTTGGCGCTCTGCTTCTTTTTCTGCCTTTTCTAATCGGAACTCGTATTCCAAGGACTCTTGTTCTTGTTTTAGCTTACGCTCGATGGCATCCTTGATAGTTGGTGGGAGTGTAACATCTCGAACCAATACACGGTTAAGCTGAATATACTCCTCGTCTAAGATCTTCTTGGTCTCTGCAAAGATCTCGTCTTGAATAGCATCGCGCTTGGTAGAATACAATTGCTCCGGAGTGTAACGTCCAACAACAGAACGCGCAGCCGAACGAATCGCTGGCTGTACCAATCGAGAGAGGTAGTTCTCCCCTTTTTCGTTATGTAATTTTCCGAGCTGCGACACATCTGGTTGATACAGTACAGAGGCGTCTAATTGAATTTCTAATCCATTAGAGGACAGTACGTCCATATTCTCTGATACTTCTTGCTGACGCACTTCGTATTTGATCACCTCGTTCCAAGGCATCACAAAATTAAGTCCTTGAGGCATGGCCGGCTTGTTCGGGTCTACACCACCACTTAGCGTTTCGTAGAGTACGCCGGAATAACCTGCTTCTATTCGTACAAAAGATTTAAACAAAAGTATAAGCAGTAGAATAACTGCTATTAGTACGGGGATCCCTAGTTTGGGTAATTTTTCCATGGTTTCAATATTATATTAATCCGTTGTATTTTCTGGTAAACCACTCTGCTGCAAGTAGTAAGGCTAGCAAGCCGAGCAGATATTTTAAGGATATTAAAGGTACGACATTTTGCCTACTTTTTTGAACAGGCACAAAGCGCGGATCTTGCAGTAGCGCTGCTTTTAATTCAGCCAGCTGATCTTCGTAATACAACTGCGCACCACTACTGCTTGCCAGTGCATTTAGTTTTAAAGCGTCCGGGTTGATGAACTGATCTTCAACACTAAAATCCAACACATTGAATTGACCGCTTCTGGCAATACCTTGCCCGTCTACAGAAACAGTAAAATCGTAAACACCTGCTGCCAGTCCGTTGAGATTAGCCTGGTAATAATTATTTTTTAGTAGCATGGGTAGTCGTTGACTGTTTCCTGCGGAGTTTGTATAGGTCAAATACAGCGATGCTTCCGGATCGAACTGATAATTTTCATTGAAATACTGAGCCTGTATGCTGATGGCTGCATTGCTGTAATAGAAGGTCTCAAAATTTACATCCAGCCTGCTGCGCCGCTTGTTAGAGGATAAGTACTGCACCATATTGGCAATAAGGTCGTCAAATTGCTTAAAGTCTCTGTTCTCTACATACGCATGTGCACGCCATCGCCAAAGGTCTTCTGCATCCCAAACGGCTTCACGGATCCCATCGGACTCAAAACTAAAGAGCATGGGCGATTCTGTGAATATTCCAGATATGGTCTGGCTCAGCAGTTCATCGTAAGGAACAAAAACATCCAGGCTTCCAAATTGGGTCAATAAGGGCGGATAATTGCTAAAATCTACAGGATCTAAAGCGAATATGGCATAATTCCTATTGGTCTCTGCACTGACCAGCTCCTCACCTGCTGCACCTAATTTGGCATATTTGAGTTGTACCTCATTGATAAAATCCCAATCCGTTTGCAATCCGGTGATGGTCCATCTGTTCTTTTTCAAGCGCTCCAATTCCTCATACACGGCATTAAAGCGCGAGTCGGGCTGGTAAAGAATGACCAATTGATAATCATCCAATTGCCCAACAGCGGCTGTTGGTTCCAAAACAGTGACCTGCCTTTGTTTTAGTTGAGTGATCGCTTTCTTTAAGGCTCCTAGATCTGGATGCTGAACTGAAGCCACAATGGCCACTTTGGTGCTCTGATCTATAACCTCTACCGCAAATTGTTGGTAATTGTTGTTGGTGTTTCGCTCTGCAGTTAAAGGGGACAATTCCGCAGTATAGTTCTGAACACCAACTTGTTCAGCCTTTAAATAAAGTGTGAGCGTTGTTGCGTTGTTGGTGCTGTTAAACTCAAGTGGTTGTCGTTTAACCACTTGCCCTCCCTTGCGAATAACAAGACTCGTATTTACACTGCGATCTCCTGTGTAGGACAGAGATAATTCCAAGGGAAATTCATTGTCCTGATAGGCATACCTATTGGCGTTGACACGTGTAATTCGGAGATCCTCGTACTGGGTAGTATCGCCCACAACTATAGGAAATACAGGATTTTTCAATCGGCTACCTAAACTGCTATAGTTGCTTCCTAAGGTTTGATTTCCATCGGTCAATAAAACGGTGGTGGCGGCTTGCTTATCGTATATGGCACCAAGGTCACGAAGACCAGTGGCAATATCAGAAGCTGTGCCCTTAAAGTCCAAACTGTCCAAAGGGCCGAACGATTGGTCAAACTGATAGGCCTGTACTCTAAATCGCTGCTTTAGTTCAGTATCCGTAACTATTTCGTTTAACAAGCCTTTGACCAAAGAATCTCTGGATAGGCTGCGAATGGAGCTCGAATTATCTACCAATACATTTAAGGCTGGTTTTTCGGTATAATACGATACCTGCTCTATCTTAGGGTTTATAAGCAAAACTCCTAAACACAGCAGCGTTAAGAATCGTAATAACCCAAGTGCCCAGCGCAATCTTGGATTTAAACGACTCTTAAAACCATACATATAAGCAGACACCCCAAGCGCTACTACAGCTACTGCAATAAGATACAAAAGGGTGGTTGCCGACATTAAATGATTTGAGTACTAATTTTTAAGTGAGCATTCCGCCGTCCACATTGAGCACTTGCCCGGTAATATAGGCCGATAGATCACTGGCTAAGAAAACACAAGCATTGGCTATATCTTCTGGCTGTCCTCCTCGTTTTAAAGGAATCGCATTGCGCCAACCCTGAACAGTGTCTGGATCCAACTTAGCGGTCATTTCCGTTTCTATGAATCCTGGGGCGATCACATTACATCGAATAGAACGCGACCCCAGCTCTAAAGCAACAGACTTACTAAAACCTATAATACCAGCTTTAGAAGCTGCGTAATTGGCCTGCCCGGCGTTTCCTTTTACCCCAACCACGGAACTCATATTGATGATGGATCCGTTACGTTGCTTTAAAAAGGTACGCTGAATAGCCTTGGTCATATTAAAAACAGACTTCAAGTTCACCTCGATCACCTTGTCAAAGTCTTCTTCGCTCATGCGCATCAACAAGTTGTCTTTGGTAATACCAGCATTGTTGATCACTACATCTACCCCGCCAAAATCTTCGAGTACTTGTTTTACCAAGTCCTCACATTGCTGATAGTCGGCGGCATTGGATTGATAAGCTTTTGCTTGTACACCTGTGGCGTTAAGCTCGCTTGCCAAAGCGTTGGCTGCCTCGGCAGAAGAACTATAAGTAAATGCTACATTGGCGCCATGGGCGGCAAATACTTCTGCAATACCCTTTCCTATTCCGCGGCTTCCACCGGTAATGATCGCTGTTTTTCCTTCAAGTAATTTCAAAGTGGTAAATTTTAGTTGGTTGAATGGTAAAGATAAGAAATGAGGTGGCTTTAAATAAAAAGAGACCGTATAAAATTATGGTAATTTACACGGTCTCTTCTTAAAACTATTAACAGGCTATCCCAGTACTTCTGCGACTTTCTTCCCGATCTCTGCAGGAGAATCCACCACGTGGATCCCACACTGTCGCATGATCTGTTTCTTGGCCTGTGCAGTGTCTTCGCTACCACCTACAATAGCTCCAGCGTGACCCATAGTGCGTCCTTTAGGTGCAGTCTCTCCGGCGATAAAACCAACAACTGGTTTTTTGCTTCCACTGGCTTGGTACCAATTGGCAGCATCGGCTTCTAGCTGTCCACCGATCTCGCCGATCATAACAACACATTCGGTCTCTGGATCGTTGATCAACATTTCTACAGCCTCTTTGGTGGTTGTTCCAATGATAGGATCTCCGCCAATTCCTATAGCAGTAGTGATGCCTAGCCCTTGGCGTACAACCTGGTCTGCTGCCTCATAAGTAAGTGTTCCTGATTTAGAAACAATGCCAACGTTTCCTTTTTTGAAAACAAAACCTGGCATGATCCCAACTTTGGCTTCGCCCGGAGTGATAACTCCCGGACAGTTAGGTCCCACTAGACGACAATCGCGCTCAGAGATATAATTAGATGCTTTGATCATATCAGCCACAGGGATTCCTTCAGTAATGGTAATGATCACCTTGATCCCAGCATCGGCGGCCTCCATAATAGCATCCGCAGCAAAAGCTGGTGGTACAAAAATGATAGTAGTGTCCGCTCCAGTGGTCTTAACGGCCTCTTCTACGGTATTGAAAACTGGACGGTCCAAGTGGGTTTGTCCACCTTTACCAGGAGTTACACCTCCGACAACATTGGTGCCGTACTCGATCATTTGCCCGGCGTGGAAAGTTCCTTCGCTTCCGGTGAAACCTTGTACAATTATCTTAGAATCTTTATTGACTAATACGCTCATGAGTAGCTGTGATTTACATTTGATTTTTCGGAGTACAAAAATACACTTTTATCTCCTAAAAAGTAAGTGGACTAGACTTTTACTTTGTGATAAGATTCGGTGGTGTCATCCAGGTCAGTAACCGGCTGACTTACTTGATATCCGCGGTACATTTGGCCGTCTTTGATCTCCCAAATAGCTATAAAATGGGCAATACCCAATTCCTCTTCTGGGTTTTCTATGGTGCGCACATAGTACTTGTAACGGATGGTCACAAAATTATCGTCTTGCAATAGGTGACTAACTTCAATACGCAAGTCGTGGTAGGTATTTCTGATCTCTCCGAAGAATCCTTCCAAATCGTCAAAATTCATAATGGTGAGCCCGTCATTACTGTTCCAGATCAAGGTTATCTCCGGATGGAAATAGGTCTTTAATACCGTTGGATCACCTAGAATATCGGCCTTGTAAAAATTGCGTACTACTTCTTTCGACATCTTATTTGTTTTGTTGTTTGAGTTGTTCCATCAGCGCAGGTATCATTCTAATGGATGCTATTTCTTTGTATTTCTTTCTGAACTCATCCGCAGGGATGCCAAAATAATGCTTCCCTCCTTCTAAGGATTTACTCACGCCGGCTTTGGCAGAGATAACGGTTTTATCACCTATAGTAATACCACTGGTAATTCCTACTTGGCCCCAAACCGTAACTTGGTTCCCCATTACCACACAACCAGCGATACCGGTTTGCGAGGCAATAAGGCAGCGCTCTCCAATCACTGTATCGTGACCTATATGAACTTGGTTGTCGATCTTGGTGCCTTTCATTATGGTAGTATCGCCGGTAACGCCCTTGTCTATCGTACAAAGTGCTCCGAGGTCTACATTATCTTGAATCACCACTCGGCCGCCACTTAAGAGCTTGTCATAACCTTCCGGTCTGTTCTTGTAATAGAATGCATCGGCTCCCAAAACAGTTCCGGAGTGTATGGTTACGTTATCTCCAATAACACAGTGATCGTAAATACTCACATTGGCATGAATGACACAATTAGACCCTATGGTTACATTGTTTCCTATAAAAGCACCAGGCTGAATCTGCGTATCGTGCCCAATGCTCGCTGTAGGAGCAATTAAAGCAGAAGCAGATACAAATGGCATAAAGTGTCTGGTCAAGGTGTTGAAGTCTCTAAATGGATCTTCTGAAACCAGTAAGGCCTTGCCCTCTGGGCAGTCCACTTCTTTATTGATCAAAACCACAGTTGCTGCGGATTCTAATGCTTTATCGTAATACTTCGGATGATCTACAAAGACTATATCTCCAGGAGTAACCACATGGATCTCGTTCATTCCCTCCACAGGAAAATCGTCGGCACCAACATAAGTTGATCCGATGAGTTCGGCGATCTCTTTAAGTGTATGTGTCTTAGGGAACTTCATAAGTCTAAGATAAAAAAACGCCCCATAATCATGGGACGTTTACAGCAGGGAATCTAAATTATTCTTTGATGCGCTCTTGGTAGTTACCTTTTTCGGTATCAACGCGAATCTTGTCGCCTTCGTTAATGAATAAAGGCACATTTACGGTTGCGCCGGTCTCTACGGTTGCAGGTTTGGTCGCGTTGGTTGCAGTGTTTCCTTTAACGCCAGGTTCTGTAGCAGTAACTTCCAAGATCACGTGTGGAGGCATTTCAACAGAAAGCGGCATATTGTCTTCGGAGTTGATTATCACAGTAACCACTTCTCCTTCTTTCATAAGCTCCGGAGTATCTAAAGCGTCTTTTTGAAGTTGGATCTGCGTGTAATCTTCCGTATTCATAAAGTGGAAGGTCTCACCTTCGTTGTACAAATACTGGAATTTGTGGGTTTCTACGCGAACATCGTCGATCTTGTGCCCAGCGGAGAACGTATTGTCGATCACCTTTCCTGTGGTCACACTTTTAAGCTTAGTTCTTACAAAGGCAGGACCTTTTCCTGGCTTTACGTGTAAGAATTCGATGATCTTATAGATATCGTGGTTGTATTTGATACAAAGTCCTTTGCGGATGTCTGAAGTACTTGCCATATGTTTTAATTACTGAAGTATCCTTTCATAATACCTCGTTTTGAACGTTTTATAAATTCGAGCACCTCGTCGCGTTCTGGGGTGGCTTCCATTTCGGCCTCAATGATCGCAACGGCTTGGGTGTTGTTTAAATTCTTTTGATATAATATGCGGTAGATGTTCTGTATTTCGCGGATCTTCTCCGTAGAAAACCCTCTTCTGCGCAATCCCACGGAGTTGATACCCACATACGAAAGCGGCTCGCGAGCAGCTTTTACATAAGGAGGCACATCTTTTCGCACCAAAGATCCTCCGGTAACAAAAGCGTGGTTACCAATAGTACAAAATTGTTGAATGGCAGTCATACCAGCTAACACCACATGATCTCCCACGGTGATATGACCAGCTAAAGTACTGTTGTTAGAAAAGATACAATTATCACCTACGATACAATCGTGGGCAATATGGCAGTAGGCCATGATCCAACAGTTCTTTCCGATCACTGTTTTGCCGCGATCTGTAGTGCCGCGATTCACGGTGACGTATTCGCGCAAGGTAGTTCCGTCTCCAATTTCTACGATAGTGTCTTCATCGTTGAATTTGAGATCTTGTGGAATAGCACTAATTACCGCTCCAGGAAAGATATTGCAGTTCTTCCCAATACGCGCACCTTCCATGATGGTCACGTTAGAGCCGATCCAAGTCCCCTCGCCTATCACCACATTGTTGTGAATGGTGGTAAAGGGTTCTATCACCACATTCTTGGCGATCTTGGCCCCGGGATGCACATATGCTAAAGGTTGATTCATTCCGTAGTTATAAGATTGTTATTTGGATTTGACGATCTGTGCCATAAGCTCTGCCTCTGTAGCCAATTTATCGCCTACATAAGCAGATGCCTTCATATGGACAATTCCACGACGGATCGGACTGATCAAATCCAGTTTAAAGATAAGGGAATCTCCCGGGGTAACTTGCTGCTTGAATCGAACATTGTCAATCTTCATGAAAAAGGTCAGGTAATTCTCCGGGTCTGGAACGGTACTCAAAGCGAGGATTCCTCCTGTTTGCGCCATGGCCTCAACAATAAGAACACCAGGCATAACAGGCGCTCCAGGGAAGTGACCGACAAAGAATGGCTCGTTCATAGTCACGTTCTTGAGACCAACCACATGCGAGTCACTTAACTCTAAAACCTTGTCCACCAATAAGAACGGCGGACGGTGTGGCAACATGGCCATGATCTGGTTTACGTCTTTTACCGGTGGCTTGGTCAGATCGAACTTAGGCACCTTATTACGACGTTCCATTTTAATGATCTTGGACATTTTCTTTGCAAACTGGGTGTTCACATAATGCCCTGGTTTATTGGCAATGACCTTTCCGCGGATACGAGTCCCTATAAGGGCTAGATCTCCTACTACATCTAGCAGTTTGTGTCTGGCAGCCTCGTTAGGATGATGTAAGGTCAGGTTATCTAAAATTCCATTAGGTTTAACGGAAATAGAATCTTTACCAAATGCCTCGCGCAGTTTGTCCATGGTCTTTGGCGACAATTCCTTGTCTACATAAACGATGGCATTGTTCAGGTCTCCACCTTTTATAAGTCCGTGATCTAGAAGCGTTTCTATCTCATGAAGGAAACTAAAGGTTCTAGAGTCCGAAATTTCAGCTTTAAAATCCGAAAGATGCTTCATGGTGGCGTTTTGCGTACCTAGGATCTTAGTTCCAAAATCGACCATAGTGGTGATCTGGTACTCATCCGCAGGCATTACTATGATCTCGCTACCCGTTTCAGGGTCGCTGTAAGAGATCACATCCTTGACCACGTATTCTTCTCTCATGGCATCCTGCTCCTTGATTCCAGCCTTTTCAATGGCCTCTACAAAGAACTTTGAAGAACCGTCCATGATTGGAGGTTCCGAAGCATCTAATTCAATGATGCAATTATCTACTTCCATACCAACCAAAGCAGCTAAAACGTGCTCCGAGGTCTGGATCTTTACACCTAATTTCTCCAAGTTGGTTCCGCGTTGGGTATTGACCACATAGTTGGCGTCTGCCTCTATGGTCGGTGTACCCTCAAGGTCCGCTCTTACAAAAGCGTAGCCGTGATTTTCCGGAGCTGGTTTAAATGTAAGTGTTACGTTTTTTCCGGTGTGTAATCCCACACCTTTAAGCGATACTTCCTTTTCTATGGTGCGTTGTTTGGCGCCAGTTTCACTCATTGTCTTGGTTTTTTTCAATAGCGTTAAAACGATCTATTATTTTAGGAAGATTTTTAAAGTGTACGTAGCTCTTATTGTAATCGCCATAATTAAGGGCTGGTGAACCTTGCAACACTTCATTGTCTTTTACATTTCTGCCGATACCACTCTGTGCCTGAATACGCACATTGTTTCCAATAGTTACGTGACCAACTATTCCAACCTGGCCACCTATCAAACAGTTCTTGCCTATCTTGGTAGAGCCAGCTACTCCAGACTGGGCAGCGATAGCCGTGTTTTCACCGATCTCGACATTGTGAGCAATTTGGATCTGATTATCCAGTTTAACTCCGCGGCGAATAATGGTAGAACCTAATGTGGCTCGATCTATAGTAGTTCCGGCACCGACATCCACATGATCTTCAATGATCACGTTTCCGGTTTGTGGTACTTTTTGATATTCACCTTTTTCATTGGGTGTAAAACCGAAACCATCGGCACCAACAATGGCACCAGAATGAATCACACAGTGATTGCCTATTACTGATTCTGAATAGATCTTAGCTCCGGCAAAAACAACACAGTTATCACCTATCTGGACATTGTCTCCTATATATACGTTGGGATAGATCTTAACGTTGTCACCAATAGAAACATTTTCTCCGAGATACGAGAAAGCTCCCATATAAAGGTTTTCACCGTATTTGGCGCTGTCTGCAATGAACACAGGTTGTTCTATTCCTGTCTTGTTCATTTTGACCTGATTGTAATATTCTAATAAGGTGGAGAACGCTTTATAAGCATCCTCTACGCGGATCAAGGTAGTATCTAAGCTGTCTTCGGCTTTAAAATCCTTGTTCACAATGGTGATAGACGCCTGCGTCTTGTATATAAAAGAAGTATACTTCGGATTCGATAAAAAGGTTAAACTCCCTGGAGAGCCTTCCTCGATCTTTGCGAGTTTTGACACTTCTACGTCAGGATTACCTTCTATTTCCCCTTCCAGTATGCCCGCTATTTGCGTTGCTGTGAATTTCATAGTTCTCTAAGTGCTTGTGGAAGAGGCCGCTCGGCTCTGTCTAGTGCGTGGTTTGGGTTGCTCATCCTGCGCTTTCAATTGATGCAAAAATAGAAAAAATTAATAATGTTTTCCTTTGGGATAACACAGATAGTGTTTGGTGACTTCTCGGGTCAAGGCCTTTAAATTTAGCTGATCGCTTGCACCAGCTACATCCGTAAGTTTTCCGTTTTTACTCAATAGATTTATATTTTGAGTATCGTTGCGATAAGCCCGGTTGGTCACTTGTCCTTCGAACACAAAATAATGGGTCTGATCCATAGGTATACCAAGGGCTTTACTAACCTTCTCCTTGTGTTTGTCAACCTGTGCAGAGGTTGGTTTTTTATTCTTGAGTTTTACTTTAGGAAGATCTCTGTCCAAGATCATATTAGACAGTTTGGACAAAATACTATCGCTGTGGTCGCACCACCCTTTCAATGCCTGTATAATATCGTGGTCGTCCAAACGGGCAAAATGCTTCAGCGCTGTCTGATCGAACACTTCGGATTCTCGTTTTAAAAAGAACATCAGAGGTTCGCTGGCTTGTAAACTATCTCCTTGAGCGATCAATTCTTTAGCACGCTGTAAGACACGTATTAGCACCTGCTCTGCTGCCAAGCCTGTTTTATGTAGATAAACCGACCAATACATAAGTCTTCTGGCCACTAAAAACTTCTCAACAGAATAAATGGCCTTGGATTCTACTACCAATTGATCGTTGGCAACATTGAGCATACTTATAAGACGCTCGCTATTAATGTTTCCTTCTGAGGCTCCCGTATAAAAACTGTCGCGCTTCAGGTAGTCCAGACGGTCCATGTCTAACTGTCCAGAAACCAATTGATGTAAGAACTTTCTGGGATAGCTGTCATTGAATATAGAGATAGCCAACGTTAATCTCTCGTTAAAGTTTTTGTTGAGCGCTTCCATAAATTGCAATGAAATCTGCTCGTGATCCACCCCAGTGACAAGACTATGTTCTAAAGCGTGTGAAAAAGGCCCGTGTCCTATATCGTGTAACAAAATAGCTACGTAAAGCGCCTCTTCTTCCTCCTTAGAAATCACAATGTCCTTATAGCGAAGTACTTGTACCGCCTTCTGCATAAGGTGCATGCAGCCCAAAGCGTGGTGAAAGCGCGTGTGATGCGCTCCGGGAAAAACCAAATATGACATACCCATCTGCGTAATTCTGCGCAAGCGCTGGAAATAGGTGTGCTCTATAAGGTCAAAGACCAACGCATTTGGGATGGTAATAAATCCGTAAATTGGATCGTTAAAGAGAGTAAGTTTCTTACGGGTATTCAAACCTTTCAATTAAGCCTCAAAAGCAAAGATACATATATGAGTGACATAAAAGTACTGTGGGTCGATGATGAGATCGATTTACTTAAACCTCACATTCTTTTTCTGGAACAAAAAAATTATGCTGTGACAACAGCCCAAAGCGGTACGGAAGCTTTGGAAGAGATAGACAAGCAGCAATTTGACATTGTCTTTTTAGACGAGAACATGCCTGGCCTTACAGGTTTGGAGACGCTTGCAGAGATCAAAGAGAAGCAAGCTACGCTACCGGTTGTTATGATAACCAAGAGTGAAGAGGAATATATTATGGAAGAGGCCATTGGCGCTAAGATCGCCGATTATCTCATCAAACCGGTGAATCCAAATCAGATTCTACTCAGCCTTAAAAAGAATCTAGATCACAGTCGTCTGGTCTCTGAGAAGACCACTTCTGACTATCAACAAGAGTTTAGAAAGATCGCTATGGACCTCTCTATGGTCAATTCGCATCAGGAGTGGGTAGATCTTTATCAACGTCTGATCTATTGGGAATTGCAATTAGAAGATATAGAAGATTCCGGCATGTTCGAGATCTTGGAATCGCAAAAGATCGAAGCCAACACCCAGTTCTGCAAATTTATCGACAAACACTATTCGGATTGGTTTAACAATACAGATCAGGCTCCAGTGATGTCGCACAACTTATTTAAAGAATGGATTCAGCCTGAATTGGGCGATAAACCCACGCTTTTGGTTGTAGTAGACAATTTGCGCTATGACCAATGGAAGGCTTTTGAACCGATCGTATCTAATGCGTATAAAAAAGAAAAGGAAAAGGCCTTCTACAGCATTTTACCTACTGCTACACAATACGCGCGAAACGCCATATTTTCTGGATTAATGCCGAGTGAGATGGAACGCCTGCACAAGGACTGGTGGCTCAACGACACCGATGATGGTGGAAAGAACATGCACGAGCACGATTTCCTTGGAGCTCAATTGAATCGTTTAGGACTAGATATCAAGTGGGAATACCATAAGATCTCCAGTTTAAAACAAGGTAAACGCTTGGTAGATAATTTTAGGTCGCAAAAGAACAACGAT
This sequence comes from Gilvibacter sp. SZ-19, assembly GCF_002163875.1. Classification (GTDB taxonomy): domain Bacteria; phylum Bacteroidota; class Bacteroidia; order Flavobacteriales; family Flavobacteriaceae; genus Gilvibacter. The sequence goes on along the minus strand of NZ_CP019333.1, from coordinate 2,855,317 downwards.
CTCACCGTGGTGGTGTACAATTTTGTAGATATGCTTTCGCACTCCAAAACAGAAATGGAAGTGATTAAAGAATTGGCATCTAATGATAAATCGTATCGTTCATTGACGCAGAGCTGGTTTAAGAACAGCCCGCTGTTGGAGATCATTCAACAGGCAGCACAAATGGGCTTTAAACTGATAATCACTACAGATCACGGAACCATTAATGTAAAGAACCCTTCTAAGGTGATTGGCGACAAGAACACCAGTTTGAACTTACGTTATAAAACAGGAAGAAGTTTAACCTATGAGGATAAAGATGTCTTGGCGGCTAAAGACCCTAAGTCCATTCACCTACCGGCTATTAATATGAGTAGCTCGTTCATCTTTGCCAAGGGGGATCTGTTTTTTGCTTATCCCAACAATTACAACCATTATGTAAGCTATTACAGAAATACCTACCAGCACGGCGGTGTATCTCTGGAAGAGATGATCATTCCGTTTGCGGTATTGAATCCGCGATAAAATCGTTTTGTTTTTGCTTATTGAGGTTTCTTATAAAATAGGACGGCTGTATCCCTGTTCTAGAATAGAATGCCTTTGAGAATGATTGGGCATTTCCAAAACCAACCTCTTCTGCAATGGCCTTTATGGTGTATTTTCTGAAGCGTGGATTATTCTTAAGCTGATCTACTGCATAAGCTATTCGCAATTCACTGATGTATTGAGAGAAATTTTTATCCTTTTTAAGGTTTACCACCTTGGACAAATACGATGAATTGGTATTAAAACGCTTAGCCACACTCTGTAAAGAGGTATCTTTTCTGGTAAATTGATGTTTGCTTTCAAAGCGCTCCAGTTTTTGAAGTATGTCTTCTACTATGGCGGCAGAGATATCGTTTCGCCTTTGATCTGTCTTGAGTTCTTGTTGATCTTCTAAGCCGTTTTTTATTAACGCTTGAAAACGCTTTTTATATTGGTTTTGTTTCCAGAAATAATAAAATCCAGCCCCCAGGCTTAGGAACAATAAGCCTACTGTGAAAAGCTGTTTGCGCTTCTCTTTACCTTGCTCCCATTCCAACTGGGCGATAAGTTTTTCCTTTTCGGCTAAGAGTAAGGGGGTTTCGAAATCATCTATTAATCTTGGGTCTACGTTTAAGTATGAACTGATTATAACGCTATCCATCTTTAATTGCTGATTCAAATAATATAGTTGTTTGTCAATTTTCAACTCATTTTTATAGTGATTCACAAGAATTGGATACATTTCACGGTGTTTAGCAAAATAAAGGTTGTTTTTGGCATTATAAATAGAATCCGCCGAGGCAAATGCATTGACTGCCTTACCAATCTTATTCATCTTGTAGTTCGTCATTCCATAAAAAAAGAGAACATTCGGATTTTTTAATTCAGCAGTCGGATAGAATTGTTTCTTTTTCTCACTTATCTCATCAATTGTAGTTAAAACCTCATTGAATCGATTCGAATAATAAAGGCTCTCCATCTTTGCCTCTAAAAGGTATAGGTACACGCTCGGATACAAATTTGGATTGAAATTCGACAATTTAGCATTTATGATTTCGTAAGCTTTGTCGAATTCACCTATCTCTATTAAGCAAGTCGCCTTATTAAGGCCTGACTCAAGTAACAAAGATTCATAGTAATTATTTATAGCTCGTTCGTCCTTAACACGGAAAGACTTTGCTAGTTCTTGTTTAAACTCGGGTGATTTCAATCTTAAATCAAATTTATTCTGGAGTGATAAGGCTTCATTTGGATCTCCCCAATAAGTTTTGAAGTGAATTAATGTATGCATAGCATATGCCTCATGAGAAACATTCCCTCTCTCTGTTGCCATGTAGTATGCAATAATTAAATTGTCAATTGCCGCATCTACAGAATTAATCGATTTTAAGTTATGAGCCTTTATCAAATATGCCTGGCCAGGATATGTTATATTATTTAAATGATGCGTAAAACGAATTATTGAGTCCGCATATTGTAGATTTAAGTTGGCACTTCCAAGCCTTGCTAAGCGATCAAATCCACGAGCAATTTTAATCGTGTCTTTTTTCATTTTACCAATACTTAAGTATAGTAGCGATGCTTTTTTAGCCAATTCTATGTTTTCCGTGCTATCAATAACCACTAATAATTCTTCTTCTGTTAGCTCGCTAAGAATTAATTCTGGAGTTTGAGAATTCACCAAATTGCAAACAGATAAAAACAAAACGACAAATACGATGTGCTTCATAGTCTAGTATAGTTTCATTGAAACTAGTTTAAAATTTCATTCCAAAAAATTGTGAATAGTGTAAATTCATAAATCTGTACCGTTTTTAAGTAGTCCATCTATTAAAACTATAGTGATAGAATCTTCTATTCATAAATCTGTGCAGTTATCATTTTTATGGCTGACATTTTGATCATAAGTTTGAACTGCGATGAAAAAGTGTCGTCTTGCATTTTAGTACTAATAGGGGAGTAACTACGAACGCGACATTTTCTTCATCGCATTTTTTATTAAATTTGCTTATAATCGATTTGATCGTAAACTACTGATAATCAGATGCTATATATATTAGCCGTAATAGCGAATTCTATTTTTCTTACAGCAGGTTACATTTAATCGATAAAATTTTGATATAATCGATAATTTATTACATTTGTAAAGTTCGTAAATAGCAAATGACAGATTTTACGTACAATTTAGAAGATGTTACCGCAGTTGCCAAACAAGTAACTGTGCATCTCAAAGGCCGGATCGTACTGTTGTACGGTGAGCTTGGAGTAGGAAAGACTACCCTGTTGAAGGCTATAATGAAGGAGTTGGGGGTTGAGGACCAAATTAGCAGTCCTACCTATGCATTAGTTCACGAATATTCGTCCAAAATTGGTCCGATATACCACTTTGATTGTTATCGGCTAAAATCCGCTGAAGAGGCAGAAATGCTAGGCTTCACGGAATATTTAGACAGTGGTAATTGGGTTTTTATTGAATGGCCGGAAAAGGTGGAACATCTTTTAGATCAAGAAAGGAACATTTTACGGTTTAGCCGTAATGCAGATAATACAAGAACCCTAAATCTAAAAAGTGAACGAACGATCAAGGAACCTACTTAATTAAGCGATCATTTGTAGGACAAAAAAATACATAGCTTATTTTTCGTGCGAAATTGCCTTCATTTGGCTTAGCCAGACTGCTAGAAAAAAGTATGACCAGCTAAGTTAAGGTGATAATAGTTCGAAAACTTCTGTTTTAATGAACTAGGTTTGTACTATTAACCTCACAAAGAAACAGAAAATGAAAGCTACAAAGTATCTATTGATCGTTGCATTATTTGGGTTTGGTCTAATGACCTCATGTACACCTGAAAGCATTGAAGATGAACAAACAGAACAACAAGTCGATCCGCGAGAAATCGAAGTTCCAGTCAACGGGTAAGAAATCCCTGTTTATTGGGAGCTTGATTGTGATATTTATCGCATCGACTCCGTTCCTGTTTTATTCATATAGAAATTTCCCAGGCGACTCTCAAGTCTGGGAAACTTCTTTATTTACCCTTCATACTGAGTATAATAGTTGGTTTAACTATGCTTGGTTTTTGGTAAGTAAAGTTGTTCCTCTCTCTTTATTTTTACTTTGGTTCTTTACCTGCAAACACTGGTGGCACTGGATAATCTTGGTGCCAATTGCCATGTACTCTTTCCAGCTATGGGGAATCCTTCGACAAAGCAATGGTAATGTTGATGAACTAGAACTGGCTTATATTATTCCTTTAATGGCTGTGATAGTTCCTGCTGTTTATCTAGTTCGGGCTAAATTATTTAATTCAATACGAGGCAATGACCTCCAATCATTCGAAGAAGAACTGGCTCAAGAAAAAACACTTTGGGGTCAAATCAAAGACCTTTTTCGCTAGGACTCCCCTATTTGGAACTTGCTTTATATTTATTGTATCTTGGGTTAGACTAAACACCCAATCATGGCTGAGCAGCTATCGCCCTTTACCAAGGCCGAACTTTTACCACAAGAAGAAAAATTAGAGATCGCCCAAGAACACGGCGAGCTTTTTATTGGTATCCCCAAGGAGGTTTACTTCCAAGAACGCAGAATTTGCTTAACCCCAGATGCTGTAGGAGCTCTCGTCTCCAACGGTCATAAAGTACTCATAGAGTCTAAAGCCGGTGCTCAAGCTAGTTTTTCAGACAAAGATTATTCAGAAGCCGGAGCAACAATTACCACAGACACAAAGAAGGTGTTTGGCTGCCCTATCATTTTAAAAGTTGAGCCCCCTACTCTAGACGAGCTCGAAATGATCAACCCAAACACAACCATCATCTCGGCGCTTCAGCTTAAAACACAACAGGCAAGCTATTTCAAAGCCTTAGCAAAAAAGAAAATAACAGCCCTGGCATTTGAATTCATCAAAGATCAGGATGGAGCATATCCAGCAGTTAGGGCGTTGAGCGAGATCGCTGGCACAGCCTCCGTTTTGATAGCCTCAGAGATCATGGCCAACGACAAACAAGGCAACGGAATGATGTTCGGTAACATCAGCGGTGTCCCCCCGGTAGAAGTTGTGGTAATAGGTGCCGGTACTGTAGGTGAATTTGCTGCACGATCTGCTATTGGGCTTGGCGCCAATGTGAAAGTATTCGACAATTCACTAACGCGTCTACGGCTCTTACAGACTAACTTGGGGCGCACCTTATACACCTCTACCGTACAACCAAAGTATTTGCTTAAGGCGCTTAAACGCTGCGATGTAGCTATTGGTGCGGTACGCGGAAAGAACCGATCTCCTGTGGTAGTTAACAGAGATATGGTGGCGGCCATGAAAAAAGGGGCCGTGATCATTGATGTCAGTATAGACATGGGAGGCTGCTTTGAGACCAGCGAGGTTACCAATCACGATAAACCCACAGTGATACAAGAAGGGGTGATCCATTACGGAGTGCCCAATATTCCAGCCAGATACCCTAAAACATCTTCTATAAGTATCAGTAACATATTCACGCCCTACCTTTTGCAAATGGGTGAATCCGGAGGACTGGAAAATGCCATCCGCTTTGATTCCGGATTGAAAAATGGGTTGTATTTTTACCGCGGTATTTTAACCAATAAGTCTGTTGCAGACTGGTTCGACATGAAATACAGCGATATCAATCTTCTTATCTTTTAATATGACCCGTGTAAAACGCTTTGCCTACTTTTTTGGAGGATTCAGCGTAGGTGTTTTTCTGCTGATGTTTTTCTTAGGTGGAAAGAACGCCTCTTGCGCTTATGGACCAAATGCCCGAGTGCTAAAGAATATTCGCATTAAACATCCTGAAATTAGTGCAACAGCACTACAAGGCATGAGTAACCATGGCTTAGACACTGCAGTGGTGAGTCAGTTCTTACGAAACGGAAAAGTGCTCTTCCGCGATAGCAATATTAAAATAAACGACAGCTGTAAGCAATACGTCATCCGCGGTCGGGCTAGGGACGATCAGCGTTATTTAATGCAAGTAAAGAATTGTGATTCTACGGCTTTAATTACCGATTTCACGAAATACGTAGATAATTAAAGTTTTCTGCGCTGCTTCTCCCCTTTTAGCAAGGAAAGTTCTCTTGAGGTCTGGCCAGCAACAGACGTATTCTCCTCTGCCCTGCGGATCAAATATGGCATAACATCTTTTACCGGCCCAAAAGGAATGTACTTAGCTACGTTATAGCCAGCAGCCGCAAGGTTATAAGAAATATGATCACTCATGCCAAACAACTGACCAAACCATACTCTTGGATCGTTTTTAGCAATTCCGTATTCCTGCATGAGGTCCATGGCCAGATAACAACTCTCTTCATTATGAGAACCGATAAAGACTGCAATATCATCTAGGTTTTGCAAGATGTATCGCAGCGTGTCATTAAAAGTAGCATCTGTTTGCGCTTTGCTGGCGCAAATTGGACTTGGATAACCTAGTTCCTCAGCACGATCATTCTCTTTCTCCATATAGGCCCCACGGACAATTTTAAAGGCCAGCTTGTATCCTTTGGCCCGAGCCTCCAAATGCAATTCCTTCAAATAATCCAAGCGGTCCCAACGGTAGCACTGCAGGGTGTTGAATATGAGCGGCTTCTCTTTATTGTATTTCTGCATCATTTGAGTTACTAACTCATCTGCAGCATCTTGCATCCAAGATTCTTCTCCATCGATAAGTAAGGCTACATCATGTGCTACAGCTTTTTGACAAGCCGACTCATAACGGACAACTATGGCATCCCATTCGGCTTGCTCTTCTGCACTTAAAGCATCACCCGCGGACTTCTTTTGCCAGATCTTAAAACGCCCTAAACCTGTAGGCTTAAAAACAGAAAACGGCATAGCGTCCTTCTCATCTGCAAAAGCTGTGAGTTCATTTACCTTGGCTAAGGTCTTATCGAATTGCGCTTGGGTCTCCTTGCCCTCAACAGAATAATCCAATACTGCATGAACACCAGCTTCATAGAGCTTATCAACAGTAGGAAGACAGTCTTCTTCGTTCACGCCTCCGCAGAAATGATCGAACACCGTAGAGCGTATCAGCCCCTCAACTGGCAGATTGATGTTCAGCGCAAACTTTGTGGCTGCTGTACCAATTTTTACAAGCGGCTCACTTGCAATCATTTTAAATAAGAAATACGCGCGCTCCAATTCGGAATCGGATTTAAGAGCAAAAGCCACTTCGGTATTCTCAAAGATCTTTTCGGTAGGCATATTTATAAAATTTCGACCTACAAATATAATTAGATTTGGTCGCTATTTGCCGGAAAACCGCTAATTTGGCAGTAAAGAAAAAACAGGATGCAAGCCATTACATCAGGAGCCGCTCCCATCTATTTCAACCAACAGATTTACAGTGAAATATCGACATATTTAGCCGAAAACAATCCGAGCTCTGTGGTTATCTTAACAGATGATAACACCTATGCGGATTGCCTGCCGTTATTATTAGAGCAATTGGAATTTGATACCGAACCCAACATTTTGGTCATGCCGGCTGGAGAAGCTTTTAAAACCATGGAAGTGACGGTTTCTATTATCGACGAACTTTCCAATCTACTTACAGATAGAAAGGCGTTGATGATCAATTTAGGTGGTGGCGTAGTCACTGACTTAGGCGGTTTTGTAGCCTCGATCTACAAGCGAGGTATATCTTATATCAATTTACCCACCTCCCTACTGGCAATGGTAGATGCCTCTGTTGGAGGAAAGACCGGAGTAGATCACGGAATGCTTAAAAATCAGATAGGAGTTATAAATAATGGCGCCATGGTTGGTGTAGACATTGATTATCTCGCCACTTTACCCGAGCGACAAATGCGTTCCGGCTTTGCAGAAATCATAAAACACGGTTTGATCTCCAATGCCGATTATTGGAGTGCTGTGCTGAATTTTGATCCGCAAACTTTAGAGGGACTCGACACCCTTATTCGCGATTCCGTGGTAATAAAGAATGAAGTCGTAAAACAAGACCCCACCGAAAAAGGATTGCGCAAGGTTTTAAACTTTGGCCACACTCTTGGGCATGCTATAGAGACTTATTCTTTAGAAAGCGATTCTATGGAAGACCTACTGCACGGAGAAGCCATTGCGATTGGTTTGGTAATGGAAACCTTTCTTTCTAGAGAACGTTTTTCATTTCCTGAGGAGGAGCTTCAAAAACTCAAATCGATCGTAAAGAGTTATTACCCCAAAGTGGCTTTTGACCAGGCGGCCATTGAGGAGATTCAAGGCTATATGTTGCACGACAAAAAGAATGTAAAAGGGCAGGTCAATTTTGTGTTATTGAGTAATATAGGGCAGCCTGAATTTGATCAAATTGTAGACAACGACTTGATTAACAAAGCGTTCGAATTTTACATGAAAGAAATGTAAAGTTTTACATTTCGGTTTGGACTATTGTTTTTTTAGCTACCTTTAATGATATATGAATGCACTATGTCATGAAACGGGTTATAGTCGATATCAAAAAACTAACACCAGAAATTCTTTCCCTTTTGGTGGAACGCTATCCGGATGGATACGACGATGATCACATCATCACCTTTAAAAATATGCATAACGATACCATAGAAGCTGTAGAGGTGCGAACCGAAGATACAGTCTACCTGGTTAAGGTTAGCGCTCGCCTCGCCTCAGCTATGGCCGACTTTGAAGAAGAGGACGATGACTCCACAACAGAAGACAATACAGCCGAAGAGGTCGCACTACCAGCGGCAGAAACGGAAGATCAAGACTAGAGTTCGTTGAATATAGTGTGCATCAGACGTTTTTTGTCGTTGATGCTTTCTTCTAAGGAGATCATGGTTTCTGTTCTCATAACTCCTTCAATATCATCAAGTTTAAAGATGACATCTTTAGCGTGCAAAGTATCTCTAGCACGAATTTTACAGAAGATGTTGAATTTTCCTGTAGTGATATGAGCAACAGTTACATAAGGAATTTCATGAATTCGCTCTAACACGAATTGTGTCTGAGAAGTGTTGTGAAGAAATACTCCCACATAGGCGATAAACGAGTACCCTAATTTGGTATAATCTAAGGTTAAAGAAGAACCAGTGATGATCCCTGCCTCTTCCATCTTTTTTACTCTTACATGTACGGTACCTGCTGAGATTAACAATTTCTTAGCAATATCCGTAAAAGGCACACGGGTGTTTTGTATTAGGATGTCTAGGATCTGATGATCTACGTCGTCAAGTTTGAATTTAGCCATAATAGCAACTGATAGGTGTTAAACAACAATCTCATTGCAAAATTATGAGAAAAATAGGCAAAATCACAGATTTTATTGAAGAATTTTTAAAGACTGTACTTTTTTTGTACATAATCGTCAATAAATGAGGGCCAACTGTCTCTATTCAAACGTTTGAGTAAAGTACTTAGTTCAGAACCATCAATATAGCGATGGGCATAAAGCCTAGGAGTTTCCTCCTTGGGTAATAGCTGCGGTATAAATCGCAAACGATCGTTTTCAACAACTTCTTGGTATTGAAACTGCAGGTCTTTATGCTGTCCGGAAGATTCTGGCAAACCGCCTTTTACTATGATATCGCAGTAGTTGACAGTGTTCTCCGGCAATTCCAGATAAGCCGATAATATTTTATCCGCTGGGGGCAGCTCATCTTGCACAAGCAAACTATCGAACAAGACCTTGTATGCGCGTTGAATAAGGGCTGCAGTGTTATTGCGCTGATAATCCAGGAGGTATTGACCCGCTTCGAATAAAATGGTAGGCACGCCACTAGAAGTAAAGGTGTCGCCTACACAGTCTAGGTTAAAGCTATCATCATAGCGGCCAATTTGTTTGCCTAGATCCTCGTGCAACTTATTGGTAATGCGATTAATTAGAGCCATCGCTTTTAGTCGCGCTGGGGTAATTGTTCTATCCGCATCGGCCGCAGGCGCCAAAAAAGACAAAACCGCAGGATTCTCTGTCCCAGTTAGGCCATAGATACTGCGCTGTCCGTGTAAATTCAAACAGAGGTTTGGTTTAAACGCAGTGAAAACATCTGCCAAGATCTTGCTTTCTGGCTGCGTCAGGGCCTGAGCGTCGCGATTCAGATCGACCTCGTGGGCATTCTCGCGTGTAAAACGTTCCGAACCGTCAGGGTTAAGCATAGGAATCGCAAGTATCGTCAAACTCTTAAATAACTGTGTAGCTTTTGGATCAGACTCGAGCGCTAAGAAGTAATTTAATAATGCTTTTGTGGTGGTCGATTCATTACCGTGCATTTGAGACCAACAAAGTACTTTAAAATCACCACGCCCAAATCTAAGAGCCTTTATGGGTCTGTTCTCCACAGAGAGCCCTAGGTCTTTTAAAGTAAAAAGATCTGAAGCGGCTAAGCGATTTAAAACTGGCGTAATGGTACGTAATGGTAGGTAACGATGGGTTAGGTTCACTTTAGAGACAAACTATGTTGTTACAAATGTAAACAATCAATAATTTACAATTGTAAACAAATAGTTTAATGAAATTAGTTACACATGTAAACACATCAATGCCGTGTGAGACTGTATCATAGAGAAAAATAATTATTAAAGTATATGTAACCTATATATATCTTACTTTCAATACTTTAATATATTTTATGTGTACTGTTAGTTTAGATTAAATACTTCTGTTTTTGTTAAAACTGTAGCCTCATAACCCTTATTGCGTTACATTTGTAACACACTTTGTTCTAATGGTAAACACAGAAGCCTTTTCTAAGCGTTTAAAGCAGATCATGGACTATTACGGTCTTAGCTCGGCAGCATTTGCAGAGACTATTGGTGTGAACAGATCTAGTATCTCTCACCTACTTTCCGGACGAAATAAACCCAGTTTGGATTTTGTGATAAAGGTGGTCGAGTCTTTTGAGGAAGTTGAACTCTATTGGCTGCTCAATGGAAAAGGCGAATTTCCAAAAGCGGGCGCAACTACTTATACAGAGGAAACGCCTGAAATTGAACAAACCAAAATTGAGCCAGAGAAAAAGCAAGAGCAACAAATGGTTAACGATTCTTCAATTGAACAGATCATCATCTTTTACAAAGACGGAAGTTTTAAGAAATACCGACCCAATTAAGCGGCATTTTCACGAAATTTGTAAAGTGAAAAAAATACTGCTACTCGCTACTATATTTTTAAGTCTAATTGCTTGTCAGGAGCCGGAGCGCAATTGTGCCGACTTCAAAACAGGTACCTTTACTTTTGAGGAGTTTGTTAATGGGGAGCTCAAGCAGACCACCTTTGTACGTAACGATACTATCGAGATCGATTATTATGACGAAAAGATAGATACCTTTAGTATACGTTGGATCAACGACTGTGAGTACGTGATGAAGAATTTACGTCCTAAGAATCAAGCCGAAGAACGCCCGGTCCACTTTAAGATCTTAAAAACAGAAGGAAGTAATTACACCTTCGAATATGCAATGGTGATTAAAAAGAATAAGGCCAGCAAACGTTACGTTCGCCAAGGCACTGCCACGAAAGTCAGCGAAGCCACTACTAGAACAAAGTAGTCTGCCCTTCTTCTCCAGAATCGTCTTTAGCGTCTTCCGCAGCCGTATCTGTAGCTTTTGAGTCATCTACGGCCTGTTGAGCAGGACTTACGTCTTGTTCGTCCACAACTTCCATATCCTCTGCTGGTAAGGCTTCTGGAGCCTCATATGGCAATGGTTCCATTGCGTTGATCTCTAATACCTTGTCTTTGGTGAGCTGGTTGCCCATAGCACTGATTCCCTTGACCGCTATAAACTCTTCCAGATCGATCACTAGATTCTCTTTTCTGTCCTTACCACGCTTCTTGGCGAAAACAACCTCGGCTTGCGGGCGATAGTCTGTAAAGATGCATTCCAATTGAGAATCACTGTGGTCACCTATTATGCTCTCTTCTTTGTCTGGGTTTTCTATCAAGAAGCGTTTTACGTAATAGAGTTCCTTGCTTCCCTCCCAGTATATAGCTGTGAGCGGTTTCTTCGGATCCCATTTCTCCAGTACGATCATATCGCTGTCAAAATGCAAGGTCATCTCTGGAATGACCGTTTTGACCATACCGGACTGATTGATGATAAGCAAGCGATCTTCACTTCTAAAATCGCCCAAGAAATCTCCACGGCCATCTACATTTAGGCGTTGTACGGTATCGTCAAACCAGATCTTACGAGGCTTAAGTGTAGACAAGCCCTTTTCCTTAAGCTCAATGCGCTTTACAGGATACTTGGTCACAATATTTCCTTTGGAATTGCGGCCCTTTACCAGCTGATCGGCAAAATCCAGATCGAATTTGAGTTTCTTTATACTGCCGGATTGGCGTAAAAGCACGGTAACTAGCTCTGCTTCTCCATTGGGATTCGCTGTAAAATACAGTACTTTACTGCCTTTATTGCCCGCAGTAAGATCGTAGTGCTTGTCTCTTGTTATTGCAGTAACGGCAAATCGCTTGACATAAGTTGCTCCACGAGTCCCGTCTTTATAAATCATGTTGTAGATAGTGCGCTTGTCTTTCTTTTTAAACACAGCGACATGAATGATCCCTTTGCCGACAAAGGTCTTGTTGTCTACCTTGGTCACCATCATTTGACCGTCTTGGGTAAAGACGATGATGTCATCTATATCAGAACAGTCGGTAACGTACTCGTCTCGGCGCAAGGACGTACCGATAAAACCTTCTTCTCTATTGACGTACAGTTTGGTGTTGCGAATAACTACCTTGGTTGCTTCTATATCTTCAAAGACACGGATCTCAGTTTTGCGCTCCTTGCCCGCCGCATAGGTTTTCTTTAGTCGCTTAAAATAATCTATCGCATATTCGATCAGATGTGCAAGATGGTGTTTCACCGCTGCGATCTGCTCTTCTAAGGCCTCTATCTTTTGTTGAGCCTTGTCTATATCAAATTTGGAAATTCTTTTAATTCGAATCTCTGTCAAACGCGTAATATCCTCTGAAGTAACTGCGCGCTTCAAATGTTTGATATGCGGCTTAAGCCCCTTGTCGATAGCACTGATAACGCCATCCCAGGTTTCTTCTTCCTCTATGTCGCGATAAATACGATTTTCAATGAAGATGCGCTCCAAGGAGGCAAAATGCCACTGCTCTTCTAATTCTCCTAATTGAATCTCCAATTCACTTTTAAGCAGCTCTACAGTGCGGTCCGTTGAACTTCTGAGCATTTCAGAGACGCCTATAAAGAGTGGTTTGTTGTCTTCAATCACACAGCCTAAAGGCGAAATAGAAGTCTCGCAATTGGTAAAGGCATACAAGGCATCAATGGTCTTATCTGGAGAAATACCACTTGGTAGATGCACCAAGATTTCCACGTCTGCGGCAGTGTTGTCTTCGATCTTCTTGATCTTGATCTTGCCTTTATCGTTAGCCTTTAAGATCGAATCGATAAGCGAGCTCGTCGTAGTACCAAACGGGATTTCGGTAATGACAAGTGTATTCTTATCGTATTGGCTGATACGCGCTCTACTGCGGATCTTACCTCCGCGTAAACCGTCGTTATAGTTTGTAAAATCAGCGATTCCGCCCGTTGGAAAATCTGGGAGGATCGTAAAGCGTTTACCTTGCAAGTGTTTTATAGAAGCATCGATAAGCTCTACAAAGTTGTGCGGCATGATCTTGGTTGAGAGCCCAACTGCAATCCCTTCTGCTCCCTGGGCCAACAGCAATGGAAATTTTACAGGAAGGTGGATCGGCTCTTTCTTTCGGCCGTCGTAAGAGGATTGCCAATCCGTGGTCTTTGGGTTATAGACAACATCTAAAGCGAACTTAGACAATCTGGCCTCGATATAACGAGAAGCCGCTGCCCTATCTCCAGTAAGTATGTTTCCCCAGTTACCTTGCGTGTCAATAAGCAGGTCCTTCTGACCTATTTGTACCATAGCATCCGCTATAGACGCATCCCCGTGCGGGTGGTACTGCATGGTATGCCCAACAATATTGGCTACTTTGTTGTAGCGGCCATCATCCAGATCTTTTAAGGAATGCATGATCCGACGCTGCACAGGTTTAAAACCATCTTCAATGGCAGGAACCGCGCGTTCTAAGATCACATAAGAGGCGTAATCCAAGAACCAATCCTGGTACATTCCTGTTACCTTGGTGATGGTATCTTGAGAATCTTCTGGGTTTAATTCGTCTGAATTCAAAGGAGTTTGATCGCTCATAGTCTGTCTACGCGTGTTAAGGCTCTAGTCCTCTACACGGTCCAATTCAACCTTTAGGTTATTGATAATAAATTCTTGTCGGTCCGGGGTATTCTTGCCCATATAGAAATTCAGCAGAGACTCGATGGACATGGCCTTGTCTAGCATCACAGGATCTAAACGAATATCATTGCCTATAAAATGCTTGAACTCATCCGGAGATATCTCGCCCAATCCCTTGAATCGGGTGATCTCTGGCTTGGGCTTGAGTTTTTCTATGGCGTCTATTCGCTCCTGTTCCGAATAACAATAGATGGTCTCTTTTTTGTTTCGCACTCTAAACAGTGGGGTTTGTAGAATGTAAAGATGCCCTTCTTTGATAAGTTCTGGAAAGAACTGCAAAAAGAAAGTGATAAGTAGCAAACGAATGTGCATCCCATCCACATCGGCATCCGTAGCTATTACAATGTTATTGTATCTTAAGTCTTCTAGTGACTCTTCTATGTTGAGTGCCGCTTGCAAGAGGTTGAACTCTTCGTTCTCGTAAACGATCTTCTTGCTCATCCCATAAGAGTTCAGAGGCTTTCCTCTAAGTGAGAATACCGCTTGGGTGTTCACATCACGACTCTTAGTAATACTACCACTTGCAGAATCTCCCTCCGTTATAAATAGCGTAGACTCCAAACGGCGATCGTTCTTCATATCACCTAAATGCACACGGCAGTCGCGAAGTTTTTTGTTGTGAAGACTCGCTTTTTTAGCACGCTCCTTAGCCAATTTGCGAATACCGGAAAGTTCCTTGCGCTCGCGTTCGGCTTGCATGATCTTGCGTTGCAGCTTTTCTGCTGTCTCTGGATTCTTGTGCAAGAAGTTGTCAACTTGAGTTTTGACAAAATCGTTGATATACGTTCTTACAGTAGGCAAACCGTCTCCCATTTCTGTGGAACCTAACTTGGTCTTGGTCTGCGACTCAAAAACAGGCTCCATCACTTTAACGCTAATGGCTGCTACTATAGACTTGCGAATATCACTGGCGTCATAGTTCTTGCCGTAGAACTCACGAACAGTTTTTACAACGGCCTCACGAAAAGCAGCTTGGTGCGTCCCTCCTTGGGTAGTATTCTGCCCGTTGACAAAGGAGTGATACTCTTCACTATACTGTGTTTTGGAATGGGTTATTGCTATTTCAATATCATCACCGCGTAAATGGATGATAGGATACAGCATATCCTCCTTGTTCATATTATCCTCCAACAGATCCTTTAGACCATTGGCAGAATGATACTTTTCTCCATTAAAATCAATGGTAAGCCCAGGGTTGAGATACACATAGTTCTTGAGCATCTTGGCCACATACTCCGAACGGTACTTGTAATTCTTAAAGATCTCCGGATCGGGCACAAAACTCACCTTGGTACCTTTCCTGCGGGAAGTGTCTTCCACAGGTAGGTCTTCTACCAACTCGCCGTATGCAAAAGTGGCGGCTTTGATCTGCTGGTCTCTAACAGACTCGACACGAAAACTAGTAGATAGCGCATTTACGGCTTTGGTACCTACCCCGTTCAAACCTACAGATTTTTTAAAGGCTCTGGAGTCGTATTTACCTCCAGTATTCATTTTGGACACCACATCCACTACTTTGCCCAAAGGTATTCCACGGCCGTAGTCGCGTACGTGGACTTCTTTGTCTTTGATGCGGATCTCGATGGTCTTACCCGCGCCCATGACGAATTCATCGATACAGTTGTCTATTACCTCTTTGAGTAAGATGTATATACCATCGTCTGGAGAAGAACCATCTCCCAGCTTCCCGATGTACATTCCGGGACGCATGCGGATGTGTTCCTTCCAATCCAGCGAGCGTATATTATCCTCGGTATATTGTGCTTCTTTTGCCATTAATCTGTTGTGGGAGTATGCCTGCTAATATAGGATTTCGACTACTTTTTTAAAACCAGAATTGCCTAAAGTAATTAACAATAAGACTCCTGAAATTGTTAAGAAATACAGGGCTTAAGCGGATTTTCATTCGGATCCTTTAAGGTTTTATTAACATTTTGAGCTTTTTTGCGACTAATACCGTAAACCCTTTCCTCTTATCATGCATTCAGGTGGCGCAAATACCATATTGAGAAACAACCGTAAGCTGCTTAAAAAACGCTCCAGCCGTTTTAAGAGCAAGCGCACTATTATGGGCCTGAAAGACAAGGACATCCGCAGAGATGAATCCGAAAACAAAAAGCTCACAACATGGAGCGCCTCAGAAATAAAACGAGTTGGTAGAAAGCTACGTCGCAGAAGACGTGTAGAAACTGCAATTGTCCTTTTGCTGATCTTTGCCGCTTTGCTATTTATATTCAGCAGCTTTGGCAGTTACCACAAGCCAGAGTCTCACGCTGCTCCTGTTGCCGCTAAACAGTTTTCTAAAAACCAAACAGATCTGGAAGAGGTATCTGAAGATCCTTATGTGCAATCAAAAGATGTTAAAGCAGAGCAATACATGATCTTTGGTAGAGAGTTCTTTTATTCTGGACAATACCGGCGAGCACTAAAAATGTTCGAAAAAGCCTTGGCGCTGTCGCCTCAGCATTGTTTGGCACCTGCGTGGATAGCCAATACCAATGAACAATTGGATGCCCTTGGAGTACGTAAAATGAAAAAACTTGGAGAAACCCGCTATGTGTCTATGTATGAGAATCGTTAGACGTTAAAACGGAACAGCATAACATCTCCGTCCTGAACAATGTATTCCTTACCTTCTATTCCGAGTTTACCGGCTTCCTTGACCTTTTCTCGGGAGCCTAGCTCGGCATAATCGTCATAGGCAATTACCTCTGCGCGAATAAAACCTTTTTCAAAGTCTGAGTGAATAACGCCCGCAGCTTGTGGTGCTGTGGCTCCAATTGGCACAGTCCAAGCACGAACCTCTTTTTCTCCTGCTGTGAAATAGGTCTGCAAGTTAAGTAGTTTGTAAGCTCCGCGTATCAATTTGGAGGCTCCAGGCTCTTCCAAACCGATATCGTCCAAGAACATTTGACGTTCTTCGTAATCTTCCAGCTCGTTGATATCTGCCTCAGTTCCTACGGCTAATACCAAAACCTCTGCGTTTTCTTGTGCTACCGCGGCCTTCACTTGTTCTACATAAGCGTTACCACTAACTGCACTGGACTCATCCACATTACAAACATACATTACAGGTTTGTCGGTAATGAGTTGTAGTTGATCTACAAAAGCCTCTCTGGCGTCCTCTGGCACGTCTATAGCACGTACAGAATTACCAGCCTCCAAGCCTGCTTTGATCAAATTCAAAGCTGCTTCTTCTTTTTGAGCTTCTTTATTCCCTGTTTTGGCAGCGCGCTTTACTTTGTCCAAGCGCTTTTCTACAGTTTCTAGATCTTTTAGCTGCAGCTCGATGTCTATGGTTTCCTTGTCTCTAACTGGGTCCACCGAACCGTCAACGTGGACAATATTGTCATTGTCAAAACAGCGAAGTACATGTAAAATAGCATCGGTCTCACGAATGTTCCCTAAGAATTGATTCCCCAAACCTTCACCCTTACTAGCGCCTTTTACAAGCCCTGCAATATCCACGATCTCAACAGTGGCAGGAACCACACGCTCCGGATTTACGAGTTTCTCTAATACTTCCAATCTCGTGTCTGGTACGTTCACCACCCCTAAGTTAGGTTCTATGGTACAGAAAGGAAAGTTGGCACTTTGCGCTTTCGCGTTAGACAAACAATTAAATAGTGTTGATTTTCCTACGTTGGGTAATCCTACAATTCCGGCTTTCATGAGCGCTATTCGATTTGGCGGCAAAGATAAGAATTGCCCCCTATTCCCGAAGCAGGAAAGTGAATTAAATCATCGAATGAATTGGTCTAAGGAAGCGCGGTATTTATCGAACTCATCCAAATTGTTATGCCGCCCTTCTTCTATGGTGACAAAATGGGCATAGGCCGGTTTGAATTCCATAAATAATTTTTGTCCAGAACTGAAAGGAACCACTCCGTCTCGGGTACCGTGCAAGATCAGCGTTGGGCAGTCTACGGCTGGGGCATACTGAAAACTGGGGAACTCATATTTTATAAGCCATTGAACGGGCAAATATCTAAAACGCGTATTGGCAATGTCTTCTATGCTGTAAAACGGGGTTTCTAAGATCAGGCGGCCGGGTTTATTCTCCGCAGCCAAAAAGGTTGAGACACTAGTTCCTAAAGAACGGCCGAATACGGTAATGTTCTGCTCCGGATATTGCCCTTTAGCATGATCGTAAAAAAGTTGCGCATCGGTATACATACTCGGCTCTGCGGGCTCGCCTCCGCTTTTTCCATAACCGCGGTAATCCATCACTATAACATCGTAACCGTAGCGTGTATACTGCTCAGCTATGCCTCCCCAGCGATCTAAATTACCCGCATTCCCGTGGTAGTATAAAATCACCCCTTTGGGTTCAGGAACTTTAAAATGAAGGGCATTCAGCGCTATACTATCTGGAGTCCAGAGGTTGAATTCCTCAAACTTGGATTCAAACTGATAGACATGGTCCGAGGCCAGGGGCTGCGGCTGAAACATGATATTGTCTTGAATGAAATACATAAATATTGAAAAAACCGTATACGGTATCGTAAAAATGGCGACCCCAAAGAACAGTTTACGCATTGGCCTTAGAACTGTGTTTTACTTTCATACTAGTTGTTTCCAGATCGATCTCCATTGGTTCAGAAGTTAGTATTTCACTGAGCATACGATGGTAGGATTCGAAATTATTCAAATTCTTATGTCCTCCACCAATAACCGCGTAAAGTCTTGTTCTGCTGGGGTTTATCTTTGACAACTTAATGCTAGACTTAAAGGGTATTAACTTGTCTTGTGTGCCGTGGATTATGTGTATTGGGCAACGTACATACTTGAGCCATTTGTAGGTGGGCATCGGATACTATAAAATGACCGATAGCGGCATAAAGGGCATGTATCTCGAAGTGGTTTTAGTAAGACTGTAATAAGGCGCATCCAAAATGAGCATCCGCGGATGATTCTCCGAAGCTATCTTGGCAGCAAAACCAGAACCCATGGAACGGCCGTAGATAATGATGTACTCTTCACTAACGCGTTCACGGATCTTATTGTAGACATATTGTACATCGCGTTTTATGGCCTTTTGGCTTCGTTTGCCTGTACTCTTACCAAATCCGCGGTAATCTAACATGATCACATCGTACTTATGACGCGTAAAATCCACGGCGAACTTCCCCCATCCTTTTATACTCTTGGAGTTCCCTTTTAGGTAAAGCACAACGCCAATAGGATCTTTTACTTTAAAATGCAAACCGTTTATTACACCTCCATCGCGGGTTTCTAGGTTGTATTCTTGTACGATCTGATTTTCGTAATAGAACTGAAAATCTTTAGGCAGCTTCTCGGGTTTGAACAAGAAATAATCCTGAACATAGTACAATACCAAGCTTATTGCCAGGTAAATGGCAAGGACAGTGAGCGTGATATTTAACCAGATAGGCATAATGTGATTTCCTCTAAAATAATAAAATCTAGAGTTCACCGCCGGAAATAGGACATAAAAAAACGCCGACTAAGCGGCGTTTCGAATAAGTTATTTTATGATCAGTGGTGCATAAAAGCCTGCTTTCCGAGCAAGGTCTCTTCGTCTTCTACATGATTTTCGTCCGGAACACAACAATCTACCGGACAAACGGCTGCGCATTGCGGCTCTTCGTGAAAGCCCATGCACTCCGTACATTTATCGGGTACTATATAGTAGATCTCATCACTTATAGGTTGTTGGGTCTCCTCTGCGTTCACTGCAGCTCCGTTGGGCAATACCAAGTCTCCGGTGAGATCTGTTCCGTCTGCATAACGCCAATCGTCGGCACCCTCATATATGGCAGTGTTTGGGCACTCTGGCTCACAGGCGCCGCAATTGATACATTCGTC
Source organism: Gilvibacter sp. SZ-19 (assembly GCF_002163875.1). Lineage (GTDB taxonomy): Bacteria > Bacteroidota > Bacteroidia > Flavobacteriales > Flavobacteriaceae > Gilvibacter. The sequence goes on along the minus strand of NZ_CP019333.1, from coordinate 2,835,715 downwards.
GGTAATTATGATCGCCATAGCATTTTCTTTTTCTAACTTTGCCATGCAAAAATAAAGCCTAAAAGCGGTAATCACAAATGAAGTTGGATCTAGAAAAACGCATTGCGAGTTGGAGCAAGCTAGGAGATGAACTCAAAGCCCTAATTGCCCAGGACCCACCTTCTGAAGATCTTAAGCACTTATTGAACCGCGCTGAGGCCCATAACGGCTGGTTTACCGAAGAGCAAGTGCGATTTGCTTTAGCGGCTTGGGCAGCCGAATTGCAGGCTCGAAGACTTGAGAATTGGCTAGCTCCTTATATCATTAATGACAATGAGCCTAAGACCATAGCAGTAATAGCCGCTGGAAATATTCCTATGGTAGGTCTGCATGATGCGCTTTGCGTGCTTTTAAGCGGGAACAAGCTGCAAATAAAACTCTCCTCCAACGATCAGTTACTACTACCCTATCTCTTTAACCGATTAATAGCCATTGAGCCGGCTTGGAAAGACTATATCGAAATTAGAAAGGAAGCTGTCTCGGATTACCATGCGGTAATTGCAACAGGGAGCGATAATACTGCTCGTTATTTTGCACATTACTTTAAAGGTAAGCCCCACATAATTAGACGCAATAGAAACTCTGTTGCTGTTTTGTCTGGTGATGAATCTGTCGAAGAATTGGCTGGCCTATCCAATGATATATTTCGCTATTACGGACTAGGTTGCCGCTCGGTATCGAAACTCTTTGTTCCTGTAGGCTATGATTTTGATAAGGTTTTCAAGGCTGTATACGCTTGGAAACACTTGCTCGAACATAAGAAATACGAAAACAATTACGATTACAACAAAGCTGTCTTTTTAATGAGTCAATTCGATTTTCTCGAAAATGGCTTCTTTATGATAAAGCAAGACGAGCGCATGGCTTCTCCTATTGCCAGTGTCTTTTACGAGACCTATAAAAACAAGGAAGATCTGGAGGATAAAATCCAAGCAAAGCAAGATCAAATCCAATGTATTGTAGGGCCAAAAAGTATGTCAAAGGCTATTCCCTTTGGAACTTCTCAAAGTCCTGGACTCAACGACTATGCTGATGGCGTGGATACTATGGATTTCTTGTTAAAACTTTAGTTGATAATTTATTGCTTAATTAACACAGGACGTTCACTTAATTAACATCTTTGTACTCTTAATAAAACAAGCATGCAGAAACACAATTTTAGCGCCGGTCCATGTATTTTACCTCAATCTGTTATGCAAAAAGCTGCAGATGCAGTGGTAGATTACAACGGAATAGGGCTATCTATAATCGAGATCTCACATAGAAGTAAGGAATTTGTTGCCGTAATGGAAAACGCCAGAAGCCTGGCTTTGGAACATCTCGGTTTAACTGGTAAAGGTTACCAGGCCTTGTTTTTGCAAGGCGGCGCCAGCATGCAGTTCCTAATGGTAGCTTACAATTTACTAAACACCAAAGCCGGTTATCTCAATACAGGAACTTGGTCCTCTAAAGCAATTAAAGAAGCTAAGCTCTTTGGAGATCTGGTTGAAGTAGCTTCGTCCAAGGACAAGAATTTCAATTATATTCCAAAAGCCTATGAGATACCCTCAGGTTTGGATTATTTGCACCTAACTACCAACAACACCATTTTCGGTACTCAGATCAAAGAAATTCCGCAAACGGATGCGCCATTGGTATGCGATATGAGTAGTGATATCTTTTCACGTGCATTAGACTTTAGTCAATTCGATCTTATATATGCCGGGGCTCAAAAGAATATGGGACCAGCAGGAACTACTTTGGTAGTTGTAAAAGAGGAAATCCTTGGGCAAGTTCAGCGCAGCATTCCTTCTATGTTGGACTATCAGGTACATATTGGAAAAGACAGTATGTTTAACACGCCGCCAGTATTTGCAGTATACACCTCTATGTTGACCCTGGAGTGGTTAAAGGCGCAAGGTGGTGTTGCAACCATAGCCCAGATCAACGAGGCAAAAGCGTCTCTGTTATATAATGAGATCGACAGCAATGAACTCTTTACAGGTTTTGTGGCAGATCCGGCAGACCGATCTACTATGAATGCCACTTTTACCATTAACGATGAATCACAAGCAGATCGTTTCAACAAGATGTGGCAAGATGCAGGCATTAATGGCCTGAACGGACACCGCAGTGTTGGAGGATATCGCGCTTCTATGTACAACGCCTTACCACTGGCCAGCGTACAGGTTTTGGTCGATGTAATGCAAGAATTTCAAAGAACAGCTTAATAAAAATCAGCAGGAATAATGAAGAAGATTTTAGCCAATGACGGTATTTCACAAAGTGGAGTTAACGCTTTAGAAGCGGCAGGCTATGAAGTGATCACCACTAAAGTGGCTCAAGAGCAATTAGAGAATTATATCAACGAGCATGAGATAACAGGTCTGCTTGTCCGATCTGCAACTACAGTTAGAAAGGACCTTATAGATGCCTGCCCTAGCCTTAAGCTTATTGGTCGCGGCGGAGTTGGTATGGATAATATTGATGTGGATTATGCCCGCGAGAAAGGATTGCACGTGATCAACACTCCGGCGGCGTCGTCTGCCTCAGTAGCTGAATTGGTTTTTGCTCACCTTTTCACTGGGGTGCGATACCTTTATGACTCCAACAGAAATATGCCCCTTGATGGTGATACCAAATTCAAAGATCTAAAAAAGAGCTATGCCAAAGGTGCCGAATTAAGAGGTAAGACTTTGGGGATCATAGGTTTTGGACGAATTGGCCAAGCCGTTGCGAAGATCGCCATTGGTTGCGGGATGAAAGTACTTGCACATGACAAGTTTACCGAAGCAGCTACGCTACACTTGGATTTCTTTGACGGTCGATCTTTAGATTTTGAGATCAAAACAACCACTATGGATCAGGTATTGAGAAATGCTGATTTTGTTACCCTACACGTACCTGCACAAAAAGATTATGTGATCGGCAAGGCAGAAATGGCACAAATGAAAGAGGGTGCTGCTCTTATCAATGCCGCTCGCGGCGGGGTGATAGACGAAGTGGCTCTTATAGAGGCTTTGGACAGCGGAAAACTCGCTTTCGCCGGCTTAGACACCTTTGAGGAAGAACCCAAACCAGCGATCAAGGTCTTGATGAACCCAAAGGTCTCTTTGACACCACACATCGGTGCAGCAACCCAAGAGGCTCAAGATCGAATCGGAACAGAGCTTGCAGAACAGATTGTGAGTTTGCTTGGATAGTGCATTTGGTCGGTTAAACTCAGCGCTTTAACCGATGTTTAGACAAATTTTTAAGGTGAGGTACTAGTTTTTGTACCTCACCTTTTTTAATTTGTAGTCAGAATTAATTACTAAACAATAAACATGGAAGGATTAATGGATTTGCTCCAAAGCGATATGGGCAAACAAATTATAAACGGAGTTAGCTCTCAAACAAATGCTTCTCAGTCACAAACACAGTCAGTATTGTCTATGGCTTTGCCTGTTTTAATGGGTGCTATGAAACGCAATGCTGCTTCTCCAGAAGGTGCAGAAGGCCTTATGGGTGCGCTTTCCGGGAAACATGACGGAAGTATCTTAGATAACCTAGGTGGCCTTTTTGGCGGCGGTGTTGATCAGAGCGTGATGGACGATGGTGCTGGTATCTTAGGACACGTATTGGGAGGATCTCAACAGAATGTAACTTCTGCCCTTTCCTCAAAATCTGGATTAGATTCCAATACCGTAGGAAATATTCTAAAAATTGCAGCTCCTATTCTACTGGGATATTTAGGAAAACAACAACGTCAACAAAATGTACAATCAAGTGCTGGTCTAGGAGATCTTCTAGGCGGATTGATGGGCGGCAGTGCTTCTCAACAACCTAAGCAACAATCCATGATCGAATCTTTATTAGATGGTGATGGCGACGGAAGTATCTTAGACGATGTAGCTGGAATGGTATTGAATTCCGGAGGCAACAAGAAAAAAGGTGGACTGGGTGGTTTACTCGGTGGACTTTTTGGCGGGCGCTAGATAAAACTCCAAATAACAACAGAATTAGAGGCTTATGGCCTCTTTTTTTGTTAAAGGACGTTAAAGAAATTTAGGGGTTGCCTGTAGATTTAGTAAATTTACAGCTGCAATGCGAATGCAGATGAAGTATCTTCTAGGATTCCTACTTACGGGATTAATTCTATTTAGCTGTGACGGTTACAAGGCGCCGTCTCAAACGGCCAGAAATACTGCTGCTGTAAATGACACTGTTCGTATTGCCAATGACAGCCTAGATTACGAGATCATTATCATAGAACCAGGATTCTACAATTGGCTGGTGACCCAGTTTCCAGAAGACTATTACACCTTGAGCTTTTTAGAAAATAGGAATTTGTTCTATGTGCAAGAATACAACCGCAGGGTGATCAACCCGAATCAATACGATTCTCAGTTGTATCTCTGGCAGATAGACTATCAGCCTAATGTGAAATACGGAAAGGAAGTGAATTATCTGCTATACAATTGGTTCATTTATTTTCAACAGACCTATAAACAAAAGCTCTGATGGAAAAACTAAAAGCACGTTGGAACATTCAGAACAATTGGCAACTCACTGTAATTTTCCTAGTTTTTGCCATTACAGGGAGCACAGCGGCTAAATTTGCTGGGCCTTTGGTAGAGTTCCTAGGAATTTCAAGATCTGGCAGTGCTTGGATCTATTGGCCGGCTAGAATACTACTTATCTTCCCTATTTATCAGGTTTTGTTGGTATTTTTTGGTTGGTTGTTTGGAGAATTTAAATTTTTCTGGAACTTTGAGAAAAAGATGTTACGCGCATTAGGCCTATCATTTTTATTAAAAGATTGAAAAACTATACCTACATATCGCAATTGGCCGCCCTTTTCTTTTTGGGGCTGTTGCTGTTTCCTACAGCTTCGCAATATGTTCACGTATTAGATCTACATCAGCACGAGGTCTGTATTGAGACCGATGTGCACATGCACGAGGACGCACCGGTTTGTGAATTGGATGATTTGCGCTTGCCGCTTTTTGACGAGCTCTTTTTTAGTGAATTGGAAGAGCCACTCGCTCAAAAAGTCCTAGTAAGCTACCCAAACTGGTTAGATTCCACGCATAAGGCGCAGGCAATTAGCGCCACTGGTCGTGCACCACCCCTTGCTTAAGCACTCCGTCAACAGGATTGTTTAATCAAGGAATCCCCTAATGAATAAATTTTTAGTTACTGCAGGTTTATGCCTGTGTACCCTCTGTGCTATAGCACAAGATTGCCAACTCAAGTTTAGTGGCAGTGTTATAGACAGTCATGAGAATACAGCTTTAAATGGAGCTACGCTGAGTATCGTAGGCGGTACTGCTATTGCTTATACGGATCTGGATGGACGTTTTACTTTCTCCGGATTGTGTCCGGCTATCTACGTGGTGGAAGTTCAGCATCCGCAGTGTAAAACACAACGCTTCGAGATCAATCTGCGCAAGGATACAGAGCGCACGCTGTTTTTAGAGCATCATTTAGAGGCCTTGAACGAGGTTCTGATAACCGGCAGATCATTCAGAACGCAATCAGAAACACAGCTCAACAACACCTTAGACCTTGCTACTATAGAACAATACAGCAGTGGCAGCCTGGGTGATGTGCTTAATACCCTTAGCGGAGTCTCCTCGCTAAATACCGGAAATACGGTGGTTAAGCCCGTTATCAACGGACTACATAGCAGCAGGGTCAGTATTATCAATAATGGCGTGCGCTTGCAGGACCAGGAATGGGGTGCAGAACACGCTCCTAATATCGATATCAATAGCGCCGGACAGATCACTGTTTTAAAAGGAGCCTCTACCCTGCAGTATTCCGGAAATGCTGTGGGCGGAGTCATAATTGCAGAACCTAGACGTGTTTTGCTTACCGACACCTTATACGGCAAAACGATCTTAAGTGGTGCAACCAATGGTCGTGGCGGCAGTATAACCTCAGAACTCTTTAAAGGTTATGAGAATGGTTGGTATGCAGCCATACAGGGTACGGCCAAGCGCTTTGGTGATTTTGAAGCTCCAGACTATGTGTTAAGCAATACGGGCGTAGAAGAAGGAGATTTCTCTCTGCGACTAGGTAAGAATAATATAGCTTCTGGCTTTGAGGCCTATATGAGTTACTTCCAAACCACTATAGGTATTCTTAGAGCGAGTCATTTAGGCGGTGCCGAAGATCAGGTGGCTGCCATAAACAGCGATAGGCCTTTGATTGTTGAGGATTTCACTTACGACATCTTAGTTCCTAGACAGGAGGTAAAACACCTAACCGGTAGGCTTTCCTATTTCAAGCAATTTGAGAACTTGGGCAAACTCAGCTTGCAGTACGATCTGCAGTGGAACCAACGCTTTGAGTTCGATGTGCGCCGCGGAGAGGATATAGACCGAGCTGCTGTAGACTTGGAGTTGACCACCCATAACTTTGTGGCCAGTTTGGAAAGTGAGCTTAACGAGGTGCTTAACATCAATACTGGGATCAACCTGATCTATCAAGAGAATGTTGCAGATCCTTCTACAGGAGTACGCCGTTTGATCCCCGATTATGAGCAATATACAATTGGTGCATTCGCCATTGCGGATTGGACGATAAACGATAGACTGCTTTTCGAAGCCGGTTTGCGTTTTGATTATACGCTAATGGATGCTTTTAAGTTCTATCGTTCTACTTTTTGGGAACAACGTGGATATCAAGAAGAATTTGCAGACATCGTGGTAGAAGACTTGGGCACGCAGATCTTGGCGAATCCAGAATTGGAGTTCAATAATCTAGCAGCAACTGCGGGCTTTAATTATAAGATAGACGATCAATACCGTTTGTTCTTCAATTATGCCTTGGCCAGCAGAGCGCAAATGCTTCGGAGCTGTTCAGCGAAGGCTTGCACCACAGTGCTTCAAGAATTGAGTTGGGAGATCTTCGTTTTAAGAGCGAGGTGGCCAATCGCGTATCGCTAAGCCTAGAGAAAAAAGGGAATGCCTTTAGCTTTACAGCCGCTCCATTTGTGAATTGGATCAATGATTTTATCCTAATCGAGCCTACTGGAGTGCAGCAGACCATTCGCGGGAATTTCCAAGTTTGGGAATACCGACAAACTGCTGCCTTTCTAACAGGAATTGATCTGGATGCGACCTATATTTTCAATGAACACTGGTCAACAACAGCTCAGTTTAGCATCGTTAAAGGTTACGACCAGACTAGAGATCTGCCACTTATCAATATGCCTCCGGCCAGTTTGAATAACGGCATACAGTTTCGACTTCCAAACTGGTTTGACTTTCAAACCGGAATTGAAAGTCAATACGTTTTTAGACAGAACGAATTTCCGGACAATAATTTCGAGGTGTTCTTACCGGAGACAGAAACTACAGCAGTTGTAGATGTAAGTACCCCGCCTGCTGCTTATCAGTTGTGGAACTGGAACGCATCGGCAAAATTTAATCTCAACGAAAAATCAGACTTGCAGCTCGGCCTGCAAATAACCAATATGTTTAATACATCTTATAGAAACTACTTGAATCGTTTGCGTTATTACGCAGATGATCTGGGTAGAAATATAAGAGTCAGTTTAAAAATCAATTATTAAAATGTTTAATCTTAGAATTATGAAAAAGAATCTTTTATTACTCGCTACAGCCGTTTCCTTGGTGTTTGGAGCTTGTTCCAATGATGACGACAACACTCCAGATGAAGTGAATGAGGAAGAAGTGATCACTACCTTGATACTTACTTTGACTCCAGAAGGTGGAGGCCCAACAGTAACTTTCCAATCGGAGGATCTTGACGGCGACGGCCCCGGAGAGCCTGAATTGACAATTAGCGGTCAATTGGCTCCTAACACAACTTACACAAGTACTATCGTGTTTTTAAATGCTACGGAAGATCCGGCTGAGAACATTACTCTAGAAGTTATTCAAGAAGCCGACGAGCACCAAGTATTTTATTTGCCAAGTAGTGCCCTTAACCTTACTCCTACTTATTTAGACGGAGACGGGAACGGAAATCCTTTAGGAGTGCTTATGGGCTTTACAACTGGAGAGAACAGCTTTGGAAGCTTAACAATTGTTTTGCGTCACGAGCCGAACAAGCCAAATGATGGAACCCTCGCAGATGCCGGAGGAGAAACTGACATCAGCGTAACTTTCGATAACGTCACCATACAGTAAATTGGACGTTTGAATTAGCAAAAAGCCCCTTCAAATTGAAGGGGCTTTTTATTATTGGTCTACTCGTACTTTTATGGGAGTCAGTTCTCCCGGATCCTCTCCATTGAAAACAAAGGTATACAACCACATCAAGGTAAAGGTGGGTATAAAGTCCAAGCCCGGGATCAGCTCTTCTAAGAAAACAATAGCAGAGGCGATCTTTCCTTGCTTTCCGGGATACATCTTATTCATCTGCCATGCAGCCACAGGTGCCCAAACCAAGTCGATAAGAGTTCCCAATCCGGGTAATACCATAGTCACCATTCCAACAGCATCCAGCACCAAGCCTTTGGCCAACATTTTATATTTTAATTTACGCATAAGTGTTTATTAGTTCATTAATTATCAAGCAAGAAGCGTACCAAATTTTAGGGCTACGAAAGCTCATTACTGATCAGACGCAAAAACTCGCTTCTTGTTTCATTTTTTTCGAATTGCCCTCTAAATCCAGAAGTGGTTGTTACACTGTTCTGTTTCTGTACGCCGCGCATCATCATGCACATATGACTTGCCTCAATTACAACGGCAACGCCTCTAGGTTTTAAGGTTTTGTTGATACATTCCAGTATATCGTGAGTCAAGCGTTCCTGCACTTGTAGGCGCCTAGCAAAGACATCCACTACTCTAGGCAATTTGCTCAAACCTACAATATAACCGTTGGGGATGTAGGCAATATGGGCCTTCCCAAAGAAAGGCAGAATATGATGCTCGCAGAGCGAATAGACCTCTATGTCCTTAACAATAACCATTTCGTCATAATCTTCCTTGAACATGGCAGATCGCAGGATCTGCTCCGCGTTTTGATCGTAGCCTTGAGTTAGGAATTGCATGGCTTTAGCCGCGCGTTCAGGAGTCTTAACAATTCCTTCTCTAGAGACATCTTCTCCTAATTTGGTGATGATGTCTCTGTATTTTTCCTTCATGTCCTCGGTAGTAGTCTGAGAATATTCTTCAAAGTGTCGGTAAGCCATGTGTGGGTTATTATTTTCTCTAAGCTACGCATTCCTGAGTAAATTATAATTCTTTTGACATTTTCCCTGATTTATTTAACGTTTCCTTAGTAGCCCTGCTGATTTGAGCAAAGTAGTTTTGACTCAACTAACGCCCCCGCGCTTTGGCGCAGAAAATTAACTGTATGATCTTGCGTCTTTTAACGCTATTATTGCTTTTATTGCCTACTTCGATCCTTGCCCAAGAGCGAAAAAACCTCGAGGCCACCCGGATTGAAAACCCACCGAAAATAGACGGGATCTTAGATGACGAAGTTTGGAGCTCGCTGCCTGCTTTCAATGATTTTAACATGTACGAGCCAGGAAACGAAGGGGTCATTCCTCCGGAGTATCAAACAGAAGTAAAATTCGCCTATGACGACAATTTTGTTTACGTAGCGGCTTATTTATACGATCCGAATCCGCAGGACATACTCACGCAATTCTCGCAACGCGATGAGGTATTTGTGCAAGCCGACGTTTTTACCATTGCCTTGAACACTTACAATGACGGCATCAACGAGACTCGTTTTTACATCAACAGTGCCGGAACCATTGGCGATGCCTTTGTGTCTAACGGCCGAACAGATTTTAGTTACAATGTGGTCTTTAGTGCGCGCACCAGTATGGATGACAAAGGTTGGTATGCAGAATTTCGCATTCCTTATAACGCTTTGCGTTTTCCTGAGGTGGATGTCCAAGACTGGAGCGTGAATTTTTATCGTCGTTTGCAAACACAGAATCAGACCCATACCTGGAATTTCATTGAGAACAGTGTTGGGAACGAAACACAGTACAACGGAACGGTAAGCGGGGTTCGCGGAATAAACCCACCGCTGCGATTGACCCTATTCCCTTTTGTGCAAGGTGTAGGCACTTCCTTTGACGGAGAATCTGACACCAATTTCTCTGCCGGAATGGATATAAAATACGGTTTGAGTGACAGTTTTACTTTGGATACAACCTTGATCCCTGACTTTGGGCAAGCCGCTTTTGACGAGGTCCGACTCAATTTAGGGCCTTTTGAACAGACCTTCAGAGAGAACCGACAGTTCTTTGTAGAAGGGATAGAGCTGTTCAATAAAGGGGATATTTTCTTTTCCAGACGAGTTGGTAACGCCCCTACGGGTAGTGTTGGCCCTTTAGAGGAAAACGAAAGAATAGTAGAACAGCCCTCCAAAGTAAATCTGCTCAACGCACTAAAGATCTCGGGTAGAACCAAAGAGAAGTTGGGTGTTGGTTTTTTCAATGCAATTACTGAGCGTACCTTTGCCAGTATAGAAGATACCCTTACGGGAGAGCGTCGAGAGGTCCTTATAGAGCCACTTGCCAATTACAACATATTTGTGTTGGATCAACAATGGAATGACAATTCTTCTATTTCCCTGATCAATACCAATGTACTTAGAAACGGTAATTTTAGAGATGCTAACGTTACTGCTTTGGCTTTTGATGTAGCCGACAAAGCCAATACCTTTAGAACCTCTGGCCGTGTGGTAGTAAGTAATGTGAATGAGGGGAACGGCTTTAAAACGGGTTTGCGAACAGAGTTCGACATTTTTAAGACCAAAGGAAAGTTCCGGTATCGCTTTGGACACGATTTAGCAAATACAACCTTAGATATCAACGATTTAGGACTTAACTTTCGCAACAACTTCAACAACTTTGTTGTGGGCGGAAGCTATCAGATCTTTGAACCTACAGAGACTTTTAATTTTTACCGTATTAATCTAACAGTTAGACACAGACGCCTTTATGAGCCGGATGTGCAAACAGGAAACAGCATCTTTACCAACGCCTTCTTTGTAACCCCTGAACGTTTTGCCTTTGGAGTTGACGCCAGTTACAATACCGAAAGTGACGATTACTTTGAACCGCGTGTAGCAGGGCGTTTTCTGACTTATCCGTCCAATTATGGTTTCGGCGGATTTGTCTCTTCGGATTTTAGAAAGAAATTTGCTTACGATCTAAACCTCGGCTATCGGAAATGGGATGCAGAGCAGCAATATCGCTATAACATCAACTTATCTCCGCGTTACCGCTTTACAGATAATTTCTTGGTTGTATGGTCTACCAACTATTCCAAGAACGAGAATAATTTCGGTTGGATCTTCAACGACGACAACGGGATCATTATTGGGCAACGCGATCTGACCAATATAGAGAACAGCTTAACTGCGAGCTATAATTTTGACCCCTATAAGGCCATAGACCTACGATTTCGTAATTTTTGGAGTACCGCCAATCACAGCGACAATGTGTATTGGATGCTCAATGATGACGGCAGCAGAACCCGCACAGAATACGATCTGGAGAACAGAGATCCAGACACTAACTTCAACATTTGGAACTTGGATTTGAGCTTCCGTTGGCGATTCGCCCCGGGGAGCGAAGCAACACTCCTCTATAGAAACCAGATGTTTAACCAAAACGATTTGGCCAACCTAAATTATTCCGAGAGTTTGGAAGCCTTGTTTGATCAGCCTGCGCAGCATACACTTTCGCTGCGTATCACCTATTTTGTGGATGTGAGCAACTTTGGGAACTGGTTCTAATTGGCCCGTTGCACCGCACAATTTATTGTGCTAATTTTGCGGTCAAGAATCTGCGAATGATACAAGCAATCAATCTACATAAATCATACGGTGACCTCCATGTACTTAAGGGCGTGGATCTCAAAGTAAAAAAAGGAGAGATTGTTTCTGTGGTTGGCGCCTCCGGGGCAGGTAAGACCACCCTACTCCAACTTTTAGGAACCTTAGACCGTCCAGATAAGGATACCACCTCACTTCAGTTTCAAGGTAAAGAGCTTAAAGGCCTGAGTAAAAAAGAACTCGCAGAGTTCAGAAACAAACATTTGGGCTTTATTTTTCAGTTTCATCAACTCTTACCAGAGTTCTCGGCCTTAGAGAATGTTTGTATTCCCGGCTATATAGCTGGCACTCCAAAATCCGAAGTACAAAAAAGAGCGCAAGAACTACTCGATCTGTTAGGCCTAAAAGAGCGCTACCACCACAAACCCAGTGAACTCTCTGGCGGGGAACAACAGCGCGCAGCAGTTGCAAGGGCGCTGATTAACAATCCGGATCTAATATTGGCCGACGAGCCTTCTGGGAACTTGGATTCGGAAGCGGCAGACAAGCTACATCAGTTGTTCTTTGAACTTCGCGATCAAATGGGGCAAACCTTCATTATTGTTACCCATAACAATGTTTTGGCCGATATGGCAGACCGAAAACTCACCATGGTAGACGGTAAGATCGTGTCATGAACAAGACAGAACTCAAAGATTTTTTAGACGAAAAAGCAGCCCACTACGAACAGCCTGTTTTTTTAGAACAGGATCCGATTCAAATTCCGCATCGGTACACTTTAAAAGAAGATATAGAGATCAGTGGGTTTCTTACGGCGGTGATTGCTTGGGGAAACAGGCGCAGTATCCTTAATAGCGCTGGCCGTATGATGGAACTTATGGGCAATGCGCCTCATGATTTTGTGTTAAATCATAAGCCCAAGGATCTGGCTGTATTTGATGGCTTTGTTCACCGTACATTTCAGGCAGAAGACCTCAAATACTTCTTAAAGGCCTTACAGGAAATTTACACCCAACAACAAGGTTTAGAACAAAGTCTTGGCAGACTTTTTATGGAGCATGGAGAACTGCAATTGGCCCTGCATCATTTTAAAAAAGAGTTCTTTGCCTATGATCCGCCAGATAGAACTTTAAAACACTTGCCCGACCCTTTACGCGGTTCTGCTGCTAAGCGGATCAATATGTATTTGCGTTGGATGGTCCGCAGTGATGCAAGAGCCGTAGACTTTGGGCTTTGGACACAAATTCCCACCTCGGCACTCTCCTGCCCTTTAGATGTGCACAGCGGGCGTGTGGCTCGAAAACTCAAACTGCTCAAACGCAAACAAAACGACGCCAAAGCCTTGCAGGAATTAGACAAGGCCTTACGCAAGTTAGATCCGACAGATCCGGTGAAGTACGACTTTGCCTTGTTTGGTTTGGGGGTGGATGAAAAATTCTAGTTTTTAGGGTGTTGTTTCAATTAAAATTAGAACCGATTTATCACAGCTTTGTATAAAAATGTTGCAAGGACGTTAAAAGCCCTTAGGAAGCTGAGCAAAAGTGTATCTTTGAGTGTTGTACGCTTTGGACGAATATGCAATTTAAGAACCCCGAGATCTTTTACGCCCTTTTACTGCTGTTGATACCAATTTTGGTACATCTGTTTCAGCTGCGGCGCTTTGTGAAAGTCCCTTTTACCAATGTCGCTTTCTTAAAAGAGATTCAATTAAAGACCCGCAAGAGCTCTACTTTAAAAAAATGGTTGGTATTAACGCTGCGATGTTTAGCCTTAGCTGCCTTGGTCACAGCCTTTGCACAACCCTTCTTAGCAGAAAAACAAGCAGACGATAAGGAAGACGAATACCTATTTTACTTAGACAACAGTTACAGCATGACAGCGCGTAGCGACAATGCGAACTTATTGGCAGATGCGGTGCAACGCTTGTATGACAATCCGCCTTTAGGAGGGAATTTCAGATGGTTTACCAATACCGAAGATTACTTCAGTGAATCCGAAGCAGATTTTAGGAACAGTCTTCTAGAGGTTAACCCTACCTTTAAACAGTACACCTATAAAGAATTATTGCTAAAGGCCGCTGGAAGCTTCTCTAGTCAAGACACGAACAAACAGTTGGTGCTGCTATCGGATTTTCAGTCGCGAGCCTTTGCGAATGCGGACACTATTGCGAACATAGATGTCTTAGCAGTTCAGCTAAGGCCTAGATCCGCAGCAAATGTAAGCATAGATTCTGCCTATATACAGACCACAGCTGCAGGAAACACAGTTTTAAAAGTACAACTCAGCGCAGCTGCTCGCAGCAATGCTAATTATCCTGTCTCACTTTTTAAGGCAGACGCCTTAAGCGCAAAGTCGGCTGTTAGTTTTAGGGAGTCTTTAAAGGCCGAAGTTGAATTTCCTATAACTCTGGAGGAATCTTACCTAGGTAGACTCAGCATAAATGACCAAGAACTGGAATTTGACAATGAGCTCTATTTTAGTATTGGTGAGCAAACAGCCATTAAGGTGATGAGTATCAACCAAGCAGAGCGCAATTACCTAGATAAATTATTTCCTGCTCCGGAGTTTGAATTGGTGCACAACTCGCATACCGCGGCAGATTACAATGCAATTCTGCAGCAAAATGTGGTTGTATTGAACGAATTGGAGCGCATACCAGCAGGATTGTCCACCGCCCTTTTGCGCTTTAAAGAAAACGGAGGAGTTATTATAGTTGTTCCTGCCGCAAATGCGGATACCACCGAATACCAACGCCTGTTGTCACAATTAGATGCCGGCAGCTTTTCGGAGGCTGTTTCTCAGGAGCGTAAGCTCAATACAATCAACTTTGATCATCCTTTATTTAATGGAGTTTTTAACCAGCAGGTCACTAATTTTCAATATCCTACTGTAAATACCTTTTTCGACCTGAGCAGTAGCGGAAATGATCCTTTAACTCTAGAAGGTCAGAATCCGTTTTTAGTTCAATTTGAAAATGTGTATGTCTTTGCTTCGCCGCTGAGTAGCCCGCATTCTAATTTCAAAGAATCGCCACTCATTGTACCTAGCTTTTACAATATGGCCAAAAAAGCACTGCCAATTCCGGTGCTTTATTACGAGCTCGGTAAACCACAAGAGATCGCCTTAGCGGTTAGTTTGTCTGAAGATCAGATCGTGCAGTTAAACGGGAGCCAGCAGCAGTTCATTCCTTTACAACAGCGATTTGCCAACAAGCTCGTTTTACAATCCGAAGAGCATCCAACCGAACCAGGACATTATTTTGCGCTCAACCAATCCGATACCCTCGCAGTTCTTAGCTACAACAATCCAAGAGCAGAAGCCGATCTGCGTCTGTTCGAAGCTACAGATCTAAACGGAATAGATTTCTACGATAACCTGAGCGAATTGCTCAGCGAACTGCAGCAAGCCGGGGAACAACGACCACTTTGGCAATGGTTCGTACTCTTGTGTGTTATCTTTTTACTGCTAGAAATGGCGATTTTGAGATTCTTTAAGTAGGATAATTTTTAAAGATAGTATTATCTTTGCGCCAATGCAGGTGCTAATAAAATCCGCAACCGTCATCGATCGTGCTAGTGATCACCACAAAAAGAAGCGCGACATCCTTATTTTTAACGGAACTATTCAAAAGATCGCAGCCTCCATAGAGGCGGCAGATGCAGATCTGGTTATAGATAAACCGAATTTACACCTCTCTCCTGGTTGGTTCGACTCTAGTGTGAGTTTTGGAGAACCGGGTTACGAGCAGCGAGAAACCCTTGCCAATGGTATGGCTGTAAGCGCCGCTTCTGGCCTTTGTCATGTTGCCATAAATGCCAATACAGATCCCATTACCGATAATAAATCCGCAGTAAGCTTTATAGCGCAACGCACAGAAGCTGCAGCTGTAAATGCTTTGATCATCGGAGCACTTACTCAAAAGAGTCTGGGTGTGGATCAGGCAGAGATGTTCGATATGTTCCAATCGGGCTGCAAGAGTTTTTACGACTACAAACGTCCGGTAGACGACGTAAACTTATTGAAGCTTTCACTGCAATACACCCAGCCCTTTGGGGGTCTGGTGCAGTCGTTTCCCTATGAACACGGTTTATCGCCAAAAGGAGTTGTGCACGAAGGTGTTCAAAGCACTATGTTAGGACTTAAAGGTATCCCAACCACCTCTGAAATACTGAGAATTCAGCGAGACCTTGGCATTTTGGGCTATACCGGTGGGCAATTGCATATTCCTACCATTTCTTCTGCAGCCAGCGTGGCCTTGATCAGGGCTGCCAAAAATGAAGGCCTTAATGTAAGTTGTAGTGTTGCTGCGCATCATTTACTGTTGACAGACCAAGTACTCGACAGTTTTGACACCCAATACAAGGTAATGCCTCCTTTGCGTACAAAAGAGGATCAAGATGCACTTATAGCTGGTCTTAAAGATGGAACCATTGACGGGATCACCTCAGACCATAACCCCTTGGATATAGAGGCCAAGAAAAAAGAATTTGATCATGCCGATTTTGGTACTATTGGCTTGGAATGCCTATTTGGTGTGGCCAATATGACCTTAGGTCTAGACGAAGCGATTGACGCTTTAACTGGATTAAGATCCAACTTTGGGATAGCACAAACAAAAATCGCAGTAGGTGAAAAGGCCGATTTGAGCTTGTTTGATCCGGATTTGCAATGGACTGTGGATGCGAAGCAGCTTCCCACCTTTTCTAAAAATTGCATATTCAACGGACATCAGCTTAAAGGAAAAGCCTACGGCATGATATTAGGAGAAAAATACCATTTGAACTCATGAGCGAATCTCCATCGGCTAAATCCATCGCGATAATCGCATATATTACTTTTATCGGGACCTTGATCGCTTATTTTATGAATCGAGAACCCAAGCACACCTTCGCTACAAAGCACATTCAGAACATGTTTGGTTTACTGCTTGTCTTGTTTTGCGCACAAGTTGCCTATCGCTATATGAACCCTATCATAGGGGATACTTTGTGGATAGCTGCCTTTATAGCCTGGGCGTTCAGCTTGGTAACTGCCATAATTGGTAAGAAGCCGTCAATCCCATTTCTGAGCAATAAATTCGAAGAGTGGTTTCAGTTTTTAAAGTAATTAGCTATATTTAAAAAGCTAAATCACTAACTAAAAACAACTTACCATGTCAGAGACCGCAGAAGACGGCAAAACCATTGCCATTATTAGCTACATTACCTTGATCGGATGGATCATTGCCTTAGTAATGCATCAAAGCAATAAAACCAGTTTAGGCGCCTTTCATATTAGACAAATGTTAGGGCTAATGCTTTTTTCTCTTGCCATTAGCATTGTTGGCCAGATTACAGGTCTAGCGCTTGTACTTTGGGTGCTTAACCTAGGACTTCTAGTGCTTTGGGTGCTTGGCCTAGTTGGAGCTATCCAAGGCGAGGAAAAAGAAGTTCCCCTTGTTGGTTCACTCTTTCAAGATTGGTTCAAGGGTGTTGCCTAAACCGTAGACATAAGATATCTAAGCCATCGTTTTACGGTGGCTTTTTTTATGCCTAGTTTTGCCTGACAAATTAGAATTATGGCCAACTTCGCTTTAGAACACTTATACCGACCTGCCGTCAATGCGGCCGAAAAAGCACCGCTTTTAGTATTGCTACATGGTTATGGCAGCGATATGAACGATCTGTTTTCCTTTGCTTCTGAACTGCCGGAGCAGTACGCGATAATTTCTGCACAAGCCCCACATAAAATGCAACCTTATGGCAATGCCTGGTATGCTATTCATTGGGATCAAGTTGGAGGTGGTAAATTCAATGATATTGAGCAGGCCGTAGCCTCTAGAGAACTCTTAGGTGAATTCTTAGAACAAGTATTGGAGGCATATCCCGTGGACCCTGAGCGAGTGGCTTTGGTAGGATTCAGCCAGGGAACCATACTGAGTTTTGCCTATGCGCTCTCCTATCCGCAGCGCATAAAATGCGTAGTTGGATTAAGCGGATATATCGTAGAAGAAATGTACGCGAAGAATTATCGAGAAAATGATTTTAGTGGGCTTAAGGTTTACAGTTCCCATGGAAGCGTTGACGCCGTTATTCCTGTAGATTGGGCCCGTAAAACCCCAGGCTTTCTAGACGAGTTGGGAATTCCAAATGTGTTTAGCGAGTTTCCGGTAGGCCACGGTGTGGCTCCGCAGAATTTCTACGAGTTCAAAGCTTGGTTAGAAAAACACCTCTAATTTGGATACATCAAGGATCCAAGGGTGTTGAAGGTGATCTGTTTATCGTCTTCTATAAAATATTCCAAGACCATTTCTCCCCAGTAACGGCCGTCGGTAAAGTCTGCCACCAGCCAGCGGTGATTCAAGAATTTAAGTTTATTGATACGCATAGTTCCGTCCATGCCTTCGTACGGAATTAAAGGGTTCCCTTCTGTTTGTCCGTTGTAGGCATAGATAGATTCACGCACGTAATTCTCTATATCAGCAGCTTCAAAACCCAGAGACTCAAAATAGGTCATGGCGTTATCATTGCCTTGTAGGGTAAAGTAATTCAGGGTAGTGTTCTGCGTTTGCAGGGTGTCTATATCGGCTGTTAGTTGATCAATTTGAGCTTCCAATTTCTCGATCTTTCCTTGCTGGTCTTCGTAGATGCGCTTTTGGTTCACGTACATGAATAGCACCAAAAGGATAGAAAAAAAGAACAGGTACATAAAGATTGACTTCTTCATAAAGAGAAATGCTTGTTATTGGAGATTGAGTTGCAAATTGTCATAAGCAAGGTAAATATTTTCTGGCAGGTTTTTAGAGACGGCTTCATGGAAACCAAGCAAATGACTTATATGCGTAAAATAGGTTTTCTTGGCTCCTATCTGCTGGGCAAGCTCAATGGCTTCCTCCAAATTAAGATGGGTGCGGTGCGGTTCCACACGAAGCGCACTGATAACAACAGCATCCAAACCTCTTAGCTTTTCCAGCTCGTTTTGAGGGATGGATTTCACATCGGTCATATAGGCAAAATCATCGATGCGAAAACCCAGCACAGGCAGCTCTCCATGCATTACACGTATAGGAACGATCTGTTTACCTCCCAGCTCAAAAGTGTCATTTGGAGTAATTGTGTGTTCGGCAATAGTCGGTGCCCCGGGATATTTGTTCTCGGTGGCAAAGATGTACGCAAAACGTTGGTGTAAGGCTTCAAAGACTCTTTGCTCGGCATAAAAAGGCACATCACCCTGTCTAAAGAAAAAGGGACGAATATCGTCTAATCCGGCTGTGTGATCGCTGTGTTCGTGAGTGAGCAAAATACCGTCCAAACGCTTTTGGCCTACGCGAAGCATTTGCTGCCTAAAGTCCGGACCACAATCGATCACGTAGTACTTATCATCCCAGTGCAGCTGAATGGAGACTCGCAGTCTTTTGTCTTTGGGATCATCGCTCAAACAAACGGGATGTGTACTCCCAATTATGGGAATTCCTTGCGAAGTTCCTGTACCTAAAAAAGTGATTTTGAGTGGCGATCTCATGCCTACAAAAATAATTCTAAATTTTTTGAAACCCTATTGGAATTAGTACCTTTGTAATACATCCAAATTGCAATGAATTATGCCGGAAACGATTAAAGGCGACAAGGAATTTGAAAATATTCCCTCCATACACGCCAAATGCCTGAGGATAAATCTTAACGAGAACATTTACGGTACATTTGCCGAGATCGGAGCCGGTCAGGAAACAGTTCGTAATTTCTTTAGAGCCGGAGGTGCTTCCGGAACCATTGCAAAGACGATGTCTGCCTACGACAAAGACTTTAGTGATGCTATTTACGGTGTTGAGCCGGATGGTCGTTATGTGACCGAGCCACGCTTAAAACGCATGCTGGAGCATGAAACCCAGCTTATTGAAGAGCGTATCCTAAGAGACAAGCATCCAGATAAGATCTTCTTTACCTACGCCAACACGGTTACTACCATAGACTTTGCTAAGAAGTACAAAGGCCATGGTTGGGTTGGAATACGTTTTCAAACAGCTCCGGATGAAGATTATAGCGAGATCATATTGCACGTTCGCTTTAAGGAGAACGATGCTCGCTTGCAACAGATAACTTTAGGAACCTTAGGAGTTAATCTTATCTACGGAGCCTTTTATAAGCACGATCAGCCGAGAAAACTCTTGCGATACCTCTACGATCACCTACACAAAGATCAGATAGAGATCGATACCATCAATTTCTCCGGACCGCGATTCGCCACTGTAGACAACCGTTTGATGAGTTTACAACTTATTAAGAATGGGATGACAGAGGCCATCATCTTTGGTCCTGACGGAAATAACATTCTTCCGGCTAGAATCTTGTACAAAAAGAACATCTTGGCCCTGCGCGGTAGCTTTAGACCGGTAACCAAGGTTAATATAGACATGTACGAGACGGCCCACCGTTTGTTTATGGAAGAAAACAAGGTGGATCCTAACAGATCTATCACCATATTTGAGATCACGCTATCGAATTTACGCGCAGAGGGAGAAATAGACGAACGTGACTTTATGGACAGGGCGGAATTACTCTGTTCTTTAGGACATACGGTGCTTATATCGAACTTCCAGGAATACTATAAATTGGTGGAATACTTTAGCAATTACACCAAGAATCGTATTGGATTGGCCATGGGTGTCAACAACTTGGTCGATGTATTCGACGAAAAATACTACCGCCATCTTTCTGGCGGGATTTTGGAGGCCTTTGGTAAGCTCTTCTTTAAGGACCTTAAAGTATACCTCTACCCGATGCGAACCAGCGAAGGGGAATATATTACCAGCGAGAATCTAAAGGTACACCCACGTATGAAAGAACTTTACAAGTTCTTTAAGTATAATGGAAAACTCGTTGATATTGAAGACTTTAATTCTGATATTTTAGACATTTTCTCTCGCGAAGTACTTCGTATGATAGAAGCCGGAGAACCGGGTTGGGAAGAAATGCTACCAGAAGGAATTGCCGAAATGATCAAAAAAGAAGGCCTCTTCAATTGTAATGAAAAGGCCCTGCAGTCTTAAAAGGAATATTCTTTTTATAATTCTAGAATTTGAGCTGCGTGGACTTTGGTTTTCACCTTTTCGATCACATGCTCCACAACTCCTTCTTCATTGATCAAGAAGGTCATTCGGTGAATTCCGTCGTATTCGCGACCCATGAACTTTTTGGGTCCCCAAACACCAAAGGCATTGATAACCTCTTTTTCGGTATCCGCCAATAGCGGAAACGGAAAGTCATACTTATCGCTAAAATTCTTTTGTTTACGCTCTGTATCGGCACTTACGCCTACCAAATGATATCCTTTGGCTTGTAATTCGCTGTAGTGATCGCGCAGATCACAGGCTTCTGCGGTACAGCCCGGAGTACTTGCAGCCGGATAAAAGAAAACCACCCATTTCTTTCCTTTAAAATCGTTAGAATCTACTGGGTTTCCGTTCTGGTCATTGACTTTGAAATGCGGAACCGCATCTCCTGCTTTTAGTGTATTCATTTTGCTATTTTTGTTCAAATTTACGCAATAATGACCAAGCAAGAAAAGGTAAAATTCGTCATAGACACTCTGCAAGAACTCTATCCGGAAATTCCTATACCCTTAGATCACAAAGATCCTTATACCCTACTCATCGCAGTATTATTGTCTGCCCAAAGTACTGATGTTCGCGTAAATCAGATCACTCCGAAGTTGTTTGCGATAGCGGATAATCCCTATGATATGATCAAGCTCAGTCAAGAAGAGATCCGAGAGATCATTAAGCCAGTTGGGCTCTCACCCATGAAGTCCAAAGGCATCTATGAGCTATCTCATATTCTGATCAACGAGCACAACGGACAAGTACCTGCAAGCTTTGAAGCTCTTGAAGCACTGACGGCAGTAGGTCATAAAACGGCGAGTGTAGTTATGGCACAAGCCTTCAATGTACCAGCTTTTCCTGTAGATACGCATATTCATAGGCTTATGTATCGCTGGGGATTGACCAACGGTAAGAATGTAGTACAGACCGAAAAAGATGCCAAACGCTTGTTCCCTAGAGACCTGTGGAACAAATTGCACTTGCAGATCATTTGGTACGGAAGGCAATACTCCCCAGCTAGAGGTTGGGATCTTGAAAAGGACATCATAACCAAAACGGTAGGAAGAAAATCCGTCTTGAACGATTATTACAAGACTAAAGCTAAAAAGAAAGCATAAAAAAACCCGCCGTTAAGCGGGTTTTTCCAAAGTTTAGTTTAGAAGTGCTTCAAACTTCAATTTATTATAATCTATAACACTTAAAGCCTTAGAATAATCCAGAAGGAACTTAATTGTCTCTTCTTTTGGGACCATTTTATTCACGGGGTCCCTGCGTGAGGTCTTAGAGTACATTTCTTGCATAGAACGTTGTTTAAGAGTTAATGTTCCTAAAGAACGTTGGTGCTGTACTGTTTATTGTATCAATTAGTTAAAATAATATTATGCTTATCAATTACCTTTCTCAGGTTTATAAGCGCATAACGCATTCTTCCTAGAGCCGTATTGATGGAAACGCCCGTCTGCTCTGAGATCTCCTTAAAACTCATGTCTTTGTACATACGCATGATCAAGACATTTTTTTGATCTTCAGGCAGTTCTTCTATCAGCCTTTTTACATCATCTGCAACTTGATCTTTTATCAATCGCTTCTCTGCATTAAGTGATTCATCGCTCAAAACAGAAAAAATATTAAAATCGCCATTGTTCTCGAACTTCGGCATACGATTGTTCTTTCTAAAGTAATCGATAACCAGATTATGCGAAATACGCATCACCCAGGGTAAAAATTTACCTTCTTCGTTATAAGCACCTCGTTTTAAAGTGCGAATTACTTTAATGAAAGTATCCTGGAATATGTCTTCGGCGACATCCCGGTCGTAAACTTTTGAATAAATAAAACTGAAGACTTTCTCTTTATGGCGAGTAATAAGCTGGCATAAAGCTGCTTCGTTGCCGTCGATGTATGCTCTTACGAGCTGTGCGTCACTGGTTAAGTTGCGTTCCATATTAATACTTTATTAGGCTCAAAAACCGCTAGGGCTCTGGTTTCTATCTAATTATAAAGTAAAAATATGCTATAGGCGTGCGCTTTAAAAAAGTCGTTAATGTTCGTAAATATAACAACAAAGTTTTTACATACGCAAAAAAAATATTGCTTTTTGTTTAAAACTTGTGTGGCAGCACCCCTATTAAAAACGCCATATAAGTGGTATCTTTGCAGGGTTTTTTAAAGCCAAAACCGTGTCAGAATCAACCTCCGATTTTAAAAATAACATCCTGATTCAAGGGGCAAAACTGCACAACCTGAAGAATATTGATGTAGCTATCCCAAGAAACAAGCTGGTAGTTGTAACCGGACTTTCAGGGAGTGGTAAATCGAGTTTGGCTTTTGATACGCTCTACGCAGAGGGACAACGACGCTATGTGGAGAGTCTTTCCTCCTACGCCAGACAATTCCTAGGCAGATTAAGCAAACCCAAGGTGGATGCAATAAAAGGTATTGCCCCTGCTATAGCCATAGAACAAAAGGTCAATGCGACCAACCCGAGATCTACAGTGGGTACTTCGACAGAGATCTATGATTATCTCAAACTCCTGTTCACGCGAATTGGTAAGACCTACTCGCCTATCTCTGGCGAATTGGTTAAAAAAGACACGGTCACAGATGTCTTAGATTACATCAAAACCTTAGAGGATGGCAAGCGACTGCTTCTACTGGCACCTATCGTTTTAGAAGAAGGACGCAGTTTGGAGAACAAACTCAAGGCTCTTCTACAACAAGGTTTTGCCAGAATAAAAGCAGCAGATAAAGTACTGCGGATAGAAGACAGCCTAGACAAATCACTCCCAAAAGATATCTACTTAGTCGTAGATCGTATTGTAAAAAAGGAGGATGAAGATTTTTATCACCGCCTTGGAGATGCTATAGAAATGGCGTTTTACGAAGGAAAAGGAGATGTTATCATAGAAGCGGTAGATACTGGGAATCAAAAACAGTTCAACAACCGTTTTGAAATGGACGGGCAAACCTTTTTGGAGCCCAATGTTCATCTGTTCAGCTTTAACAATCCTTACGGAGCCTGCCCTAGCTGCGAAGGTTACGGAGATGTTATTGGAATTGATCCTGATCTGGTTGTGCCTAATACGGCGCTTTCTGTTTATGAAAATGCGATCTTCCCGTGGCGCGGTGAATCTATGAGCTGGTATAGAGACCAATTGGTGAACAACGCTTATAAATTCGACTTCCCGATACACAAGCCCTGGTATGAGCTATCTGAGGCTGACAAACGTTTGGTTTGGCAAGGCAACAGCTACTTTGAAGGCCTTAATAGTTTTTTCAAAGAGTTGGAAGCCAAGAGTTACAAGATCCAGAACAGGGTAATGCTTTCTCGTTATCGCGGAAAAACACGCTGTAGCACTTGTTACGGCCGCAGATTACGTCCAGAGGCAAACTACGTTAAGATTCAAGGCAAGTCTATTTCTGATCTTGTAGAATTACCGATAGAAGAAGTTCGGAATTATTTTCAACAGCTAGAACTGAACGATCACGATACTCAGGTTGCAAAACGCCTTTTGGTAGAGATCAATAATCGTTTGCGCTTTCTTTCTAACGTTGGATTGAATTATTTGACGCTTAATCGAAAATCGAACACTCTTTCTGGTGGAGAGTCCCAGCGAATAAACTTGGCAACGTCTTTAGGTTCGAGCTTGGTTGGCTCCATGTATATCTTGGACGAACCCAGTATAGGACTGCACCCAAGAGATACAGAAAAACTAATCGGTGTTTTAGAATCCCTGCGCGATCTAGGTAATACGGTTATTGTTGTTGAGCACGACGAGGACCTGATGAAGGCCGCAGATGTGATCATTGATATCGGACCAGAAGCCGGTACCTTTGGTGGAGAAGTGGTTGCAACAGGCACTTACGATGAGATCTTAAAATCCGATTCCTTAACCGCTGGCTATCTTAGCGGGCGCTTAGAGATCCCCGTTCCGGCTAAAAGACGAGAGGCAAAGAACTTCATTAAACTACAAGGAGCTAGACACAACAATCTTAAGAATATCGATGTCCAATTCCCTTTGGGCAGTTTTAGTGTAGTTACCGGAGTTTCAGGCTCCGGAAAGAGTACTTTGGTTAAAAAGATCCTCTTCCCAGCGCTGCAACGCAAACTCGGCGGATACGGTGAAAAGCCGGGGCAATTCTCTACTTTGGAATTGCCAGAGAATGCCTTGCAGAACATAGAGTTTGTAGATCAAAACCCAATTGGGCGCTCTAGTAGATCCAACCCCGTCACCTACATCAAAGCTTACGATGATATTCGCTCGCTGTTCGCAGCGCAAAAGCTTTCTGAGATACGTGGCTTTAAGGCCAAGCACTTCTCCTTTAATGTAGACGGAGGGCGTTGCGAGACTTGTAAAGGAGAAGGTGAAGTGACCATTGAAATGCAGTTCATGGCCGATGTTCACTTGGAATGCGATACCTGTAAGGGTAAGCGATTTAAGAAAGAAGTGCTCGAAGTTCAATTCAATGGAAAGAGCATAGACGATATTTTAAACCTAACGGTTGATGAGGCCATAGCCTTCTTTGATCAGCATGGCGAGAAAAAGATCCATGACAAGCTGCAACCTTTGCAGGCTGTAGGTTTGGGCTATGTGCAATTAGGACAAAGTTCCTCTACCCTCTCTGGTGGGGAAGCGCAGCGGATCAAGTTAGCGTCTTTCCTTATCAAAGGCGCCAGCAAGGACAACACCCTATTCATCTTTGACGAACCAACTACCGGGCTGCATTTTCACGACATAAAAAAACTGCTGGATTCCTTTAATGCCCTGTTAGAGAACGGTCACTCTATTATTGTTGTAGAACACAATCTAGACCTTATCAAATGTGCAGACTACATCATCGATCTCGGTCCAGAGGGTGGCGATAAAGGAGGAACTGTTATCGCTTCCGGGACTCCGGAAGAGATCGTTAAAGAAGAAAGGTCATATACAGCAAAACACCTTAAGGTCAAGCTTTAATCCTGTAACTTACTCATAAACAATTACTTGAATTTTTGGCACGCGCTTTGGTTTACTAAAAGCAATAGCGCAAGCCGAAAAGCTTTAAGAGTAGGCAAAACCCAAAATTTCAGGATTATGAAAAAAGCAATTCTTTCAGTAGGTATATTCCTAATCGGAATTTCTACACAGGCAAATGTGACTACGGAATCTAAGGTTTACAATCCTTGGGGGAACTACGAACGCTATTTAAGTACACAATCGGTAACTTTTTACGAAGACGGTATCTTGTTTGAAGTGTTCTTGGATGGCAGTTTTAGCTATGTCCTTCCAAATGCCGTACAATACAACAGACGCGGTCGCGTAATTGGCAGACGTAACGCCAGACGAAAC
The DNA here is from genome assembly GCF_002163875.1 of Gilvibacter sp. SZ-19. Classification (GTDB taxonomy): domain Bacteria; phylum Bacteroidota; class Bacteroidia; order Flavobacteriales; family Flavobacteriaceae; genus Gilvibacter. Next base: position 2,809,525 of record NZ_CP019333.1, on the reverse strand, counting down.
CTCCCTGTACATGCCAACGGACATCGTGGTCGTGGCCATTACAGAATGAACATGGACCGATTCGGGGTTATCCACAGCATTGGCCGTACGCATATATTTTACAAACCAAATGGCAAGGTTCGTTTTATTGGCGATGTACCCTTACGCTACCGCAGAGGAAGACTGGTCGGTGTTGGCGGTATGGATATTATATATTCTAGACGCGGAAACGTAAGCCATACTTTAGGACATATAAACCGTTTGAACGTGATCTACGGAACCTGTGGTGTAGCCGGAAGCACAACCTTTACCTTTGCAGACCGTTATTTCGGTAACGGGCATTACGACACTACTTATCGAGTAGGAAATCGTTCTAGAGGTCAGACAAACAATGACGATTGGGAATTCGATTGGGATGATGATGATTGGGATGACGATTGGGACGATGATGACAATGATAACAGACGCGGTCGTCGCAGCCGCAACTAGTATCATGATTTAGTTGATGTAACACTGCTCTCTTTGGAGGGCAGTGTTTTTTTTATTACTGATAATCAACACTTTAAAAGTTTGGCACGCCCTTTGTGTTTATGAAAGCGTAATGCTAACCAGAATGCAATTACAAACTAAAATTTAAAGTGATGAAAAAACTTGCCTTACTACTTAGCGGACTCTTACTGAGTGTTTCTGGATTGTTTTCAGAAGCCCGCGCAGACGACAGACGATACAACTTTGACGGATCTTCATACATCTTTGTTGAAGGAGGTGTAGAATTCTCAGTATTCCCAGACGGACAATTTGATTTTGTTTTCTTGGGTAACGACGGATTGAACGTTAATGTGAATACACCTGGAGTTAGTATCAACTACAATTCTGGTTACAATTACGACGCTTTTGTACAGTACGATGACTACGGAGCAGTTATCCAGATCGAGAATGTACCGATCTTCTATGATAACTGGGGTCGTATCTCTAGAGCTGGAAGCGTAGATATCGTATACAACAACAGACGCATTGTTCGCGTAGGAGGATTGCGTGTCTTTTATAACAACTACGGTCTGTTTGACTACACCGTTGGATACATCAGCCCTTTCTACAGAACCTATATATACAGACCATGGCACGTATTTTATGCGCCACCAATCTGGAGCAACTGTATCGTGTATAACTATCCGTATCGCACCTACTACACGCCTATCCGTTACAGCTACGCGAACCACATTCGCTACTATAACAACAGAGGGCGTAGAGCTTACGTAAATGGTAGAAGAGATTTCTATCGTCCGGGTAGCAGAATTCACTATCGCAACGGTAGAACCGCTGCAAACCCAGATTACCGTCCAGCTCGTAGATCGGGAAGAGATGCGGTAGCTAACAACAGCCGGCGTGGCTCTAGAGCTACAACAGCGAATAACAATCGTAGAAGTGTTGCGGCCAATACACGTGCCACAAACAGTTCTAGAGACTTTAACAATGGTAGATCTAGCAATATGCGCAGAACATCTGCCAACACGAATCGCGGCGGAAACAGCAATATGGCTACTCGCGATAAGAAACAGAACAATCGTGGAACTGTAGCTCGCAATGGGAACTCCAACAGCAGATCTTCTGGTAACATGCGTACACAGCGTAATACCAATAGATCATCTGGGAACATGAGATCTCAGCGAAGCACAAATAGATCAACTGGTAATATGAGAAGCTCGTCTTCTCGTAGCAACCAGAGAGCTACGACGAGTAGATCAAATAGCCGCAGCAGCATGGGACGCAGCAGCAATACCAGATCACAGGCAAATCGATCTGGTGGTTCTAGAAACAACAGCAGAGCAACATCAAACAGCTCCAGAGGTTCTAGATCTGCAAGTGTATCTCGCGGCGGCGGTAATAAAAGACAGAACTCTACAGGCAACTCACGCCGAGGTAGAGGATTCTAAAGATCATTTTTTGGTTGGTTAGTTAGGAACCCTTGTCAAGACGAACTTTGTCTGGCAAGGGTTTCGCTTTTAAGGACTGCAGCCAATTGTTTGCTAAGTGCTTTTCTGTCGAATTTAGCAATGGCCTGTTGCTCTAATTCAAGGGATTGCTTTTTATAAGCCCCATAGGCCTTTAAAAGATAGGCCCCCAAATAATCTGTTGTGAGTTCATCGTAATTAAAGAATTCACCACTACCCGACTCTTCCAATAGTTGTTTAATATCACTGCCTTTAGGCCCTAAGGCTAGTATTGGTCTTTTGGCCATCATATATTCAAACAGCTTTCCGGGCAAGATGGCACGTGTTTCTGGTGAGTTTATCTCGAGCAATAAAAGCAATTGACTTTGATGCTGTAAGGCTATAGCCTCACTGTGCCCTACATAGCCCTTAAACTCAGCATGTTCGAGAAGACCGTGGGCTCTTAAGGAGTCTTTCACTTCCTTTGCAACCACCCCGGCAAAGACGAGTTTCAGATCTTTTTTAAAGGCAGCGTCATTGGCGCATAAATAAGCTAGCATCTTCCAGAGCGGTTCTGGATTGCGCTTGGCCAAAAGTGAACCGATATGCGCTATACTGAAACTTTTATCAAGATCAATTTGACTTTCCGGTTTATTAGACCTGTCATAACCGTTGGTAATGACGTTAATTGGCCGCTTAGATATTTCTTCGAATTCCTTTTTTGTTGATGGACTGGTCACCAAGATATGATCTGCTGCTTGCAGCACAGCTGCCTCTAGCTTTTTGTGCTTTCTGGCATTCCAAGGCAATAAACGCAGGGATTTGTGGTAGCCGATAGTTGTCCAGGGATCTCTAAAATCTGCAACCCAAGGAATTCCCAACTCCTTTTGAAGTTGCAAGCCAATAAGATGAACACTGTGCGGTGGCCCTGTCGTTACTACTGTATCATAACTGTTCTCTTCTAAATGACGCTTTAAAAACTTGACCGATGGTTTTACCCAGGCCTTACGCGCATCAGGAATAAAGAAGTTACCTCTAACAAACAATAAGAACTTCTTTAAAAGAGAAGGATCCTCGTCTATAATGCCCTTGCTCAAGGTCTGTGTAGCGTCTTTGCCCACGCGTTTACCTATTGCGTATGGCTCCCAAATAGGATGTCTTAAAATTTCCAAGTCTACGGGAACCTCTTTAACTAAGGCCTCATCGACGATAGGATACGACGGATTCTCTGGAGTGTAGACCGTTGGCTTAATACCAAATTCGGGCAAATACGTGCAGAACTTTAACCAGCGCTGTACACCTGGCCCACCAGCTGGCGGCCAGTAATAGGTAATTACCAGAACTTTCTTAGGTTCCATTTATGCTGATTCAGACTGCGAATTTCTGTAGTTCCAATAACCAAAGCCCAGAAGTACCAAAACAAAGATTCCTGCAGATAGCAAGCTGAGCATGCTGCCGCGCTGTACCACTTCTGGCTCAAAGGAGAAAACGATCTCATGCTCCCCAGCAGGCAAGACCATTGCTCTAAGGGTATAATTCGCTCTAAAATAATCGGCCTCTTGTCCGTCTATCGTTAATTTCCAACCCGGCTTGTAATACATCTCAGAAAAGACCACTAAGCCTTCGGTGGTACTCTTGCTGTTGTAAACCATTCGATTCGGAGCAAACTCCTTGAGTGTAATGGTTGCGGTAGAATCCGCAGCAAAACGCTTCCCACTGAGCATACCCGCAAATTCTTGGTGAATTACAGCCTTTTGTTTGGTATTGATATTAGCCAAAGCCTGAATCTCCTCGTCTGCCGAAGCTACCAAGTCGTAATCGGTGACAAACCAGGCATTGCCATTGGCACCGGAATTCCGCTGCGCATAAGGCCCGCCATTATCTCCAAAGCGAATCAAATAACGCACATTGAACATATTGATGATGTTCATATTGGGTTGTTCTCCCATCAGGTAGAACTCGTACAGATCGTGAATACGCCCCATTTTAACTGCACTGTAACCACCCAGCGCATTGTGGAAAAAGCTCGCACGGCCACTGGTAAAGGCACTTGTGGTCATGTCGTAGACTCTAAAGAAGCCATCTTTATCTTGCTCTATCTGAATATCGGCGCCATTGCGTTGGTAGGGCTGCTCCATAACACGCGTGTCTACAAAGTCTTCTTCGTTTACATAACGCTTGTCCACTCCTACCAAATCGATCAATAACAAGACCGCCAATAGGCCAACAGCCAAAGGTTCTTTAATTGCATTTCTAAGCAAGCCAAAAAGTACCGCTATAGTTGCCAGAACCAAGCCTAAAGAACGCAGGCTGTCTGCTTTGAACACGGCTATCCTATCGGCCTGTATTCCCTCAATTAGTACAGGACCAGCCTCTCCAAGGGCCGCTGCAACATCGGCATCATAAGGAGCTTGGAAGTCAAACAGACTGGATCCTAAAAGGTAAAAAACAAGCAGTAAACCGGAGACAATTCCTCCGGAGATCAACAAGGCCTTTCGTCTGGCCTCTTTGGTGTTGAAATCATTAAAGAGTTGGTGCAGTCCAATAACAGCGGCTATAGGAAGCAGTAGCTCAATAATGACTTGTATAGAACTAACCGCTCTAAACTTGTTGTAAAGCGGAACATAGTCTACAAAGAATTCGGTCAGGAAGGCAAAATTCTTTCCCCAAGACAATAAAAGACTCAGCAGTATACCTCCCAAGAGCCACCAGCGCAGTCGACCCTTTATTAAAAAGAATCCTAAAAGTGCTAAAAAGACCACTATAGCCCCAACATATGCAGGTGCTTCTACTATGGGTTGATCACCCCAATACATGGGCAAAGGCACTTGTCGCAAGATATTGTTGGCTTCTTGAGGCGGAATTCCTAAGCCGCGCAATGCATCAATAAGTTGGCTTTCTTCTGGCAAAGGTTCTCCAGAACCTCCACCCATAAAACGCGGTACCATTAAATTAAAGCTCTCCAGCTTGCCGTAACTGTATTCGGTGATATAGTCATAAGGTAGGCCGTTGGTCACTTCTTTGGGAGTTCCGTCTGGCTTAATTGTGAGCTCACTTTTTCCACGCATGGAATAAGGAGCGTATTCGGCCGTAGCTAAAATATTTGCACTGTTGAACCCGATGGCCAAAAGCACCGCAGCACAGAGTATCCCTACGGATTTAAAGAAATGCGGCAACTGTTTTCTGCGGAAGGCATCTACTAAATACGCCAAGCCCAAGACCACAACCAATAACAAAAGATAATAGGTCATCTGAAAATGGTTGGCCACCAGTTCCAAGCCCATGGCAATAGCTGTGAGTGCAAATCCCCAGAGATACTTACCCCTAAAGGTCAGAATTATTCCACTGAGCACTAAAGGCATATAGGCGATAGCATGCGCTTTTAAGTTATGCCCCACCCCGAGTATGATGATAAGGTAGGTAGAGAAGCCAAAGGCGAGCGCACCCAGGAAAGCCAATTTGTAATCTACTTTCATAACCAGCAATAAAACATACATGCTGATCAGGTATAGAAACAGATAGTCTGCTGGCCGTGGTAAGAACCGCAGCGTAAGGTCTAATTTTTTAATGAGGTGATTCGGATAACGCGCTCCCATCTGATAGGTTGGCATTCCGCCAAAAGCACCATTGGTCCAATAGGTCTCCTCTCCTGTCGCGGCTTTATAATCACGCTGTTGTTTAGCAATACCGTTAAACTGAGCAATGTCGCTCTGAAATATGGTTTCGCCTTGCAGTACGGGGCTAAAATAGATCAGCGAGGCGAGGATAAATAAAATTAAAACAACAAGGTGAGGAAGCGCTTTTTTTAAGGCGGCCATAAGTGCGGATTTAGGCTTCCAAATTAATCAATTTCTTCATAATCGATATAGTCGCCAACAACCTTAGTAGATTCTCTTTTGGGCTGTGGTTTACTGTGGACATGGACACTGCCTTCTGGTTTAGGGGGTTGCTGCTGCTCAAAGGCCCCGAACTGGCTTTCGAATCGCTGCTGTAGCTTTTTGCTCGCATAACTCAGTATATAAGGCGCTGCAAGCTTCAATGCGAAACGCAAGAGCAACAATACCAAAATGACAATCAAAAACGTTCTTAATGCATCCATGCACTTTAAATTTACTGTAAAGGTAGGGATTCAGGGCTGAAGAAGCCGCTAAAGAACTATTAAAAAACTAATAAATTCTGCTATCTTTGACTGCAAACCAGTACCCCATGAACACCCGCTTTTGGCTTATTGCCTGCCTATTTATAGCAAGTACTCAGGCTGTTCTGAGCCAATACACTGAAACCATAAATTCAAACAGACCTGGAAATTCTCAAGGGGCTTTTGCCGTGGGCCGCAATGTCCTGCAACTAGAGCTCGGATTGGGTCTTGGACAAGAGAATCACGATTTGCTCAATACAGAAGCAAGCGCTTTTAGCTTGGACTATGCCGTGAGATACGGCTTGTTTATGGAGCGACTTGAGATCAATGCAATTGGCGCCTATCAGCGCAATGAGGTTACCTTTGACGATGGTTTTGTAACCGGTGAGTTCACCCAAGCAAACTTTAGACTCAACAGCCTCGGGGCAAAGTATTTGTTATACGACCCTTACAGAAAACGAGAGTTGGAGGGCCCGAATCTTTACAGTTGGAAGGCTAATAATACTTTTCAGTGGAGAGATCTTATTCCGGCTATCTCTGTTTATGCTGGGGCCAATTTCGACTTTGAGGATAACCCTTTCACTCCAGAGGATGAATTGACCATAAGTCCGAGAATCGCCATTATTACGCAGAATAACTTTTTAGGCGGATGGGTATTTGTTACCAATATCATTGTAGATCGTGTAACCACCGAGTTTCCATCGTACAGCTATCTACTTACACTTACACATGCCTTTAGTGAGAAGTTTTCGGCTTTTGTTGAAAATGAAGGAATTAAGAGTGATTTCTATGCAGATCAACTCTTTAGAGGTGGCGCCGCCTATCTCTTTAACAATGATTTTCAATTAGATGCTTCAGTGCTCCTGAATTGGAAAGACACTCCTACCAGAACCTTTTTCAAGATCGGAGCTAGCTATCGCTTTGACATGCATGGCCAAGATGAGTACTTGGAAGAAAAAGGTCCGGATGGAGAAGCCATTAACAAAAAGGACAACAAAAAGAAGCGACGCAAACGCCGTGACGATGTCGAGATAGAAGATGATGGCGGCAGTATTTTAAGAAATCGCCCATGATCGAAGTCAAGAAAATAACCAACCAAAAAGACCTTAAAACCTTCGTCAAGTTTCCGTTTACACTCTACAAGGACTGTAAATATTGGGTTCCGCCATTGATCAATGACGAACTAGAAACCCTGAGTCAAGAAAAGAACCCTGTTTTTAAAAATGCAGAGGCACATTATTTCTTGGCCTATAAGAACAACAAGGTAGTTGGACGCATAGCTGCTATTGTAAATCATTTGGAGATCAATGAGCAGGGTAAGAAAAAGATGCGCTTCGGCTGGCTAGATATGATCGATGATCTGGAGGTTACCAAGGCTTTATTAGAAGAAGTAAACAAGATCGGGCGAAGCCACAACTTAGAATATGTGGAAGGTCCTGTAGGATTCTCTAATATGGAAAAGGCCGGTATACTTACCATGGGATATGAGGAACTCAATACCATGATCACTTGGTACCACTACCCTTACTATGCCGAACATTTCCAAAAGCTAGGCTTTGAAAAACAGGCTACTTGGGTCGAGTATCGCATGCAGATCCCGGCAGAGATGAAGGAAAAGGTTAAAAAGTTCTCAGCGATCATTAAAAAACGGTACGAATTGGAAGTGATCCGTTTTAAGTCCAAAAAGGAGATCATCCCTTATGTGGATGATATGTTCGGGTTACTGAACAATACCTATAACAGTTTACAGACCTTTGTGCCGATACAACAGTATCAGATAGACTATTACAAGGAGAAGTATTTCAACTTTATCCACCCAGACTATATTACATGCATTAAGGATTCCGACGGAAAACTGATCGCCTTTTCTGTGGTAATGCCTAGCTTTTCTAAGGCCTTAAAGAAGGCCAACGGCAAACTATTCCCTTTTGGATGGTATCATTTATTGCAAGCGCAAAAGAAGAACGACACCGCCGCCTTCTATTTAATTGGTATAGACCCTGAATATCAAGGTAAGGGAGTTACGGCTATCATATTTGCAGAAATGCAGCAGCTCTTTAACAATAAAGGGATTAAAGAAGTGGAGACCAACCCGGAACTCGCTGAGAATACAGCTGTTCAGTTGCTTTGGAAGGATTACGGTCCGCAGCAACACAAAGAACGCAGCACTTTTAGAAAAGACCTATAAAAAAAAGCCACCGATCTGGTGGCTTTTCTATTTTTATCTCATACGATAATTACTCGCCCATAGAGGCTGCTAATGCAGCAGATAGTCTTTTGTAAGTACCGTTCTCCAATCGCTCTCTAATGGCAGAGAATGCATCTAAAGTCTGGTCAATATCTTCCATGGTGTGCGATGCCGTAGGGATCATTCTAAGTAGAATCAATCCTTTAGGTATCACTGGGTAAACCACTATAGAACAGAATACTCCGTGATTTTCACGTAGGTCCTTAACCAAAGCCATAGCTTCTGGAATACTTCCTTTAAGATATACCGGAGTCACACAACTCTGGGTAGTTCCTAAGTCGAAACCACGCTCCCGTAAACCACCTTGTAAGGCGTTTACATTGGCCCAAAGCTTGTCTTTGTATTCTGTGCTTGAACGCATCATATCCAAACGCTTCAAAGCACCTACAACCAACTGCATTTGTAACGACTTGGCGAACATTTGCGAACGCAGGTTGTATTTCAAATAATTGATGATCTCTTCATCTCCTGCGATAAAAGCTCCAGTAGATGCCATAGACTTAGCGAAAGTAGCGAAGTACACGTCGATATCGTCTTGTACGCCTTGCTCCTCACCTGCTCCAGCACCAGTTTTTCCAAGTGTCCCAAAACCGTGAGCATCGTCAACGAACAAACGGAAGTTGTATTTTTCCTTTAGGGCTACGATCTCTTTTAGCTTTCCTTGTTCACCGCGCATTCCAAAAACACCTTCGGAGATCAAAAGGATCCCACCGCCGGTCTTCTCTGCTACTTTCTCAGCACGCTTCAAGTTCTTTTCGATACTTTCCATATCGTTATGCTTGTAAGTAAAACGCTGACCAAGGTGTAAACGCACCCCGTCAATGATACAGGCGTGAGCGTCTACATCATAAACGATAACGTCGTCTTTAGAAACCAAGGCGTCGATGGTAGAAACCATTCCTTGGTAACCAAAGTTCAACAAATAAGCAGCTTCCTTGTTTACAAATGCCGCAAGCTCATTCTGAAGTTGTTCGTGGAGGTTGGTATGACCACTCATCATTCTAGCACCCATTGGATAAGCCGAACCGTATTGTGCAGCAGCTTCTGCATCAACCTTACGAACTTCTGGGTGATTCGCCAATCCCAAGTAGTCGTTCACACTCCAGGTGATGACTTCCTTGCCGTTGAACATCATTCGATTACCGATAGGCCCTTCTAATTTTGGGAATACAAAATATCCTTCTGCAGCTTCCGCCCATTTCCCTAGAGGTCCTTTATCTCTGTAAATCTTTTCGAATAAATCCTTTGCCAAATCTTTGCTATTAAAGTTTCCGGGCAAAAGTATAAATTTATTCCTAATTATCAGGGTTTTTCCTGAATTCCTGCCCATAAAAAAGCCCCGCAAATGCAGGGCTTAGCTATTTTGTTTAAGGGTCTTATTTGACGTATTGTATGTTCCCAACCACCTCTTCGTGCTGAGCGTCAAAGAAGCCCTGCTCTTTCATCCACTTGTCTGAGTAGACTTTGCTCATATATCGAGAACCGTGGTCTGGTAAAATCACGACCACTACATCGTCTTTTTTGAAGTATCCTTCTTCTGCTAATTGTTGAACACCTTGAAGAGCCGCTCCGGAGGTATATCCGGCAAACAAACCTTCTTTAGTGGCCAACTCACGAGCTTTATGCGCACTTTCTTCGTCTGTTACCTTTACAAACTGGTCAATGCTGTCAAAATCTGTAGCCGTAGGAATCAAATTCTTACCAAGACCTTCTATGCGATACGGATAGATCTCGTTCTTGTCGAACTCGCGGGTCTCATGGTATTTCTTTAAGACAGATCCGTAAGCATCAATACCCACGATCTGAATATTTGGATTTTGCTCCTTCAAATATTGAGCCGTACCAGAAATAGTTCCGCCGGTACCGCTACAAGCAACCAAATGCGTGATCTGTCCACCGGTTTGTTCCCAGATCTCTGGGCCTGTGGTCTTGTAGTGAGCGGCAGTATTTAGTTTGTTGAAATACTGATTGATATAAACCGATCCTTTGATCTCATTGTGCAAACGCTTGGCCACTTCGTAGTACGAACGCGGATCGTCTGCAGCTACGTGAGCGGGGCAAACATAAACTTGTGCACCCATGGCGCGCAACATGTCGATCTTGTCACCACTCGACTTTGAACTCACCGCTAGGATACATTCATACCCTTTAATGATACTCACCATAGCAATACTAAAACCAGTGTTACCAGAGGTAGTCTCAATAATGGTGTCACCAGGATTTAAAATACCTTGGCGCTCTGCTTCCTCAATGATGTGTAAGGCGATGCGGTCTTTAGAAGAGTGTCCGGGGTTGAAAGCTTCAACTTTTCCGTAGAAATTACCGGGAATATCGGCAGTAATATTGCTCAATTTGACAAGCGGTGTGTTCCCAATAAGAGAAAGCACGTTGTCATGTGCTTGGATTTTGTCCTTCATAAATTCTGCTTAGTCAGTAGAAACACGCTTATCAGCAATGATTTACGGTTTCAACCCTGCAAAGTTAAGTCAAAAATTTCAAACTACTCGGTTATCCCTTCCAAATCAAGTAAGAAGGCCCAATTTCTCGCCACTTCTTTCAAAGCCTCAAAGCGTCCGGAAGCTCCGCCGTGGCCAGCTTCCATGTCTGTGTACAACAACAATAGATTGTCGTCTGTCTTCATATCTCTGAGTTTGGCAACCCATTTTGCCGGCTCCCAATATTGTACTTGAGAATCATGCAATCCTGTGGTGACCAATAGGTTCGGATAGTCCTGAGCACTCACCTGATCATAGGGTGAATAAGATAACATATAGTCGTAGGAATCTTTGTTGTTCGGGTTCCCCCACTCGTCGTATTCTCCAGTTGTAAGTGGAATAGAATCGTCTAGCATGGTGGTAACCACATCCACAAAAGGTACAGCGGCGATTACACCATTGTACAGCTCCGGAGCCATATTTACAACAGCTCCCATAAGTAAGCCTCCCGCAGATCCGCCGTAGGCATATAAATGATCACTCGAGGTGTAACCCTCTGCTATCAAGAACTTAGAGCAGTCGATAAAATCGGTAAAGGTGTTCTTCTTTTTAAACATCTTTCCGTCTTCATACCACTGGCGCCCCATATACTGTCCGCCACGAATGTGCGCAATAGCGTAGATAAAACCGCGATCCAGCAAGCTAAGGCGTGTGGTTGAAAAACGCGGATTGGTCGTAGAACCATAAGAACCGTAAGCATACTGCAATACTGGATTCTTACCATTCTTTTCCATTCCTTTACGGTAAACCAAAGAGATCGGAATTTTGGTTCCATCTTCTGCTGTGGCCCATACGCGCTCTGAAGCGTAATTGTCTTTGTCGAACTTACCGCCCAAGACCTCGGTCTCTTTCATCACCTTAGACTCTTTGGTGGTCATATTGAAATCGATCACCGAAGACGGAGTGGTCAAAGAATTGTAACCGTAGCGTAAAACGTCTGTGTTAAAGTCCACGTTTTGCGTGGTGTAGGCCGTATAGGTCTCACTGTCAAAGGGCAGGTAATACGCTCCCTCCGGGTTTGCCCAAGGAATGATCTTGAGTTTATTAAGTCCGTCAGAACGCTCACTTACCACCAAATAATCCTTAAATATGTCTATATCCTCTAAGAGCACTTTTGGGTCGTGCGCAATGACCTCTTCCCAGTTTTCCTTCGTGGTATTGTTAACGGAGGTCTTCATGAGCTTGTAGTTCTTAGCTCCGTCCTTATTGGTCAAAATGTAGAAGTTATCTCCAAAATGAGAAACATAATACTCCAGACCGCGCTCTCTTGGCTGAATGGCTTTGAATTCCCCTTCTGGGTCATTGGCATCCAGATACTGAAACTCCGAAGTTAAGGTACTGGTGCTACCGATCATCAAATAATCGTCGGACTTGGTTTTATATACATAGGTGTAAAAAGTGTCGTCCTCCTCGGTAAAAACCAAAGTTGGATTTTTAGGATCATCTCCCAGCTTGTGGCGATAGATCTTATCGCTGCGGAGAGTAACCGGATCTTTTCCTGTAAAAAATAAGGTCTCGTTATCGTTAGCCCATTCGGATCCTGCAGTGGTCATAGGAATGGCCTCGTCGTAGATCTCGCCAGTTTCTAGATTCTTAACATAGATGGTGTAATTTCTACGACTCACCGTATCTACACCAAAGGCCACAAGCTTGTTGTTAGGACTAACGTTGATACCACGTAAATTGTAGTACGGGTATCCTTCTGCCATTTCGTTCACATTAAAGAGGATCTCTTCTTCCGCGTCCATAGATCCTTTCTTGCGTGTGTAAATAGGATAATCCTTCCCGGTCTCATAACGGGTAATGTAGTAGTAACCGTTATAGAAATAAGGCACAGAAGCATCGTCTTCTTTAATACGGCCCTTCATTTCTTGGAACAAGTCCTCCTGGAAGGTCTTGGTATGCGCGGTCATTTTTTCAAAGTAGTCGTTCTCTCGCTCCAAGTAGTCGATCACTTCTTCGTCTTCTCTGTCGTTGAGCCAATAATAATCATCAACGCGGACGTCTCCGTGAATTTCTAGGTTCTTGGGCTTTTTATCTGCCGTGGGTGGCGTAATATTCATGGCCGCTTTTGGTTTTTGATCTTGTTTACAGGAAGCTGCAAAAATAGTGCAAACTGCTAAGATGAGGATCTGCTTGATCATGATTTTGTTTTTCGAAGGTTTAGGTATAAGCCCTCTAAAGTAGTAAATTTGCAGGGAATAAAATCTTAAAGCTATGTTTGGAGATATCATGGGAATGATGGGTAAACTCAAAGAAACCCAAGAGAAGGTCGCTCAGACCAAAGAACGACTCAATACTGTTTTAATTGACGAGCAAAACTCAGAAGGAACTATAAAAGTAACCCTTACGGCCAATCGTGAGATAAAAAATATCAGCATCGCCGAAGAACTTTTGAGCGACAAAGAGCAATTAGAAGATTATTTGGTGATCACCTTAAACAAAGCGATCGCTCGAGCCACTACTGTAAATGAAACAGAATTAGCTGCAGTAGCTAAAGAGGGAATGCCCAATATTCCTGGGCTAGACAATATGTTTGGCTAATAATTCTCCGCTATCTTTTCCAATAGCTCAAAGTGGTAGGACGTGTCGCGCAGACTGCTGTAACCAGATACCTCTCCTATTTTTCTTCCTTTGTGATTGTATGCAATTAACAAGGGAAACGAACGCTCGGGATTGTATCTCTTAAGGATGTCTTTATTATAAGTTAGCTGCTCCGGACTTACTATATCGATACGACGCGGGATGTCTATCATGACCAATAAATAATCTTTGGTCATTGCTTTAAACTCGTCGGTTGAGAAAAAATCTTCCTTTAATTGAATGCAGGGAGCACACCAATCACTACCCGTAAAATAAAGCAATACGGGCTTCTTTTCTTTACGAGCTTGTTTTTGAGCTGCCTCCAGATTAGTCATCCAAGGAAGTTGCTCCTCGGTCTGCGCCAATGTCAGTTGGCTAAATAAGACCGTCATTACCAATAAAAGGATTCTCATACTGCTTGATTTGGGAACAGATATCGTGCCAAAAATGAATAAAAAAAAGCGAAGTCCCAAATTTATGGGACTTCGCAGTAGATAGTTCACAGCAATCTGGTGATTACTGGATAATTCTAAATTGAGTTCTACGGTTAGCTCTGTGCTCACGCTCAGAACAAGAAACTCCATCAGCACAACGGTTAAGTAGCTGAGACTCTCCGTAACCGTTAGAAACGATACGGCTAGCGTTGATCCCTTTAGAGATCAGGTAGTTAGTTACCGCTTGCGCACGACGCTCTGAAAGGTCTTTGTTGCTAGAAGCAGTACCTCTAGAGTCTGTGTGAGATGCGATCTCTACACGAACACCGTCTTTCAATACAGGTAGTAATTTGCTGTCGATCTCACGCTTAGCCTCGGCAGTCAAAGTAGCTGAACCAAGGTTCCAGTTGATGTTAAGATCGTTGTACTCTAGCAATTCACACTCTACTTCTTTCCAAGTAGTAAGTCCACCTTTAGTTTGCAAAACTTCACGAGTGATCGTTCTGTAAACAGCTGGAATAGTTTCTTCAACAACTTGTGCGTCTTTTACCAAAACAGTCTTAGTGATGTTTGCATACTCTGCAGGAATCTCTACCTCTTCAACACGAGCTGGCTCAATAACCACACGCTTTGTATAGGTAGCAGGAACTTCGGCAACTGGAGTTGATGTAGTGCTAGCATCGTTAGCCAAACGCTGTACAGATACGGTTTCGTATTCGGCTGGGTACCCTTTGTAACACCAGTAACGACAGTCGTCTGGATTTGCAGAAGCACAGTCAGGAGCGGCAGTTCCTAGCTCCCATTGTGCGTATGCTGGTTTGATCTCAAGTGTTTCTGAATCTGTAGAAAAGCTTGCAGGAATAACACGTAGTGTAGAAGCTCCTTGTTTCTTTACATAAGAAATAGTTTCAGTTCCCTATTTTTCTGGTACAACTACTAACTTCTTTCCAGCAGCTTTCACCATAACACGCTCGGTTACGGTTTCATACTGTGCAGGAATAGTTTTTAACACCTTGTAAGCAGGCTTAACCATTACTTGCACATCTTCATTTACATAAACGTCTGGTGTAGTACAACGTACATAGCACTTTCCGGGTTCTGGGTTGGTCGGAAGGTCTTGTGCATGAGTAAGATTCGCGAGACCTACGGCCAGGATTAGTAATACAATTTTTCTCATTGTGATGTTTATTAGTGATTTGTTTTAATCTGCCGCAAATGTCCTTTTCTTTAAATCTTTTTTAACATCACTCCCAAAAAACCGCAGAGGCGAATCGATGTAATACACAAATCATCGACAAAATGCATTGTATTTCTTTTTTTGAACGATAGCACTACTCCAAATCGATTTTCAGCTTTTTTTTCGGATATTTACTAAACAAAGCGAAGTTTAACACCAAATAATACAAACATGTTTGAATTGAAGCAAAAAGAAGGATCCGATCAGTATCACTTTGTACTGAAGGCCAAAAACGGGCAGGTAATCCTTTCTAGCCAAGTTTACGCGAGCAAGAGCGGAGCAATGAACGGTATCGAGTCTGTTCGTAAGAACGCTAGCGATGACGCTAAGTTTGAGCGTAACACAGCTAAGAACGGCAAATTCTACTTTAACCTAAAAGCTGCAAACAGCCAGATCATCGGTACTAGCCAGATGTATGCTGCAGAAGCTGGAATGGAAAATGGAATTCAGTCTATCAAAAACAACGCTCCGGACGCGGACGTTAAAGAAGTATAGTCACTGCGCCTTCAAAAAATTAAAGCCCTGCCAGCGCAGGGCTTTTTTTATGATAAGGTTTCGCGCAGTACCTGCAAAAAGTCTGCGTGCATAGTATCGGTATAATCTAAATGAGTTACCACGCGCAAAGCGCCTTGCCCCATATTACTAATAATGATATTGCGAGCTGCCATGGCTTTAGAAAACCCAGCTTCGTCTTTAACGTGAAAGATCACAATATTGGTTTCTACCGGAGATACTTTGGTCACTTGCGGGAGGCTTTCTAGTAAGTCCCCTATTTCTTTTGCCTTCTGATGGTCTGCTGCCAAACGTTCCACATGATGATCGAGCGCGTAAAGGCAAGCTGCAGCCATATAGCCTATTTGCCGCATACCACCTCCTAAGACCTTGCGCACGCGTATGGCATTGTCCATGAGTTCTTGGTCTCCGATCAAAACAGTTCCTATAGGAGTGCCAAGGCCTTTACTAAAGCAAACGGTCAAGGTATCGAAACGCTTCCCGAATTCCTTCGGATCTTGTCCTTTGGCCACTATGGCGTTCATGAGTCTGGCTCCATCCAAATGCAATCCGAGGCCGTGTTTATCACAAACTGCTCGGATCTCATCTATAGTTTCCAGATCATAACAGGCTCCTCCACCTTTATTAGTTGTATTTTCCAAACACACGAGACTAGTAAGCGGGCTGTGGTAAAAGTCTGGCGGATTGATCGCTGCTTCAACCTGGGCAGCAGTAATTTTGCCCTGTGTTCCGTCTAATAATTTACAGGAGACTCCACTATTAAAAGACACTCCGCCTCCCTCATAATTATATACGTGTGCGTATTTATCGCAAATCAGCTGCTCTCCAGATTGGGTGTGTAATTTAATGGCTGCCTGATTGGCCATGCTTCCTGTGGGAAAGAAAAGTGCTGCAGGCTTTCCAAACATTTCGGCCATACGGGCTTCTAAAGCATTAGCCGAGGGGTCTTCTTTATATACATCGTCGCCAACCTCTGCTTGTAGCATAGCCTGTAGCATGCCAGGCGTTGGCTTGGTAACTGTATCGCTTCTTAGGTCGATCATAGTATTATTGTCTTCTGAACTTGGCTTGCGTTTCTAATTGGTCCATTAGTGGACTGATCAGCGCGTCTAGTTTTACCTGAGGGTGGTTATTATTATAGGTGTAGTTCTTATTAGGATACTGCGGATCGTTGGTCAGATCCAATTCTTTATACCGAAACTCGTACTCGCCATCATCGTCAAAGAATACATAATTACGTTGACAACGATATACTTCAGTCCTAGCTGTGGGTGTATCGTAGACAGCATCTGTTTCGTAAGATTTCACTCCAGACTTCTTGAGCTCACCCTGATTTGCCAGATAGTAATCAATTACCTCTTTATTGGGTAATGCTACTGGTTTGTACAAGCCGCAATTGTCCATTTTGGTCACCATGGGCTTCCCCTCTTTCATATAGATCACAGCTGCTTCTATATAGGTGTCTTTAGAACTGCAGAATTTACCATCCTTCATGCGGAAAGCCTGGACATCTCCTTCACAACTTCTTGCCCAAACGAATAAGGTATCCACTTGCTGGGTTCGCAAAGTTTCTACTTGCTGTTTAGCAATAGAGTCTAGGTAAGCGATACTTCCGCGTTTGCGCTGCCCATAAGCAGAACTCATGAGCAGTAATCCTAGACAGCATATAAAAATTCTGTTCATGATCTAGTTTGTTGGGTAAAAGCATTGAAAGCTCCCTATCGGACTACCGTCCGGTATCTGCGGAGCCGCTTGCGGTTTAAACTCCTCCGGATCGTCTAAGAATTGCGCTATCTCTCGCAGCAGTTGCTTGCTAAATGCGTCGGATTTTGATTTGTACTGCTGTTGTAAAGTAGTTACCAAGGCGTACACATCGGCTTTTACCTGCGGACGACTGTTGGGGTTCAAGGCCAAATTAAACAAGTGCTGTAAACTTTGATGTTGAACTGTTTGTACAATAGCCGTTTTGTAGGCATCCTTACCCGCATTTGCATTAAACACAGCAGTATTCAATCCGTTGAGCATATCTGAAAAACTCATATTATCGGCATCTAATGCAGCTTGTTGGCTCAAGCGATTGGCACGTTCCCAGTTGAGTAATAAACCTAAAGTAAAATCCGCAGCAGTTGCACTGGCGCCAATAGCATCGAAAGCAACTCCGGTCTTACTTTTAAAAGACTCTCTTCCACGCCAATACCCAAAAGCACGGGGTGGGAACAGTTCTAACACATCGGATGGTATGGCAAGAGCGTCTGCCGACAACGTCTTTAATACGGCATCTAAGGCTTTCTTTTGCTCCTTTTTTGGTAAAACTGAGGTAATTAAATTATCATCGTTCTTAACGGCGTAGTTGTAGTTCATTCCACCCACCAATTTCACCGCCGCTTCTGTTTGATAGCGATGGAAGAAATACAAGGGCACAAAGACATCTTCCAATACCGTAAGTGGTTCTCCCGAGCGAATGTTGTCTACAGAGAAATTTTCCATAGCCTGAGCACGTAGCTTTAAAACCTCGTTCAATTCAGAAACAGCATCAGCACCGTTATCCCAAAGGTGAGCAAAGGCGTGGGCCCCGCCTTGAGCGCGAGCATCACTATCAGAAATAAACTGCAGCCCGTCTTTTTTAGCCTGCTCCAATACCTTATTCAAATAGTAACTCTCGGTTTCATCGCCGCTTGGGTTGCCATAGGCATAAGCCACTGTAACCTTATCCCATGCTCCAATTCCGGTGTCATAGGCCTCCGAAAAATCGAGCTTTCCGTTTTTCATCCGCAGTAAAGGATGCGGATAGTCCATTACACTAGAGCGTCCACTTGGACTAGCTGCAAAATTATGTGCAAAGCCCAAAGTGTGTCCTATTTCGTGAGCAGAGAGTTGACGAATACGCGATAGCGCCATGGCCAACATGGGTTTGTAATTCTGATCGCTAATGGCAAAGGGCTTGTTCATGAGTGCTTGGGCTATCATAAAATCCTGACGGATTCGCAAGCTCCCTAAACTTACATGTCCTTTTAGTATTTCGCCGGTTCTTGGATCTACTATACTAGCGCCATAACTCCAGCCGCGTGTAGAGCGATGCACCCATTGGATCACATTGTATCTGAGGTCCATCGGGTCAGCGTCTTCCGGCAGCATTTTTACTTGAAAGGCATCCTTATAACCAATAGCCTCGAAAGCTTGGTTCCACCAACGCCCTCCTTCTAAAAGCGCGGAACGCACAGGTTCTGGAGTGCCAGGATCCAGATAGTATATTATAGGTTCAACAGCTTCGCTTACTGCTGCGGATGGATTCTTCTTTTCCAAACGGTGACGTACAATGATGCGCTTTCGTATAGGCTCCCAAATTGGAGTGGAATAGTCCAAATAACTACGCATATTCAAGCCGCTTCGCGGGTCGAAGGCTCTTGGGCTGTATCCATCATCGGGTAATTGTACAAAACTGTGATGTTGGATAACAGTAAGCGCAGAAGCATCTGGCGCCACACTACTTACATGGCGTCCGGTAGGGTCACCTTTAAAGGTAAGCATGGCCTCGAACTCAACATTCTTCGGGAAGGCCTTGGTGCGCTCCATCCAAAGGGCATTTCTGCTTTTGTCTAAGGTGTATTTTCCTTCTTTTGCTCGGGCCAAACGTTTGGAAACACCATGGGCATCGAGCATCAAAAAAGGAGTAAGATCAATAACATAAGTGCTGCCCTTGGTCTCTTTTATGGGAAAACCAAAAAGTACTGACTTAGCAAAGGCCTGCTCTACCGAACGTTTCTCGGCCTGATTGTCTGTAACGGCGCGATACTCCTGATTGGGTTGCATAAGCAACAGCTTGTTCCCTGCTTTGACAAACTTGACTATGACACCATCACCTAACTGACCGCGGTCTAATCCAATATCATTGGAACCGAGTCCTGAGGTGAGTGAATGAACATAAAGAAATTCTTCATCGAGCTTGTCGACCTCTAGAAAAATAGCGTCTTCAGAAGGGCTGTAATGAAACTTGAAAAACCCATCAAAGGTCTGTAGGTCTTCTTTCTTGTCTAAAAATTGTGATTTAACTGGGGAGATGACACATACAATTGCCAAAAGGCAAATCAATCGCTTCATAAATAAATGGTTTGCTAGTGCCATAAAAATACATCAAAAATGTTTCATCGCAGAGGCTGAAGTTTTATTTTTGTCTCTCTAACAAGCAAGTATGACTACAACAGATCAGATTAAAGATCTTAGAGAGCGCCAGGATGCGTTAAGGAGGTATCTTTGACATAGCCGGAAAGCGTGTCATTATAGCCAACGACGAAGAAAAGACCTTTGACCCAAACTTTTGGAACAATCCCAAAGAAGCAGAAGCTTTTATGAAAAAATTACGCGGCCAAAAAAAATGGGTCAGTGATTTTGAAGAGGCTGTTACTTTGATTGACGAAGCCGAAGTGCTCTTAGAATTCTATAAAGAGGACGAAGCCACTGCAGCGCAGGTTGATGCTGCCTTTACCAAAGCTTTAGATGCTACAGAAAGCCTGGAGTTCAGAAATATGATGAGCGACGAGGGTGACGATATGAGCGCTGTACTGCAGATCACAGCTGGCGCAGGAGGCACGGAGAGTTGCGACTGGGCACAAATGCTTATGCGCATGTATCTGATGTGGGCAGAAAAGAAAGGGTTTAAAGTAAAAGAACTAAATTTTCAAGCGGGAGATGTAGCTGGTGTAAAAACCGTTACCTTAGAGATCGATGGAGAATACGGATTTGGTTGGTTAAAAAGTGAGAACGGTGTTCACCGCTTGGTGCGCATCTCTCCTTTTGACAGCAATGCAAAACGCCATACGAGTTTTGCTTCGGTCTATGTTTATCCACTTGCAGATGACAGTATAGAGATAGATATAAATCCTGCGGATATTAGCTGGGATTTTGCGCGATCTAGCGGTGCCGGTGGACAGAACGTGAATAAAGTAGAGACCAAAGCGATCTTGACCCACCACCCTTCTGGGATCGTGATACACAATAGTGAAACGCGGTCACAACTGGAGAACCGTGAAAAGGCCATGCAGATGCTTAAATCGCAGCTGTATGAGATAGAACTCAGAAAACGTCAAGCTGCCAGAGATCAGATCGAATCAGAAAAGAAATCCATCGAATGGGGCTCACAGATCAGAAACTACGTCTTGCATCCGTATAAATTGATCAAAGACGTGAGGACCAATTACGAGAGCGGTAATACAGATGCCGTTCTAGACGGAAATATAGACGAATTCTTGAAGGAATATTTAATGATGACCGGGCAAGAGAAACCGGCCGACGAACTTTAGAATATGTATAAAATTGCAGTTTTAGGTCCGATCCCAAGGGATCATATAGTCACACACCACGGAGAAGTGATCCAAAAATACGGAGCAGCTACCCATACGGCCATAGCCTTGTCCAAACTTCTGGGCGACCAAGGCGTTGTGTATCCGGTAACGCATGTTCGCAAAGTGGACTATCAGGGTGTACTCGATGTATTGGCTCCCTATGAAAACATCAATACAGATCATATCTCTGCTGCTAGTGACCAAGGCGATGTGATCCAACTACAGTTCTTAGATCAGAATAACAGAAAAGAAAAACAAACGGCCTTTATGCCGCCAATAACCCCAGAAGATGTAGCGCCACTGCTGGATTGCGATGTTTTTGTCTGTGTCCCTGTTACCGATTTCGAAGTTCCTTTAGAGACCCTACAATATATAAAGAACAACAGTGAGGCCACCGTGGTTTTTGATGCCCATGGCCCCACCACTGCCCTGACCCATCGCGGAGATCGCGTGACCAAGTTTTGGGTGGATCGCGACCGTTGGCTTCCCTATATCGATGTTTTGAAGATGAATTTGGAAGAGGCGAATTGCAGCTGGTTTAAGAACGAATACGATCTGGGTGAGTTGGCTACGCACGATGCCATGAGTGAATCACAACTCCCGGAATTTGCCTCGCATTGTTTAAAACAAGGACTAAAATCGCTCTATGTTACCTTAGATGCACGCGGCGTTATGGTCTACAGCCTAAAAGCGGGCGAGCTGCATGCCGAGCACGTTGCCCCGGTCATTGTGGATCATGTTGTAGATACTACGGGTTGCGGAGATTCCTTTGCCGGAGGTATTGCCTTTGGTCTTTTAGAAGAGGACACGGCCTATGTCAAGGCGGCACAATACGGCAATGCTATGGGAGCACAGCGCACTCAAGGAAAGACATTTGAAGTGTTTCGCTCTCTTGCAGAAACTGATGCAATGATCGTGGCCGGTCATATCTCGGGTAAATCTCCAAAGGCGTAAATACGGGCTATGGGTATAAAGCCACAACCTTTATCTCAGATCAAAAAAGAGCTAAATCTTCAAGACAGAGATAGTCTTATAAACCTCTGTTTGGAATTGGCCCGTTTTAAACGAGACAATAAAGAAATGCTGAGCTATTTGCTTTTTGATCGGCAAGATGAGGAAAGCTACATTAGCGCCCTTCAGGCCGATATGGATCAAAGCTTTGACAGCATAAATAACCAATCTCATTATTATATAAAGAAAAGCGTACGCAAGATCTTAAGGGAACTGCGTCGATTTATAAGATACTCCAACCGAAACGAGACTGCGGTGGAATTGCTCATGCACTTCTGTTATCGCATGACCTTAATAAAACCAACAATTTTCGAGAATCGTGTTTTGACCAATATATTCTGGCGACAGATCCACTTGATCGAGCAAAAGATCGAGAAATTACACGAAGATCTCCAGCACGATTACACCCTAGAATTAGAAGCTTTAATAAAACCTTATGCCCATGATCACCATATATCATAATCCGCGTTGCAGAAAATCTAGAGAAGGACTACAAGCCCTTGAGGCAAGTGGTTTGGACCATAAAGTTCGCTTGTATTTGAACGATCCTTTAACTGCTGCGGAATTGACCCAGCTGCTAGGGCAACTGGGGATAACGGCAGATGCCTTGATCCGTAAAGGCGAGGCTATCTGGAAATCTGATTTTAAAGGTAAAAGCCTGTCAGAAAAAGAGTTAATAGCCGCTATGGTGTCACATCCAAAACTAATAGAGCGTCCTATTTTAAGCGATGGTCAAAAAGCAGT
Organism: Gilvibacter sp. SZ-19; assembly: GCF_002163875.1. Taxonomy (GTDB): domain Bacteria; phylum Bacteroidota; class Bacteroidia; order Flavobacteriales; family Flavobacteriaceae; genus Gilvibacter. The sequence goes on along the minus strand of NZ_CP019333.1, from coordinate 2,786,873 downwards.
GGTTGGTAGACCTATCGATGCGGTTCAAGATTTTTTACAAAACATTATATAACATTAACAAAATGTTGGCTTAGCTGCGTGATTTATCGGTCTAACTTCGCCGAAAATTACCCATCATGCAGCTAAAAACGCTAACCTATATTGCCCTACTCCTATTTACTATACAACTGAGTTATGGTCAAGCCAATGCCCGCAACTATACCGTTAAAGGATTAATAGTTGATGAGCAAACTGGACAACCCTTAGAATTTGCAACCGTTTCCTTTTTTAATGCTACCAATGATCTGGTTGCAGGAGGAATCACAGAAATAGATGGGAAGTATTCGATCTCGGTACCAGAAGGTATCTACACCGTGCAGTACGATTACATCTCCTACAAAACAGTTAGGAAAGAAAATGTCTTGGTAAACAAGAACACCGAATTACCACCAGTGGCTATGGCCCTGGACGCTGCAAGTTTGGACGAAGTAGTCGTTACTGCAGAGACCACAGAGGTTGTGGTGCGCTTAGACAAGAAGATCTACAATATCGGTAAGGACCTTACTACTAGCGGAGCAACAGTTAGCGACGCTTTAAATAATGTACCTTCGGTAACTGTAGATGTAGATGGCGCTATCAACCTTAGAGGAAACGGCAATGTTCAGATCTTGATAAATGGAAGACCAAGTGCGCTTGCAGGCTTTGGAAACACGGATGCACTTAGACAATTGCCAGCAGAGACCATTGAGCGCGTAGAGGTGATCACTTCTCCTTCTGCTCGTTATGATGCCGAAGGCTCCGCAGGAATCATAAACATTGTACTTAAAAAAGACAAGAATCTAGGTTTTAACGGCTCTATCATTACCAATGTTGGTTTCCCTTGGGGAAGCAGTCTTACCGGTAATATCAATTACCGCCAGAAGAAATTTAATATTTTTAACACCACTTCAGTACGCTATCAGGAATCTCCAGGAAACGGTTTCTTTAGCAATAACTTCTTTATAGATGGTGTTGAGAATCCGCTAGTAATAGAAGATCGCGATATCGATCGAATCCGCAGAGGGATCACTACCAACTTGGGAGTGACTTATAATTTGACCGATCGATCTACCATTACTGCTTCCGGATTTTACAGAACCGGAAACGACGATTCTAGAACTGCAAACTTTACAGACGAGTTCAACGCTTCTAACGAGCTCGCTGAATCGACAGTGCGTATAGAAGATGAGGCAGAAACTGGAGATAGTTACCAAGTTGCCTTGAATTATACCAATAATTTCAATGACGAAGGCCACAATCTGGCCATTGATCTGCAGTACGATACGCGAAACGAAGTGGAATCCAATTTTATTGGCGAGCGCAATGCATTCCCAGATATGGAAACACTTCCGGCCGAAGATATTACCACAGACGAGTCTCGCGACAATTATTTGTTGCAGGCGGACTATGTTTTACCAATCGGCGAAAACGCCCAATTCGAAGCGGGTTATCGCGGACAATTCCGCGAAACAGTGACCGATTTTGAAGTGTTGGAAGAAGTTGGCACTAGCGGTGTATTTGAACGCAACGGAAACCTGTCTAACGTATTTACCTTTAGCCAAGACGTCAATGCGATCTACACCCAGTACGGAAATAAGTTTGGCAAGTTCTCTTTCTTATTAGGACTTCGCTACGAATCTACTCGCCAACAAGGAGAGGTATCTGATTTCGACCCAACGGTAGGCGATGATTTCGAAGTTGACTTTGACGAGACCTTTGACGGGCTTTTCCCTACGGTGAACCTCATCTATGAACTTGGAGAAAGCGAGAACATCACTTTTGGTTATAACAGACGTATTAACCGTCCGCGCGGTTTCTTTGTGAATCCATTCCCTTCGCGTTCTAGTGAGGCGAATATCTTTCAAGGAAATCCAGGGCTGAACCCTGCCTTTGCTTCTGCCTTCGACTTGGGTTACCTAAAACGTTGGGAAAAGATCACACTAACCAGTTCGGTATACTATCAATACGAGACCGATGCGTTTCAGTTCATTAGAGAGAACACAGGAGATGTTACGCCAAACGGTGTGCCTGTAGTGCGAACCATTCCGATCAACCTAGCGACTAATGAGCGCTTTGGAGCGGAAGCCGGAGTACTATACAACCCTACCAAATGGTTGCGCCTGAACGGAAGCTTTAACTTTTTCCGTTTTGTAACAGAAGGTGAGTTTAACGGTACTGACTTTAGCGCAGACAACACCAGTTGGTTTGCAAGATTCTCCTCTAAAGTGACCCTACCTGCTAAGATCGATTGGCAGACCAATGCTTTTTACCGTGGCCCTAGAGAAGACGCCCAGACCAGAAACAAAGGAATTCTGTCTATAGACCTTGCTTTTGCTAAGGATCTCTTTAACGATAATGCTACTCTAGGTTTTAACGTACGCGACCTATTTAACAGCAGAAAGCGTATTAGCGAGACCAATACGGCCACTTTTAGACAAGAGAGCGAATTTCAGTGGAGAGAACGCCAGTTCAATCTTACCTTTACCTACAGATTCAACCAGCAAAAGAGACGCCAACAAAGAGGTGGCGGTCCTGGAGGTGGTGATGACGACTTTGAATTCCAAGGACGTCCATAAGGAACAAAAAAAGAGCGGTCGAATTGACCGCTCTTTTTTTTATGTTGTTTAAAGAAAGCTTATTGCTGTGCCTTTTTGGCTTCGCGCTTCATCTTCATTTTTTCGATTAGTGCCCCGCCGATCCAATAAGGGATGATGCTAATTAGAAAGATCATCAACCAAAAACCGATGGTCAAGATGGTTAAGAATGCTAAAAATCCTAAATATTGGTCAAATTCGAACATGGGTAAGTGTTTTTAATACACTGCAAAGATAATCGAAAATCTAAAAAATATTTCGTCCGCAGTTAAAAAAATTATATCCCTCTGCTCTCGCACTTTTGCCCTTCAATATTTACCTTTGTAGTCTTAAATAAAAGACCATGGAATACCGCATAGAAAAAGACACTTTAGGAGAAGTTAAAGTACCTGCAGACAAACTTTGGGGAGCTCAAACAGAGCGCTCTAGAAACAATTTCAAGATAGGAAGACCTGCTTCCATGCCTTTGGAGATCGTTTATGGTTTTGCTTACCTAAAGAAAGCTGCTGCCTACACCAATTGTGAATTGGGAGTTCTGGACGTAGCCAAACGCGATCTTATTGCGGCGGTATGTGATGAGATCTTAGCAGGAAAACACGACGATCAGTTCCCTTTGGTAATTTGGCAAACAGGAAGTGGTACACAGAGTAATATGAATGTCAATGAGGTGATCGCCAATCGGGCCCACCAGTTGGCTGGTAAAACCGTGGGAGAAGGTGAAAAGACCTTACAGCCTAATGACGATGTGAACAAATCCCAGTCTTCTAACGATACTTTCCCAACTGGGATGCATATCGCTGCCTACAAAAAAGTAGTGGAGACCACCATCCCTGGTGTAGAACAGCTTCGCAATACCCTAAAAGCCAAATCCAAAGAATTTAAAGATGTTGTAAAGATCGGGAGAACTCACCTTATGGATGCCACTCCCCTGACCCTGGGACAAGAATTCTCAGGCTACGTATCTCAGTTGGATCACGGTTTGGCTGCATTAAAGAACACCTTAGCGCATCTAAGTGAGTTGGCTTTAGGAGGAACTGCCGTTGGAACCGGGATCAATACTCCAAAAGGATATGCCAAACGCGTTTCTGAATACATAGCAGAGTTTACCAAGCTTCCTTTTGTGAGTGCGGATAATAAATTCGAGGCCCTAGCTGCCCATGACGCTATAGTAGAGACCCACGGTGCTTTGAAGCAATTGGCAGTATCGCTGAATAAGATCGCCAACGATATTCGTTTATTGGCAAGTGGCCCGCGTTCTGGAATTGGAGAGATCATTATTCCTGCTAACGAGCCAGGATCGTCCATCATGCCAGGTAAGGTGAATCCAACTCAATGTGAGGCCTTGACCATGGTCTGTGCTCAAGTTATGGGTAACGATGTGGCCATTGGTGTTGGCGGTATGCAAGGGCATTATGAACTGAATGTCTTTAAGCCTGTTATGGCTGCGAACATCTTAGAGTCTGCACAGCTTATAGGAGACGCCTGTGTTTCTTTCGATCTTAACTGTGCTCAAGGAATAGAACCGAACAATCAGGTCATTGAAAAGATGTTGAACAACTCCCTGATGCTTGTAACTGCGCTAAATACCAAGATAGGTTACTACAAAGCGGCCGAAATAGCAGGAGCTGCACATGCCAACGGAACTACCTTAAAAGAAGAAGCCGTTCGACTCGGTTATCTTACTGCGGAAGAATTTGACGCTTGGGTACGTCCTGAGGACATGGTTGGGCACTAACTTGTAAGAATGTTAAATGTATTTGTAGGAAAATACATCTGTTAACACTTTTTTTAGCCTTTTTTACCGATTAACTGCATAATTTTATCGGTCAACGTAGGATTTTTATATCTTTCGAGTCCCAAATTGATTGATTTACTTATGTACAGGAGCTTTATTTTAGGCCTCCTGCTTTGTCTGACCGTTAATGCCCTTGGTCAACAACAGGTGCGCTATATGCAGGATTCTCCAGAGAAGTTAGACTTTACGTCTGCCTCCGTTGCCGAATACATCCCTTACGGCTTAGAGAACTTTGGGTTGAACAATGGAACATATTGGTTCAAGATCTTCGGATCCAACACACACGATCAGGTATTGACCTTATCGAGTCCCCACATTTACGACGCGACCTTATACAACAGTCGTGGTTTAAATATAGGACAAGAAGGATTTACCCGCTACCCTACTTACAGACTCAGTGATGCGACGAATTATCCGTTATTCTTACGTGTAAAACTACACCAAGAAGCGCAGGTTCCGGTCGCTATTGCCTCAGAAGCAGTTTACGATGCGGAAAATCAAAGAACACTATTTCAATTAGGCTTGTATTACGGTTTCGCCATTATGGTGGTATTGATCAACCTAATGTGTTTTATTCTCTTTGACGAAAAGGTATTCTTTAAATACGCAGCCTTTTTGATCACGGTTGGACTTACCTACTCTTTTAGCGATGGTTTGTTCAATCTATTCGGAGTGACCGGAAGCTTTGTAAACACCTATTTGGAGCCAATACTTCATTTATTGGTAGGTTTTGCCGGAGCTGCTTTCTCTTGCCAGTTCTTAAGAAGTGCGCAACACTTCCCAAGGCTCAGATGGTTTACCACTGCCCTACTAGGATTTGCTGCAGTTAGCTTTGGTATGTATTGGGGCTTTAACGAGTTCAGTTATGCTACCGTAGGACATATTATGCTTTTCTCTGTAGGATTGACCTATTTGATAGTTGGAGTTCGCCTGTGGAATGCAGGGCTATACGCACGAATCTTTGTAGTGTCTTATAGTTTACTCTTTATAATGGCTACGGATTTTTACTTGTTGAAAGGATTGGGAATCAATTTCTTGAACATTCAACCCGTACACCTTAAAATAGGTAGTGTTTTCGAAATGCTTGTATTGAGCTATGCTATAATGTACCGCATGCGCTCTATTAAGGAAGAGAAAGAATTGATGAGTACAGAAATGCGCATATACTTGAAACGCATTGAGACGCTTTCTAGAGGAGCTGCCCTTGTGGAATCCGAAGAAGCCTATATGGAAAACCTAATCGATCATTACGATCTAGATAACACCGAAACCAGACTGTTACAGTATGTATCAGAAGGAAAGGAAAATCACAAGATCGCAAGAATACTAAACTTAAGCGAACGTGAGGTAGAGCGCCTAACTCTCAATTTGTATCGCAAACTCGAAATCGCTGAACAAATCCAGGACGATTATCGTATGCTGGATCAGCAACCAGACTATATCTATAACTAGACGGCTAACTTAGCGAAGTGCAAGGCCTGTGCGTTTTAAAAGCGTCAGGCCTTTACTTTTTTATAGTGTTTCTTGTATTGGATCCATGCCGCAGTACTCAAAATAGCCACAAAGCCTAAAGTGTAATACACAAAGCCCGGAGTAATGGGTTTGTCGCCACTTGCGTAAGAGTGCAAGCCGGTCAAATAGAAGTTCACCCCAAAATAGGTCATCATGATAGATGCATAGGCTATTACGCTGGCAAAGTTAAAGGTCCAGCGCCCTCGCAAACCTGGAACCAATCGCATATGGATCACAAAGGCGTAGATCATAATACTGATAAGGGCCCAAGTTTCTTTAGGATCCCATCCCCAATAACGTCCCCAACTCTCGTTGGCCCATTGTCCCCCTAAAAAGTTTCCAATGGTAAGCATGACCAATCCAACGGTCAAGGCCAGTTCGGTAATGATGGTGATCTCCTCGATATTGAGCTTCATGCGCTCTTTGTTCTTCTTGGTGGTCAGGACCATTAACAACAAGGCTGCCAATCCTAAGATCATTCCTAAGGTGAAAGGCCCGTAACTCGCTACGATCACAGCAACGTGGATCATTAACCAATACGAATCCAATACCGGTTGTAAGTTGGCGATAGAAGGGTCTAACCAATTCTCATGCGCCACCCATAGGATTATAGAAGCCACAAAAGCGGTAGAAGCTACTGTAAGTACAGATTTTCTACCAAAGGCCAATCCGAAGAAAACTGTAGCCCAGGCCACATAAATGACCGATTCGTAGGCGTCGCTCCAAGGGGCGTGTCCACTTATATACCATCGGGCTGCCAAACCTAAGGTCATAAGTACAAAGAAGGCCCAGATGATCACTTTACACGCTGTGATAGCGCCTTTCAAGAATTTTTTCTCGGTAAATATCTGCCAGATGATCATTAAAAACATCACCACTCCTATCAAGGCAAAATACTTGTAGAGTCGGTTGAATATATCCGCTCTGTTATAGGCTATTTCTGCTTCTATCTTTTTGTCCGATGGATATACCTCGCTACCATTGTTCTTTTGATAAACTGTTATGGCTTCAAGAAGTTTATCTGCATTCTCGTAATTGCCATCGCCGCGGGCGTCACGCAGGGTCTGCAAGTAAACGGGAAACAGCTGCCCCTTAATGGAATCGTCCTTGGTAGCCATGCGGGTTCTAATGTCTAAGGTTGACTCCCATTTGTTGTTCAGATCGCCAGGAATCGGGAAGATTTTCAAAATACTACCGGTAAGGGCTTGGTTGAGCAAATACACATGCTCATAGACCTTAATGAAATCCTTCTCAAACTTGTTAGGGTTGTTCTTTCTAGTCGCTTCGGTAAGATAAGGGTCAAGTTTGTTGTTTCCCTGCTGATCCACGATATCCAAAAGGGAGATTGCCTTTACGTCATTGGCTACCCCTAAGATCTTGCGAATACTGTCATTCCCTCTAGGTAGGTAAATGAGAGGCACGTCTATCCACAATTGCGGATGTTCACTCATAGACAAGAAAACCTGATCTGCCGTTAGGCCAGCATAACTGTCTTTTCTGCTGATCTTGCGCAAGAGTTCCGACGAAAAGGTATTGATAGGCTTCATACGCCCGTTGTCTTGTATAATGACCTTTCCGAATTTACTAGCGTGATCTTTGGCTACTGCGGAGGCGACTATTTGCGCTTGTTTAGCTTCTAGGTCCTGATCTGTTCGATGACCGTCTTGTCCATAGGCACCAAAACTCAACAGCGCAAGCAACATTAAAGCAGCCTTCTTTTTCTTAACCTTTTCTAACATTTGCTTGAGTTTGCCAAAACGGGTTCTACGGTCAAATAAGATCAACATAAGGCCTAAGTAGAGCAAGAAATAACCGATATAGGTTACCCAAGTTCCCCAGAAATCGTGATTCACACTTAATATGGTCCCTTTTTCGTCCTGATCAAAAGAGGCTTGGAAAAAACGATAACCGTCCTGATCCAAAACGTGATTCATATAGATATCGTAGTCATAAGGGTCTCCAGCAGATGGATTTACCGTTAGCTTACTCTTAAAAGCGCTGTAAGCGGACTCGGTTCCAGGATATTTCTCTGCGATAAAATCGTTCAGGGTCAAGCTAAATGGCAATTCCATTTCTTTGGCCCCATAACTTGCGTATACCTCTAAACCACCTACTTCTACGATCTCCGGATCTGGCACATTGCCTTTCCCACCAATCAAAGTCAGGGGTTTGGTCTCTCCTGCCGAGCTCACCTCTAAGAACAAAGCGTCTACTTGGCTTTGATCTTCTTTAGGCGCTTTAACAATGCCGTATTCGCCCTGCATTAGCCCTTCTGGAAATACGAATTGATTCCCGGCAATTTGGTAGAGCGAACGTAATTGTAATGGCTGAATACTGTCTGCTACGACCTTGCCTTGTTGCTGATCTGCCATTCGCATATACGAACCTTCCAGGGGGGTGCTAATGCTAAAGCCTTCATCTTCGTTGTAGAAGATATTGATCGCACCTGTAGTAGGCTTGTTAAAGGCAAAAGCCAAAGAATGTACCTGAGTGACAGTACCATCTTGTAGCCAATGTTCGTGACGGTTACCATCTGTAGCTTCTACAAGCTTCAAATAAAACTCCCCAGCATCACCTGGAATAAGGTCTTCCTTGGCTCCAGAAATATAATCGACAAATGTAAAAGTCACCTCCTGGCCGTTATAATCAGTCTTTAAGATCTTATCTCCCTTGTATTTATTGGCCAAGCGCTCCGAAAAGTTCACCGCTCTGGGTTGTAAGTTGCGGCGCTGCTTTAATCCGTTTACAATAGAATCTCCATCTATAAACACTTTGAGATACACCTCTGCACTCAGCATGGTGTTCTCTGTTTCGCCTTCGCGGATGCGCATTACGCCTTCATAACCAATGTAGCGGGTAATCCCTGCTCCTAGTAGGATCAAGATAAAAGAAAGGTGCAACAAGAGCGTGGCCCAATTCTCGCGTTTATCTAAACGGTAACGCTTAATGTTACCGATAAAGTTGATCATGAACAAAACCATGATGGCTTCAAACCACCAAGCTTTGTAGATATAATGGTTGGTCAAGGGCGTGGGCGATGTGGTCTGAGAGGCATCTAAAAATGTACCAACAGCCATAGCTGCCGCAAAAACTAGGAATAAGACCGCAGTTAATCGGGTCGAAAAAAGGATGGAGAGCAACTTTTTTTGCATGCCGCAATTTTGATGCAAATTTACAAAACAAGGCTTAAAAAAATGTTGCTTCTCGCTTTGAATTACTCAGCAATTTTTATTGCCTCATCAAGCTGCTCTATTTTGTTTAATCTCCAGACTCCACTTAAAAAATTATTACCTTCGTCTCTATGATAAAACTGGCAATTGTTGGTAGCGGAAACCTGGCTTATCACCTCTACGAGGCTGTGTTGCCTTTAAAAGAGATAGCCCTTGTTGGTGTGTTGGGAAGAAACCCTGAAACGCTGCGCGATTTTGACCAAGTTCTAACAACGACCGATCCTTTAGCGCTACCCGCCGCAGACCTTACCATAGTTGCCGTTAGTGATGATGCTATAGGCAAAGTTACTGACGCACTTCAAAAGAAACACGGGCTTTTAGCCCATACCTCAGGAGCGCAGAAGTTAGATGCCATCCAGGCAGAAAGACGTGGCGTCTGTTATCCGCTACAGACCTTTAGCAAGTTGCGTGCTGTAGATTTTACAAACATACCCTTTTGCTTAGAAGCGCATTCTGAGGACGATTTTGAGCTGCTTCAGCATTTTGCCTCACAATTGAGTTCAAGGGTCGAAGCCATGGACAGTGAGCAGCGCAAGTATTTGCATTTGGCTGCTGTTTATGTGAACAATTTTGTGAATCAACTTTATCAAACCGCCTATGAGATCTTGGAAGATCGAGAGATTCCTTTTGATCTGCTACAACCACTAATACTTGAAACTGCGCAGAAAGTCATAGATCAAAAACCGGCAGATGTACAAACAGGTCCGGCCAAACGCGGCGATGAAGGCATCATGCAGGCACACTTATCGATTCAATCCGCAGCAAACCAAAAGATATATCAACTGCTTACCACAGCGATAAAAAACTCTCAAAATACATGAGTTATAAAACCAAACTCGAACAGATCACAACCTTTATTTTCGACGTAGATGGCGTACTGACCGATGGCAAAGTGTTGATCACCTCAGACGGAGAACTGCTCCGCAGTATGAATATCAAAGATGGCTATGCCCTTAAACGCGCGGTAGATCAAGGTTTTAATGTTGCCATAATTTCCGGCGGAACCAACGAAGGTGTTCGCAAGCGACTAGAAGGACTGGGAATAACAGAAGTGTTCTTAGGCGCCCATAAAAAGTCGAACTTTCTGGACGACTATTGTCAAAAAAGTGGTGTTGCTTTGAGCGAGATCGCTTATATGGGAGACGATATGCCAGACATTCCACCGCTCAAGGCTGTGGGCCTGGCTAGCTGTCCACAAGATGCCATCCCTGAGGTCAAGGCCGTTGTGGATTATGTATCGCACAAGAACGGTGGTGCAGGCTGCGCGAGAGATCTTATAGAACAAGTTCTAAAAGTACACGGCAAATGGGGATAAGCGCCTGGTTAAAACTCATTCGCTGGCCGAATTTACTCATCATAATCGCCACTCAGGCAATAATAAAACGGGCTTTCTTTCCTAGCTTTGGCGTAAGTCAGGCCTTAGATGGTGTACATTTTTTGCTGCTGATGCTCGCCACTGCCTTTATTGCTGCAGGAGGCTATATTATTAACGATATAGAAGACAAAGGGATCGATGGGATAAACCGTCCGGAAGCCTTGATCATTGGAAGATCCATCGCTGAGAAGACTGCTTTCAATGCCTATGTTGCCTTTAATGCCTTAGGGGTTGGACTCGGTTTTTGGGTCGCTTATGCCATAGACAAAGCCAATTTTGCTGCACTCTTTGTGCTCTGTTCGGTGCTACTCTACTTTTATGCCACTTCTTTAAAAAAGGTTTTATTGGCCGGTAATTTATTGATAGCGCTGCTCACCGCGCTAGTGGTTTTATTGGTAGGCGTCTTTGATCTGGCTCCGGTAGCACATCCTGCTAATCAAGACACGCAGCTGCGAGTTATGGGCCTGCTAGTGGACTATGCGATCTTTGCTTTTAGCCTGAATTTTATACGGGAGCTTGTTAAAGATATTATTGACATTAATGGCGATAAGAACTTTGGAGTGAACTCGCTACCCATTGCTATAGGCCGCGAAAGAGCAGGCACTGTCGTTTTTGGATTTGGCCTTATCACCCTTTTAGCGGTGCTCTATTACGCCTATAGTAATTTTCTGTATTCTGAATTGATGCTGGCTTACTTTTTTATAGCCTTGGGAGCACCCCTGCTGCTTTTCTCTATTAAGGCCTGGTCTGCCAGCAAACGCGAAGATTATCAGTTCTTATCGTTTTTATTAAAGATCATCATGGTCTTAGGTTTAATATCGCTTATCATTTACCCTTATCAATAATGCTCCTAGAAGAACGCTTAAAGAATTACAGACTTATCCTTTCTTCAGCCTCGCCCAGAAGGCAGAATTTCTTCAAGGGAATGGGCTTTGATTTTGTTTTGGATATCCGTCCGGTAAATGAGGTTTACGATGATGCATTAGAGGCCGAACAGATCACGGACTATTTGGCCAAAAAGAAGGCGGAACCCTTTACAGATCTGCAAGACAAGGATATTCTGGTTACCAGCGACACCATAGTCTGGTTTCAAGGTAAACCCTTGGAAAAAGCTGCCAACCGCCAAGAAGCTATTGCCATGTTGAGCAGTTTGCAAGACAATTATCACGAGGTGATAACATCTATCTGCATCACAACAAAGAACCAGCAACTAGTTAGGCACGATAAGGTCAAAGTTTGGTTTGACCCACTAGACCAGGAGCAGATAGCCTATTATGTAGATACCTATAAACCCTATGACAAGGCCGGAAGTTATGGCATTCAGGAATGGTTGGGCTATGTAGCTGTTCCCAGAATAGAAGGCTCTTTTTTTACGGTTATGGGATTGCCCACGCATTTGGTCTACAAAGGTTTATCTGAAATTGTTTTAGCTGCGGATTCCTAAATGTTAAAGAAGCTTTAAGAGGCGGTAGCTCGGCACCTAATTTGGCTATATTTGAGCAAACCATACCAATTACCACCCATGCGATTAAAAGGCTTTTTACTGCTTATCGCCATTTTGCTACCCTTAGCAAGTTCGGCTCAAAAACCAGAAAAACCGAATTCCTCTGAGATCTATGAAGACCTAAGAAAACTGAGTTTCTTTGGCACAGCCCTTTACGTGGCTGCACACCCAGACGATGAGAATACCAGACTTATCTCATATCTGGCCAACGATGTAAAAGCCAGAACGGCATATTTATCGATGACCCGAGGCGATGGCGGCCAAAATCTGATAGGCCCAGAAATTCGTGAACTTCTGGGAGTTATAAGAACCCAAGAACTCTTGGCAGCCCGAGCAACTGATGGTGGTAGTCAATACTTTACCCGAGCCAATGATTTTGGTTATTCCAAACACCCAGACGAAACCTTAGCTATCTGGAACAAGAACGAAGTACTCAAAGATGTGGTGATGAACATCAGACGGTTTAAGCCAGATATCATAGTGAATCGATTCAATCACAGGACTCCTGGAAGTACTCATGGACACCACACCTCCTCTGCCATGCTCAGCGTGGAGGCTTTTGACCTAGCTGGCGATCCAACTGCCTTTCCAGAATCCGCAGAAAAATACGGCCTGTGGCAACCCAAGCGCTTATTTTTTAATACTAGCTGGTGGTTTTATGGCAGCCAAGAAAAATTCGATGAGGCCGACAAGACCAATTTAATGGCCGTTGAGACTGGGAACTACTTCCCTACGCGCGGACTTTCCAACGGAGAGATCGCTGCATTGAGCCGCAGCATGCATAAATCTCAGGGCTTTGGTAGTACCGGAAGTCGCGGATCGCAAACCGAATGGCTGGAGTTCATTAAAGGAGATTTCCCAAAGAACAAAGAAGATCTGTTTGAAGGCGTGAATACCTCTTGGTCTCGCATGGAAGGTGGAGCTGCTGTAGGGGCAATTGTAGATCAGGTGATCGCCAATTTTAACTTTCAAGACCCAGCTGCCAATGTACCCAAATTGCTTGAAGCCTATAAGCTTTTAGAAAAACTTCCGGCCAGCCATTGGAAGTCCATTAAACTCGAAGCCCTGAAAAAGATCATCTTAGATTGTAGCGGGATCTTTTTAGAAGCAGTGGCCGATCAGCAAGAAACCACTTTAAATAGCGATCCAAATATTCGCATAGAAGCAATTAATCGCTCTAACTTGAACGTAAAACTAAACGGAGTTACATCTGCAATAGTTAAATTCCCTGACATGTTCGCTGCTGTGCCTTTAGCAACTAATCAAGGCTATACAGCAAGCAGTGTTAGCGGTACTTTTAGCCCATTGGCTGAATATACTGCTCCTTATTGGTTAAAAGAACCTGGCACGCTTGGGATGTATAAAGTGAGCCGGGAGGATTATATAGGACTGCCTCGCGCGCCTCAGCGCTTTCCGGTGCAGTTCAACATCAGCATTAATGGTGTGAACATGTCTGCTCTACGCAATGTGGTATACAAATTCAATGACCCAGTGGATGGAGAAGTTTATAGACCGTTCGATGTATTGCCGGAACTCACCTCTGCAATAGCGGAAAAGGTGATCATTTTTGCGAATACAGACCCAAAAGTTATTCCTGTAGAAGTTCGTGCAGGAAAAGCCAATATTAGTGGTGAGTTAAGCCTTGAATTGCCCGTGGGTTGGACAGCTAGTCCTAGCAGTATCGATTTTAAACTCGACAATCAAGGGGAAAAGCGACGTTTTAATTTTACAGTGACACCTCCCGCCAATCAAAGCGAGGGATATATTAGACCCCTAGTTACTAGCGATGGGCAAAAATATACACAAGAGTTGATCCAGATAGACTATCCGCATATACCTTTCCAAAACGTCTTGATGCCTTCTGAGGCAAAAGTGGCGCGTATTCCCATTGCAAAACGCGGGGAACATATCGCTTATGTGAAAGGCGCAGGAGATGCCATTCCGGAGAGCTTGGAGCAAATTGGCTATCATGTGGTTACTTTGGCTCCAGAAGAGCTAAGTCTGGCCAATCTGGCCAATTATGACGCCTTGGTATTTGGTGTGCGCGCATACAACACGGTAGAAGAACTACAGTTTAAAAAACAAGTTGTTGCCGATTATGTCGCCTCTGGCGGAAACGTAATTGTGCAGTACAACACCAGTCGTGGCTTGGTCACAAACGATTTTGCCCCATACCCGATAACCCTTTCAAGAGAGCGCGTTACAGACGAGTATGCTCCTGTAACCTTATTGGCTCCGCAGCATCCTGTACTCAACAGTCCTAATAAGATCACTGCCTCGGATTTTGAAGGCTGGGTACAAGAAAGAGGGCTCTATTTTCCAAGCAGCTGGGACAACCAATACGAGGCTATTTTAGCCATGAAAGACAAACAAGCCAAAGAAGATTCTAAGGGAAGTCTTTTGGTTGCCAAACACGGAAAAGGCCATTATATCTATACCGGATTGAGTTTCTTTAGAGAACTTCCAGCGGGCGTTCCTGGCGCATACCGCTTGTTCGCAAACCTTTTATCTATAGGGAAATAATGGAGAACCCAAGACGCTGGAATAAGTGGTACACCCTGATCCTAGTAGCCAATTTGGTCTATGGGATAGTCTTTTATTTGTTAATGAATCATTTTAGTCAATGAATCGGTTGCAATTAGAAGATTGGTTGGTACTGGCCACCACGCTCTTGTTCATTGTTATCTACGGAGCTTGGAAAACGCGAAAACACAGCAAGGTCTCCGATTATCTCAGAGGTGGAAACTCCGCCAAATGGTGGACCGTAGGAATCTCTGTAATGGCTACCCAAGCCAGTGCTATTACCTTTTTGTCTACGCCCGGACAAGCCTTTCACGACGGGATGGGCTTTGTGCAGTTTTACTTCGGATTGCCTATAGCGATGATCATTATCTGTATGGTGTTCATCCCCTTATACCACAAATTAAAGGTTTATACGGCTTACGAGTTCTTGGAGCAGCGCTTTGACGGAAAGACACGTGTGCTCACTGCCTTTTTGTTCTTGATCCAACGAGGCCTTTCGGCAGGAATCACCATTTTTGCCCCAGCCATCATACTCTCTGCCGTGTTGGGCTGGGATCTGTATCTACTCAATATCATCATTGGTGTTTTGGTCATTATTTACACCGTTAGCGGTGGAACCAAAGCGGTGAGTGTCACCCAGAAACAGCAAATGGCGGTCATCTTTGCCGGAATGTTCATTGCTTTCTATTTGATCTTAGATGGCCTTCCGGAAGAGGTTACCTTTAGCAAGGCGCTAGAAATTGCAGGCGCAAGCGGAAAGATGGACGTGCTCGATTTTTCCTTCGACTTTGAAAACAATTATACCGTTTGGAGCGGGATCATTGGAGGAACCTTTTTAATGCTCTCTTATTTTGGGACCGACCAAAGTCAGGTACAACGCTATCTGAGTGGACAATCTGTAAAGCAAAGTCAATTGGGGCTAATGTTTAACGGGCTGCTTAAAGTACCCATGCAGTTCTTTATTCTTTTGGTTGGAGTCATGGTTTTTGTCTTCTACCAATACAATAGCGCTCCCCTGCACTTTAATCCGAGTAATGTGAGCGAGGTGATGGCCAGCGATTACGCCGATGAGTACAAGGCCTTAGAGACCGAAAGATTTGTTGTTGAAAAGGAACTCTTTGCTGTGCAGGCAGCAATGGCTGCCACTACAGATGGCCTTAAGGATGGTCAGTTGGTGGCTAAGATGAAATCACTTCAGGCCACAGACAAAGAACTACGAGAAAAAGCAAAGACGGTCATACTCCAGGTAAATGAGAATGCAACAGTGAATGACAAGGACTATGTCTTTATCCACTATATTCTCAATAATCTACCCAAGGGTCTTATTGGCTTGCTTTTGGCTGTGATCTTATCGGCAGCGATGTCGTCCACTGCATCAGAACTCAACGCCTTGGGCACCACTACTACCATAGATATCTATAAACGCAGGCAGACCCAAGAGAGAGATGAAGCTTTTTATATCAGTAAATCTAAATGGTTTACAGCAATGTGGGGAGTACTCGCTATTCTAGTGGCCTGTGTGGCCAACCTTTTTGAGAACCTGATCCAATTGGTGAATATTATCGGTTCAATTTTCTACGGAAATGTCTTGGGAATCTTTTTACTGGCTTTCTTTATCAAGTTCGTGAGAAGCCGAGCTGTCTTTTTAGCGGCCATAGTGACACAAGTGGTGATCATCGGGCTTTGGTTCTGGGATGTTATTCCTTACCTCTGGCTCAATCTAATAGGCTGTGTCTTGGTTATTCTTATCGCAATGCTGATTCAAAGCCTTGACAATAGGCAAAAAAATAGGGGCCAAATCTCTCACTGACCGACCCCTTGCAAGTTAGGCTTGCTTTATCTTTATTTAGCCCCCCATTCTTTGAGTGACTTCTGATTGAGGGCAATATAATCTTTATTTCCAGCTTTTTCTGCCAACTCCAAAGAAGTTTTTGCAGCAGCTATTGCGCCTTGCTTATCTCCCATCTTAGCATGGATCAGAGATTTCTGACGGTACATCCAGAAAGCAGGGTCCTTGCGCATAGAAATGGCCTTGTCGATCCATTCTTTAGCTTGCTTCATATCCTTACCTTCTTGTAAGTAATACACTGCCGCAGCGTAATAATCATTACCGCTTGGACCAGCCATGGTACGATCTATACTCGCCATTACTGCATCGTCTGTTGGAACCTCGATAGTGGCACGCACATAAGTGTTCTCCCAAATAATACCAAGATTCACGGCATTGTTGGTCAAATCGTCAAAAGTAATGGTAAAGGTCTCTACCGGCATTTCGATAGGCCATACTTCTGAGGTCACGCTGGCGGCAACTTTAGACTCATCCCAATTTTGTGGGTTACCCCAGTTACTAGCATCACTGTAAAAAATGATCTCCCAGCTGCTAGCTCCGGGCTTGCTATACAAGGCATAAGTTCCAGCCTCTACTTTTTTACCTCCAATGGTAACATCAGTACTAAAGCTGATCTTAGTGTTAGCATTTGCTCCCGTTCTCCAAACTGGTCCGAATGGAACGAGATCTCCAAATACTTTACGCCCCTTCATACTTGGGCGAGAATATTCTAAGGTAATATCGGTTAAACCAACTTTTTGCTCCACTTTTTGAAATGGACTCGGTGCTGGTGTATTTACTTGTGCCCAAGCCGATCCGGCCAAAGCGAATAGAAATAAGAAGAAATAGTTTTTCATGTTAATGAATTTAGTGTGCTTACGAAGGTAATTCAATCGAAACCTATTGAAAGTTAAGATTTCCTTAAAACACTAAGGCTTACTTGGTTATATACTATAAATATTTGTAAGATTTTTCTATGTACTTGACTTTTAAACGATTATTTTATTATTTTTATCGATGTAAGCAACCCAAATTTACAGTAACCCCGCAAATCTAAACCTATGGACACTACTATGCATAAGTTCTCCAACGGTGGCTTAACAGTGACTTTTGATCCAAAGAAATGCATTAACGCTGAATGCTGTGCGAAAGAACTTTCATCGGTATTTAGAACATCCGTTATTCCTTGGATCCATTTAGAAGGTGCACCGGCCGAACAAATTGTTAGACAGGTTAAACGCTGCCCTTCTGGAGCCTTGCGATGCAGCATTAAGGAAACTCAACCGCAATCTGCTTAAGGAAAAACCGTCTTTCGTCGAGAAATTTGAAAATTCATACAAGAGAATGCCTTCTTTAGGCGTTCATCATGTACATTTACCGCGTTAGAAAACTAGCAATTATGAATCCCGCATTAAAAATATTCGCTTTTATCCTATTGCTGAGCAGCTCCCCCCTATTTGCGCAGCAAGCTCCTAAGACACTCGACGAGCACTTTACAGACGTTATTGATAAGTCTAATAGATACGAAGATTACAAGGTTGTTAAACGTTATAAACTGGACAACCTAAAGAAAGCTGTTAACGACAGTATAGCCGCTTATAAAAGTGAGGTGAATGCCTTACAGACCACTGTGAGCGGTTTGGAGTCTAAAGTTGCTTCCTTAGAAGGGCAACTACAGACCCTACAGCAGAATCTGAATAGTTCCCAAGAGGCAGAAAATCAGATGAGCCTGTTTGGCACTCAAACCAGCAAAGGCACATATAATACCATCATGTGGAGCATTATTGGTGGTCTGCTATTCTTGCTATTGGTGTTTATATTTCGATTCAGAAACAGCAACGCTGTTACTCGTGCTGCCAAATCTAAACTCACGGAGGTAGAAGAGGAATACGAAAGCCACAGACAGCGCAGTTTAGAGCGCGAGCAACAGATCCGCAGAAAACTTCAAGACGAGATCAACAAGAACAGAAAACAGCAGTCTTCTTCTGCTAAGAGTTCAGGCGCGTAATTTTAGCCCCTATAGCTCGTAAACGCTCATCGATCCGCTCATAACCGCGATCGATCTGTTCTATATTGTTAATAATACTCGTTCCCTTGGCAGAAAGCGCTGCTATTAACAAGGAGATCCCTGCACGGATATCTGGAGAAACCATGGTGGTAGCTTTAAGGCTAGACTCGAAGTTGTGCCCAATTACCGTTGCGCGGTGCGGATCACATAAAATGATCTTTGCCCCCATGTCTATTAGCTTATCTACAAAGAACAAGCGAGATTCGAACATCTTCTGATGGATCAAGACCGAGCCTTTCGCCTGGGTACAGACCACAAGCACTATACTTAAGAGGTCCGGAGTAAAGCCTGGCCAAGGTGCATCGGCCACAGTAAGAATGGAACCGTCTATATATCCTTGGATCTCATATGACTCCTGAGCGGGAATATAAATATCATCACCTCTTTTCTCTAAAGTGATCCCAAGCTTTCTAAAAGTATCGGGAATAAGCCCTAGATTTTCCCAGCTAACATTCTTGATCGTGATCTCCGAGCGGGTCATAGCCGCCAAACCGATCCAACTACCAATCTCGATCATATCTGGTAAGATACGGTGCGTGCATCCGCCCAAGGCGTCAACACCTTCAATAACCAAGAGGTTAGATCCTACACCACTGATCTTGGCGCCCATGGAGTTGAGCATCTTACACAATTGTTGTAGATAAGGCTCACAGGCTGCATTGTATATGGTAGTGGTTCCTTCTGCCAGGACAGCAGCCATTACAATATTGGCCGTTCCGGTAACTGAAGCTTGATCTAAAAGCATATAGGTGCCTTGGAGTCCGTTTGGAGCTTCTACACCGTAAAAACGCTCTTCTTTATTGTAGCGGAACTTGGCCCCTAAATTTATAAATCCTTCAAAGTGCGTATCCAAGCGGCGGCGTCCGATCTTGTCGCCTCCAGGTCTTGGAATATATCCTTTGCCAAAACGCGCCAAAAGCGGGCCAACGATCATGATGGAACCTCTTAGCGAGCTCCCTTCTTCTTTGAATAATTCTGATTCTAGGTATTTCAGATTAACATCGTCTGCTTTAAAGGCATAACGGCCTTCTCCTAGCTTCTGAATCTTAACACCCAGGTTCCCGAGTATGGTGATGAGTTTGTTTACATCGCGGATATTGGGAATATTCTCAATGATAACTTCTTCTGGGGTGAGTAAGACCGCACAGAGAATTTGTAGTGCTTCATTCTTGGCTCCTTGAGGCTGGATCTCACCTTGGAGGCGATGACCTCCTTCAATCTGAAATGTACCCATTACGGCGTGTAGGTTTTAGTGGCGTTTTCTACTTCTTCCTCCCTTTTTTCCGGAGGATTTCTTTTGGAATCGTTTTTTGGTCTTTAAAAGGTCGCTGGAATCGCTGAGATCTTCTTCGGAGTCTTTAAGGTTGAATTCTCCCTCCGACAACTCATATAAGTGTTGAAAGATCACCGAGTCTTCTACGGTGTCCTTGTTCCAGTTCAAGAACGATTTCTTCATGTGGTTGGCGATATTGATCACCAAGGCGTTCTTCATATCGCCTTCGTCCCATCCCCGTGCAACATCGATCATGCGTTTTATGTTGTTTCCGTAGAAACGATACTTCGGATGGTTTTGCGGATATCCCAGCGGTTGTGGTCTTTCGCGAAGCTCTTCTATGGATGGCTTCGGATATGGAGAATCTACATCCAATTTAAAGTCCGAAATGATAAAAAGTTGGTCCCAAAGTTTGTGTTGAAAATCAGGGACATCGCGCAAGTGTGGATTCAGATTCCCCATCACTGCAATGATGCTCTTAGCACATTTGTTGCGGGCTTCTTTGTCTTCTATGGCCAGACAATGGTCTACCATTTTTTGTATGTGACGGCCGTATTCGGGTATGATCAAATGCGGACGCTCTGTGTTGTATTCTAACTGGTCTATCAAAATTAAAGGCTTAGTAAGTAAGGGTAAGTCCTAGCGTTTGCAAAATAGTAAATTATAGGGAAATCACCCCTTCTACTTTAGAAACTTCTAAATATTTTTCTATCACGGCATCTGGCGATTTCATACGCACTTTTACAGAGACACTAGTAAAGGTTCCTTTAGAAGATTCTTTGGTTTGTAGATTCGCTGAAGTGTCTGCAAATATGTCTTTAATGGCCGCCACTTTAGCCGGATCAGATGGGACAATAAATTTATATAAATAGGTAGAAGGCCAACTAAAATTATCTTCTAATTGGGCTTTTAAACGCTTGTAAAATTCTTCTGTTTTCTCAGAATTATTCATGAATGTGTAGCAGTATTTCTGTACCGACAAAGATACGTCTTTCAGATCGAAAAAATTATCTGCAACTTTGCCTGAGTTATGGATCGATATTTGCCTTGTTAAAACCAAGGGATTCCTTTACTTTAAAACACATGGAAAAACAAATCCACAGGATCGTTATCACCGGGGCGCCTGGAACAGGTAAAACCGCTGTAATAGAAGCACTACAAGAGCTTGGATACCATATCTTCCCTGAGGTGATCCGCGAATTTACGTCAGAAGAGACCGCCCTGCAGGAGAGCCCGCAAGAGGCGACCAATCCGATAGTGTTTGCAGAAGATTCTGAGGGTTTTAACCGGCGCCTACTCCGCGGCAGACAAAAACAGTATTTAGACGGTAGCGCCTTAGCGCAACCGCTCTTTTACGACAGAGGGCTCCCGGATGTCTTGGCTTATATGGATTATTTCGAGCAGTCTTATACGGAAGAATTCGAGCGTTACTGTCTGGATCACCGCTACGACCTTGTTTTTATAATGCCACCTTGGGAATCGATATTTCATGCCGATGGTGGCCGTTTCGAAACCTTCCAGCAAGCCAAAGAACTACACCACAGTCTTATGAGCAGTTATGAGCGATTTGGTTATCCGCTCATCGAAGTACCTAAGAATACCATAGAAAAAAGAGTCGCTTTTATCTTGGAACAACTCAATCGCTAATGAATCCGAAGGAGCTCTTACAGCAGTATTGGGGCTATGAATCCTTCAGGCCTGGTCAATTGGAGCTTATTACAGCCTCCATACAAGGGCGCGATGTTTTAGCGATCTTACCTACCGGAGGCGGCAAAAGTCTATGTTATCAATTACCTGGCATCGCTTTAGACGGAATAACTTTGGTTGTAAGTCCTTTGGTGGCGCTGATGCAAGACCAAGTATTTAGGCTCAAAACCCTTGGAATCAAGGCAGTTGCTCTAAGCGGCGGACTCAGTTATGAAGCAGTAGACCGCACCCTGGACAATTGCATCTATGGAGATTATAAGTTTCTCTTCCTCTCGCCAGAAAGACTACAGCAAGACCTTGTTCAAGGACGGATCAAGCAAATGAAGGTAAACCTGATAGCCATAGATGAAGCCCATTGCATCTCGCAATGGGGACACGACTTTAGACCCTCCTATGCAAAGCTAAGTGCATTGCGAGAACTGGCCCCAGAGGCTTCAATTATTGCCCTCACAGCAACGGCCAATTCTCGTGTGGTTATGGACATACAGGAGCAACTAATGCTTCGTGATCCTTTGATCCATATTGGCAGCCTTGAAAGAAGCAACCTAAGCTATTCAGTTCTTGCTACTCAAGACAAATACAAAGGTTTAGAGGCTATGCTGCACAAACATCCTGGGTCCGGCATAGTGTATTTACGCAGCAGACGAGCTTGTGAACAATTGACGCAATGGCTAAATGCTGCTGGGCATCAGACCTTTTCTTACCACGGAGGTTTAGACGCTAAGACCAGAAAGGAGCGCCTGGAGGAATGGAAGCAAAGTGATCAGGCTGTTATGATAGCTACAAATGCCTTCGGAATGGGCATAGACAAGGCCGATGTTCGCTTAGTGGTTCATTTTCAGCTTCCGGATAGCTTAGAGAGCTATTATCAGGAAGCAGGGCGAGCAGGGCGAGATGAATTAGCGGCTCAGGCGGTGCTCTTGTACAGTGCCGACGATATCCAAAACGCCAAGAGTATGTTTTTGGAACAGCTGCCAGATCTTAAATTCACAACTACCGTTTACAAAAAACTCCAGCAACAATTGCGCATTGCCTATGGAGAGGGAGCTTTTGAAAGCTATCCACTAGACTTTGCCGGCTTCTGCGCAGATTACAACCTGGCTTACGGAAAGACCTATGCCAGTTTCCAAATGATGGATCGGCTAGGAATACTCCGATTAAGCCCAGTTTTTAGCAGACAGACCAAGGTACAGTTCACAGCTTCAAACCAACAATTACTCGACTTTTTTGAAAGTAATCCACAGGCCGGTATGCTTGGCCAAATGTTATTGCGACTTTATGGCGGCATTGCAGAAGTTTCAACAAGAATTGCATTAAAACCCCTTGCCAGACAGTTAAATAGGCCGGAACAGTTCCTTGTAGAACAATTGGAATTTATGGAGAAACAAGGGATCATTAGTCTAGAACTACAGGCGGCAGACAGCAATATCACCTTTATGCAGCCCAGAGAAGATGAACGAACCCTCTACCCTTTTGGGAAACATATCGAGCTGTATCACAAGCAAAAGACCAAACAGTTTGAAGCGCTATTAAACTATATCACAGCAGCTTCTTCTTGCAGACAGCAATTATTAGCCGCTTACTTTGATCAGCACGATCTTGCGCCTTGTGGTATTTGTGATCTTTGCCAAAGTCCAAAAGCATCTGCCAAAAACAGTATGCCCAAACACCGACAGGTATTAGATCTTCTTAAAAAGGGACCTTTGACACACGATCAACTGGCGGAAAGCCTTAATTTTGCTCCTGTAGCAGTGGGCGAAGTCTTACAGCTGCTCTTAGACGAGGGCTTGGTCGCCTTAGATCACAATCAAAAATTTAGAAGTATATAAGCGATGCGTATAGTCTTTATGGGTACTCCGGAATTTGCAGTGGCTTCCTTAGAGGCCTTATTAGCAGCTAAAATGGAAGTTGTTGGTGTTGTCACTACTCCGGACAAGCCTGCAGGAAGAGGCCGTAAGCTGAGAGGCTCCGCAGTAAAGGAAGCCGCACTTAAGCACGATCTGCCAATACTGCAACCAGAAAAACTCAAAGATGAGGCATTTCTAGAAGCCCTGCGCGCATGGAAACCCGATCTTATTGTAGTTGTTGCATTCAGAATGTTGCCAGAAGCTGTATGGAAGCTACCTGAGCTAGGCACCTTTAATTTACACGGCTCCCTTTTACCAGAATATCGGGGGGCGGCCCCGATTCATTGGGCAGTGATCAACGGAGAGACAGAGACTGGAGTGACTACTTTCTTTATAGATGAACAAATCGATACTGGTGCAATAATTGACAGTCGCACTATGGTCATCGGGCCAAATGAAACCACCGGTGAGCTTCACGATAGAATGATGCTTTTGGGAGCAGACTTGGTCGTTGAAACATCAAAGGCCATAGCTCAGGGTGAGGTAACGCCAAAAGCACAACCCAAGGAGAAAGCGTTTAAACCAGCTCCAAAGCTAAATTCCGACAATACGCGTATTGATTGGTCTCTGGCCCCGGAATATATATATAATAAGGTAAGAGGGTTGAATCCCTTTCCTGGCGCATGGACTATTATTTATAACGGTGACGAGGAAATTGTAGCTAAATTATACGAAGTGTCCTTTCAAGCGGGTCAGCACGATTTGGAAACTGGGACTTTGGTTCACGATAAAAAGAACCTGAAAGTGGCCGTTGAAAAAGGTTGGATCTCCATTTTAGAAATCAAGTTGGCGGGCAAGCGAAAAATGACCGCTTCTGCCCTTTTAAATGGATTTGAGTTTAAGCCGCAAGCCAAAGTCCATTAAACCCCCGTCTGGTCTGGGCTGCATGAATTTTATCGATAAAGTGTTCGCTTTATTAACAATGCCTTCGAGTTATTAACAAAAACCCCGATTTCCCGCGCCATTCCTTGCGTGAACCGATAATCCGATTAAATTTGTAAGGCAATAAAATAATAACGTTTAACCACTAATTTAATTTAAAGTTCAAATTATGAATAAATCAGATTTAATCGACGCAATGGCGGCCGATGCTGGAATCACTAAAGCAGCAGCTAAAAAAGCTCTAGAGTCTTTTTGTGGAAATGTAGAAGGAGCTCTTAAGAAAGGAAATAGAGTATCTCTAGTAGGATTCGGATCTTGGTCTGTTTCTAAGCGTTCTGCTCGCGAAGGACGTAACCCACAAACTGGGAAAACAATTAAAATTGCTGCTAAAAACGTGGTAAAATTCAAAGCAGGTTCAGAATTATCTAACTCTGTGAACTAATCACAAACGCAATAAAATTAAGGTAAAACCCCGCAATTCGCGGGGTTTTGCTTTTTAAGGGATTTATTTCTAGATTTACTTATGCCAACACTCAAACCAACTAAGGGAGTTCTGCTGATAGCCGAACCTTCTATACTCACAGATGTTTCATTTAATCGTTCTGTGGTACTGTTGGCGGAAGTGAACGAGGCCGGTGCTGTAGGTTTTATACTCAATAAACCCTTAGAATTTACCCTCAATGATCTAATTCCTGAGATCGATTCCGAACTAACCGTTTATAAAGGCGGTCCGGTAGAGCAAGACAATTTGTACTTCATTCACAAGATCCCGGAGCTGATACCTGATAGTGTTGAGATCGCTAATGGTATTTATTGGGGTGGAGACTTTGATGCCGTTATGACACTCTTGGAACAAGACAAGATATCCAATGATGATATTCGTTTCTTTCTGGGGTATTCCGGTTGGGCCAGTGAACAATTAGAAGACGAGCTGGAGATAAACAGTTGGATAGTCATGGAGAACCCTTATGCCAACGGGGTTATCGGAATGAGTTATGACAATTTCTGGAAGGAGAAAATGATCGAATTTGGAGACGACTATGCCTTATGGTCTAACGCTCCGGAGAATCCACACTACAATTAAGACAATCTAACCCGTGCATTGAGTTTCCCAATAAGGTCTTTGGCGACCTTATTGTCGTACTGCTTTTTGCGGTATTTGGTAACCGGTTGTATCCCTTGGACCACATTGGTCAGAAACATTTCGTCTGCCTTTTGCAACTCAAATGGAGAAACAGGCCCCTCCTCTATCAAATAATCAGGTAATTCGAGTAAGAGTTTTAATATCTGCTTGCGCATGATGCCGTTCAAGCAACCCGAAGCTATTGCCGGTGTTTTTATGCGGTCTCCCTTGACCAAGAACAAGTTTCCGTTTAAGGCCTCGACAATTTCTTTGTCTGTGTTTACAACTAAACAGTTCTGATAATCGTTCTCTCTGGCGTAAATACTACCCAAAACCTGTAAGGCCTTATTATTGGTCTTTAAAGTTGATAACAAAGAAGGACTCAAATAATGATCTTTGTACAATTCAACCTCATATGGCGCTTCGTTTAAGGTATAAAAAGGACTCTCGATGGCTCTTAGGCTCATAGTATATTCTACTTCTAAATGCTGCGGGCCATATAAGCCGCCGGATTTGCGATATACCAGAAGTTTAACCACAGCAGTCTTGGCCATGAGCTCATTGGCAGTTACCAAGGCTAATATTTGCTCACTGAGCTGCTCCGGAGTAAACTCCATGGGTATCTCCATACGCATAATACGCATGGCCGACATGAGTCGGAAATAATGATCTTCCCAGAAAAGGATCTTTCCCTGCTGCACACGAAGGGTCTCAAACACGGCGTCTCCGTAGTTGAGGCCTCTGTTGTCAAGTGTTAACGCGGATTGATCTGCCGTGAGTGTTCCGTTGATATTGTACATAAAAAAACTCCCGATTATTCGGGAGCAAAGATACCTATAATTAGAGGGTTTTTAAACCGATCCTAAAATATGTTTTAGTTCTGAGATCATGTTGTCCCAGAGCATTTTACCTTCTTCCATTTCGTCATCTTCGGCAAAGTCGGTAACCATAAGAGAAACGTCTTTGGTGATCTCATCTACTTGGATGCGTAATTCAAAATAATAATCGGTGTCTTCGTCTTCCATCCAACGAAACTTGACGCGCTCGCCACTTTTCTTGCTGATCAGCTTGGCTTGTTCCTCGCTGCCATCCCAAATGAAGGTAAAGAGTTCTCCTCTGGAATTGACATTATCTGCGTACCACTCTGAGAGTCCGGATGGTGTTGAAAGGTATTGGTAAAGAAGGGATGGAGACACATGGATTGGGAACTCCATTTCATATTTCACTTTGTCGCTCATTGCACTTTTTAGATTGGAACGCTCCAATATATATATTAATTTGATAGTACAAAAGAATTGCTTTGGAATTAAAAAAATAAAACAAAAATTGATCGCTTTATTTGGCTTGAGCGGATTTGTTGTTATCTTTGCTCGCTGTAAAAAATGGCGAGGTAGCTCAGCTGGTTAGAGCGTCGGATTCATAACCCGGAGGTCGGGAGTTCAAGTCTCCCTCTCGCTACAAAAGCAAACCCAAATACCGCAAGGTATCTGGGTTTTTTTATGTTCTGAGCTGAAAGCTTGCTTTCAAAGCGAATGGACGTGAAAAAAGACAGTAAAAGCCCAACGGGCTTTTGGGTTTGTATGCTTGTTCCTGCTTCCCTCTTAAGACTCAGCGAGCCAAAGGCGAGCTAAGTCTTTATTCATACCAACGCGGCAGCCTGGCCCCTTCGCTAAAAATGTCCACAGGACATTTTCTCAACGCTCGGTCCTATGCTTGATACAGCTTCCCTCTTAAGACTCAGCGAGTGATAGCGAGCTAAGTCTCATTGTAATCGTTCTTTCCGCTTACGCGGGTACCTCTCTCAAATATCCACTGGATATTTGGTTTTCTTTGAAAACTTCGTTCGGTAATGTTCAGGCTTCCCTCTTAAGACTCAGCGAATGAAAGGAGCTAAGTCTCAAACAATTCCCCCGCGACAGGGATAGAGCGCATGTTTGAGCTCTTTGCGAAGCAAAAGCGAGTAGCGATAGCCCGGTGCCGAAGGCAGGCGCCCAAAAAACAAATAAAAATGCTTTCCGCTTACGCGGGTACCTCATACAAACATACCGAGAACATTTCATCAGCTGGCAATACCAATTAACAGCATATATTTATAAATCCTGAGCTTTTGTTTTTGATGCATTGTATTTAAATAACTAATTAAAATTTGGGTGGGGTTTAGACTACCCCATGGTCAAAACTAAATTTTGTTCAGGAAAATCTAAAGCCCAGTCGATCCTAAAGGGGTTCTGTAGAACTCAGCAAGTGTCTTCGATCACCGTAGGTTTAGCGAAGGTGATAGCGAGTAGCGATAGCCCGACCCGAATGCAGTGAGGGTGGCGCCCGAACTACTATTACCCAAAGATCACCAAATAAAAGCTGGAGTGACACCTTAGGCAGCGAGCGCCCAAAACCAAAGACTTACTTAAATTAAGGTATACTATACACTACCCTTCCTCTTCCTACAAAATTCAACTAACAATTGTTAATTCTATAGCCTTAAAAACATCGATGAAATGCACTTTTTTGCAGTTAAAGTGCAAATTATCATGTTTTTTCTTGGTCAAATGGATTTTAATACACATTTTTGTCAGCAGCTGAATTACAGCTAATAACGTTTCAACTAAACCGTAACCCCGAATCGAATATGAAACCCCCGTATTCTTCATACCGACTTCGCGCCTACTTAACAGCTCGAATCTTTGGCCTAAGAATTACTTCGATTTCTCACTTGTGTTCGATCCGTAACATGAACAAGCCAATGACTATTGGCGCCCTAATTCAATGATTATGAACCCAAAACTACCTCTAAAGGCTATTACCTTTGTGATGGCTCTGTTTGTTTCTGCCGGGCTATTCGCTCAAGAAACTGCTAAAAGAATTCAGATCGACAACGTATCTCCTACGCTGTCTAAACTTTTGGTCGAGAACGGAATTGACCTGCGCTGTGGTGTTCAGCACACCCACGAGAAGCTCCAGTTAGAATTGCAACCTACCGAATTGTCGGTATTGCAATCTTTGGATGTTGACTATACCGTACTTATCGATGACCTGTATGCGCATTATCAGGAAGTTGCTGCCAAGGAACTTCCAAAAGCTAAAGCGCAATTGGCACAAATGAAAGCTATTCAAGCTGCGGAAGCTGCTGCTAAGAGCTCTGTGAGTAGTGCCACTCAAGATAACTTCTTGCAATACACAGGATCTTCTGAGGTAGCCTGGGCTATCCCGAGCAATTTTCATTTAGGAGCCGGTTTTGGCGGCTGTTTGACTGTAGATGAAGTCCTTATAGAGTTAGACGAGATGGAGGCATTATTCCCAGGTCTTGTTTCTGCTAAGCAAGATGCTTCCCCTAGCGGCGAAGTTACTTGGGGTAACAACAGTTCCGGTACAGCGAATGACTGGGCTGGGCAGACTGTTTACTATGTGCGTATGACAAGTGATCAGGCTTCTGCAGAAGGTACTAAGCCTGCTATGCTCTTTACTTCTATGATCCACTCTAGAGAGGTTAGCTCTATGATGAGTAACATCTACTTTATGTGGTACCTGCTTGAGAACTACGGTGTTGACAACCGAGTGACCGAGCTTTTGGACAATAACGAAATTTACTTCATTCCTATAGTGAACCCTGATGGATTGCGTTGGAATCAGACCATTACACCTTCTGGTGGAGGAATGCAGCGTAAAAACCTGAATCCTTCTTCTGGTAACAGTACAGTAAGTTCATCTAACACCACCCGTGGTGTGGACTTGAACAGAAACTTTGATTACTTCTGGGGAACCGCGGGTTCTGGATCTTCAGGTACTCCAAGTTCTGATTCATATAGAGGAACCAGCCCATGGTCTGAGCCAGAATCACGAATTTTAAGAGACTTTATCTTGTACGACGGTCCTGACGCTGGTACCGATCCAGACCGAAACTTCAAGATAGTTTTAATGAACCACACCTTTGCCAACAGTATTCCTCACCCATATGGTGGTAACCCTACTAACGTTTCAGGGCGCGAGGACGAAATGCATGCTTGGCACGCGGAAATGACCCGATATAACCGTTATGTTTCTGGAGCGACTATCTTTACTCCTGCTAACGGTATTGCAGACGACTGGATGGTTGGTGGACCAACTGATGGTAATGGATCTGTAGGATCTGGCATCAACCTATTGGGAACAACTCCTGAGATCGGTGGGAACGGATTTTGGCCTCCTTCTACGGAGATCACTCCTAACGCTCAGGCTGTAGTGCGTCACTTCTTTGCCTCTATTTACTACGGAGGTAAGTATGCGAAGTTCCATGACATGACGCAATCTGACGTAACTAGTCTTACTCCTAACCTAACTTTTGCTATTGAGCGTGTAGGACAAACAGCTAGCGACTTTGACCTGGTAGTTACACCAGGAACCAATATGACAGGATCTGCTGTCACTTTAAGTGCAAACGGTCTTGGTATTGTAGGATCAAGTGCTTGGACAAACCTAACAACCCCAGTATCACTAGATATGAACATTCAGGCAGATGACACTTTCACGTATACGGTTTCTTTGCGCAACGATGACGGAAACGTGATCTACGAGGCAGAAATTGAAAAAGTATACAACCCAACGGTAATCTTCTCTGATAACCCGGATACAGATGGACTAACCAACTGGACAGCTACCGGAGCTTGGAATAACTCCTCTTTAGACGGTTTCACTGGAACTCGTTCTTTAAGAAGCTCTAGTACCATTCCTTATGTTAACAATTCTAACGGAACGCTTACCTCTGCTGCATTTGATATTTCAACTGCGGGAGAGACTGTGATCCAGTATTACACTAAATACGATATTGAACGCAACTTCGACTACGTTGAAGTATTAGGTTCTACAGATGGCACGAACTGGGTAGCTCTTAGCGGACGCTACACCAAACCAGAAGCTACCTCTTCTACTAACGACCACAATGCCAAAGGAACAACAGACGAAGGCCACCAGAGCGGAAGTTCAGGCTTAGTTTATGATGGCGATACCTTTGATCAATGGGTAATGGAGGAGATAGTAATCAGCTTAGGCGAAAATACTTCTTTATTTGGTTCCAATAGCGTTCAGATTCGTTTTAGATATTCTAACGACTCGAACAACCGTGGTGAAAACTACAGCTACAACTTTGACGGATTCTTTATAGACGACTTTAAGGTGATCCGCACCAGTACAGAGGTACAGTGTAACTTTGATCTTGTTAACACTTTCCCTTATACAGAAGATTGGGAAAATGGACGTGGACTATTTAAAGAGCAAGCTGGAGACGACGGTGACTGGACGCTTAATACTGGTGGAACTGTTAGTTCTAATACTGGACCAAGTCAAGGGAACGATCCTGTTGCTCCAGACGGTGGACAATATCTATATACAGAGGCTTCTACTTCTGATTTAGGATTCAATGCCAACGTAATTCTTACGAGCGGATGTATCGACCTAAGTAATCATTACGGAGCTTCAATTGCTTTCGATTATCACATGTTCGGTGCGGCTATGGGAACTGTAGCCTTAGAGGTTAGTGAGGATGGTGGTATCACTTGGTCACAAGCTACCAGCATCACCGGACAACAGCAAACATCTAACGGTGCTGCATGGCTTACCGAGAATGTAGACCTTAGCGCCTTAAGTTACGACGGTAAAGTGATCCGTGTTCGTTTTAACGCGACTACTGGTACAGACTTTACTTCAGACATTGCAATAGACAACTTTGTACTTAATGCCACAGAAGTATGTAGTGTTACTACTACTTGGACTGGTAGCTGGGACAATGGAACGCCAACGGCTAACGTACAAGCTGTTATTGCTTCAGATTATGATATGAATACGCTTCCTAGCATTGAAGCTTGTGCCATTACGGTACAAAGTGGTGCTACCCTTACTGTTGCTGCAGGAACCTATGCCAGCTCCACAGGAGATATCACTGTAGATACCGGAGGAAACCTTGTTGTAGCCCATGAAGGATCTGTGGTTCAAACTGACGATACTTCTGCAGCTACCAACAACGGAAGCATTACAGTTTCTAAAACGACTCCTACCCTAGGATTCAGAGAGTTTAGCGTAATGTCGAGCCCAATGTCTACTTCTACAAGAGACGTTGCATTCTCTGGTGCTTTTAGAGCTTTTGGCCACAATACCGCGAACTTTGACACCAATGATGCAGTAACGGCAATTGTTGGAGACGCGATCAACTTTGTGGATCAGACCGGAAACGACCGTATTCCATTAACAGGATCTGAGTCTCTAGATGTAGCTCGTGGTTATATTGTTGTGCCATTTGGTCCTGGACCAGGTGGAACCTACACGGCAAATTATACACAAGGAACATTGAACAACGGACAGGTGACTAAATCATTGATCTATAACGGATCTCCAGAAGAAAGTGCCAACTTAATTGGTAATCCTTATGCTTCTGCAATCGATGCTGATCTGTTCTTGGCCAACAATCCACATATTCCTGAATTGTATTTCTGGAATCAGAACACCACTCCAGCTGCAGGACCTGGTTACCTTGCTTACAGCATGGAAGACATTTCTCAGTACAACTCCTCTGGAGGTATAGCTGCGGCTTCCGATCCAGGAAACATTCCTGATCAGTTTGTACCATCAGGGCAAGGATTTGGTGTAAAACCAACCAGTAACGCTAATGCGGTATTCTCTAATACTATGCGTGTAACTGGCAACAATACCGGATTCAAGAGTACTCCAGAGGCTACGGCAAGACCGAACCGCATTTGGTTGCAAATGAACAATGCATCTTATACGGAGTCTACCAGTACTACTTTGGTTGCTTTCTTGAGCGAAGCTACAGATGGCTTTGACCTTGGATACGACAGTAAAAGAATCGGAACCTATGTTTCTCTTTTCTCTACAGTTGACGATCTAGAACTAGGAATTCAAGGACGCGCAGCCTTTACCGAAGACACTAAAGTTCCTATGGGCTTTAGAACACTATTGGAAGAGACCACTGCTTATACTATTAGCATTGCACAGTTAGAAGGAAACGAGATCAATGGTGCCACGGTATACCTAAAGGATCTTCAAACTGGAGTGATCACAAATCTAAATGAGCGTGATTATACCTTTACCGCAGATCAAGGACACTACCCTGATCGTTTTGAACTGTTCTTTAAGAATGAATTACTTGGAACTGAGGATCTAGGATTTAGCGATGCGAGCGTACTGCTCTACCCTAACCCTGCATCTTCTGCCTTCACTATTCAGAATACAAGCAATGAGGTAATCGAAACAGTGACCCTTATCGACATTCAAGGTCGTGTAGTTTTCACTGCAGATATGAACGGACAATCTCAACGCGATATTTTTGTAGGACAACTTCCGGCTGGAGTCTATTTAGTTAAACTGCAGACTAGTAACCAGGAAGTGATCAAAAGACTGATCAAGAATTAATTATCACTAGTTTAAACTTTAAGAAAGCCTTCCTGTAAGTGGAAGGCTTTTTTTGTGACTATATTCCTACAGTATTTGCTCCCTAAAACCCATTTTAACCGTCAAATACACTATATTTTCGACAAAGTGTATGATTTACTTGATTAACGGTTTAACCGTAACCGTTCAAATTGTATACTTTTGAACCGCAAACAATTATAAACTTAACCTCACACTTTATTATGTTCATTTTAAATGCCCCCAGAAATGAAAACAAATACTTCGAACAGAATCTTAGGATTCTTATTTGTAGGAATACTGTTCCTATTTCAAGCTAACGCACAAGCACAAACAGTTTTACATCAGACCGGTTTTGAGACTGGTACCGACGGCTGGACAATCACCGGAGGAACAAGAGCTAATAGTACTTCATACGCCTACGAAGGTAGCTGGAGTATTCAGCTCAGTAGAAACAACACCAATATGGTGTCTCCTGGTCTTGCGCTTTCCTTTTATGACAAGGTCGATATCCGTTTTCACTTTGTGAATCGAGGTATTGATACCGGAGAAACCTTGATACTTGAGTATCGCCCAGATGCAATCAGCTCATGGCAAGTACTGAACACCTATACTTCTGGTGTTGTCGCTAGTAAAAATGCTGATTTTCAACACGATGCTCCATCTACAGTAGACTACACAAAGATCTTTAGCATTTTTGCGACAGATTACACCTTTCCATTATTAGCTACGGGTCAGTTCAGACTTAGACCTAATGCCAATCATTCGAGTGATTTGATCCACATAGATATGATCACAATCACCGGAACTACCTTTAATACTATTTCTACAGGTCCTGGTGGTGTAACAAGTAACTTAGAGTTATGGTTGCAAGCCGATAAGGTAGATGGATCTGGTGTTATTGCAAATAACTCGAACATCAATACATGGCAAGATACCGGTAAAGGAAATGATGCCAATACTATGGTAAGCACACAAGCGCCTACCTATAAGAATAATACAACCGACAACATCAATTTTAATCCAGTCATTGAGTTTAGCAATTCTTCTGCTACCTCCAGCTCAGACATGGGTTATCTAACAGCACGTGACGAATTGACCGGAACAGGTGGTTTTTACAGTCATGACATCTTTGTGGTGGTAACACCAGATGAGCCAATTACCAATACCATGATTCCCCTTGATACCTTTACAGGCAAGGATCCTACAGGTACTACAGCTCAAGAAGATGTGACTGGATTCGGTTATGGGGCATATACTAACCGTTTTACCAATGAGTACTTTGCATACTGTATTGGTACCACCTCTGGTCCGGGCAATGGGTATGGTCGTGGAGACCTTACCTTTAATGTAGACTTAAATCAAGTAGGTATTGTTAACACCAGACACAATGCTACTTCTGGAGCTACAGGTCAAGATGTATTCTTTAATAATATTAATATCGGAGACAGCGAATCAGATGCTCCTGATTTTGCTGAGATCTCTAACCAAAAATACTATATAGGACGTAGCCAATACTGGAACGGAAGTTTCGGTGGGCGCATTGCTGAGGTTATCACCTATTCTGCTACCAATGCCGACGGATCGGCTTCTGATGCCAGAAACCGTATTCAGTCTTATTTGGCTATCAAATATGGGATCACGCTTGGCATCAATGGTGTCTCTCAAGATTATGTAGACGCTAACGGTAACGTGATCTGGGATCAATCTGAAGATGCTGCTGCTTTCAACTACGATATCGCTGGAATTGGTCGTAGTGACGCTGCCGGTTGGCAACAAAAACAATCGAAGTCTATCAACAGTGGAACTATAGTGACTATGGGTATCACCGAGATTACTTCGACAAACAGCAACAATAGCAACAGTATTCCTATTGACGAATCATATTTAGTTTGGGGCAACGACAGCGGAAGCATGGCAGCGGCACCTGCCGTTAATGTCGATCTAAGTGCCAGTATTCCCGGCCTTTCCACTCCTGTTGACTTTACTTCCGTTTCTAGAACATGGAAGGTAGTTGAGTCTGGTGGAAACGTACCTACAGTGACGGTTTCAGTTCCTGAAGTATCACTATCTGCTACCCTGACCCCGCCGGGTAGCTACCTGATGTTTATTTCAAACACGCCTTCATTTAGCCCAACTTCTGAGTATCGTATCATGACTTTGAACGGTTCTAACCTAGAAGCTACTTATGATTTTGACGGCACCAAATACATCACTTTCGGTTATGCGCCACAGTATGTATATGAGCGTTCTGTTGATTTTGACGGATCTGCCGATTACTTGGATGCAGATGATATTGCCGACGTAAACGGCGCTTTCAGTATGTCTGGATGGATCATGTCAGACGGAAGTAATACCGATGTTGACATTATCTCTAAGCGTGATGCCTCTCCGTATACCCAAGGATATGCACTTAGAATTCACTCAACTGGTGCGCTACAGGCTATGTGGAAGAACAATTTAGGAATTACACAATCGATCTTATCGAATACCATAATTACAGATTACGCTGATGTATGGCACCATGTTGCTTTGACCTACGACGGTTCTAGAGCATACCTATATATTGATGGAGTACTTGATAACGATCAGGCAATGTTGCCTCCAGTAGCTAACGCGCAGCACTTACTTATCGGTGCCGCCAACTACTTGTCCCCTCAAAACCATTTTGATGGTACTATTGATGAGGTACGTATTTGGAATCGTGCGCTTACTGTAGATCAGATTCGTTATATGATGAATCAAGAACTAGAAGAGCACACTGATAACACAGTTAACGGAACCATTGTTCCTCAAAGTATCACGAAGAACGATGTGGCAGTAATTGACTGGCCAGAACTTATCGTGTACTACCCGATGAACGTATATACCTTTACCAACATTAACGATAGCTCAGGAAACAACAATGTAGCGGCCATTAAAAACCTAGACACTGTAGATTTCCAAACAGCTCCGCTTCCCTACGAAACCGATGCTGATGGTGATTGGTATACAGCTTCTACTTGGGTGAACAAATCAGTACAAGAATACCCACAAGGAACTTCTATCGTAGATGGTTCTACACTTATTGAGTGGAATATTGTAGACATCAATCACAATCTTACAAACTCGGTAAACACTACTGTGCTTGCTGCAATGATAGACAGCAGCGCGTCTCTTGTGATGGACAACGAGAACAAACTAGAAGTGTCTCATTACTTAGAATTAGACGGATTCCTAGATCTTCAAGGAGACTCCCAGTTGGTACAAACTGCTGGTAGTGACCTAGAAGTAACTAGTATAGGATATATGGAACGTGACCAAGGTGGTACGGCAGATCTTTATACCTATAACTATTGGTCTTCTCCAGTAGGTAGACTAACTCCAAGTACTTTGAACTGGGATTACAAAGTAAACAATCGTTTACGCGATGGTAGTAACCCGAGTTCCCCTTTGAATATCAATTGGGTTTGGGGTTATGATGGATCAGGCGGATCTCCGATCTCCCTATCTGCTCGTTGGATCTACCGATTCGAGAACGGTGCTATCGGTGATTATGACGCTTGGGAGTTTGTTGGACCATACCAATACTTCCAAGTAGGTCAAGGATTTACAATGAAAGGATCAGGTACAGGAGGTGTTACAGATATTCAAAACTACACCTTTACCGGAAAGCCGAATAACGACCAAACGGGACATGAAATTCAATTGAGTATCAACGCGGGTAGAAACTATTTGGTAGGAAACCCATTCCCTTCTGCTCTCGATGCCAATGACTTTATCGCAGACAACCCGCATCTAGACGGTACGCTATATTTCTGGGAACACTTTGGAGGCGGATCACACTTCTTGGCAGAATACCAAGGTGGATATGGTATGTACAACCTTTCTGGAGGTGTTGCAGCCACTTCTCACCCAATGGTAAGTGATGCAGGAGCTTCCACAAAACTTCCAGGGCGTTATGTACCAGTAGCGCAAGGTTTCTTTGTAGCTGCGGATAGCGATGGTACAATCAACTTCAACAACAGTCAACGAAATTTCGTTAAACTGGGTGGATCTTCTGTATTCATGTTCACTGACGACACCTACGCTACTCCAAGTACAACAGGTGCTGAAACCACAGGCGAGCCAGATGATACCCAATTCGATGCACCGGATACAAGAACCAAGATCCGCGTTGGATTTGACTCACCAATTGGCATGCACAGACAGCTCTTAGTAACCTTTGACGATAATACCACTAAAGGATTTGATAGAGGTTACGACGGTAAAGTCTTTGACGAGCAAATTGAAGATATGAACTGGCTTATTAACGATACGCGTTATGCAATACAAGGAGTACCACCTATCAATAGCGAAGCCAGTACACGCTTACCACTTTATGTGAAGATCGAAGAATACGGTGAAATGAAGATTGGCTTGGATGCTGCGGAGTTTATGAGCGAGAAACTCGTTCCTTACCTGCACGACAAACTAACCAATACTTTCGTGGATCTAAGAACAGATTACTTTACTACGCTTATCGAACCTGGAGTGTATGACAACCGATTCGCGATCATCATTAGAAAAGGTGAGCGTCAGGTAGATACTCAGGTAGCTAGTAAGCAAGTTGCCACTGTAGGCGCACTACACAGTAAAATCGCTCAAGAAGTGACTGTGTTTGCCAAAGATCAAGAAATGACCATTAGTGAGGTTACGGTTTATTCGATCCTTGGTCAGCAAGTTGGAACATATCAGTTTGCGGGTGATGCTACTCAAGTAAGCTTCCCTTCTGCTCATTTGAGTACAGGAACTTATGTGCTACGCATTCAGACAGAAAATGATATCCAAACCACAAAGATCATTATCGATAAATAAAAGCTAAGACAAAAGAAGTAGTTTTTCCTAGCGAAAAGGGGAGTCTTGTAATGAGACTCCCTTTTTTTATCCAAATACACTATGTAAGAAATCTCTTAAATTTTTACGGTTTAAACGGACAAAAACACCGTTTATCAACACATTTTTTCGATGAAATGCACTTTTTTAAGTGTTAAAATGTTAAAACGAAAGGTTTTTTTTATAGATTTGTTTCAAGAATATGTTACAGAAGACCCCAAATCGACCTGTGGCTTAATCTACTAGCTTATGGAAAAAACTACTTCGATCAACCGAAGCGTTGCATGGGTAACGCTTATTATCTGCTTGACCTTTACGCCCCTATTGTCGGCGCAGACCGTAATCCATCAGGCGACCTTTGAATCTGGAACCGACGGCTGGGCCCTTACGTCCAATGCCGCCAGAGTGAACAGTGCTCTTTATGCCCCAGAAAACAACTACAGCCTTAGAATTCAAAACAGTAACGGAGAAATTAGGACTCCAACCTTTTCCTTAAACGCATATGACAAGGTCGATGTATCATTCCGATTCCACAACCGGGGATATGATACTAATGAGACTTTTGATGTGGAGTACCGTCCTAACAATAGTACCTCATGGACAGTTATAGGAAGATTCGTCGCGGGAAGTGTTGCGGGAAAGTCTGCCGACTTTCAAAGTGGTTTTCCCGGAATAGACTACGCCAAGACCGTTACAATTTTTAAAACCGACCACACCTTCCCAAGTTCTGCTACGGGACAATTCCGTTTTAGCAGTAACTCCTCCTCCAACTCCGATGATATGCATATCGACTATGTAACTATCACCGGAACTACCTACAATTCGATCTCAGAAGGTCCTGGAGGAATTGACAGTAATTTGGAATTGTGGCTCAGAACTGACCGCGTAGACGGAACAGGTTCTATTGCAGACAATACTGCTCTAATGACCTGGGAGGATTATGGTAAAGGAAACGATGCCAAAGTATTAGAAGCTTACCAGGCTCCTACCTATTACGACAACAGCACAAACAATATTAATTTTAATCCTGTTTTGTCTTTCAGCAATGACAATAACCTGTCTGGAAGCGATATGGATTATTTGGACAATAAGGATGAAATGGCAGGAACCGGTGGTTTCTATAGCCATGACATCTATATGGTAGTTACTCCGGATCAGAACATTACCAATGGAATGATTCCGCTGGATACCTTTACTTCTACGGACCCAACAGGAAATACTTATGCCGAAGATGTAACTGGTTTTGGATATGGAGCCTATACACAACGTTTTACCGGGGAATACTTTGCCTACTGTATCGGAACCACAACGGGTGCTGGCGATGGTTACGGAAAAGGAGATCTGGACTTTGCACTAGATCTTAACCAAGTTGCCATCATCAACGCCAGACATAACGATATCAGCGCTCCAACAAGTCAACAGGTGTACTTCAACAATATCGAAATTGCAGAATCCGAATCAGATGCTGCCGATTTTGCAGAAGTTGCTAATACCCGTTATTGGCTAGGACGCAGTCAGTACTGGAACGGTAGTTTTGGGGGTCGTATCACAGAAGTGATCACCTACTCTGCCACGAACACAGATGGTTCTATGACAGACAGCCGTAACCGTATTCAAAGCTATTTGGCTGTTAAATACGGGATCACTTTAGGTGTTAATGGCGTGTCTCAAGACTATGTTGATTCTAACGGAAACCTTATTTGGGATCAGTCTTCGGACGGCGGAGCCTTTAACTGGGATATTGCCGGCTTGGGTCGTTCTGACGCTGCTGGATTAATGCAAAAACAATCTAAATCAGTAAATCCTAATACCATGGTGACCATGGGTATTAGTAATATCGAAGCGACAAACAACCAAAATACCAACAACTTAACAACCGATGAGTCCTACCTAATGTGGGGACATGACAATACAAGCCTGAATGCTGTTGCACCTATTATCGTAGATATGAGTGCAGGTGTTTCTGGTCTAACTACCATAGTAGAATTTACTTCGGTAGAACGCACTTGGAAGGTAGTTGAGAGCGGTGGTGACGTTCCCCGTGTGGAAGTTTCAGTACCAGAGGCCGATCTGGCAGCTACGCTGAATCCTCCGGGAGAGTATTTGATGTTCATCTCTGATACACCAACATTTAACCCGAACTCAGAATACCGCATCATGCGACTAAACGGTGCGAATTTGGAAACAACTTACGATTTCAACGGAACCAAGTACATTACTTTTGGATATGCCCCAGAAAACATGTACGTGCGTTCTGTTGATTTTGACGGTAGTGTAGATTATATGGATTCTGATGATTTTCTGGATCTAGACGCAGACTTTACACTATCTGCTTGGGTTAAGAATGATGGAGCAACTAATCGCGATATCATCTCTAAACGAGACGCCTCTCCAATGACAGAAGGATATGCCTTAAGAGTCAATGGCAGCGGTGCAGCACAAGCCGTATGGACCAACAGTTCCGGTACTTTACAAGTCTTGAATTCATCGGTTAGTATCCCAAATGACGAATGGCACCATGTTGCCGTAACTTATGACGGAACCACAGCTCGAATCTATATAGATGGAGTGTTGGATGTTTCAGGTCCGATGGATCCACCAGTGTCGAACAACCAGCACTTCCTAATTGCAGCTGCAGACTACCAAAATCCAAGTAATTTCTGGGACGGAGGTATAGACGAGGTGCGCGTCTGGGACACAACGCTTTCTCAAGATCAGATAAGATTCATCATGAATCAAGAGATCATTGAGCATTCCGACAATACAGTAACAGGAAGCATCTTACCTCAGAATATCACTAAGAATGAGGTGGCCGTTATCGATTGGAGCCAACTAATGGCTTATTATCCAATGACCACTTACACCTTTACAAACATTAAGGATGAGTCAGGAAATGGCAATACGGCTGCTATTAAAAACTTAGATACAGTAGACTTCCAAACCGCACCACTACCCTACGAGACCGATCAGGACGGATCTTGGAACGATGCGAACACTTGGATGAACAACAGTGTATTGTATTTACCTGGAGCGACTTCTATTGTGGATGGTGTTACTACCATAGACTGGACGATTTCTCGTGTGAATCACGACTTGACTGCCTCTGACAATACCACTGTTTTGGGTGTGTTTGTAGACGCAAGCGCTGAAATACTCGTAGACAACAACAATAAGTTTGAAGTGTCTCATTATTTAGACCTCGATGGATTTATGGACCTGCAAGGCGAATCACAGCTTATTCAGACACAAGGAAGTGATTTGGATCCTAGCAGCGCGGGTTATATCGAAATAGACCAAGGAGGTACCGCAGACACTTATACGTATAATTACTGGAGTTCCCCTACTAGTACTATATCAACATCGGCCAACAACGTTACCTTTAGCGTGAATTCCATGCTAAGAGACGGAACCGATGTCAATAATCCTGTGAATGTGAATTGGATTGGTGGGTATAATGGTATGCCTACCACTCCAATATCGCTCTCCGATTTCTGGTTGTTCAAATACGACAACCACCCAATCGGCGATTACAGTTCATGGCAGTATCTGGGACCAGGCGGAGTACTCGAAGCCGGCCAAGGTTATACCATGAAGGGTCCAGGAACAGGGTCTGTACTAGACGAGCAGAACTATACCTTCTCCGGTAAGCCAAATAACGATCAGACTGGATATGACATCCAACTCAATATCAATGGCGGAAATAACTACCTAGTTGGTAATCCTTTTGCCTCTGCTTTAGATGCGCATGATTTCATTGCTGATAATCCACACCTTGACGGTACCCTGTATTTCTGGGAACACTGGGGAGGAGGCTCTCACGTGCTAGCTGAGTATCAAGGAGGATATGCTATGTATAATTTATCTGGAGGGGTTATGGCTACCAGTCACCCTGACGTAAGTGCCGCAGGAGTTCCAACAAAAACTCCAGGACGCTATGTCGCTCCAGGTCAAGGATTCTTTGTAGCTGCGGATTCTAATGGAACCATTGAATTCAACAACAGTCAACGTAACTTTGTTCGTTCCGGATCTAGCTCGGTATTCGTCTTTACCGACGATACTTATGCCCTACCGAGCACTCCAATTGGAACTTCGGCTACCTACAGTCTACCAGATGACAGCGACTTGGATCCGGTTGACAATCGTCCGAAAATTAGAATTGGATTTGATTCTCCTAAAATGTTGCATCGTCAATTATTATTGACCCTTGACAACAATGCGACTCTTGCTTATGACAGAGGATATGACGGGAAGGTTTTTGACGATCTTGCAGAAGATCTAAATTGGGACATTGATGGAGCACGCTATGTTATCCAAGGGATTCCAATGCTAGATGGCAATAGCAGTGTTGTTTTACCGCTTATTGCTGAGATAGATGAAAGTGGAGAGTTCACCATTGGGTTAGATCAAGCTCAGAATTTAGGAGAGAAGATCATTCCATATCTCCGTGATAAAGAATTCAATATTTTCACCAATCTGCTTGAGGATACATACACTGGTACTATTGACGCCGGGATGCATCCGAATCGATTCGAAATCGTGTTGCGCAGAACACCGCGTAACCAAGATCAGGACGGAACCATGAAAATAACAGAGACTTTGGTTTATGCTATGCACCAGAAGCAAGCAGCACAAGTAAATGTAATCGCAAAAGAGGCAGATCAGACTATTACTAGTGTTGCAGTATACAACATACTTGGTCAGTTTATAGGTCAATACAATTACAGTGGAAACAATCCGCAGGAGTCTTTCTCTTCAGCGCAAATGGCCACAGGAACGTACATTTTAAAGACCACGACCAATACCGGTACCTATACAGTTAAGGTTTTAATAGAGAAGTAGTTTAAATTTTAATCAGTCCTCAAGGCGAGTATCTAAAGATGCTCGCCTTTTTTATTTCCTTAAGGCGTGTTAAAGCCGAATAATTCCGTTGCGATATTTTGTAACTTTATCACCCTTAGTTCGTCTTATAACGCAATTAAACACCTAACCTATGTTTTCATTATTCCGTGAGAATGTTCGAATTGCGATGGATTCCATCCGCAGTCAACTCTTAAGAACCATTTTAACGGTAGTAATCATAGCAATTGGTATATGGGCCTTGGTCGGTATTTTGGCCGCCGTAAAAGCCCTAGAGAACACTATTTCTAGCGATTTTGCCTCCATGGGGGCAAACTCTTTCAATATCCAGAGATACGATTTCACTTCCCAAGGACGACGCGGAGGCGAGCGCCAAAAGATCAATCCTATCATTAGTTACAGAGACATCAAGGAGTTCCAGGACCGCTACTCCTACCCTTTTACCAAGGTTTCTGTCTCCTTTAGAGGAACTAGCCGTGCCGAGGTACGTTACGAAGGCAACAAGACAGACCCAGAAGTTCAAGTTTACGGTGCCAATGAGAACTATTTAAGCAATACGG
The DNA here is from genome assembly GCF_002163875.1 of Gilvibacter sp. SZ-19. Taxonomy (GTDB): domain Bacteria; phylum Bacteroidota; class Bacteroidia; order Flavobacteriales; family Flavobacteriaceae; genus Gilvibacter. The sequence goes on along the minus strand of NZ_CP019333.1, from coordinate 2,743,871 downwards.
GAACCGAAGTCGAGAAAGGTCGCGATTTCAATATTTTCGATATTCAGAACAACAACAATGTGTGTTTGTTAGGAGCAGATTTTAAGAAGACTCTTTTTGAAGGCACTGACCCTATTGGCAAGACCTTGAGCATACGCGGGGTCAAATTCAAAGTGATAGGTTTGCTAGAAAGTAAAGGAGCGACTTTTGGCAACAATCAAGATCTGAAGGTTATCATTCCTATACAGCAAGCGAGAAGCATTTACACGGCTCCTAACATCAATTATACCATTAGTGTGATGGTAGACGACAAAGAATACCTAGAAGGCGCTCAAAACGATGCTATTGTGACCTTTAGGAATGTCCGAGGCCTCTCCCCTGTTGAAGAGAACAACTTTGGCCTGGAGCGCAGTGAAGACCTTATTAACCGTATCGCTGAAATTACAGGTGTTTTGGAATTTGCAGCTTGGTTTATCAGTGCGATAACCATTTTCGGTTCCTTGATCGCTTTGATGAATATCATGCTTGTATCAGTGACCGAACGCACACGGGAGATTGGAGTACGAAAAGCCCTTGGCGCTAAACGATCTACCATAGGGACTCAGTTTCTTATGGAGACCATTGTAATTGGTCAGTTGGGAAGTATTCTTGGAATTCTTCTTGGACTGGCAACTGGAATTGCCTTTGCCTCGCTGGCCGATTTTAACTTTAGTATTCCCTGGGGAGCGGTTATTGCCGCTACTATAATCACCTTTTTGGTTGCCGTGGTTGCTGGCTCTTATCCGGCGATGAAAGCAGCTCGATTAGACCCTATAGAAAGTCTGAGATACGAATAGACTAGTTGATCACTTTTAAAAGCGCATCGATAAAACTTCCTTCGACTATATGAGCCCCTTGGCGTACTAAGCCAAACAATTGCTGATTGCGATCTTCTGAGACAGCTTTGCTTCCTCTTTGTATAACAACACGCTCATCCTTGAGGTTCTTTAGCAACCATTCCCTGCCGGCGGCCGTGGTCAAGTCTGCAGTGTTTGGAGACACTTTTACATGAATGAGCTCAATTAGCTCATTCTGAACAGCGAAACAGAACAACTGTTCTGGACTAGCATTTTCCAGATACTTTGCGGCACTTAAGGCACCTTCCCAAACCAGATCGCTAAATACATCGAGCTCCGCCTCTGCGACTTCGGGTTTGCTGCGTTTGATCTCCTGCCATTCGTCCGCAGTAATACTCTGGGTAGCTAAAAATCTTGTAAACTCCTCTTGTAGGGCTTCGAACTGTTCTTTGGTAAGTCTGGTGTATTTCATCCTTTTAAAAATACGATCTATAAAAAAAGGCCTTCTGAACGAACAAAAGGCCTTTGAATTATTTTGAAGGTCTAATTAACTCTTAGCCTCTGCAATTACGTCAAAAGTAAGGTTCGCGATCACATCTCTGTGGAAACGAACTTTAGCTTCGTACTGTCCAGTGCGCTTGATGTTTCCACCAGCAACTGTAATGTACTTCTTGTCGATGCTCACTCCAGCTTTCTCTAGAGCTTCAGCTACGTCTGCATTATTTACAGAACCGAAAAGTTTATCACCTTCTCCAGCTTTTGCAGCGATCTTCACTTCTAAACCGTTAAGTTTCTCAGCTTCTGTTTTGGCGTCATCAACCAACTTTTGCTCTTTAAAAGCGCGTTGCTTCAAGGTCTCTGCCAATACTTTCTTAGCAGAAGAAGTAGCCAATACAGCATATCCTTGAGGGATAAGGTAGTTTCTACCGTATCCGTTCTTTACAGTAACGATATCGTCTGTAAACCCAAGATTTTCTACATCTTTCTTTAATATAAGTTCCATGACCGTACTGTATTATTTTAATAGATCCCCTACGTATGGCATAAGTGCAAGGTGACGAGCTCTTTTAACAGCTACGGCCACTTTACGCTGATACTTCAAAGAAGTACCTGTCAAACGACGAGGAAGAAGTTTACCTTGTTCATTCACAAACTTCATCAAGAAGTCTGGATCTTTATAATCGATGTACTTAATACCAGACTTTTGGAAACGGCAGTATTTCTTTGCCTTAGTAGTCTCGATGTTAAGCGGCGTCAAATAACGGATCTCACCGTCTTTTTTGCCTTTTGCTTGTTGTTCAATGCTAGACATGATTAAGCGGTTTTAGCGTTGCGTTTTCTTCTTTTCTCTGCCCATGCGATAGCGTGCTTGTCCAAACGAACAGTCAAATAACGCATAATGCGCTCGTCGCGTCTGAACTCTACTTCTAATGGGTTGATCACTTCACCAGGAACGGTGTACTCGAACAAGTGGTAAAATCCACTTTTCTTGTGTTGAATAGGATAGGCAAGCTTCTTAAGCCCCCAGTCCTCTTTTGAAATCATCTTAGCTCCGCCAGAAACCAAAAAATCTTCGAATTTCTTTACTGTTTCCTTTATCTGTTCTTCAGATAAAACGGGATTCAAGATGAAAACAGTTTCGTAATGATTCATACTTTGTGTTTAAATATAAATTAAGTCTCTTATAAAGAGGCTGCAAAAATAGAACTAATTCTACAATATTCAAAGCTCGGCTACCCTTTAATTTCCTACATTTTACCCTTACATATTTGGCAGATAAACGTAAATTTTCCACTCTTAATCGTTAAGTTTCGTTAATAAATGTTGTCGTTCATCGATAATTTGCTTATAATTGTACGTTACTAAATCTATTATTGCCTTGGAAAAAACCGTACTTAACTGTGCTATAGTTGACGATTCTAGCCTACAGCGTCTGTCTATCGTCAAACTGATCCAAAACCACCCCTCGCTAAATTTAGTAGCCGAGTACAACAACGCTATTGAAGCGAAAATGGGGCTATTGGACACACAAATCGACTTGATATTCTTAGATATCGAAATGCCGATCCTATCCGGCTTTGACCTCTTGGATGACTTGAGTGTAAAACCACAGATCATCTTTGTTACCGGAAAGACGAAATACGCTTTTAAAGCCTTTGATTACGACGCCGTAGACTATTTGCGCAAGCCGATCTCTAAGGAGCGTTTTCTCAATGCTGTACACAAAGCGATCACGAACCATCGCCTACACAACGAAGACGGTTTTGACGACGAAGACTTCATCTTTGTAAAGAGCAACCTAAAAAAGCGTAAAGTTTTCTTGAATGAGCTGCGCTATATCGAGGCTCTGGGGGATTATGTGAAGTTGGTGACAGAGCACGACTCTCTAGTAGTTCTTTCTACCATGAAGAATTTTGAATCGCTCTTGCCTGCAGATCGTTTCCTTAGAATTCATAAGTCTTATATCGTGAATCTGGATAAAGTAGAGCGTTATAACAGCAAGGTCATTGAGATCGATAACGATCAGTTGCCGCTTAGCCGTAACAGAAAGACCCAACTGGTAGAAGCACTTACCGCTTCCATGAAGGCTTAATACGGATCTACATCCACTACTAGCTTAATACGCGCAAACGGTTTTTGCGCCTCAAAGTTGCGCACCAACATGCCGACCTTACCCTTGTATGCCTTTATTCCGGCGTTTACAGGCACTTTTAGTAACACATGACTCAGGTATTCGTTGCGTATACGACCTACCGGCGGGATCTCCGGACCAAGCACTCCCTCATTGAACTGGGCCTCTAAAGCTTTGGCAAACCAGCGTGAACCATTTTGCATGGTCTCAAAATTGCGATGCTTAAAGGTAAACCTGATCAGGCGATTGAAGGGAGGATAACCATATTGCCTGCGTTGTTCCATCTCATCTTTAAACATACCATCGTAGTCATGAGTAGTTACCTGCTGTAATATTAGGTGCTCCGGATTAAAAGCTTGGATCAGCACTTTCCCCCTATCTTTGGTACGCCCAGCGCGACCAGCCACTTGGCTGAGTAGCTGAAAGCTTCGTTCGTGGGCTCTAAAGTCCGGGAAATTGAGCAAGGAATCTGCTTGCATCACTCCCACCAAACCAACTGCCCTAAAGTCTAAGCCTTTAGCCAACATTTGGGTTCCGACCAAGATGTCTATCTCTCCCTGCTCAAAACCGTGAATAAGTTTGGCATGAGCGTGTTTGCCACGCGTAGTGTCTTGGTCCATACGAGCTATTCGCGCTTCTAGCAAAAGTTCTTGTAATTCTGTTTGGATTTGTTCTGTTCCGAAGCCTTTAGGGTCTAAGGTCATACTGCCACAAGCACCGCACTGCTTGGTCAAGGGACTCGCGTATCCGCAGTAATGACAGCGCAACTGCCCTTTGGCCTTGTGAAAAGTAAGGCTTACATCGCAATTGGGGCACTGCGGAGCGCTTCCACAGGTCATACATTCCATTATAGGAGCAAATCCGCGCCTGTTCTTGAATAGGATCACCTGTTTTTTCTCGGCCAAGGTTTCCCGTATAGCTTCTAGTAAGCTATCAGAAAAATGGCCTTGCATTCGCTTTTTACGATTCTTATCACGCAGATCGACCAACTGAGTATCTGGCAATAGTACCTTCCCGTAGCGTTCCTTAAGACTTACCAAACCGTATTTACCCGAAACAGCGTTCTGATAGGTTTCTAACGCTGGTGTAGCAGAACCCAAAAGTACCTTTGCCTTACACAAAGAAGCAAGCACCACTGCAGCGTCTCGACCGTGATAGCGCGGTGCAGGATTGTATTGTTTAAAGGAGTGCTCGTGCTCCTCGTCTACAATGACCAAGCCCAGATCTTGAAAGGGTAAGAAAACGGTAGAACGAGCTCCAACGACCAATTGTGCACGCTGATCTTGGCGTAACAATTGGTTCCAGACCTCTACCCTTTCGTGGACACTATAACGGGAGTGATAAACCCCGACGCGATCGCCAAAATATTCTTGTAAACGACTTATGAGCTGGGTTGTGAGGGCAATCTCCGGAAGCATATACAAGACTTGCTTTCCATGCGCTAACTGCTCTTCTATAAGTTTTACGTATACCTCGGTCTTACCACTAGAAGTAACACCGTGTAATAGACAAACAGACTTTTCGGTGAACTGTTGTCTTATCTGCTTGTAAGCCCGCTCTTGCGCTTCTGATAGGCCTTTAGAATCTGCTGTGTCGCTTTCCCACTGGGCTTTTCTATCGGTTTGACGTTTTTCTTCCAGTACGATCCCTTTGTCGATCAAGCTGCGCAGCGGTGCAGCAGCTCCTGCTACTTCGGCTAAAAGCTCAGGACGTTTTACAGCTCCAGATTGCCGCGCAGACAACATAAAAAGTTGCATCAACACCTCTCGCTGTTTTGGTGCGCGTTGCATTTCGTCTAAGAGTGCCGTCAAGGCAGATTCTTCCTTATACTGCGGAGCCAATTGCAGATAACTCACCATTTTTGGGATATACTGCTCGTAAAGGGTTTCTACCAGTGCTATCCTATTCTTTTCCAATAAGGCTTGAATCACTCCTAGAACTTGCTTTCTGTCTAATATGCTGCGCACATCATTAAGGTGCAACTGCTGCCGGTTCTCTAAGGCTTCCAAGATCATTTCTTCTTGTTCAGATAAGGCAGCCTCACTCGCCGGACGCTCGGTCTGCAAACGAATAATGGTTTCGCTTTCTAGCAGAAATGCTCCCGGTAGCGCAGCCCGCATCACCTCTCCTATACTGCAGAGATAGTAATCCGCTATCCACTGCCAATGCTTTAGTTGGGTTTGGGTTACCAGAGGATATTCGTCTAAGATCTGATCGATCTCCTTGGTCTCGTAGGTCTGAGGTGGGGTTTGATGCACTTTATACACGATCGCCGTGTAGATCTTCGATTTCCCAAAGGGAACCGCTACCCGATGTCCTGGCTTGAGAAAATGAGCCTCGTGAGCGTTTACCGAATAAGTGAACGCCTGCTTAATTGGAATGGGCAGTATGACATCAATAAAGTACAAGAAATAAAAAAGGCTGTCGAATTAAACGACAGCCTAAAATTACGTAATTCTATGAGCACAATTAGTTGCCCAACATTCCTTTTTTAAGTTTTTTATCGGCAGGAACTTTTCCTAGCCAAATTCCGAATAGGGCTTTCTTAAACGCCATACCAGGAATAACTCCCAATTCTTTTCCGTTCTTGTAACACACCACGCCACGTCCGGTTTGGTAAGTGATATCAAAAACGTCTTCTTCTACGATCTCCTCGCTAAAAAAGCCGATGAATTTCTGGATCTCGCTATCTAAAGAAGAAGTGTCTCCGCGCATAGACGCATCAAATCCGTCGTTTACAGCCTCTTTCATAGCGTCGCTAGATACAAAACTAGAGGTGATCACTAGTTTCATGGCCATGTTCTTATCTGCATCGATGATGCCCTGTGCATCTTTAGACTTGGATTCCAAGTATAGTCCGCCCGAATACAGTTCCAAAACGAATGCTTTTTTACGGATTCCGCCGCCATTAAGCACCAAATCAGAACCACCAACTTTCATGGTATTAGGTAGCATAACATCTCCTATTTCTGTCATTCCTCCATTCTGCGCAAACCCAACGTTCATAGAAAGTAGAGCGATCATAAGTATTAAAACTCGTTTCATAAGTCAATAAAGTATTTAAGTAATTATTAGTGTTTGTTTTTCAAAGCTCTTAAACTCGCATTGAGTTCAAAGCCCAGTAAAAGTAAGTTAGAATTTAACCAAATATACAGCATCATTATCAAAAGAGCCCCTATGGACCCGTAAAGCTCGTTGTAATTGGAGAAATTATTAATATAAACTCCAAAGAGATAGGTGGTTAGCATAAACAATAAGGTAGTTACCAAAGCGCCTATGGAAAAGAAGCGCGATTGTCTCCCGTCCTTCACTCCAAAATAATACAGTATTGCTACTACCATATAAACCAAAAGCACAAAGACCACATAACGTACCGTTGTTATCCAAAACACCTCGTCAGAGATGTATTGTTCTTGCTTGAGTACACTGATCAAATATTCACTGTACACCGCTATCACTACGCTAAAAAGCAACAACAATGCCAAAAACACAGAAACCACCAAGGCAACCCAATACTGGCGCAAAAAATTACGGTTAATTGTAACGTGAAAAGAGTACTCAAAACCGCTAAATATAGAATTGACACCATTGGCCATAACCAACAGCGTGAGCACAAAAACAAAGGACAGCAATCCTCCTCTTGGGTTGGCTGCAATATCTTCTATGACGGGGAAAAAGAAATCAAAGGTCTGGGCTGGCATCAATCCGCCGATAAAATCCAAGAAACGCTGCTGAAAGTTCTCTATGGGAACATAAGGAATAAGGTTCAGCACAAAGAGCAGAAAGGGAAAGATCGCCATAAAAAAGCTAAAGGCAATGGCTCCTGCCCTACTGGAAAAGGTCCCTTTGACTATCCCAACGGCATAGGTCTTTAATAAATCATACAACGACAAACCTTCAAAACCCGGCAGTAAGATCTTATCGCAGAGACGGATAGCCGCACTGACCACAGGAGTATTTCGCAAGCGTTGTTCTAAACTCATATAGCTTTTAGGCTGAGATCCATATTGTGTACCGAATGGGTCAAAGCTCCACTAGAAATATAATCTACCCCGCATTCTGCATAGGCCCGCACCGTTTCTAAAGTGATGCCTCCAGAGGATTCAGTTAGGCATTGATCGCCAATTAGAGCAACGGCTTTTCGAGTGTCCTCGTAGTTGAAATTATCTATAAGAATGCGATAAACTCCCTCGTTCTGCAATATCTCTTTGATCTCTTCTAAAGATCGAGCCTCAACGATGATCTTCAGATCCAAACGATTGTCCTTAAGATACTCCCGAGTTACTTGTATGGCTTTTGTAATTCCACCACAAAAGTCAATGTGGTTGTCTTTGAGCATGATCATATCATAGAGGGCGAAACGGTGATTCTCACCGCCGCCGATCTTAACCGCCCATTTTTCCAATGCACGAATACCCGGTGTGGTCTTTCGCGTATCGAGAATCTTAGTACCCGTTCCTTCTAATAGCTTTACATATTTGCTGGTCTTGGTCGCAATAGCACTCATGCGCTGCATGGCGTTTAAAACCAAGCGTTCAGCCTTTAGTATGGACTGTGAATTCCCACTCACATAAAATGCTTCATCTCCGTATTTGACAGGGCTACCGTCGGTGATTCTAATGTCGACCTCAAGACCGGCATCTACAAATTCAAATACCTTCTGAGCAAATGCTACTCCTGCGAGTATACCTTCGTCTTTGACCAAAAGTCGCGCCTTTCCAGCAGCGTCATAAGGGATACAAGCTAAGGAGCTGTGATCGCCATCGCCTACGTCTTCTCGAATAGCATTGGCGATGATCAGATCGATTTCTTTATCAAAGTCTTTTTGGGAGATCATGGAAATAGGTGTTTTGGCTAAATTACTAATTCCACCCTAAACGCAGGCTTTAGCAATGCGGATTCGTAAAAGAAAATTAAACGCTCGGTCTGGCTTTCGTACCTTTGTCAGATGCAGATCAAACTCTTGGCCGTTGGCAAAACAGATAGCGCAGCAATAGCAGAACTCACCGAGATCTACACCAAACGACTGACGCGTTATATTCGCTTTGAAATTCAGATCATTCCAGAATTGAAGAAAAGGGCTAAGCTCAGCTTTGAGCAGCAAAAAAAACAAGAAGGTGACTTGATATTGAATCAGCTGAGCCCAAGTGATTTTGTTGTACTCTTAGACGAAGCAGGAAAACAGTTCACCTCAATGGCTTTTGCCGACTATTTACAACAGCGCATGAATTCCGGGATTAAGACTTTAGTTTTTGTCATAGGTGGCCCTTACGGGTTTGCTGAGGAGGTATACCAGCGTGCAAACAGCAAATTGTCGCTCTCTAAAATGACCTTCTCGCACCAAATGGTACGCCTTTTCTTTGCCGAGCAGCTTTACCGCGCATTCAGTATACTCCATAACGAACCCTATCACCATCAATAACTATGAAAGAACTGGTCTTTGCCACGCACAATAGCGGAAAGCTCAAAGAATTGCAAGCCATGGTTGGCGATAAGATAAAACTGCTGAGTCTAGACGATCTGGGCTGTCATGAAGAGATCCCGGAGACTGCAGATAGTTTTAGGGGCAATGCCTTGCTCAAGGCTAAATATGTCCAAGAAAAATACGGTTTGCCTTGTTTTGCGGACGATAGTGGTCTGGAAGTTTCTGCCTTAAACGATGCTCCTGGGGTCTATACTGCGCGCTATGCCGGGGTTGGATGTACATCTGACGACAATATGGACAAGCTTTTAGGCGCTTTGCAAAACCAAGACGATCGTTCTGCTCGCTTTGTTTGTGTTATCGCCTTGTTGCATAAAAATGAACCCTATTTCTTTGAGGGGACTTGTCCAGGGGAGATCTTAAGAGCACGTCAGGGAACCGATGGCTTTGGCTACGACCCTATCTTTAAGCCACAGGGCTACGACCGTTCTTTTGCTCAGATGAGTCACGAAGAAAAAGCAAAGATCAGTCATCGTGGTAAGGCGGTAAGTCAGCTTCTGTCTTTTTTGAGAGGCTGAAACCCTTAAAAACTTGTACCAAAACTAAGATAGAGCCCTTGTATAAAACCAAGTCCGGTTCTAAACATAAAGCCGCTTTCTCTTTGATAACGATATCCGAGCGTTACGTCTGGCACCGGATATACTTCTCCCTGCGAATCAAACAGTGTTGATACGCCCATGCCAACTTCAAAATGCCCATTCCTATTGCCTGTTAAACCAACAATACCCACGGTGCTGGTAAGTCCTTCATTTACAGAACTTATTAAATCAATAACCGCAAAAACTCCTACATCAAAATTGGCGTAATAGCTCTTAAAGACTCCTTTAGTAGGCTTCCATAATAAATGCTCATAATTTAGAGTTGCCGAAGTATAAGTACCTAAACTTCCAATATTGAGATACAATACACTACTTGGGGGGCTAATCTTCTGAGGCTCCAAAAGCTTCAAATTGTCGGTGTTTTCCTGTGCTTTAGCTGTATACAGACTTGAGAATAGCAAAAAGAAAAGAGTTACTGCCTTACAGGTGAAATTGTATTTAATTTTTCGCATGATAAAGTTTCCTAATTGATTAATATTCAATCTTAACATCTCTTATCACGAAAACCCATACCCATTCAAGGGTATTTAGAGAGGACCAATCTTCATCAAACCATAATACCCGCAAGAGCTTCAAAAAACGCTCCATTAGTCCGCTAACTTTTTTATTGCATCAAAAAAGCTTGGAAACAAAAAACTTAGCGTACTTTTTTCTAAAGCAACCAAATTTTATAGGTTAAACTCCAAATTATAAAATTTGGTTGGGTCTCAAGAAACACTTCGTTAGTCCGCTAACTTTTTTATTTCATCAAAAAAGCTTGGAAACAAAAAACTTAGCGTACTTTCGCGCCAGAAAAGTCCTCGGGTTGAGGAACTGTGTTGCACGAAGCTAAATGGGTTTACTTGTCGCGTGCTTCGACCAACACGCAAATACAAGTAACTATGAGTGCATTTGAAGCATTAGGACTGTCTGCGCCTTTATTGCAGGCCACGGCCGATATGGGTTTTGAAAAACCAACCGAAGTTCAGGCCAAAGCGATTCCCCTATTATTACAATCAGAGACCGACTTGGTTGCCTTAGCGCAAACCGGGACCGGAAAAACTGCTGCCTTTGGTTTTCCACTGATCCAAAAGATCGATACAAAAAGTAGAAATACCCAAGGGCTTATCATTGCGCCTACGCGCGAACTCTGTCTGCAGATCACCCACGAGCTGCGCTCTTATTCACAACACGTTAAAGGTTTACACATTGTGGCCGTTTACGGCGGTGCGAGTGTACAAGGACAAGCTAAGGACCTAAAGAACGGTGCCCAGATCATTGTAGCCACTCCAGGTCGTATGAAAGATCTAATCGGTCGCGGTGTTGCTGTCATAAAAAAAGTGGAGTACTGCGTTTTAGATGAGGCCGATGAAATGTTGAACATGGGATTCTACGAGGACATCAAAGAGATCCTTTCTCACACACCAGAAGACAAAAGCACCTGGCTCTTTAGCGCAACCATGCCTAAAGAAGTTGCCGCTATTGCCAAGCAGTTCATGTACGATCCTAAAGAGATCACCGTAGGAACAAAGAACAGTGGCGCACAACGCGTAGAGCACGAATACTACCTCATAAGTGCCAGAGATCGTTATTTAGCATTGAAGCGCCTAGCAGATGCTAATCCCAACATCTTTTCGGTTGTTTTCTGTAGAACCAAGCGCGATACCCAGAAAGTAGCAGAAATGCTGATCGAAGACGGCTACAACGCAGCTGCTCTGCACGGTGACTTGAGTCAGAATCAGCGTGATCTGGTAATGAAATCGTTCCGAACCAATCAGATACAAATGTTGGTGGCCACAGATGTTGCCGCTCGCGGTATTGATGTGGACGATATCACCCACGTGATCAACTACCAGTTGCCAGACGAGATCGAAACCTATACGCACCGTAGTGGACGTACAGGACGTGCCGGAAAATCTGGAGTTTCCATGGTTTTGGTTTCAAAAAGCGAAGTGCGTAAGATCAAAGCCATAGAAAAGATCATTCACAAGCAGTTTGAGGTTAAGACCTTACCAACCGGCATGGAGATCTGTGAGATTCAACTCTTGCATTTGGCAGAGAAGATCGAGCAAACCGACGTGAACAAGGAGATAGAGCCTTATGTTCCGGCCATTATGGAAAGCCTCGGTGCTTTTGACAAGGAGACCTTGATCAAAAAGATCTTTAGTGTGGAGTTCAGCCGTTTCTTCAATTACTACAAGAACGCCAAAGAACTCAACGTACCAGAAGTTGGTAATGTATCTAGCGGTGGCAACAGCACGCGCTTCTTTATTAATGTAGGTGCTAAGGACGACTTTAGTTGGATGACGCTAAAGGACTTTTTAAAAGACCTATTACAGATCAAAGATGATGGCCTGTTCAAGGTAGACGTAAAAGGAAGCTTTTCTTTCTTCAATGTAGAGGAACCCTACGTAAAAAGAGTGATCGACACCTTTGAAGACTTTGTTCTAGACGGACGTAAGATAGTCGTCGAAGCGACTACCGAAAAGCGCAGAAAAGGCGGAGGCAAACGTTTTAAAGAATCCTCTGATGGGAAAAAGAAATTCAAACAGCCAAGAACACGCAAACAAGGCAAGCGCGGCGGAGGTCGATTTGAAGAAGAATTCGGCGGAAGACGCGGTAGAAAGAAAGGCGGAGGCGGTAAGCCAAGAGGCGATGGTGGCAAGTCTAAAGGCACTGGAGGTAAGCGACGAAGACGATAAGATTCTTAAATTTTTTGTAAATATGGGGTCGGCGGTATGAGAATTGTATACTTAATATGTATTTTTGAGCTTAAGACCCTTGCTATGAAACCTTTCTGGTGCTTTGTATTGATGCTGATCTCTTTTTCTGCCCTCTCTCAGGAGGAGCAAACAGAAATGGTTCAAGGTATTGTACAAAACGATGCCGATGACAAAGCCCTTGAGAACGTGAATATCGTAAACCTCAATCAGGTGATCGGTACGGTTTCTGAGCGAGACGGTAGCTTTAAAATTCCCGCTAAAGTTAACGACACCCTCTATTTCTCTTACCTCGGATTCAAATCTATTCGCGTTCGTGTTACCAATGATTTATTGCGCTTCGGAGAGATAAAGGTCAAAATGACTGAACTCGGGATTGCCTTAGAAGAGGTTGTGATCAGGCCTGTAGAACTTACTGGATATTTAGAGATCGATGCCAAGATCATTCCGGTTTACGACGATTACCGCTACGCCATTGCAGGACTAGATCGCGGTTACGAAGGGGGTTCTCAGCAACCAGGAGCTGTGGGTAAGGTGCTCAGCGCCATATTCAATCCGGCAGATTTTCTCTATAACGTCTTTGGTAAACGCCCCAAACAGATGCGGAAATTGCGGCAAATGAAGGCCGATGACAACATCAGAAACCTATTGCAGAGCAAATTCGATAGAGAAACCCTTATGGCGGTCTTGCAATTGGAACGCAACGATCTGGACATGATCTTGAACAATTGCAACTATTCTGATCAGTTTATAAGAACCGCTAACGATCTGCAGATCTTGGACGCAATTTCTGAATGCTACGAGCAGTATAAGGTGCTCAACAGAAACTAAGGGCGAATTGCTATCTTTAGGCAAACTAAGTGCCTATGAGAGCGCATATTGCTTACTGTTTTCTTCTTTTGCTTCCACTTTTCTCTTGCCAAGATGAACTCGTCGATCCCTTACAGGCAGCATTGGATTCTAACGATCCGGCTATAAGGAGAGTAATGAATAATCTTGAGGCTCACGAAGTTCAAATTGCTTTGAGCGTTGTAAACACCTCCGCAGATTTCCTGCAGTTCGATGAGTACGAGTTTCAAGTGAACGATTCGGTCTACTTCTACCCTGCCAGCACGGTGAAATTCCCTATGGCAGTGATCACTTTGGAACAATTAGATGACAACGGTTTTATAGATCTGGACGCTACCATTAACGTCAATGGAGACTCTATCAGCTCCACATTTAGAAAAGACATCCGCGATATATTTGCTGTAAGCAGTAACGAGGCCTACAATCGTTTGTATGAATATTTAGGCAAGGATTTTGTCAATCAGCGAATGCAAGAGCTCGGGATAGATAAATTCAGACTAGCACACAGACTTTCTACTGCCAATGCAGACGACATCATGCTCAAAGGTCTGACCTTTAAAGGCTCCGAAGCAAATGAGATCTTTATTGGCGAAGGTTACCAAATGCAGGCGCTTGAAGCCTTGGAGTTGGAAAAGACATTAAAAGGCGTGGGATATTTTAAAAACGACAGTCTTATTAAAGCGCCAATGGATTTTGCTTACAAGAACTTCTACCCCATCCGCAGCATGCACAATACCATGCGAAGAGTGGTTTTTCCAGAATATTACAGCAGTGAGCAGCAGTTCGACTTGAGCCCGGAGCTGCATCAGTTCTTACTGGAGAGTATGCAATTGCTGCCCAAAGAGGCCGGTTTTACTTCCCAGGAGTACTATGACTCCTACGTCAAATTCTTTCTTTATGGCGACAGTAAAGCGCCCATGCCAGATGACATCACCATCTTGAACAAAGTTGGCTATGCCTATGGATATCTGACAGACTGCGCTTACATTATGGATACCACCAATGAGATCTCCTTTATACTCACAGCTACGGTTCATGTCAATGAAAATGGGATCTTTAACGACGACAACTACCAGTACGATGAAGTTGGAGTTCCTTTTTTGGCTGCCTTAGGGCGTCAGATACACCAGCAGCTAATTGCCAAAAAATAGCAAAAGAAAAGGCTGCCCTTTCGGACAGCCTTGATTCATAGCAATTTTATTTTTTGACCACCTAAAATTATTGAGGCATTACAACTGAATCAATGGCGTGGATCACTCCATTGGATGCAGCTACGTCTGGGATGATCACAGTAGACTTGGCGCCAGTAGCGTCTGTAAGTACTACGTTTCCTCCTTCTAGAGAAAGTGTGATGGTTCCCCCCTGAACGGTTTTAACCTCGAACTTTCCATTGTTCTTCTTAATCGCATCTACTACTGCAGCAGCTTCGAATTTTCCGGCTACTACGTGGTAGGTCAACACTGCAGTTAGGGTTCCTTTAGCTTCTGGCTTAAGTAGACCTTCTACAGTTCCTGCAGGTAGTTTTCCGAAAGCATCGTTGGTTGGAGCAAAAACAGTGAATGGACCTTCTCCACTTAAAGTCTCTACCAATCCAGCAGCTTTTACGGCAGCTACCAAAGTGCTAAAAGCATCGTTTCCTGCGGCTACTCCTACTATAGTTGGAGGAGTATCGGCAACTTTAGCGTCGGTTACGGTTTCTACTTCTGCGGAGGCAACCTCGGCAGTGTCATTGTTTTGTTTGTTCTGTGCACAGGCAGAGATGAACATCCCGGCTAGTACGAATGTGGCAATCTTTTTCATGAGTTTCAATTTTTGTAGTTTTTGTTTATAAATCAAACTGGCTTAGTGTGTTTTTGAAGAAGTCGCTTCGGATCGCTTTCAACCTAGTCCGGATCATTGGGTCTTTACAATTTTGGCGCATTTCAAATCAAGTCTGTTCTACTAGTCTGATTTAACTGATGCTAAATTAGAACCTATAAAATGCCTTTCTATTAATATTTTGTTTAAATTTTTATTCATTTTGTTAAACAAAATATAAATATACAGATTTGTGGTCGCTCCACCGACTTGCAGTATCTTTATCCTAATAAAAAGTAAGGCGCAATCATGGCTGCACAATTCCAAGAATTACGAGAAGTCCATAAAAATTTCATAGAGGCCCAGCCTGTGTTCTTTGTTGCAACAGCAGCACAAGAAGGCAGGATCAACCTATCACCTAAAGGCATGGATAGTATTCGAGTCATAGACGATAAAACAGTAGTTTGGCTTAATCTTACCGGAAGCGGAAACGAAACAGCCGCTCACCTACTTAAGAGCAATCGTATGACGGTAATGTTCAATGCCTTTGAAGATCCTCCATTGATTTTGAGATTATATGGAAGCTGTGAGGTCTATCACCCAAGAGACCCACAATTCGAAGACTATTTAAAGCTTTTCCCAGAAACAGCCGGGGCCAGACAATTCATTAAACTCCACATTGAAACGGTACAGACCTCTTGCGGTTATGGAGTTCCTTATATGGAATTTAAATCGCACAGGACACGCTTGGCAGATTGGGCAAAGGCTAAATCCGATGAGGACCTTTGGGCCTATTGGGAAAAAAAGAACACCAAAAGTATAGACGGATTTGAGACAGCGATTTTTTCAGAAGACTAATCTTATAAGTGGCCTTTTTTTGGCCTGTTTACTCCTAAGCGCTTGCTCAGAACAACCCACTGAAAAATTGCGTATTGCAGTTGCGGCAAACGCAGAAGGATTGGCACGAGCCCTGGCAGAAGAGTTTAGTACGACCAATAATGTTGAGATCGATATTATAAGCGGCTCTTCTGGAAAACTTACCAGCCAGATCAGTAATGGAGCTCCTGTAGATATCTTTATGGCCGCAGACTTGAGCTATCCGCAGCGCTTGTATAATCAAGGCCTAACCACGGCCGCCCCTGCTCCTTATGCCAAAGGCATATTGGTGCTTTTGTCTCGGCAGGACTTTCTCAAATCTGGCCTCACATTACCGGGACTTAAAACCTTAGCCATTCCCAACCCAGACTTGGCTCCTTATGGCCGTGCGGCCAAAGAGCTTTTAGAATATCAAGATCTATGGGACGAAGTACGCCCTAATCTGGTCTATGCCGAAAATGCGGTTCAAGCGGCGACCTATGTGGTTTCCGGAGCTGCCCAGGCTGCTATTACAGCCAAATCTACAGCCATACAAGCGCAGCGTGAATCCGAAGTATATGTACTGGACATTAATAAGGTACACTACAAACCCATAGTTCAAGGCGTAGTTCTAATAAAAGGTGAGAATAGACATCCTGCAGCAAGCGCATTTGTAGATTTCCTTTTGAGTGATGCGGTTAAAAAACTGATCAAACAACAGGGCTACGACCTGCCCTAGAATCGAATTAATGCTATCTTTGAATAGCGTGAACTGGGATCCATTATTACTTACTCTTAAACTAGCAATCCTCACCACAATATTATTATTGTTGGTTGCAATTCCCGTGGGCTATTGGTTGGCCAATTCCAAAACCAAATTAAAACCATTTGTTACCGTTCTCATTAGCATGCCCTTGGTGCTTCCGCCCACCGTGTTGGGTTTCTATTTTTTAATAGCCTTTAGTCCTAACAATGCCTTTGGCGCATGGTTAGACAGTGTATTAGGGCTGAGATTGGTCTTTAGTTTTAGCGGACTGGTCATTGCCTCCATGCTCTACGGATTACCCTTTATGGTTCATCCTGTTTTGGCAGGCTTTAAAAGTCTCCCTCCGCAGTATAAAGAAGCATCAAAACTCATGGGGCGTTCCCGATTAGATACTTTACGACAGGTTTTACTACCCAATATGAAACCTGCCTTATTGAGTGGATTGGTACTGACCTTTGCGCACACTTTGGGAGAGTTTGGGGTTGTGCTAATGATAGGTGGAGCAATTCCAGAGAAGACGCGCGTAGCCTCCATAGCGATCTATGAGGAAGTTGAGAAATTGAACTTTGGACAAGCACATCTATATTCTTTAGTATTGTTTCTGATCTCTTTTGTGATCTTGTTCTGGGTCTACACCAGAGGAGCAAAAAATTGGGGAGGATTCGGCAAATGATAAAGGCTCGTTTACATAAAATTCTGAAAGGCTCACATGGCGTAATGCCCTTGGATGTAGACATTCAATTTGAGCAAGGCAGTTTTAATGCGCTCTTTGGACCATCTGGAGCTGGGAAAACTTCGACCTTACGCATGCTTAGCGGCTTGCTGAGTCCAGATTCTGGAAAAATTACCAACCACAATGAAGTATGGTTCGATTCTGAGAAGTCTGTAAATCTGTCGGCGGGGAAACGAAATATAGGCTACTTGTTTCAAGACCTCGCCTTGTTTCCCAACATGAGCATAAGGCAAAATCTAGAGTATGCCAGTGGCAAAAACCCCAACAATGCCCTCATAGCGGAATTACTGCGATTAACGGAGTTGGAATCTTTAGCCGATCAAAAACCAGACGTACTCTCTGGAGGTCAGGCCAAACGCGCTGCACTGGCCCGAGCCCTTGCTCAAGAACCTCAGCTGCTGCTACTCGATGAACCCTTCACCGCTTTAGATCAAAAACTCCGCTTGGAATTTCAAGATCATTTATTGCAGTTGCACAGTCGCTTCGGATTTAGTGTGATCTTAGTGAGTCATGACCTTCCAGAGGTCTGTAAACTGGCCGCTCATGTTTGGGTATTGGATAATGGTAGTATTACCAAATCAGGGGCCCCAACTGTAGTTTTCGGACTTGATCGATCCGATAAACAAGTGACCGTCTTAGCACAGGTCATTGCTAAGACTGCGACTGGTCTAATGGTTTCTGCTAATGGACAGCAGTTCGAAATTAAAACAGACCACACAAACGACAAATATGCCCTTGGAAGTTGGGTGCCTGTCGGTTTACCGACTGATTCAGCAATACTATTAGAAAGCAAAAAATGAAAGCACTGGTACTGATAGACATACAAAAGGGTTTCGAGGATATTGAATACTGGGGAGGCAATAGGAACAATCCCGAGGCGGAACAACGGGCACAAGAGCTTTTAGAATACTTCAGAGCTAAGTCATGGCCAGTGTATCACGTTCAGCATTGCTCCACCAATCCGAAGTCTCCACTGCGCCCCGAGGCCGCAGGGAACGCCCTAAATGAGTTAGTAAAGCCTTTAGAAACTGAACCGGTCTATACCAAGACCGTTAACAGTGCCTTTATTGGCACCCCGCTAGAAGAAGTGCTCAAGTCCACGCAACAGCAAGATCTTGTCATGGCAGGTTTAACTACAGACCACTGCGTATCCACCAGCGTTCGTATGGCAGCTAATTTAGGTTTTGAGGTCACTTTGATCGAGGATGCGACGGCAACTTTTGACAAAGTAGATCGCAACGGAAAACGATATGACGCCCAATTGATCCACGAGACGGCTATTGCGAGTTTGGATGGAGAGTTTGCACTGATCCAGACCTTAGAGGAATTTCTAGATTCAATAGACAACTGATGCAAAAACTAGCCGACACCACTTTAAAAACACGCTACGGCCTTTTTACGGAGACCTTATTTGCCGATGAGCAGCAAGAGATCATTTGCCTCCATATGGGTAATCTCAAAGGAGCCAATGCCGTATATTGCCGTTTACATTCGAGTTGTATCTACGGACACTATTTCAATTCTTTGGAGTGTGATTGTCAACAGCAGATGGATCTGGCCATGCAACAAATAGCAGCCAAGGGTGCGGGTATCATTGTACTCTTAGATCAGGAGGGAAAAGGCAATGGTCACTTGGCTTTAATGAAAAGTAAGGCCTTTAAGGCTCAGGGCTTGAAGCAAGCAGAAGCCTACCGGGCCGCAGGCTATCCTGCCGAGGCCAGAGATTTTACAGCTGCTGCTCAAGTTTTGGCCAGTTTTGAAATGGCTTCTGTAAATCTAGATAGCAGCAACGAACACAAAAGAGCGGCGCTCATCTCCGCAGGGATAAAAATCGAAAACTAAAATGAAGCAACGCGACAAAAGAGTAGCCTTTATGACCTATTTCTTTATGGTCGGTGGTCTAATTGGCCTCTTGGTGAGTTTTCTGCGATTGCGACACCCTGGAGACGACAGTTGGTTTTGGTTTACTCTGAGTGTTCAGACAGTTTTATTCAGTCTGTTCTTTTATGTGGGTTATTTGTTCTTGAACAAAGAGAACAGAAGGGCTTCAGAACTTGGGATCTTTATTCAAGTTTTACAGATTTTCACTTTTACAGCTTGGGGATGGAGTTATTATTTCGCCGGAGGAATTGGGATTAGTCTGACCTACCTAATGGAACCCGGAGCATTGGAGTTCAATGCAGGAGTATCTGATTTTGTTTGGGATCTAGTCCCTAAAAGGCAGGCAAAACAAGTAGGTATTAATCTTTTTGCAGTGGTAATTCTTTTTATCTTGTTAAAGATTAGAAAAGCCTACCGATGAGAATCAAAAGCCTAATTGTACTACTATTGCTGAGTTCCTTTGGAGGTCTTGCGCAAGGCTTGGAACTTTATAAAAAAGAGACCTATATCTCGAAAAATGGGGAGCTCCCCTATCGGATCATGTTGCCCAAACACTATAATCCTGAGATCAGTTACCCTATGTTGGTTTTCTTACACGGTTCTGGAGAGCGCGGCAATGACAATACTTCCCAACTCAAGCACGGCGGTGCCTTCTTTGCTTCGGACAGTATTCGGACTAAGTTTCCGGCCATAGTCGTTTTTCCACAGTGTTCGGCTCAGGGTTATTGGGTCAATAGAGATTACAACCAAACTCCAGAGGGTGTAACCATAGACTTTCCCAGAAGAAACACTTACCGTTTAGAGCAAACCCTCTTAGAGGGCCTTATCAAAGCCCTATTAAAAAGTTATCCTGTAGATACAGACCGCCTCTACATAGGGGGCTTATCTATGGGCGCTATGGGAACATTTGAATTGGTTAGGCGTAACCCTAAGTTATTCGCCGCTGCCTTTGCAATTTGTGGTGGAGCCAATCCGGCCATAGCTGGGAAACTGGATCGTTTGCCTTGGTGGATCTTTCATGGCGATGCAGACCAAGTGGTTCCTATTCGATATTCAGAACAAATGGTGGAGGCCTTGAAACGTTTGGATGCCGATGTTCAGTTTACCGTTTATCCCGGGGTAGATCACGATAGCTGGACTCCTACCTTTGCGAACCCAGATTTACTACACTGGCTTTTTGCCCAAACTAAGGAATAATTATGGCGGTCATTGAAACAGAACGACTCCGACTCGAACCTGTCAAATTAAGTGATGCGGCTTTTATTTACGAATTACAGAACAGCCCTAAATGGCTCAGGTACATTGGCGATAGAAACATTAGTAGTATAGCCGTGGCAGAAAAATATATAGCGGACAAAATGCTCTCCCACTACAAAGAGCACGCTTACGGAAATTGCGTTGTATACAATAAAGAGACTGCTGCGCCCATGGGGACTTGTGGCTTGTTTAACCGCCCAGGCTTAGCAGTTGTAGATATCGGGTTTGCTTTTTTACCGCAATACGAAGGCAAAGGATTTGGCAGCGAAGCAGCTCTGGCTTTAATGGATCATGCCCAAAACAACTTAAAGCTTCATAAGGTAAGTGCCATTGTATTACCTGAGAATAAAGCATCTGTTAGACTTATTGAGAAATTGGGCTTAGAATTCGTCAAACCTGTACAATTACCGGGCGATACGGCTTGGTTGGATTATTACGAAATCACCCTTAACGAGTAGGAATTTAGCCAGCTGTGTTGTTTTATTGTTAAAACAGACCATGCGCAGCTTAAAGTACTTATCCCTTCTATTGACTTGTATAGTAATGTTCTCATGCTCTTCCGAGAGCAATGACGATATGCCGATGAATAATGACAATTCCGGCGGCGGGCAACAAGAAGAACCAGCAAGGACTGCTATTGTTGACCCGGCTTTTGAGGCCGCCTTGGTAGCCTTGAATTTCGACAATGAGGTCGATGGCTTTGTGCTAACAGCCAATATAGAAAACGTGACCAGCTTGGTACTCAATGAGCAGGGAATTAGCGATATCAGTGGAATCGAAGATTTTGTCAACCTAGAAAACCTTTGGATCAATGATAATTTATTGGAGAGTTTGCCTATTGCCACCAACAGCAAACTAAAATTCATTTTTGCCGATTTCAATCAGATTAGTAGCATCAATATCACTTCCCTACCGGATCTGGAAAAGGTCAGTTTAATAGACAATGCGTTAGAAAGTATTAACGTAAGTAACAATTTTGCACTACAGCAATTGGTAGTGCCTGGCAATCAGCTAACCGCCTTAGATGTTTCTTCCAATGCTGCACTCACTATTTTGAACGCAGTGAACAACCCCTTGACCTGCGTACAGGTGAGCAGTAGTCAGCAAAGCAATATTCCTGCCGATTGGGAAATTGATCCGGAAGACAGTTACAGCACGAACTGCAACTAGTAAGACTTCGCTTACATCCATACTTTTTAATAGCCTTTTAGCGTTTTAAAAGGGCTATGAAGACTGCGATTAAATTCCTAACGCATCTAACCATCATTGCCATACTCACCGTCTTAACACAGATCGGAGGTCTGCTCTACGGTCTTGTGCTGCTATTCTATCGGCCTAGTGAAAGACGTATTCTCAAACGACTTGTTGTTTTCTGCGGAGCTTATCTGGTCTTAACCCTTTGGGGAGTTCCTTATTTGGCCGCCTATTTTGGACGAGTCGAATTACCGCAGACCGATCACATCCGCGCCCAAAGCTATGTATATCGCTTATGCAACAGGCATTACGCAACACCTGAACTCAAGCAAGAGCTCGAGCAACTTGCCTCCCAATTACAAAAGACCGACCCCAAGCTTGTTGTGGTGTATCTGGACGCCAACTTTCCTTTTATCGATAAGTTTCCCTTACTGCCCCACTTAAGCCATTCCGATGGCAAAAAGTTAGATCTGAGTTTCTTTTATAAGGATGAATTCGGAAGGATCACTGCCAAAAAGCCGTCACGAAGTGGCTACGGCGTTTTTGAATCCCCGGAATTGGGGGAATTCAACCAAACCGAGGTTTGTCTAAACGGTGGTCACCGTTTCTACGACAAGACCGCTTGGCTAACTTTTGGTAAGCCGAACAAACAACTTACATTCGACACCAACCTAAATAAGCGCTTGTTGGAACTGCTCAGCAGCAACCCAAAGACCGATAAGATCTTCCTAGAACCTCATTTAAAACACCGCTTGACCAATGGAGCCACTAAGGTTCGATTTCAAGGCTGCCACGCCGTAAGACATGACGATCATATCCATTGGCAGATCAAGTAAGGGCAACTCCATTTTGCGGATCGCTCATTTCCAATTATCTTAGGGTTTCGATTCAAAAACCAGACCTGTTGGGGGTCAACACACTTTCAATTCCATGAATAAATCCAACTTGCTGCTCACACTCTGCGGATGGAGTCTACTCACACTAAATGCCTGTAAAGAAGCATCTGAAAGCCAAACAGAAGAGGCCAACACATACCAAGAAGTTGCACTAGACGGCAAAGCCGAATACCTGGACTCTCCCTTCGTCACTGCGGGAGACCGCGTCTATATGGTCGGACACCAAGACGGTAGTTTTCCAGAATTGGGCTGGCACATCAGCGGAGAGATGGGTGGGGTTTGGAATCATCCCATAAAACTGCTCGATGGATTTGGTCTAAGCCTTAAAACCGAGCGAGATCTTATTATACTGGACAAAGCGGATAAGTTTACGAACTATCCTTGGGGAAATTCACACGATTATGGCAATGTGGCCAATACCGATCTGCACATAACACGAACCCAGTTCGCTCCAGACAGAAAACAAGGAATGGTGGTTTGGTATACCCTGGAAAACAAGAGTACAGAAGACAAATCCTTTGGTTTGAATTTACACGTCTACTCGGACCTGATGCCTACATGGCTTGGCGAACGCACAGACATGAAGGACGGCAAGGACCTAGTAACTATGAATAAAGACGGGCATCTTTATTTTCGTGACAGTGAGATGGAATACCACTGTATAGTAAGTACCAACTTGGCGGCTATAATGCGCGATTCGGAAAATGCCAACAACTTCTCTACCATTGAATCTCCCTACAAGGGGAACGGCATTACTGCCTTGCAAAGCTTTAATATGCTTATTCCCGCAGGCGAGTCCAAAAAATTTCAAGTGGTCATTAGCGGTAGTTATGAATCTAGAGCAATTAGCTATTCGGAAAATAAAGACATACGCGAAAATTGGCCAGAGATGCTCGAGGCTAAAAAAGCACGTTTAGCCAGCTTAGCGAAGCAAAGTAAACTAAACATTCCTGACAAGAAAATAGAAGAAGCCTTTGAATGGCTCAAATACAATTCGGACTGGTTGATCCGCGATGTACCACACATTGGCCGCGGGATCACCGCCGGAATACCCGACTACCCTTGGTGGTTTGGTGTAGACAGCGAATACGCCCTTAAAGGCTATATGACCATTGGGCAGACCGATATTGTGGAATCTACCATAGCCCTATTAGATTCTGTTTCTGAGGCCGTGAACGGTAATGGCAAGATCATACACGAAATGTCTACCAATGGGGCGGTGTTCAATCCTGGAAACATCAATGAAACCCCGCAATTTGCCTCGCTGATCTGGGAAGTATTCAAATGGAACGGCGATAAAGCATTTTTAGAGCGCTACTTTCCAACTGTTGAGAAAGGACTGTCATGGCTTATGGAAGCTCAAGATAAGGACGGGAATTTGTTTCCGGACGGATTTGGGATGATGGAGATCCACGGGCTGGATAGCGAGATGATAGATGTTGCCGCCTATACCCAACGCGCCTTTGCCGATGCTGCAGCTATGGCAGAAGTATTAGGAAAATCCGAACTGGAGCAGCAATACCGAGAAACTGCAGCTAAAATTGCCGCCAAGATCAATGCGGAGTTTTGGTCCGAGGAATTCAATTCCTTTGCGGACTTTATCGGTACAGACCAGCAAGCCTTACACTTAATAGAAGACGCTATTGTTCGAGCCGATACATTAGATAAGCCGTGGGCTGTAGAAGAGCTTAAAGCAACAAGAGCAAAGATCAAAGCCAATCCTTCTGCCACGCCCAGACCTTTTGTGCTGCATCACAATTGGGTAGTGAATACGCCTATGGAAATGAAGATCGCCGATCCTGATAAGGCCTTGAAAGCTTTAGATACGGGTGCTAACTATGCCAATCCCTTTGGTATGTTCGTGACCGGGATAGACCGAGATGAATCTGCCGGTAGCGATGACGGTTCTTTTAAAGGGCCAGAGATCTTTTCCTATACGGGAGCAGTGATGACTCTCCCTACCGCGGTTCAGATAGTAGGAGAAAACAACTATGGTCGTCCAGATAAGGCTTTGAATTATTTGCAGAAGATGACCCGCAGTTTCAGTTATGCCTTACCAGGCTCTATGTACGAGGTGTCTCCAGATTACGGGATGATCGTGCAAGCTTGGAACATTTACGGCTATGGCGTGCCTATTGTGCAGCAATTCTTTGGTATTCAACCCATGGCTCATAAGAAGATCGTTTACATCAGGCCGCAAATGCCTTCTAGTTGGAACAATGCCAGTTTGGAAAATGTGAAAGTGGCAGACAATACTATTTCGGTTTATTTCGAGGAGTCCGAATCCGGAGAAAAACAAATTCGAGTAACCCAAACAGTAGACCAGTGGGAGCTTCGCTTAGAACTGCCATTAGACAATTCCATCATTTATAGCTTTAACGAGGGAGTAGCCAATGAGACCGAAGGTGATACAGACCGTTTTAGCACCAGAGGCAAAGTACTAGAACTCAAACTAAACCAAAAATAGCATGAACCACAGCCAGTTTAAGATTTTTGCGTTTGTTATACTCGGTTTATGTAGTCTGAATATTCAGGCCCAGTCCAATTGGGATGAGGCTATAGATAAAAGCTTAAAGCAAACCCTGCGCACTCACAAAGATTTTGTAGGATATCCGAATATTGCTGCCAATACCAATGACATGATGGTCAACGTGGGTGTAGCCACGGAGTATTTCAAAGCCCGCGGTTTTAAGGTATCACTGTTGAAATCGGATGGGTTACCGGTATTTTTTGCAGCATATGAGGTTGACCCTAATGCGACCACCCTACTCTACTATTTGCATTTAGATGGACAAGCGGTTAATCCCGCTAATTGGGATCAGCCAGACCCGTTCACTCCAGTACTCAAAGAACAAAGTCCAGACGGTAGTTGGAATATACTACCTTGGGAAAAGCTAGAAGGCTCCATTGATATGGATTGGCGGATTTTTGGTCGCGCTGCTGCAGATGACAAAGCTCCCATAAGTATGCTGCTCACGGCCATGGATATTTTAAAAGCTTCTGGCCAGCAACCCAAGCACAATTTAAAAGTGATCTTAGACCTGCAAGAAGAAGCTGGCTCTGAGGCCTTTTTGTCTACCCTAGAGCAATACAGTGATCGCTACGCCGCAGATTATATGTTGATTCTAGACGGCCCGGCCCACAACAGTAATCAACCGACCTTGACCTTTGGCTGTCGAGGTATTGCCCGGTTTAGTTTAACCACATATGGTTCGGAATTGCCGCAGCACAGCGGACATTACGGCAATGTCGCTCCCAACCCTGTTTTTACCTTGAGTCATTTGCTTTCCAGCATGAAAGCTCCAGACGGACGGGTTTTAATTGCGGGCTATTATGACGGCATAGCCCTTAGCGCATCCGAAGAAGCCATACTAAATGCCGTGCCGGACGATCAAAATGAAATTGTTCAGAAGCTGGGCTTAAGTGAGGCAGAAAAGGTTGCGACCACTTATCAACTCGCCATGCAGTACCCAAGCTTGAACATCAGGCATATTGAAACCTCCTGGAAAGGTCCCGGTTTAAAGACCATTATACCTGAATGGGCGAAAGCCCACTTTGATGTGCGATTGGTGGCCGAAACCGATGGAGCTACTACTCTTGAAAAGATAAAGGCTCATATTAAGAACCAAGGGTATTACTTGATCGAAAGAGCGCCCACCCGAGAAGAGCGATTAACCTATAGCAAAATAGTTAGTTTTGAGGGCAATGCCGGTGTAAATGCTTTTAGAACCGACATGGAAAGTCCATTCGGGTTACAACTCTCGGAAGCAATTACAGCTAGTTTTGGCAAACCTCCAGTGCGCTTGCGAACTATGGGCGGAACTGTGCCTATCATACCCGCGGTTAATGCCTTGAAAATACCGGCTATTATTGTGCCCTTAGTCAATATGGACAACAATCAGCACAATCCGAATGAGAACATACGAATTGGGAATATTCGCGACGGGATCAAAGTCATATTGAGCATACTGGAAACTCCTTTCGAAAAATAATGGCGCATCCGTTCAACATAGCGCATTTAGATCATGTAGCCATTAATGTAAGGGATATGGAAGTTTCTATTGCATGGTATGCCAAAGTATTGGGGCTTAAACGTGTACAGGTACCAGAATGGGGTGCTTTTCCGATCTTTATGTTGGCCGGACAGACTGGAGTAGCGATTTTTCCTGCGGATCTTAGCGATGCTCCGTGCCCACAAGAATCACAGCATATTAAGATAGAGCACTTTGCGTTTCGCGTAAGTAACACTGCTTTTGATGCTGCCCGTGCTCATTATGAGAATTTAGGTTTGTCTTATACGCTGAAGGATCACCACCACTTCTTATCTATCTATACCGAAGACCCAGACGGACATACTGTAGAACTTACAACCCTAAAGGCTGCATCTTCCAATTTCTACAGCCAATAAACTAAAAAAGGGCAGCTTTCGCTACCCTTTTTACAACCAAATAAACAGTACCTAAGTGCAGGTAAACTAACTAGGCTCCGGCATTAACCGAATAACTGTAGGTCTTTCCGCTCTTGGCAACTAGCTTGAAAGTGTACTCGCCTGCTGGCGCGTCGCTAAAGTCAAATTGTTGTCCGATAGAAGCGGCATCACCCAAAAAGGATTTATGAATAAGCTCTCCGTTGTTATTGTATACATAAACCTTAAAGGTGTCTAGAGTCGTGTTGAGTACAGAAACGCGTACTACATTGGCATCCTCTTGAATAGAAACAGGATTCGTTGTAGGGTTTTCGTTGTTTGCTGTGGCAGCCATTGAAACTGTCAATGCTACTGCTGCGATTACATTCTTGAATTTCATCTCTTTAAAAATTTTTATTTCTGTGTTAATCAAGCAAATAAAAATTGTTTGCATAGATCAACCGTTTCACTTTCGCGCAAAAAATTTAATTGTAGAGAAAATATGCTACTAATTAAATTTGTTTGTGCTCATTTCACAACTAAGTAGTTTTAAGAATTGAACATTACAAATGTCTTACATAATGAGCAGCTGTACTACCACGGAAATACCCATTATCTGTGTATTTTTAACCTTGTAGATGGTAATGCATTAATATTGGGTTAAAATAGCATATGTTTTAGCTAAATTTGCATAGTTGGTTTGGTACGATTTATGCCAACTTATTAGTGTGAATAAAGACACGACCATGAAAGTGAGCAAACAACCCCTACTTGAAGCCATTGCCCCCGCCCTGGGCAGTTCTTTTAGCGTGACCAATTTTGCCGATCAGCGCAAACAGGACCGCGCCGCCTGGCATTTTCATCCCGAGATAGAATTGGTCTACGTGGACCAAGGCTCTGGGAAACGCCATATTGGGAATCACTTGTCCTATTATAATGAAGGCGATCTGATATTAATTGGAAGCAATGTCCCCCACTTCGGCTTTACTGACCGTTTAACTGGAAACAGTGAAGAAGTGGTGATTCAATTCAAAGAAGACTTTTTAGGCCCTGAATTCTTTGAAAAGCCAGAAATGAATCAGATCAAAAAACTATTCAAACGCGGAAAGCAAGGGATAGTGTTCTACGGCGAGACCAAAGAGGTTATAGGGAAACAGATGTCTGCCTTAACGCAGATGACACCACTTAACCGACTCACTGGCTTGTTGAACATTTTGGAGCAACTCTCGTTGAGCGATGAGTACAAACTCCTAAATATAGATTCTGTGATCATAGAGGCAAAACCTCAAGACAATAACCGTTTAGAACTCTTATACGACTTTGTGAACCGAGAATACACCCGTCATATCCCTTTGGCAGAAGCAGCCAATATGGTAAGTATGACAGAGCAGGCCTTTAGTCGTTTCTTTAAAAAGAAGACCGGCAAGACCTTTACGCAGTTTGTAAACGAGCACCGCTTGGTTCACGCCTCTAGGCTATTGGCAGAAGAACCTATGGGTATCACAGATATCTGTTACGATAGCGGATTTAACAACTTCTCCCACTTTAATAAACTGTTTAAAAAGTTCAGCGGAAAAAGTCCGTCTCAGTACCGAAACGAGATTCAAAAGGTCCTGGAATAGACTTGTCTTAGTGGCCTGAAATGTCGACTTTTGTTCCTATGAGCGAATCGGCAAAATACAGCGCACTCGATCTAGAGAAATGGCCGCGTAAAGAACATTTCGAGTTCTTCAGTGCCATGGAGGAGCCATTCTTTGGGCTCACGGTGCAACTGGATATGCGAAAAGCGTATCAATATTGTAAGGCCAAAGCTTATTCTCTTTCCATGTATTATCTCTACGCTGCCGCTTGGGCCAGTAATGAGGTAGATTCCTTTCGCTATAGAATCGTAGATAGTAAACCGGTAGTTTTCGAAACTATTCACTTGAATGCGGTTCAATTAAGACCAGACAAGAGCTTTGTGTTCACTTATATGCCTTTTGCCAAAGACTTTGAAAGCTTTCTTAAGCTTGCCGAACCCGAACGTAAAGCAGCGCTTAATAGAGCCGGTTTGGGAATTACCGAAGACACTAAGCGTTTGGATTCTGTCCACTATTCCGTTTTACCATGGATCGATTTTAGCAGTCTTTCTCACGCCAGATCATTCAGTTTTCCAGACAGTTGTCCTAAAGTGAGTTTTGGCAAATTGGTCACCGAAGCAGACCAAATGAGAATGCCTTGTGCAGTGCACGTGCACCACGGTCTTATGGATGGATATCACGTAGGGCAATTTTTAGAAAAATTACAAGCCTTTTTAGATCAAAGCCGATAGTTTTACTACTAGAGGATTGTGGCTTTTTTGTCTATCTTAGTCAAAAATTGCGACACTACAATTGATTTTTAAAAGCAGCCTTGGGGGAGTCACGGGAAAATACACCTGTGTATTATTGGGTTTGATGTTTTTGATCTTCGGATCTATGCAAGCTCAAGATGCCTTCTGTGCTGATTTTAAAGAAGGAAGTTTTTACATTCCACCTACAGATGAGCTGCCCGTTTCTTACAAGATCACACGTCAAGGGGAATCCTTGGTGGAGACTGTTGCCAGTGCTCCAAAAGGATTGCTTTCTGAAGAAGCTGTAAAACCTAAATACGGTGTGATCAAATGGATCGACGAATGCTCTTACAGAATTTGGTTCGACGAATCTAAAGGGCCATTAGATGATGTACAGCAAATGATCAATCGCAACAACGGCGTTCTTATAGAATTCTTGAGTATGGACGGCAACTGCGTGAACTATAGAGGGACTCTAGAGAAACCCGAT
The DNA here is from genome assembly GCF_002163875.1 of Gilvibacter sp. SZ-19. Classification (GTDB taxonomy): domain Bacteria; phylum Bacteroidota; class Bacteroidia; order Flavobacteriales; family Flavobacteriaceae; genus Gilvibacter. The sequence goes on along the minus strand of NZ_CP019333.1, from coordinate 2,714,210 downwards.
GAGATCGTTACCTTTTTAGGGCAACAATGTAAAGACTAAGAGCTTTTTCCTATTCTGTATGCGTTTATTATTGGTCATAGGATTCTTACTGACAAGCCTGACAGGCTTTACGCAAGATTGTCCTAACCTGATAGCACCTGCCGCAGGAGCGACAAATGTTGCTGTAGACAGTCCAATCACTTGGGAAGAAGTCGTCGGAGTGACCGGTTACATTATTTCTCTGGGAACAACCCCTGGCGGAGGTGAAATTGTAGCGAACCAACCTGTAGGTTCTGTAACTACCTACAATCCGCCATTAGGCTTACCAGAATCCACAACCATTTATGTGACCATTACCTTATTCTTTTTTGATCAGCCAGATATTATTTGTGAGCCTATATCATTTACCACTAGAAACGAGGTCAATCCCCCAACCTGTACCCAACTCAACGCACCTGTCAACGGCAGTACAGGCGTTAACGTGGGCGCTAATCTGAGTTGGAATTACGCCCCCAGGGCCACGGGTTATCGCTTAACGATAGGAACTGCCCCGGGCTTGGGTGATATTGCCCTTAATTTAGATGTAGGGAACGTACTGTCTTACAACCCTCCTGCAGACTTTCCGGCAGCGACAGAGATCTTTGTGCAAATAGTGCCCTATAATGAAAATGGCATTGCGAGTTCTTGTATCGAAGAATCTTTTATTACTGGAGATCTAGGAGATCCTCCCGGCTGTACTATGCTTATCAATCCGGTTGATGGACAGTTCAATGTAGCCCTTTCGCCTTTATTGGAATGGGAACCTGTTCCTGGTGCCACTGGTTATTTACTCTACATTGGGCGTTCGCCTTTTGAAAACGATGTGGTAGATGGCGCAATATTTACAGACACCTCCACCTTTGTATTTAACTTTGAACCCAACAATACCTACTTTGTTAGAATAGTTCCTTTTAACGATGCCGGACAAGCTGTAGATTGCCCGCAAGAGTCCTTTTCTACAATTTTGGGCTGTGGTCCTTTCTTTGACGAAGATACCGGCGAACTGGTTGTTTTAAATCCAGAGATCAGTTTTCCAGATATCGTTGGGATTTGTCTTGGACAAACCCCAAGAGTTATCACGGCCACAGACCCCGCAGATGGCTACCGCTGGTATCGCGTTACAGATTCTGGAGATCTTTTGGTAATCTCCGAAGAAGCTACCGTAGCACTAGAAGAGACGGGGACTTATGTTTATGAGGCCTATGTACTTACCGACGATGGTCAAGGTTCCGTTTTAGAGTGTACCAGCTCCTCAGAATTCACGGTAGTGGCCTCTCAAGAAGCGCAGATCGATGATTTTTTTATCCGTCAGTTCGGAGAGGTTTTTAATGTGGAGGTTGTGGTTTCTGGTATTGGAGAATACGAGTATGCCCTGGCTATAGACGGGCCTTATCAAGACAGTCCAGAGTTCAATGGACTCACAGAGGGTAATTATGTGCTCTATATTAGAGATCGAAACGGCTGTGGTATAGTGCAGCGTCCTTTTAGATTGTTGTTTCCCCCTACTGGTTTTCCTCCTTATTTCTCACCCAATGGAGATGGTGTAAATGATCTTTGGAACTATGTACCACCTCGCCTAGACCCTTTGCCTTTAAAGGACATTTATATTTATGACCGATACGGTAAACTCCTGGCTCGAATAAATCCAAATGGAAACGGTTGGAACGGGCAATACCGGGGAAACCCACTCCCTGCAGCCGGTTATTGGTATCGTGCAGAAACTTTTGACAATCAAGTTTTTAGAGGATTCTTTTCTTTAGTGCGTTAAGTAGGTTATCTTTTTATCAAGACGCTGCACTTGGCAAATAAAGCCGTAAATTTGAGTAAAAATGATTACAAAAGCATCGGTATTAATTGCCGTAATTACTATGTGGGCAACACAACCCTTATTACTGGACTTTGGAACAACTGGGAACAATCAGGAATGGTTCGCTCTCAATGATAATGTCATGGGCGGAGTTTCTAGTGGTAAGTTACGCTATACCCCGAGCAGTTTTGTTTTTGAAGGACAGGTCTCTTTAGAGAACAATGGTGGTTTTGCCTCCGCCAGAGGCCCGTTTGAAGCCATGGACCTCTCAAAATTCAGCACAGTGATCATTAAATATCGGTCTAGCGGTATGGACTTTGCGCTCAGTCTAAACAACAGCAGACTTTGGTATCGTCCAAATTACAAGTCCAAATTACCGAATACAAATGGCCAGTGGAAGATCATCAATCTAGATATAAATGCCTTTAAGGAGTATCGCGTTGGCAAAGAAACCGGTAATTCTATAGATAAAAAGGTTTTACAAAAGATCATTCGTTTAGGTATAATCTCCGATGAAAAACGCGCAGGGATTTACAGTATAGAGGTAGATTTTATCAAGTTCAGTTAACTATGAACGCGTCGGAGTATCCAAACTATCCGGAATTACGAGCCCTTAAGAAGTTTTCCCAAGCACATCAACTTGAAATCATATCGAAAGGGTCGCCCTCTAAACTACTGCCCGATCACCATATGATCTCTTTTAGCTTCAGATCGAAACCTATCGAACTGCACTATCACGACGAGTATGGCGACCTGCAGATAAACAATACACTTTTACATATTGCTTGCTGTTTGGAGGAATTAGAGGCCGTAGAAGAAAGCGCCGATTACCTGCAATGGTGCACTGAAAACGGTTATGACGCTGCCAATTCAGGATTGCTCGATTATTATAAAGCTTTAGTGCATTTTAACGATAGTATTAGAACCTATTTTAAGGATCAGAGAGTAGAATCTTTTGTAAATTCGTTGGACTTTCAACTCAATCAACGGGCCGTACAAGCCTTGCGAAACAACGATTTTAGTCTCTGATGTGTTACGATATAAAAGCCAGTCTGGAATCTCAACTCAAGCGAGCCAAACGCAACAATGATCTTGCTGCTATTTTGGAGATCGAACAGAAACTAGCGCCATATACCGACCTACCGGCACATCATAAAAGTGGATTTGCGCATCCTAAACTTCTTATTTATACCGCTGTGGAGCCGTTTAAACCAATTATTGCTCATTGGGGCCTTATCCCCCATTGGGTTAAAGATTCTGAACTAAAGAACAAACTTTGGAACTCCACCATAAACGCCCGTGGAGAAACCTTGGCAGAGAAACCCTCCTTTAGAGATGCCTATAAAAGCAAACGCTGCTTGGTCTATTTGGATGGCTTTTACGAACATCACCATCAAGACGGTGAGACCTATCCCTTTTATATCTATCAAAATGACGAAAGTCCTTTGTGTGTAGCCGGCTTATGGAGCGAATGGACAGACCGCGACAGTGGCGAGGTTTGGACCACCTTTAGTCTAGTGACGACAAAGGCAAATAGCATGATGGCCAAGATCCATAATAATCCTAAGGCTAAGGAGGCTCGCATGCCTGTGCTTTTAAATGAAGCCGAAGCAGAGCTGTGGTTAAATGCAGATGCTAATCAGCCAGTACAAAAAGAAGCCTTGGCTGCACTTATTCGGCCATGGACAGGATCAGATTTAGCGGCACATCCGGTGGCTAAATTACGCGGCAAGAATTATCAGGGAAACATACCAGAGATCACCGAGAAAGTCCATTACGACGAATTAAAATTAACCCTATGAACCTAAGAACTGTACTATTCTTATCTATCAGCATTTTACTGTTAACTGCCTGTAAACAGGAACCTCAGCAGGAGAAGCCAAAAGTAGATCCAGACACGATCGTGGCAGAAGTTGCGATAATTAGAGGGTTTTCTGTTCGAGATTCAGCAGGAATTATGGTGGCCGATGCCTTGCGCGCTATGCAATCTGTAGAATACAATGCCAAAGGCCAGGAATTGGCCAATAAATTCTTTAATCAAAACGGTACGGTGGCTTGGGAAGATCAGTTTTTGCTTAACGAAGAAGGGCAAAAAATAGGTTCTCGCTATTACGAAAATGGCGAACTCAAAATGACCTACAAATACGACCTAGATGACCAAGGGCGTCGTGTCGGGTATAGAGCGCACGATGCCAATACTGGTGTTGAAATGTATCGCGGTTTCTCAAAATACGAGAAAGACGGAGGTCTTAGAATAGACGGTAGCGCACCTGGGCCAAATGCCGTGGTTCAATGGAATTACGAATATAGCTTTGACAAAAATGGCGAGGAAACCGGTTATGTTTATATCGCTGCGGATGGGAAACGTTTTCCGAGTACCTATAGCGTCAAAGAACGCGATGAACAAGGCCGTTGGCTTAGACGTGCGGTGGTGACCAATGATACGGTGACTGCAATCGAGACCCGAGAATTCAAATCACTAACGGACTCGCAGTAATTTTGGACAGACAGACCCGACTTAAGGTATTGTAATGCTAAAAGAGATGAAAAGAAGATCGCTATTATTCACTGTACTTTTCTTACTAACCCATGTTGTCTTAACGGCTCAAAATTCTGGCAAAGGTCCAGATGCCGTACTTGGACGTTATTGGACCCCTACTAAAAATGCTAAAATCGAAATCTACAAAGAAGGAGCTAAGTATTACGGGAAGACCGTTTGGACAGAAAGATCGGGAGTAGACACCTTGAATCCAGATCCAAAAAAGCGCAACCAATCCCTACTGGGCCTAGTTTTCTTGACCGATTTTACATACGATGACGGAAAATATGTGGATGGACAGATCTACGATCCGCAGAATGGAAACATCTATTCCTGTAAAATGTGGTTAGAACCAGACGGCGATCTCAAAGCCAGAGGATATATCGGCATCTCACTATTCGGTCGGACAGAAGTCTTTGAAAAGATAGAAGAATAGGCCACAATTAAGGGCTAGAGCGCGCAAACGTTTTCGATAATTTTTACTGGTAATTAGGGCCTTAGGGCTACCATTTAAGGTGTCTAATGTTTATCTTTACGCCCAACCAAACCAGCAAACTAGTCCGAATGAATCAAAGTCGCGTAATTATTGAAAATGTACGTCCGCAGTTAGAAGGCGGAGCCCATGCCATTAAGAGCATCGTTGGCGAGTACATTCCGGTAACTGCAACTGTAGTTGGCGATGGGCACGATGTTATCGCCGCTTCGCTACGCTACAAGCATCAATCCGAAAAAAAATGGAGTGAAACCCGAATGCAGGCTACCGGTAATGATCAGTGGGCGGCTGGCTTTGCAACGGACAAACAAGGAGCATATCAGTACAAAATTGAAGCCTGGGTAGATCACGCTTTAAACTGGCAGCACGGCATAGAACGCAAGATCGATGATAAGCAGCACGTGAACTCTGAACTACTTGAGGGTGCCGAGTATCTGACTGAAGTTGCCAAACAAGCCAATGCCTCCGAAAAGAAATACTTAAACGAACTCATTGCAGCCTTCAAAGATGCTGGACAATATGAAAAAGCAGTTCAAGAGGCCGTTTCTCAAAAGCTTCACGAACTGCTTTTTAAATATCCACTCAAGAGTTTGGTAAATGAGTCTGCCTCTCTCGAGGCTTATGCAGACCGCGAGAAAGCCCGCTTTAGTACCTGGTATGAGTTCTTCCCGAGATCTGCCTCTAAAGTAGCTGGACAACATGGAACATTTAAAGACTGTGAGGCCCTTTTGCCACGCGTAGCAAAAATGGGCTTTGACGTTTTGTACTTCCCTCCTGTTCACCCAATAGGACGCATAAACCGAAAAGGAAAGAACAACAGCACCGAGGCTCAAGATGGGGATGTAGGATCTCCTTGGGGTATTGGGGCTGAAGAAGGCGGACACAAAAGTTTACACCCAGACTTGGGCAATGAAGCCGATTTCAAGTCTTTGGTGGACAAAGCCAAAGAACTAGGCATAGAAATAGCCATGGATTTTGCCTTACAGGCCGCTCCAGATCATCCTTGGGTGAAATCAAACCCAGAGTGGTTCAAATGGCGTCCAGACGGTACGGTGCAATACGCGGAGAACCCTCCGAAGAAATATCAAGACATACTCCCTATCCATTTTGAAAGCAAGGATTGGAAGAACCTTTGGCAAGAAATGCTCGACTGCGCCATGTATTGGGTAGAAGAATTCGGGATCCGCATCTTTAGAGTGGATAATCCGCATACCAAGCCTTTTTATTTCTGGGGATGGCTAATGGCAGAGGTCAAGAAGAAATACCCAGATGTATTGTTCCTATCCGAAGCATTTACACGCCCAGCCGTGATGCATCAACTGGCCAAGCAAGGCTTTAGCCAATCCTATACGTACTTTACCTGGCGTAACAACAAGCAAGAGCTGATCGAGTATGTGGAAGAGTTGACCAAGACCGATCAGAAATACTTCTTTAGACCAAATTTCTGGCCTAACACTCCAGATATCAACCCATGGGCCTTACAAGGTGGTAACGAGGCCATACACTTGAGCCGTTATTTCCTAGCCGCTACCCTAAGCTCTAATACCGGGCTTTACGGACCGGTTTATGAATTTATGGTGAGCGATGCGGTCCCTGGGAAAGAAGAATACTGGGATTCTGAAAAGTACCAATTACGCCACTGGAATTGGGATGCAGAAAACAAACTGACCACCTTGATCAGCAAGATCAATCACATCAGACACCAACACGCCTCGCTACAACAGACCAACAACATCAAATTCTTAAGTGTAGAGAACGAGCAACTCCTGACCTACTATAAGAGTGATGCAAATGGGCAAGATGAAACCCTGATGGTGGCGAATCTAGATCCTTATTACCCACAAAGCGGTTGGATAGAACTTCCACTAGAAGAAATGGGCGTGGCAGAAGGGCATTCCATCACCGTACACGACCTCATTACAGAGAGCAGCTATATCTGGAACAAGCGCTGGAATTTTGTAGAGCTGCATCCTGCACTACCTTTTCATTTGTTTAAAATCAAAAAGTAATGGCCAAGGCTAAATCGACTGTAAAGAGCACAACCAACTTCAATGTTGCTTGGGAAGCCCTTATGGACGACCCAGGCTTTGTAAAGATGTTCCTATCCGAAGTATTGGAACGGTATATCGTACAGCAGCGTTGGTATGGTGGAAAGTCTAGTAAGCTCAAATATATCGACCTGACGGAATACTTCCGAATTGAACAAAACGAAGAGGTCTATTACGGACTGATCTTGGAGATCAATTTCGAAGAGGCTTTCTATCAGCATTATTTTTTACCGATCGCTTTTGTGACCGATGAGAACTTCGCTAAAGAAGATCGGATCATGAACTTGAGCATTCAAGGACAAGAAGGCTTTCTTATAGACGCTGTAAACCTCGAAGCCTTTAGAAAATTGGTCTTCGAACGAATTCTACACGCCCAGAAAGGGTCGGAAGAGCGCGTAAAATACCATCGTGGTGAATCTTTTGTAGAGACCCAATACGAGTCTTCTCGTTTTATGGGAATGGAGCAATCCAACACTTCGATAATCATCAACGAACGCTTGGTGATCAAATTCTTCCGCAGGATCTACGCCAATAAGAATCCGGACTACGAGATGTCTCGCTTCTTGTCTGACAAAAAAGGTTTCAAGAATACACCGAGTTATCAGGGAAGTATCAACATCATTGACTCGGACAACCTAATCATCACCATAGCCCTGATGCAAGGCTTGGTTCCCAACCAAGGCGACGCTTGGGAATATATGCTGGATAAACTCAAAGGCGTCTTTGAGAATCTGGAACATAAAAACATAAAGATAAACCAACTGCCGCGCACCGAGTTGTTTGCCCGGTTGACCATAGCCGACGTGCCGCCACAGATCATCGACTGGGCTGGACTCAGTTTGTTCTTGGAATTACAACAGTTGGCCAAGCGCACTGCAGAGATGCATATTGCACTGGGCTCTGAGTTCGAAGAAACGGCCTTTGCCCCGGAACGCTTTAATGGAGATTACGAGGTTTGGTTAAAGAACCGTTTGCTGTATCAGTTCCAAAACCGACTGAATACACTTGAGAACAACCTGCATAAGTTAGATGGCTTGGCCTTGGATCTGGCAAAAGACTTCTTGGAACAGAAGAACGAGATCAGAAAGCGTTTTTTAACCTTCAACTGGACCAAACTCAAAGGAGAGCGTTTACGCGTCCACGGAGATTACCACTTAGGGCAAATCCTTGTTCAAAATGGTGATTTTTATATCCTCGATTTCGAAGGAGAACCAGAAAGCACCATCCGCGACAGAAAGGTAAAACAACCCCCACTTAAGGATGTGGCCGGTTTGTTCCGCTCTTTCCACTATGCCATTTACGCTACTATCTTTAACGAAGGAGAGCATTTCCCTTACGAGCAAAAAGAGCTGTTCGCAGCCGGAGAATTGCTTTACCGTTATATGATCGGCGTCTTTTTGAACACTTATACGGATGTAGTTCGCAATGCCAACATTAACATTGGTTACGAGCAGGAACGCGTTTTTATGCTCAAATACTCCATGTTAGAAAAGGCGGTTTACGAACTCGGTTACGAAATGAATGCGCGTCCGCGCTGGGCGGTGATTCCTCTAGAAGGGATCGCATCAATAATGAATGAAAACTAAGATTAGCACATGTCTAAGGTTATAGCACACAGTTTTTTCAGCGATTTTGACATTGACCTCTTTAAGGCGGGGAAACACTTTAAACTCTATGAGAAGTTTGGAGCGCATTTAACAGAGGTAGACGGTGTTCAAGGCGTGTATTTTGCCGTTTGGGCTCCTGCTGCCAAGGCAGTCTCTGTAATAGGAGATTTTAATTACTGGCTAGAAGGTGAGCATCCGCTCAACATACGCTGGGACGCCTCCGGAATATGGGAAGGCTTTATTCCCGGGGTACAAAAAGGTGCCAAATACAAATACAAGATCCACAGCCATCATAACGACATAAAGACCGAAAAGGCAGATCCTTTTGCCTTTAGAACAGAGCATCCGCCAAAGACAGCTTCTATTGTTTGGGATGCGCCTTACACTTGGAAAGACAATAACTGGCTTAAAGAACGACCTAAGCGCAACGCACTGGACCAGCCGTTCTCTGTTTATGAGGTACACTTAGGATCTTGGATGCGCAATGGTGCAGAAGACCGCCCATTGACCTATATCGAACTAGCTACAGAATTGGTCGATTATGTAAAGAAAATGCAGTTCACCCATGTGGAGTTCATGCCAATTATGGAATACCCTTACGATCCTTCTTGGGGCTACCAACTTACGGGCTACTTCTCTCCTACTTCGCGTTTTGGGAAGCCAGAAGATCTTAAATTTTTGATCGATGCGCTACATCAAGCTGGAATTGGTGTGATCTTGGATTGGGTGCCTTCGCACTTCCCAGAAGATGCTCACGGCCTTGGACTCTTTGATGGAACGCATGTATACGAACATCCCGACCGTAAAAAAGGATACCACCCAGACTGGAAGAGCTTGATCTTTAACTACGGACGCAACGAAGTACGCGCCTTCTTGATCAGTAATGCCCTGTTCTGGTTGGATCAATACCATGCAGACGGCCTGCGTGTAGATGCTGTAGCCTCTATGTTGTATCTGGATTATTCCAGAGAAGATGGGGAGTGGGAACCGAATCAATTCGGTGGCCGCGAGAACTTAGACGCGATCTCTTTTTTTAAAGAGCTCAATGAAGCTGTCTACGGCGAGTTCCCTGGCGTACAGACCATAGCCGAGGAATCTACCTCATTTCCTATGGTCTCTAAACCTACTTTTTTAGGCGGATTAGGCTTTGGAATGAAATGGATGATGGGCTGGATGCACGACACCTTGGAATATTTTAAGAAGGAGCCTATCTATCGCCAACATCACCAGAACGATATCACTTTTAGTCTAACCTACGCCTTTACAGAGAATTTTATGCTGCCGCTGAGCCATGACGAGGTGGTCTACGGTAAGAAATCTATACTAGACCGTATGCCAGGAGATACTTGGCAGCGTTTCGCCAATTTGCGATTACTCTACGGATGTATGTTTACCCACCCGGGAACCAAGCTACTCTTTATGGGAGGAGAATTCGGACAATGGGGTGAATGGGATTACAGCAAGAGCTTGGACTGGCACTTGACGGAATATGACGACCACAAGAATATGCAGCAATATGTAGCAGCCTTGAATGGACTCTATAGAAAAGAAAAGGCTTTACACGAAAAGCAATTCAGTGCAGAAGGTTACGAATGGATCGACTATACGGATAACACCAACTCGGTACTGGCCTTTATTAGAAAAGGAAACGACCCTAAAGACGATCTAGTAATTATCTGTAATATGACGCCGGTAGTACGTGAGAACTACCGCATAGGCCTGCCGCAAGCAGGCGCGTATAGAGAGATCTTCAATTCTGACGATCCGAAATTTGGAGGTAGCGGCGTTGTGAGCACTCAGCGACCTAAAGCCGAAGCTATCCGTTCTCACAACAGGGACTATTCGCTGGCCTTTACCCTGCCCCCATTGGGAATCAAGGTCCTGAAACGCGTCCAAAGCAAATCTTAACCACACGACAAAGACGACATTAATCTATGATCACAAATACCGAACTCGAACGGAAAGGGAACCAGTTTCCTGGGCCGATAACCACTTTTAGTAAAAAAGCAGACACCTTTAGCATAGCAGCAGATAATGGCGTACTGCTGCAGATCACTGTGATTCGGGACAGTATCTTCCGATTTCGCTATGCGACAGAAGGAAATTTCCCTGCGGATTTTAGCTATGCCTTAGATAAGAACGCTACCCACGGTTATAACCACTTGGAATATTCCGAAACGCCGGACACTTTTATCATAAAGACAGCCAAGTTAGTGTTGCATATAGATCGTGCGACCATGAAAAAGCGCATCTATGATCTGGACGGTACGTTGATCAACGAAGACGAAGCCGGTTTCCACTGGGAATTCAGCTACGAGCACGGCTCGGACATCGTTAAAATGAGCAAGCACGCCCAAAAGATGGAGAGTTACTACGGTTTGGGAGACAAGCCGATGCACTTTAACCTCAAAGGCAAGCGTGTGGAGAACTGGGTGACCGACCAATATGCTTTTGGGAAGGATCAGGATCCGCTCTACAAAGCCATACCCTTTTATGTGGGCTTGCATTCGGACAAGGCTTACGGAATATTCTTTGACAACACCTTTAGAACCTTTTTTGACTTTTGTCAAGAAAGACGAGATACCACAAGTTTTTGGGCACAGGGCGGAGAGATGAACTACTATTTCATTTACGGACCTGGTATTGACCGTGTGGTGAGCAGTTATACCGATCTTACCGGAAAGCCAGAAATGCCGCCACTCTGGGCGCTTGGCTTCCATCAGAGTAAGTGGAGTTATTATCCCGAAAGCAATGTACGCGAAGTAGCTAGCAAGTTCCGCGAATTGCGAATTCCTTGCGATGCGATCTATCTGGACATTGATTATATGGACGGATTCCGTTGTTTTACATGGAACAACGAATACTTCCCAGATCCGAAGAAAATGATAGACGACCTAGAAGCAGACGGCTTTAAAACGGTGGCTATCATCGATCCGGGAATCAAGATCGACAAGGATTACGATATTTACAACGAAGCCCTAGAAAAAGATTATTTCTGCAAACGTGCCGATGGCCCGCTAATGAAAGGAAAGGTTTGGCCGGGCGAATGTAACTTCCCGGATTTCACCAACCCAAAAGTACGTGAATGGTGGGCAGATCTATACCATGAGCTTATTGGCGAGACAGGAGTTCATGGCGTTTGGAACGATATGAACGAACCTGCTGTGATGGAAGTTCCTACCAAGACCTTCCCGCTCGATGTACGTCACGACTATGACGGGCATCCGTGTAGTCACCGCAAGGCACACAATATCTACGGTATGCAAATGGCCCGTGCTACCTATCACGGAGTGAAAAAATACACCTATCCGAAGCGTCCGTTTATCATTACGCGTTCTGCTTATTCTGGAGCCCAGCGTTATTGTTCTTCTTGGACTGGAGACAATGTTGCTACTTGGGAGCATCTCTGGGTAGCTAACCAGCAGATCCAGCGCATGTGTCTTTCGGGTATGTCCTTTATTGGAACCGATATCGGTGGATTTGCCGAGCAACCGACGGGTGAACTCTTTAGCCGTTGGATACAATTAGGCGTGTTCCATCCGTTCTGTCGCGTGCACTCTTCTGGAGATCATGGTGATCAGGAACCGTGGTCATTTGATGAAGAGGTAACCAATATTGTACGCGATTATGTAGAGCTGCGTTACCAGTTGTTACCTTACCTCTACACCATGTTCTGGGAATATGCACAAGAGGGTATTCCTATGATAAAACCTTTGGTTTACTTTGATCAGGAGGATCACCAGACCTTTTACCGTACCGACGAATTTATCTTCGGAAACGATATTCTGGTCTGTCCTATCTTGGAGCCGAATGCACAAGGGCGCCGTATGTATATCCCTCGTGGGCTTTGGTATAACTACTGGAGTGACGAAGTGGTCGAAGGTGGTAAAGAACTTTGGGTTGATGCAGATATCAATAAGATCCCACTCTTTGTGCGCAGCGGGTCTATGATCCCTAAATATCCTGTTCAGCAGTATGTTGGAGAGAAAAAAGTGGAATCTTTGACCTTAGACGTCTATTACAAGGAAGGCAAAGGACAAGCCAAGGTTTACGAAGACGGACAAGACGGCTACGACTACAAAAAAGGTCGTTTCAGTTTGCGCTCCTTTAAGCTGACGGGTAAAACCAACGAACTGATCATACAGCAACACAAAGAAGGTAAGTTTGTGACAGACTACGATACCATCACCTTAAAATTCCACGGTTTACCATTTAAAGTGACAGCTATAGAACTGGATAATCAATTGGATACCAGCATAAAATTCAATGGCGAAGCTACTTTACAGATCACCAAGGATTTTACAGAATTGCATCTTATCGGCGAATAAGAATTAGCATTTTACACTTAAATAAGGCCAAGGATATTTGATATCTTTGGCCTTATGTATATTCCAGAACTCTTTAAAGAGACCGACCAGCAGAAGATCACGGAGTTTTTAAAGCAAAATGCTTTCGGGCTACTCATTACCCAACACCAGGGTAAACCCCTAGCCACACATTTGCCTTTAGAGTATCTAGAAAAAGACGGAAAGGCGTATTTACAGGGGCATTTGGCCAAGGCGAATCCGCAGTGGAAGACGTTTGATGAGCAAGAGCAGGTCTTGGCCGTATTCAATGGGCCGCACTCCTATGTCTCTGCCAGCTGGTACAGCATAGAAGAAGTTTCTACCTGGAATTATGTTGCTGTTCATATTTACGGAAAATTGAGAACCATGGCCCACGAAGAACTGATGCCCATGCTCGAAGCCTTAATGGACAAGTACGAAAGCGATGTGCAGCGGCCGGTTGACATGAGCAAACTTTCTAAGAAGACCTTAAATCAGGTATACGGAATAGTTGGATTTGAAATTGAGATCACCGAGCTACAAGCCAAGTACAAAATGTCTCAAAATCGTTCTGAAAAAGACTATGACAACATCGTTGAGAACTTAGAGGACGGACGCGGTACGCAAGCGGCAGAAACGGCAAAGCTTATGCGTGAATTTAAGCCAGACCTTAGCGGTAACAAATAATATTATACACTTCCAGTCGCTTTAATTTAGAGGAAAAACCCTGTTGACCTTCAGAGAGTTAAACACTACATTTACTGTCTTTGCACTCAACTGCAATCGACTTAACATAATTGTAGTGAAAAAGAAAAAAATTCTGCTACATGTTCAAAAAACCCGATCGGCACGGATCGGGTTTTTTATTGTTACTATTTATTTTCTCGGCGCATTTGCCGTTGAATCTTATTGATTGCGGTCTCTATAGATTTTTCGGGTTCAATAACATTTCTTGGCCCCCAGAAATCCGGATCGGAGAACCCAGTGATCGCATCGGTGATCACTACGGAGGGGCGTAATCTATCTTTGGGTCTAGCAACCTGATCGTTCGAGATAAGCTCCCAGTCTGTCACAGCCATCTCACTGTTCAAAGTGTAAATGGAATTAAAAAGTTTGCGTTTTTTATTGATCTTAAAGCTCAGATCCACACTGCCATAACCATAGAACCAGCGACCATCCTTTTCTCTGTAATCTACACGATATGCCGCCTTTAAAGGAGTTACCTCAATATCTCCGGGCTTTCGTCTCACAAAAAGAGCACTGGCTGCCTTTTTATCGTTGAGCAGTAATTGGTAGTCGGCACTGGTCAAAGCAAGCGTCTCGGTATCTATGTATAATTGCCCATAATAAAGCGGATCTAACACAAAATCCTTCTGTTTAAAATTGACCACATAGACCGGTCTGTCGTTTACTGCGGTGGACCGCTCCAACGAAAAGTCGTAGAGGTCATAGGTATCTTCGGTAAAGATATACTCCGGATACTTCATAATATCCAAATACAAGGTAGAAAAAGGACCGCCTTGAAGTTTAAGAGCAACGGTGTCCAACCTGCGGTAGTCTGTACTTTTACGAGCTTTGTCTAAGGAAACAACATCCTTGATATTATTCGTACTCGGTTGTTTGTAAAGGTTCACTACCGCCTCTGTGAGTGATACATTGCGGTTTCGCCTCTTAATGGTCTCCCGGTAAAAAGCAGTCATTCTAGCTGTCTGTGGGAGCGTATTCTCTCCTCGCTTTCTAAATACAGCACGGACCAGTGCATTGGCATCTGCAAAGCGAGTTACACTGATCTCGCTGAGTTGAGAAACCTCAATATTCAGATAAATGGTGTGCCTGTCCTTAGGTATCTCACTGAGCTTGGCTGTATAGGTCTCAAAACCAAGCATGGTAACCTCTAGGGCTGCATCTAGATACTCATTGGGCACTTTTAAAAGGTAGTTACCTTCTGTGTTACTTACGGTACTGATATTTGTACCGCTAACCAATAAAGTGGCAAAGACTACAGGATCCTTCCCTTTACTGTCTAATATCTTTCCGCGAAATTCGGTATACTCCGCTGCAGCATTCTGGGCTATAGTCGCTGCGGATGGTACTAAGAGTAAGATCGACAGCAGCAGCACCAGACCGCGGAAATTGCGCTTCGGAGTTTGTAGTTGGGCTCGCATTGGGCAATATATTTGAATCGGATTGGTTCTTCTAAGTTACTAAATTATTGACTTTTAAGCCCAGATTTTAACACAGAATGGCCAACTGTCTTCATAAAAAAACCCAGCCAAATGGCTGGGTTTTTAAGTTATATATGTTGTGAATTACTTCACTTCTTCGAAGTCTATCACGTGTCAAGCACGTGACAGGCTACTTGACTTCTTCGAAGTCTACGTCTTCTACATCAGAACCCTGATCCTCTCCCGCAGCATTGGCATCACCTGTCGGCGCACCTTGTTGCTGAGCTTCGGCTTGGGCCTTATACATCTCCTCGCTTGCTACCTTCCAAGCCTCGTTCAGCTTGTCTAGAGCAGGTTGGATAGTTTCTACCTCCTTGGTCTCGAAAGCCTTTTTCAGGTCTTCTAGAGCAGCTTGGATAGGCGCTTTCTTATCATCGCTGATCTTATCGCCAAACTCTTCCAATTGCTTTTCGGTTTGGAAGATCATCGCGTCAGCTTCGTTGATCTTGTCTGCCTTTTCTTTTGCAGCCTTATCCGCCTCAGCATTAGCTTCTGCCTCTGCTTTCATTTTCTCGATCTCCTCTTCTGTAAGTCCAGAAGATGCTTCGATTCGGATGTCTTGAGATTTTCCAGTAGCCTTATCTGCAGCGGTCACTTTAATGATACCATTAGCATCGATATCAAAGGTCACCTCTATTTGAGGCATTCCGCGCGGTGCTGGTGGAATTCCGTCTAAGTGGAATCTACCAATGGTTTTATTGTCTGCCGCCATTGGACGCTCCCCTTGCAATACGTGGATCTCTACACTTGGCTGATTGTCTGCAGCCGTAGAGAATACCTGCGATTTTTTCGTAGGGATGGTCGTGTTGGCTTCGATAAGCTTGGTCATTACGCCACCCATGGTCTCAATACCCAGTGAAAGTGGTGTAACATCTAGAAGCAATACGTCTTTTACGTCTCCGGTAAGCACCCCACCTTGAATTGCAGCTCCAACAGCAACAACTTCGTCTGGGTTAACACCTTTACTCGGTTCCTTGCCAAAGAATTTCTTTACAGCCTCTTGTACTGCAGGGATACGAGTAGATCCACCTACAAGGATTACTTCGTCAATATCAGAAGTAGAAAGTCCTGCGTTCTTAAGCGCGGTTTGACAAGGCTCAATAGTTCTTTTTACTAGATCGTCGATCAGTTGCTCAAATTTAGCACGGCTCAAAGTACGTACTAAGTGTTTTGGCCCACTAGATGTAGCCGTAATGTATGGCAAGTTGATCTCGGTCTGAGAAGAAGAAGACAATTCGATCTTCGCTTTCTCTGCAGCTTCTTTAAGACGTTGCAAAGCCATAGGATCTTCTCTTAGATCCATGCTTTCGTCTGCTTTGAACTCATCGGCCAACCAGTTGATGATCTTGGTGTCCACATCGTCACCTCCAAGGTGAGTGTCACCGTCTGTTGCCAATACTTCGAATACTCCGTCTCCAAGCTCCAAGATAGAAACGTCATGGGTTCCACCTCCAAAGTCGAATACAACGATCTTTTGGTCAGATGTCTTCTTGTCTAATCCGTAAGCCAAGGCTGCTGCTGTTGGCTCGTTGATAATTCTGCGAACGGTAAGTCCTGCGATCTCTCCAGCCTCTTTTGTCGCTTGACGCTGAGAGTCGTTAAAGTAAGCCGGTACGGTGATTACTGCTTCAGAAACAGAAGTACCTAAATAATCTTCTGCAGTTTTCTTCATTTTCTGAAGTACCATTGCAGATAATTCTTGTGGCGTGTAAAGACGACCATCGATATCCACACGTGGCGTATCGTTGTCTCCTTTTACAACTTTATATGCAGCGCGATCTGCCTCTTGCTGAGACTCGCTGTATTTGTTACCCATAAATCTTTTGATAGAAGCTACGGTCTTGGTGGGGTTGGTTACCGCCTGACGTTTTGCAGGGTCACCTACCTTGATCTCTCCGCCTTCTACAAAAGCAATTACGGATGGTGTTGTTCTTTTTCCTTCGGCATTCGGAATCACCGTAGGCTCGCTTCCTTCCATTACGGCGACACACGAGTTGGTGGTTCCTAAGTCGATTCCAATTATTTTACTCATAATTCTATGCTATAGGTGTGTTGATTCAAAATTTAAACTCACTCCCCTATAGTCAATCATTATGCCAGTCGTATTTTTATGACAGGCTGTCAGTTCAGGATCACAAGCCTGTCACTATTTGGTCGATAAGGCAGCAAGGTATTGATGGACAGCGCTAAAATCAGCTCTTCCCAACCCAGCCTGATCCGCAGCTTCGAACTGTGCCTTGGCAGCCTCTGCCATGGGCAGTCTCTTCCCTGCATTAGTGTAAGATGCCGTTGCTAAACGCAGATCTTTAAGCATTAACTCGAGTGGGAATTCAGCAGGATATTCATTACTGCGGATGTTATCTGTCTTAAAAGCAGTGAAAGGTGCTGTTACTGGTAGTTTTGGCAAGGTGTTGAGCAGAAAGTCGGGATCTATTCCCAATTTCAGTCCTAATTGAATAGCCTCACTAAAAACTACCATAGCTTGTCCCAAGAGCATATTGACCACCATTTTAAATGCGCTGCCTTGGCCAACTTTCTCGAAAGGGATTATTTTTTGCCCCATTTGTAACAGAATATTTTCAAAAGGAGCTATGGTTTGGTGTGAAGCTCCAACGAAAAAACTCAATACTGCAGCTTCTGCCTGAGGTTTAGATCCGGCAACGGGGGCATCAATAAATAAGATGTTCTGCTCTTGAGCCATTACGGCTGCTTCCCTACTGAAATTAGGATCTACAGTAGAACAATCTATCCAAGTTGCTTCAGCTTTCATGTGAGACAACACTCCGTCCGAAGCAAAAAAAAGCTCCCTCACAGCAATGGGATCTGCAAGCATGCTAATAACAAGGTCCGCATCGCTGACCGCCTCGGCAATATTTGTGGCTACTTTAGCCCCTAAGGCCTTTAAGGGTTCTGTCTTTTCTAATGAGCGATTGTATACAATTAGCGGGGTCTTGTTCTTTAATAGGTTGGATGCCATTGCTTGCCCCATGATACCGAGGCCAATAAATGTGATATTCATAGTCGATAAGTTTAATACGACAAATATGAGCCAGCCAAACCGCAGAAAAAATGAACTAGTTCAAGAAAATAACTTTAAAGCGATTTTTTGATCTTGCTTAAAAATTCAGGCCGCATCCCTAAATAAGAGGCCAAGGCATATTGAGGAACAGCTGCCTCTATTTCTGGGTAGCGCGCATGAAACGCCAAATACCTGTCGGTGGCAGAGTCTCGTAAGTTGGAGAGCATTCTGTTTTGAGCAAAGGCAAAGGCCTTTTGAGCAGTCATTTTAAAATAGCGGTCGAATATTGGATACTCCTGGCAAAGTGCTTCTGTGGCCTCACGTTCCAATTGCAATATTGTTGTAGGACTTATGGCTTCTACATACAAATGACCGGGCTTTTGGGTAAGATAACTGTTGAAATCTGAAATAAACCAATCCTTAACAGCGAATTGAATGGTTTGTTCACTGCCATCCGCAGCAATAAAAAAGGAGCGCAAACAACCCTCTACCACATAGGTCTGATGCCTGCACACCATTCCCGGTTGCAACAGAAACTCTTTCTTAGTCAATTCTTTAGTTGAAAGTATATTTAGAAAAGCGCGTTCCTCTGCTGACGAGAGTGAAACATATCGTTTAATGTTAGCAATTATTCCTGCAGTTTCCACCATTTAAAAGTAATGGCTTCTGCTTAAAAACACTAAATTTAGCCCCTAAAATACTACCGTGGAAAGCATCAGTGTTTTCGATATGCTCAAAATAGGCGTTGGTCCTTCGAGCTCGCATACCTTAGGCCCTTGGAGGGCCGCTAACCGATGGATCAAGATCGCTAAGAAACGCGGTCATTTCAAACAGATCGATCAGGTAACCGTTAATCTTTATGGCTCTTTGTCTTTGACCGGAAAAGGTCATGCTACAGACATTGCTGTGCTTTTAGGGCTCTGCGGATTTGACCCGGTGAGTTTCCCTACGGATAAGATCGATGCCGAGATAACACTGATAAGAGAAAACAAGACCCTGGCCCTGAACGGAGAGCGTCCATTGCAATTCGATATGGATAAACAGATCGTTTTCAATAGAGAGTTCTTACCCTTTCACCCCAACGGGATCGAATTTATAGGACTGCTCAATAACGGCAAGCTCTTTAAAAAGACCTTTTACAGTATTGGAGGTGGATTTGTAGTAGAAGAATCTCGCAAACGCGCTGCTGCCAAAAAAGAAGCTTTTAGTCATTTTCCCTATCCGATTCAGCGGGCAGATGAACTTCTTCAATATTGTCAGTCATTGGGCAAGAAAGTATCAGAAGTAGTCTACCAGAATGAACTCTCACTCCGCAGTCCGGAGCAAATAGATGCAGATTTCAAGGCAGTTTGGGACGTGATGTTGGAGTCCATGTATATAGGCTGCCATACAGAAGGCGTGCTACCTGGTGGACTGAATGTACGCAGACGAGCCTATGATTCTCATAAAAAACTCATCAGAAACACCAACTACAGCAATCCACAAGAATGGATCGCTGCCATCCGCGACGGAGAGGTGAAATTCCGCGAGATCTTAAAATGGGTAAGCTGTTTTGCCTTGGCGGTTAATGAGGTGAATGCTTCCTTAGGCCGAGTGGTAACGGCTCCTACCAATGGAAGCGCAGGAGTTATACCGGCTGTGCTGATGTATTATATGGTAATTGAGAACCACGACGCGAATTTTGACGATGTAAAACAGTTCTTATTAGTGGCCGGAGAAATTGGTAGTCTTTTTAAGAAAGGTGCGACCATATCTGCTGCCATGGGCGGCTGTCAAGCAGAGATCGGGGTGTCTTCTGCCATGGCTGCGGGAGCCCTTACCGAGATTATGGGAGGAAGTCCGGAACAAGTTTTAATGGCCTCAGAAATTGCTATGGAACATCATTTGGGACTTACTTGTGATCCTATAGCTGGCTTAGTTCAAATACCGTGTATAGAACGCAATGCCATGGGAGCGATTAAAGCCATTAATGCAAGTGAGATGGCTTTGGACAGCGATCCAAAGAACGCCAAGGTGCCTTTAGATAAGGTGATCAATACTATGTGGCAGACCGCAAACGACATGAATACCAAATACAAGGAGACCAGTGAAGGTGGTCTAGCGGTCAATGTAGCTCTATCAGACTGCTAGTCCTACTGCTCACAGCTTCCTTTGCGTCTGCTATCAATAAGACTCTGAATGCGCCAACCGTCGTTGGTTTGTATTAGCGTAAAGGCATTGGCTCCGCAGTGACTAAAATTACCATTGAGATAAAACCTGTACGGCGTCCAAACCTGAGCCAGATCTCCATCTATTTGAACAGCGTAATCCAACAGTTCTTCTTTCCACACCTGCTCTGCCGGCCGTTGTGCTATACCCTCCAAGAGTCTATCTACAGAACCAGTAACCAAACGCTTTTCGCCATTGGGCGTGGTATAAACCGTATAGGTAGGGACCTCTTTTAAAAGTACGGAACGCATCAAGGTGGTGTCGCCCTTGTGAAAGCCTTCGAAAAAAGTATCGATTACAGCTTTTGCATCCTCTTGGGTAAAATCTTGAGCTTGCAGGCTAAAACTAAAACTCAGCAGCAGCAATAAGGTAATTCGTTGTATCATATTAATAATTGAATTGTAGACTATACGAATCCGTGTCGTTCGGTTTCCTGTTAAAATTAGTACTTTTATTGCCTAAAACCTTATTAAATGTCTACGGCCAAAAAAGAATACAAAAGAATAACCACCAAAACCTTGGTGGATATGAAGCACAACGGTGAGAAGATCTCCATGCTCACTGCTTATGATTATACCATGGCACGCATTGTTGACGGTGCCGGTATCGATGTAATTCTGGTGGGAGATTCAGCTTCCAATGTTATGGCCGGACACGAAACTACCCTACCCATTACTTTAGATCAGATGATCTATCACGCCTCTTCTGTGGTTCGTGGTATCAATAGAAGTTTAGTTGTGGTAGACCTGCCTTTTGGAACCTATCAGTCCGATCCTAAAGAAGCCCTGCGCTCTGCTATCCGCATCATGAAAGAAAGCGGCGGTCATGCTGTAAAATTAGAAGGTGGGCGAGAGATCAAAGACTCCATTAAACGTATTCTTAATGCCGGTATTCCCGTGATGGGTCACTTAGGGCTAACACCACAGTCCATCTACAAGTTCGGGACCTATACCGTGCGTGCAAAAGACAAGGATGAGGCCGAAAAACTCAAAGAAGATGCGTTGATGCTAGAACGCATTGGTTGCTTCGCCATAGTTTTAGAAAAGGTTCCTGCTTCGCTAGCAGCAGAAGTTGCCAAGAGTGTTCAGATACCTATCATTGGTATTGGTGCTGGCCCGGGCTGCGACGGACAAGTTTTGGTGACACATGATATGCTGGGGATGACCTATGAATTCAATCCGCGTTTCTTACGCCGTTATTTGGATCTGTATTCGGAGATGACCAATGCCTTTTCCAAATATATAGACGACGTCAAATCTGGTGACTTTCCGAACGAGGACGAGCAATACTAAACCTTTCTGATGCGATCCACGCCGGAGAACATTGACATTATATACGAAGACAATCATCTGTTGGTGGTCAACAAACGCGCCGGCGATCTGGTTCAGGGCGATCAAACTGGCGATGAACCCCTTGTAGAGATAGCCAAAGCCTATATTGGCAATAAATACAACAAACCCGGAAAGGTGTTTTTGGGAGTTGTACATCGCTTGGACAGGCCCACAAGTGGCGTTGTGGTCTTTGCCAGAACTTCTAAAGCCCTGAGCAGGCTAAACGCAATGTTCCAAAAGCGAGAAACCGAAAAGACCTATTGGGCTGTAGTTGAGCATTCCCCTGAGGCAAAGCAGGCGCAACTGACTCATTTTTTGGTTCGCAATCCGAAGCAAAACAAATCCTATGCCCATCCCAAAGAAGTGGCAAACAGTAAACAAGCATCTTTGAGCTATAAAGTGCTGGCGCAGTTAAAGAATTATACGGCTTTAGAAATAGAACTTCACACCGGGAGGCATCACCAGATCCGAACACAATTGGCGGCAATTGGCTGTGTGATCAAAGGAGACTTGAAATATGGTGCTAAAAGATCCAATCCAGATGGAAGCATACATTTGCACGCTTACCGTTTGGCCTTGATCCACCCTGTTAAGAAAACACCGCTTGATTTCTTGGCTATACCCAATACTGCGGACCCAATTTGGGCTGCGCTTATTGAATCTGATAAAGCCCGTGCTTAAGGGCGTAAATAACCAGACCTACCCTATTTTTAATGTGTAAACGCGTAAAGAGTTCGTGTCGATAACCGTCGATGGTTTTTGGACTCAGGTTCATTTTTTCGGCGATTTCCTTATAGGTCATTTCGGTACAAGCTAGGCTTATAAAAATACGCTCGTTCTCTTTTAAATGGTGCTCTGGCTTTTCTTTGGACGGATTCAACGATTGCAAGAGTGTGGCCGCGACCTTTTCTGAATGATAATAGCCTTTGTGGAGCACCTCTAACAAGGCTTCTCTAAGTTTATCCGGGTGAATATCCTTAAGCAGATAACCGTTGGCTCCGCAGCGTAACATACGTAAAATGGTCTCTTCGTCATCGTCCATGGAGAGCGCAAGCACTTTGATGTCCTTACGGTATGAACTGAGCCAATTGGCGGTCTCAAAACCGTCCATTACGGGCATGTTTATGTCGAGTAAGACTACATCTGGCTGAACATTTGATGCTTTTAATTGCTGCTGAAAGTCCGCACCGTTCTTAGCGTGGAACAAGACGTTGAATTCGCCAAAAGACTCTAGTAGTTTGGCAAGAGAACCGGCAAAAAGCAGGTGGTCATCAACGATTACGATATTGTGTTTAGTTTTGGCGGTCATTGTCTTTATAAGGGTATTCTAGGGTTAGGGTAACTCCTCGGCCTTGCTCGGAATCCAAATCCAACTGGGCATTGATCAAGGCGGCGCGACTTTTCATATTTAAAAGTCCGTTGCTGCCGCGAATGTCTGTTTGGCTGAATCCTATACCGTCATCACTTGCCTTTACTAGCAATCTGTGGGGCTCAAAGTTTAAATTTACAAATAAATTATCGGCCTTGGCATGCTTGATCACATTGCTAAAGAACTCTTGCAGAATACGATAGATGATAATCTCGTCCTTGGCGTTTATGCAGCACTCCTCGCCTGAAACGCTCAGCTGGGCATTCAAAAAGTTCATACGATTGAACCGGTCTATCTCTCGCTTGATGGAATTGATAAGTCCGTCATTTAGAATCGCATCTTTGTTTAACGAGCGGGAAAGGTTGCGGATTTCCTTGAGACTCTCCCCTACGATGCCTTTGGTCTCTTTGAGTTGTGGCCTGTCTGCTTCGTCCAATTTAGGTTCGAGCATATTGAGCTGTATATTGGCGACTGATAAGAGTTGGCCCACATTATCGTGAAGTTCCCAGGCGATGTTCTTAAAGGTTTGCTCTTGTATTTCTAGGCGGGAATTCGCAAGCTCACTTTCAAATTTCTTCTCTGCTTCCAGTTGTGCTAATATGAGTTTATTCTTTCTGTGAATGAATACGGAAAAAAAACGGATCGCTACAACCACTATTATTAATAGAACAGAAGCGATATAGACTATTAACAGTATTAATTCTGATTCGGTTTGCATAATAAAAATCCTAATGTGAAAATACCGTACATTATAATGTTCGCAATAGCCAGAGCTATAATGTAGAAGTTGTCGAATATCTTGCTACTATCAACTTGATAATAATATCTGCTGTAGATGAACAAAGGTGTAACACATAGATAATAAAGCAGAGATCCAACAGAGATGTAAAACGTAAGCGAAGTACTGAATCTTAGAATATTATCACTTTGTAACAACTCGAAATAATAAAAGAGTATCGAGATCAATATCAAAATAGACCCAGCTATATAGGTGAATTTTGAGATGGTTGTAAAATACACATCTGTCAAAATGAAGTTTAGCATTGCTCCAACGACAAAAACAAAGATTAGAAGCTGGATAATTTTGGCTAGAAAACCTCTTTTTAAACGCGATCTGAAATAAGCAGCGAAGAAGGCAAAAGTAACTACTAATTGAATGTTGTGAATCCAAAAATTATTTTCGAAAGGTGTACCTTGTAATGAAGAGAAAAGCTCAATATCTCCAGATACTACTAAAGGGAATACTATAGAAATAACTTCTGTGAAGAATACAAAAAATAGAACGTATACCAAATACTTAGTATACGTTCCGACTTTATGTTTTTTGATATGATATAAGCCAGCGAGGGCCGCAATCAACTCTAAACACATTATTAAAAAAATAATACCGTACTCCATTAATAATTCTTTGGAGGGAATCCAGCAGTAATTGTATTATACGGTTGAATATCATAGTTGTTATCTGAATTCTTAGCGTCTGACATGGTTGCGCTGAGAAAAACAGTTGCTAGATCTGAATTCATATTGTTGTAAGCTGCAAAGTACAGCCGTACTCCCGGATTGCTAATGCCATTTTTCTTCGACTCTGATTTTACATAATCCAGAAATTCTTCTAGTTCTGCTATATTGAAAACCATTTCGCGAGCATCTTGTTGTCCTCCTCTGGCTTGTGTTATAGCGGGTTCGCGGGTATTAACCCAATTGTCTTGAAGCTGTCTGGCTTGTTGTACTGTAATACACTTGGCAGGTATGGCCATATTCTATTTTTTTTAGTTATAACTCTTTAAAGTTTATAAAAAGCAACGGGTAATTCAAAGCATTACCGGAAAAAAAGGGAAAATCCCCTCTAGGCTGATTCAAGATAAATAAAGGGTTTAAATAAAGTACAGGGTTTATCCTCTTGTAGCTTAAGCCAATAGCGTCTACCTTTAACAAAAAGACAATTATGAGAACGCTAAGACATCGATCCCAAGGCTCCGACGTTCACACCTTAGAAGAAATGCTTGTCGCTTTAGGTTATCGCGTCAAGATCTCGGAATTCTTTGGTCTGGATACCCAGAAAGCCGTTATGGACTTTCAATCGCAAAACAATTTGGTGGTAGATGGCATTGTGGGTCCAAAGACCTGGTCGGTACTAATTGCAGCGCACGATAATTTAACACGCTTTAACGATAAGTTCTTAGCCGAACAAGACCTTATAGATTTTGCTTCTCGTTACAACCTGGAACTGGCTGCAGTAAAGGCTGTGAACGAAATAGAAAGTAGCGGTAAAGGATTCCTTTTAGATGGCCGACCGCGCATCTTATTCGAAGGGCATATCTTTTGGAAGCAATTGGCGAAACGCGGTTTGAGACCAGAGGATTTTATGGAGGACAGAACGGCCAATGTACTTTACAAGTCTTGGACAAAAGCTTTTTACGAAGGCGGTGAGCAAGAATACGACCGTTTGGAAAAAGCAGCGGGAATGAGCGATTTGGACGCAGTTCACGACGCAGCCTACTGCTCAGCTTCTTACGGGGCCTTTCAGATCATGGGATTTCACTACGACCTCTTGGGGTATCAAAATGTCGATACTTATGTAGCTCATATATACACCCACGAAAGAGCTCATTTAGAGGCTTTTGGCAGTTTTTGCTTAGCGAATAATTTGATCAGACATTTACAGTCTAAAAATTGGACTGCCTTTGCTCGTGGTTATAACGGACCAGGCTTCGCTCAGAATAAATACGATATTAAGCTAGAAAAGGCCTACCAGAAATACAAAAGTCTTTAAGTTGTAGTTTTTAGTCTAAACTGTAAAGTTGTTCCCGGAATCTGTTGTGCTAACACACTAATCGCATCCGGCATTAATTGTAAGATACGCGCGTATCCTCCTGTAGTTTGTGCGTCTCGCATTAGTACTATAAGTTCTCCTCCTGGTGTCAACTGTACCGTTCCTGCTTGTACAGGCCCAGTTAGGATCCCATCTGAATGTAAGCCAGGTGTAGGATTAAAACGATATCCCATACGGTTTATATTTCTGCTGAGTGTATGCGAGCTATTCCACAGTATTTCCTTTTGTTCTAGGCTGAGTCTGTCGTATTCCGGCCCTGGTGTAACTTCAATGTGCTCAGTTTGGAAAATATGAGCAATGGACTTAACTCGCGACAAACTCGGCACCTCTATGCTGTGGTTTTTATTGAACTTGAGTTTGTCCCCTCGTTCTAACCTAATATGATTAGTGATACCCGGACAATAGGATCTACTTCCCAAAACCCGCTCAGAATCAAAGCCGCCTGCTATAGCAAGATATCCAAAATTGGTAGCTGCCAGGGAGTTTATGCTCAGTAGTTGTCCAGACTTGACCTTATGAGCCCTGAACAGTGATTTTGGTTCTCCATCGATCACGAGCTCGAAATTTTGTCCGGTAACAGCAATTACGGCATCGGCATCGAATTGCAAGCTCGGCCCTCTTTGGTAAAATTCCAAGACCGCGTCTTCTGGAGTATTTTGCACCAACTCTTTGGCCATTCCGGCACTAAAGCTATCCATAGGACCGCTCCAAGGAACTCCAAAACTGCGATAGCCAAACCGCCCGGCATCTTGCAAGCTCGATAATAACCCTGGATGAATGACTGTAATCATGTCAATTCCGTTTTTAGAAGTTCATAGCTTCCTTTAGCAACTTCTTGCTCAATAGCATGATACTCTTTGAGATCTACTGGTACAAAGCGGATGAGTTGTCCTGCAAAAAAGGGACTCGGCCTGTCATCGTTTCGCGGATCGAACACAGGTACCGGACATCGGCCTATGATCTTCCAACCCCCTGGACTATGGCTGGGATATATTCCTGTTTGAGACCCAGCAATACCAACAGAACCAGCGGGAACATGAGTTCTTGGCACCGCTAGTCTTGGACTGTGTAGGGCTTTGTTGAGTCCTCCCAAATAAATGAAGCCCGGTAAAAATCCGCAGAAATAGATATGATAATCCACCTCACTGTGTAACTTGATGAGTTCCTGCTTGCTCATTTGCTTTTCTTGGGCGAGTTCTTCGAGGTCCATGGCGAGTTGTGTGTCATAACACACTGGCAAATCCCAACGCATACTTGGCGGTAAGGGACTTACCTCATTTAAACTAATGGTCTCTTCCAACTCCGCTTTTAAGGCATTTGGAGAATGCCCTGGTTTTAAGTGTAAGGCAATGGCATTATAGGTTATGACTGTTTCTGCGATCTGATCTGCGAATAATTTGGACAATTTCCGGTAAGCCAACAGCTCGGCATGGATCTCAGGACTAATTAGCTGTGGCCATTCTATAAGCAGTGTCTGTGGGCCAAAAGATCTGATCTTTAAACTGTTCATATTGCCAATTGCATATTATTCGCCGCCATTTGCTGGTGAATATGAGTTAATAAATCCAAAGCCCCTGGGGAATCGCTATGCACACAGAATGTTTTGGCCTTTATTGGGATCATGGTTCCCTGTACACTGCGGATGTGCCCTTGCTTTACAAGCATTTCCAATTGCTGCCAAGCCTCGGATGGGTCAGTTATCAGTGCGGTAGCTAAGCTTCTGGACACTAAAGTATAATCGGCATTATAGCGGCGGTCTATAAAAGCTTCTGGAATAATCTCCAGATCGCTTGCCAAGGAATCCAAGACGCCACCAGGCAAGGTGTATAGTGGTAATTTTTGATCGATGGAATGCACGACCTCAACGATAACTTTTGCGGTCTGTAGATTCTTAGCGGCTTGGTTGTAAAGCGCACCATGGGGTTTGATATGATGCGCTTGTATATCAAGTTCCGAACAACAGCTAAAGAACAGTTCTAATTGGCTTAAAAGCTCGTCTTTTAGGCGCTCAACTTCTATGTTCATGACCTTTCGACCAAAATTGGCTTTGTCTGGATAAGCCGGGTGTGCCCCTACTTTAATTCCTGCTTTGCGAGCTATAGCTAAAGTCTTTAAAACACTGTCCCTGTCTCCATAATGACCGCCACAAGCCACATTGCAACTGCTTAGCAATGGAATGATCTCTGCTTCGGTAGCAATGCCCTCGCCTACATCTGCGTTTAGGTCTATGCTATAATTTAAGCCAGCCATGTGGTAATGAGTTTGTAAAGTGTTCTGCCACTAAGTAACACGCATATTAGAATGATCAACAATCCTAATAAGTTTTGCAGCTTAGTGTTCACAAATTGACCTAATAGACCTTTTTTATTGACAGCCCAAAGTAAAAAGATCGCTATAAGCGGTAAGACGATCCCGTTGGCTATTTGGGCAAACTGAATGATGGCTATAGGGCTACTCCCGCTAAGGGCAAAAAATACACCGACAAATAGTACCATCATCCAAACACTGCGGAATCTTAAATCCTTTAGTCCAGCGTCCCATCCGAAGCAACCTCTAGCCACATAAGCAGCCGCCAAAGGCGCTGTGATAGCCGAAGTAATCCCCGCGGCAAAGAGTGCTAGGGCTATAAAATATTTGGCAAAGCCTCCTAGTAGTGGTTCTAGACCCTTGCCAAGATCGGCAGCCGAATTAACCGACATGCCTTGCAGTGCTGCTCCGCAGAGTAAAATGGCCATAGACACCAAGCCACCCACACCAACAGCAATTAGCGTGTCCTTGCGCACCCATCCCAGATCTGAACTCGATTGCCATTTTTCACTGACCAATGCTGCGTGCAAAAACAAATTGTAAGGCACTACTGTGGTTCCAATTAGCGCTATGATGGTAAATATACTGTCTTGAGGCGCGGACGGGATCAATAAGCCTTTGAGTAAGGATAAGAGGTCTGGTCCGGTCAGTACGGCTGTAATTAGAAAGCAAAGACTCATCAGCAAAACCAAGCCCATAAGTACGCGCTCCAAAAGCTTGTAAGTCCCCAAATAAAGCAAGATAAAGGCCACCAGGCCAATAACGATCACCAAGGATTCTAAGGGAAATCCGAATAAACTGAATTGCGTATTGGGAATCAACTCGCGCAAACCTAAGACACCGCCGCTTATATTTCCTGCCTCATAAGCACTATTGCCAATAATAATGGCGGCAAACACTAAGATCAACGCTGTATTTCTGAGCCCTGAATTGCTGAGTTGCGATCGGATAGCTTCTGCCAGGCCTTTACCAGTGATTAAACCTAAACGAGCAGCCATCTCTTGCAGTACGATAGTTGCGAGCATGGAAAGCAGCAGTGCCCAGAGTAAGTTCATGCCAAAATTCACTCCCGCTAAGGTGCAAACAGTTACAGTCCCAGGGCCAATAAAAGCAGCAGCGATCAAGGTCGCTGGGCCAATTTTCTTATACCAAGCTTTACGCATCGCACTAAAGTTAAAAAATAAAAAAAGGAGCTCTGTATGGAGCTCCTTTTTATTTTCGTCGAAATGGAAATTACATTTTCACGTCTTCCAGTTCTACTTCTTTAGCATCTTTATCTACCAATTTCACCTCGTCAAAGCCCATGTCCTTGAACTGTGCGTACTGGGTAGCGGCGTCACCAACTACTAAGTAAAGCATGCGGTTCTCGTCCAATAGCTTATTGGCAAGCTCCTTGTGCTGTTCTAAAGTCATATTATTGATGATAGCTTCTTCCTGCTCGATGTAATTAGGAGCTAAGCCGTAGTTGCTCATTTCAGAAAGCATTCCCAATAATGAGAATTGAGTCTCAAAACGACGCGCATTAGACTTGATCATAGCGTTCTTAGTGAACTCAAGGTCTTCTTCTGAAATTCCTTCTTTGTAAGCCTTGATCTGATCTCTAAAGATCTCAACAGATTCACCAGTGGTGTTGGTTCTTACACTAGAACTCGCGTTAAAGGTTCCAGGGATTTTAGTACCGCTAAAACCAGAGCGCGCTCCATAAGTATAACCTTTCTCCTCACGAAGGATCAGGTTCACATTACCAGAGAACGAGCCTCCGAGTTTGTAGTTCATCACCTCTGCCGGATAGAAATCTGGATTGTCTCTTGCCATAGACAAGTAACCAATGTTGATCACCGATTGCTTGGCGTTTGGAATATCTACAAAAGCAAGGGTTGACTTATCGCGAGAAGTGTCTACCGGGAATTCTGGGATTGTTACTTCCTTAGCTGCCCAGTTAGATTCCAAACTGTTTAGCGCGGCTATAGTTTGATCTTGATCGATCTTACCAACAATTAAGAAGCGACTAATAGAAGGTGAAAAGTTCTTCTGGTAGAAGGCCTTTAGGTCGTCCATAGTAATTGCCTCTACAGATTCCACAGTACCACTAGTTGGGTAAGCAAATGGGTGTCCTTCTCCGTAAAGCATCTTGTTCCATACGCGGTTTGCTACTGCATTAGGGTTAGCATCAGAACGCTTAATACTGTTAATAGTAGCTGTTTTGATACGGTTGAATTCCGCCTCATCCCAACGTGGCTCTAATAGGATCTCCTCTACCAAAGCCATCAACTTATCAAAGTTTCTCACCAAGGTATTTCCTTGTACCACGATAGATTCACGTGTAGTGTACATGTTTAGACTCGCTCCAAGCAATTCGATCTCTTCTTCTAATTCCTGCGGAGTCTTGTTGGCGGTTCCTTCCATCATGATATCGCTCATTAGGTTGGCAACACCGTTTTTAGAAAGATCGTCAAGTAGGTGTCCTCCCTCGATGATCAGGCTAAAGTTTACTGTCGGGATCTCATCTTGAGAAATTCCGTAAACCATCATGCCGTTATCTAGTTCAGACTTCCAGCTTGTAGGAATATTAAGTGCAGGAGCGTCGCCAGCTTCTGGTTCTACAGAACGGTCAAAGGCAGAAGGCGTCTTAGCGATCTCTTCTTCTGTATCAACGATCTCACGAGTAACATTCTCTTTGATCTCCTCTTCTACTACCGGAGCTACCTCAGAATTGTTCGCAGCCAATTCTGGCTTTCCTTTTGGCACAAAACTGGTCAATACATACGGCTTGTCCTTGATGTACGTATTGTAAACTCGCATTACGTCTTCTTTGGTCACGCTCTGGATATTCTCCAAGTCTTTCTTGTAGAATTCAGGATCTCCAGCAAAAACATTGTACTGCGCCAAGTTGAATGACTTTCCAAGTACACTGCTGATCTGATTGTAGAAATCTGTCTCTAGGCTTGCCTTGATACGCTCAATGTCGCGGTCAGTAACTCCTTGCTCTTCGAACATAGCGAAGGCCTCGAAGATCGCATCTTCTACCTCTTGAAGTGTCTTACCTTCGTTAGCGGTAATGATGATTCTAAAGGCACCTGCAATTTCTTGAGAGTTGTTAAAAGCTGTTGTGCGAGAGGTCAATTCCTTTTCCTCTACCAATACCTTATACAACGGAGCTTTCTTTCCTTGTGACAACAACTGCCCTAAGAAATCCAAGGCGTAAGCATCGTCTGTATATTGCTGAAGTGTTGGGTAAACCATGTTAAGCTGAGGCGCTGTAGCGAAGTTGTCTTCGTGCATTAAACGCTTGGTAGCATCTAAAGTAACAGGCATAGGCTCTAGTGGCGCTACCTCTTGACGTTTTTTGATCTCGCCAAAGTACTTCTCGATCATTGGCTTGATCTCCTCTGTTTCGAAGTCTCCGGCAATAACGAGCGTAGCGTTATTTGGTCCGTAGTATTTGTCATAGAACTCACGAACATCCTCCACAGTGGCGTTCTGTAAGTCCACCAATTCTCCAATAACTTGCCAGTTATACGGGTGTCCTTCCGGGTAGATGTTCTTGTCGATAACCCAGCCAGTATGTCCGTAAGGATTGTTATCTACGCGCTGGCGCTTTTCGTTCTGAACTACTTCTTGTTGATTGTAGAAAGCTGATTCTGTCACCGTATTGATGAAGAATCCCATACGGTCACTTTCTAACCACATAATCTTTTCCAAAGCGTTCTTAGGAACAACTTCGTAATAGATGGTTCCATCCTTCCAGGTACCACCATTAAGTGTTCCTCCAACATCTTGAATCTTCTTGAAGAACTGATCTTGCCCCACGTTCTCTGACTCTTGGAACAACATATGCTCAAACAAGTGAGCAAAACCAGTTCGTCCGGTCTTTTCTCTGTTAGAACCAACACCGTATTGGATAGCCATAGATACGATAGGGTCACTCTTGTCCTGATGCAAGATTACATCCAGACCATTTTCTAGTTCGTACTTCTCGAATTCAAGAGTGAGATCGCTGTTTGCTGAATCTGCTGCTCCTCCCTCTTTACACGAAGTGGCAAAGACGAGCAGTGCTGCAGGAATTAACAACAGACTGCGTTTGATTGATTTTCGCATGATTGATTTTTTTTAAGTGGGTTAAAGATAGGTAATTCGGGTTTCCTTACTGCGGATGGAATTCTAAAATATCTGTTAAAAAGCCCGTAAATAAAGGCGTAAAACACTCCTCAAGTGAACCTATTTGACGGTCAACTGACCAAAATCATGTTTTAGGCGCTTAAAACAGCCTAAACTTGAAGAGCAACTATTAAACGCTTCAATATGGGAAGACATGACGTAGCAGGATTGACACAAAGTCAGGCAAAGGCCGAATTCTTAGCACATTTGCTCAACGATATCAAGGCCTTGGATCACCTGCTGGCCACAGGGCAAATCGAATCTGGAATTACCCGTATAGGAGCGGAACAAGAGTTTTGCTTAACTGATGCCCAATGGCAGCCTGCTCACAACGCTCCGGAGATCTTGGCTGAGATAACCGATCCGCATTTTACTTCCGAATTAGCTCGATATAACCTAGAGATCAACCTGGATCCCTTAAAGCTGGAAGGAAAATGTTTTAGCGAGATGGAATAAGCGTTAAAAGGACACCTACAACTTGCCAAGAAACACGTGGAAGCAGCGGGCAGCAGGATCCTACTCACAGGAATACTTCCCACTATCGGGCCCAAGTATTTGGAATTGGACTATATGACTCCCAGCCCAAGGTATTACGCCCTTAACGACATGATCAAACACACGCGTGGCAGTGACTTTCAATTACATATCCGCGGTGTAGAAGAACTAAGCATACTCCACGATTCTGTGCTTTTTGAAGCCTGTAATACCAGTTTTCAAATGCATTTACAGATCGATCCGGAGGATTTTATATCGAGCTTTAATTGGGCGCAAGCGCTAGCAGGTCCAATCCTTGGGATTTGTACCAATTCTCCCTTGCTATTGGGAAGAGAATTGTGGAAAGAGACCCGTATTGCACTGTTTAGACAAAGTATTGACACCAGACCTACACGCTCAGCACTAATAAATAAGCAGCCTCGAGTGCAATTCGGAACGGCTTGGGCTCAAGGCGACGTGAGTTCCATATTTAGAAACGAAATAGCAGCGCATACGGTGATCTTACATCACGAGATCAAAGAAGATGCATTGCGTATGGCGCGAGCCGGACAGGCTCCTAAATTAGAAGCCCTAAACCTACACAATGGCACGCTTTACAATTGGAACCGCGCTTGTTATGGTGTAGGCGGAGGAAAAGCGCATTTGCGTATAGAGAATCGCTATGTGCCTTCTGGACCTACGGTACAGGATGAAATGGCAAACTTTGCGCTCTGGGTTGGTCTTATGAAAGCCAGACCTAGCGCCTGCGACGATATGATCACCGCCATGGACTTTAAATCGGCCAAGAATAACTTTTTAAAAGCTGCCCGATATGGTTCTGAATCGGTAATGGAATGGATGGGCGAGAGTTTGGGCGTAAAAAAACTAATTGGGCGAGAGTTGCTTCCTATGGCAGAGTCAGGATTAAAGTCTACAGGAATAGACCCTGCGGATATTCAACGATATTTGACCATCATAGACAAACGCTTACACGCCAAAGACGGATCAAAATGGATTGTTTCCAATTATCGTGAGGCGAGCAAAAAATACGGTAAAGATGCTGCAAGACGCATGCTATCTAAGACCATGTTCGACTACCAACAAGAAGATAACTGTATTGCAGACTGGGGACCACTCTGTGATTTTAAAGCCATGGATCCGCCAGAAAGAATCTCACAGATCATGTCCACAGGGGTTATCACAGTGCGCGAAGATGACTTAGCCGCCTTGGCGACCAGTATTATGGACTGGAAGAACATACATCACGTTCCTGTGGTTGATCGCAACGATTCATTGATAGGATTGCTTACTTGGACCCATGTAATTCACACCGATTATGCCGTAGCTATAGACGATGGCTTAAGCGTTGGCGACATTATGGTTAAGGCGGTTGTTAGTGTTGCACCAGATACGGATATACAAGAAGCTATAAAGATCATGAAGCATCATGAAATTGGCTGTTTGCCGGTAACCGAGAAAGGAACCTTAGTAGGTATTGTGACCATTAAAGATATACAACTCTATGACCCTGAACCTATCGATGGCTGATCTACAAAGCCTAGACCTCATAAAATCTCGATCAATTGCCCCACCCATTGTAAAGGATGATGGTCCTGTAGTGATATTCATAGGTGGGATCCACGGTAATGAACCTGCCGGTATAGTTGCGCTAAAACAGTTATTGCAAGAGCTCCAAGAGCAGCGAGCGTTTATAGCGGGTTCCGTTTATGGCCTAATTGGTAATAAAACGGCATTAAAAACGGGGCAACGCTATTGTGAGGTCGATCTAAATAGAATATGGTCCAAGGGAGAAATTGCCGCACTCTCCCAACAAGATGCATTGAACTCCGAACAAAAAGAGCAGCTCGAGTTATGGTACGCGCTGCAAAATATAGTTGATCAACATAAAGGTCCTTTTTATTTTATGGACCTACACACGACTTCGGGACCCACAGCGCCTTTTTTAACGGTAAATGACAGCTTGTTGAACCGCCGTTTTACGCAGCACTATCCCCTACCCGTTGTTTTAGGGATTGAGGAGTATCTGCAAGGACCACTGCTGAGTTATATCAACGAACTCGGGTATGTGGCCTTTGGTTTTGAAGCAGGGCAACACGACGATCCCTTGAGTATTCAGAATTGCTACGATTTTGCGCGTTTGTCCCTAGAGATCATAGGACTTATTGCTGATGGGTCAGAGCAAGAACAGCGACTCCGACTAGGACGCCAGTGCAGTGATCTGGAACAGTTCTACGAGATCATCCACAGACATCAAGTGCAGCGGCGAGAAGCTTTTAAACTAAATCCTGGTTACCGTAATTTTCAGCAGGTTCCCTCTGGAACACTTTTAGGCTACGATGGTGACCAGGCCATGGTCTTAGATCAGAAAGGGCAATTGTTCATGCCCTTATACCAGGGACAAGGAGAAGACGGTTATTTTCTAATTCGCAGTGTGCCTGCGTTCTTTTTGGGCCTGAGTAAAATACTTAGAAAATTACGTGTGGATAAGGTATTTCCTTTACTTCCCGGAGTACATTGGATGACCGAAGACAAAAGTAAATTAAGGATCGATCTTAAGATAGCGCGGTTCTTTACCACAGAAGTGTTGCATCTATTCGGGTATAGAAAAAAGGAAAGGTCCGCAGAAGAACTCATAGTGACCAACCGAGAGGCGGCTTCTAAGCACGAGGCTTATAAGAAGGCGACTTGGTATTAACTCAAATCACGCAGTTCTATAGTCTCTCCTGGATTTACAAAAGCAAAGGCAGTATATCCCATTGCCTTGAAGTCATCTAATTGTTTTCCGAGATTTTTTGCCTTATAATCAAGCAAAACAGTATTGCCATCCGCTCTAAGTGAAGCTGCGTGCTCGCGCATTGCTCGTATAGAATCTGCATCTTTATTGCCTAAGAGCGCAATGCGTTTGCGGCTGTCCGGAATTTCAAAGCCTTGTTCTTCTAATATCAAAGCCAAGCGCTCAAAGCCGATCGAAAAACCACAAGCTGGCACTTGTTGTTTTCCACCGAGGAAACGCCCTATCATACGGTCATAACGCCCACCTCCGGCAATGGACCACGAGTAGCCCTTAACCTTGACTTCGAAGATCATTCCGGTGTAATAACCCATTCCGCGAACCAAAGAAAGATCAAAGGCTATGTCTATGCCAGAGCCTGTTTCCTTTTGAATGGTATCGATCACGAATTTTAGATCTTCCAGCAGTTCGGCAGGAACTATTTGCTGTGATTCGTTAGCAGTTATAAAGTCTTCGAAAGTATGTGAGGTAAAGGAGGAAACTATTTCTATAAATGTGTCACATTGCTGTTGATCTAGCTCAGTGGTAGCCAATTCTTCCTTGATTCCACCGATACCGATCTTGTCCAGTTTGTCTAAAATGATAAAGACCTCTGCGGCTTGATCTTCGTTAAATCCGCAGTAATTGGCAATAGCCATTAAAAGGCGCCTGTCATTGATCTTTACTTCAAAACCGTCTAAGCCAAATTGCTTCAAAGTTGCAGTAGTGGCAGAGATAAGTTCCAACTCAGCCAAATAAGTAGGGTCTCCAATGACATCTATGTCGCATTGGGTGAATTGGCGGTAACGCCCTTTTTGAGGTCGCT
The DNA here is from genome assembly GCF_002163875.1 of Gilvibacter sp. SZ-19. Classification (GTDB taxonomy): domain Bacteria; phylum Bacteroidota; class Bacteroidia; order Flavobacteriales; family Flavobacteriaceae; genus Gilvibacter. The sequence continues at coordinate 2,677,832 of NZ_CP019333.1, read as the reverse complement.
CTGCACGCCAAACATTTCCTATCTGAATAAACTTATTCACCTTGGGCAATTGGCCCATATTATTGGCGTAAAAACGCGCTAAAGGCACCGTCAAGTCAAAGCGCAGCCCGAGATCGGCCAAGTCGTCCATACTAGATTTAGCCAATTTATCTCCTCGTTTAAGGATCTTGAAGATCAACTTCTCGTTCTCTCCACCTTGTCCGCTGGATAGCAAGTCGATGTTCTCCACACAGGGAGTTTCGATCTGTCTGAATCCGAAGGTTTGATAATGCTCCAAGATCACATTTTGGATGTAATTTCGAATCGCCTTTTGATCGGCTGTGAACTCGCGCATGCCCTGAGGAGGTGTCTTTAATATCTTCATGGGTTCCCTTTGGATTTTTAAGATGCCACAAAAATAGCAATTGCACTACAGATGCAGAAATACCGCGCTCCTTATTTTCAAAGCCCACCCATCCAACCGGGTCGATCCAGGTTGCGATACTGAATGGCTTCTAGTAAATGCTCCTCTTTGATCTGAGAAGCTCCATCCAGATCTGCCATGGTACGCGCAACTTTCAATATCCGATCGTACGCTCGAGCAGATAGCCCCAAACGATCCATGGCCTGCTTTAAGAGTTCTTTACTAGCTTGATCCAACGTGCAATACTTTCTAATAGCCTTAGACTGCATTTGTGCATTGTAATGCACTGTTTCTTGATCTTTGAATCGCTGCTCCTGGATTGCCCTTGCCTTTATAACCCGAGCTCTTATAGTTGCACTAGAAGTTCCTGCCGGAGCATCGCTTAGTTTATCGAACCCCACAGGGTTAACCTCAATATGCATATCCATTCTGTCTAATAAGGGACCTGAGATACGCCCTAAATACCTTTGGATCTCCTGCGGAGAGTTGACCACAGGAGCATCTGGTTCGTTGAAATAGCCTCCTGGACTTGGATTCATACTAGCAACCATCATAAAACTAGCCGGATAGGTAACATTGAAACGGGCGCGAGAGATACAAACTTCTCGATCTTCTAAGGGTTGTCTCAAAACTTCCAGAACTGCTCGTTTAAACTCTGGGAGTTCATCTAAGAACAATACGCCATTATGCGCAAGTGAGATCTCCCCTGGCTGAGGATAGGTGCCTCCTCCTACCAAAGCCACATCACTTATGGTATGGTGAGGACTTCTAAAGGGGCGCTGGGTTAGTATGCCTTTTGCCTCTTTGGTGCGACCTGCAACAGAATGGATCTTAGTGGTTTCCAAGGCTTCGTCCAAGGTCATGGGTGGCAAAATAGACGGGAGCCTTTTGGCGATCATGGTCTTGCCAGAGCCCGGAGGCCCGATCAGCAATATGTTATGGCCTCCTGCAGCTGCCACCTCCATACAGCGTTTAATACTTTCTTGCCCTTTGATATCGGCAAAATCCATACTGATAGTGTCATTTTGCTTTGCAAAAAGCAAGTTTGGATCTACCAAAACTTGTTTTAAGGCCGTCCCTTTATTAAAATGATCAATTACTTCTCCGATGGACTGAGCCCCATACACCTCAAGTCCTCGAACTATGGCTGCCTCTTCGGCATTTTGGGCGGGAAGTATCATACGTTTAAAGCCCTCTTCCCTTGCCTTTATTGCCATGGGCAATGCTCCTCTGATGGGTTGCAGCGTACCGTCCAGAGAAAGTTCTCCCATCATGATATAAGCTTCCGGATCGAATTCTTGGGCGATTTGCTCACTGGCCAATAAAATTCCCATAGCCAAAGGCAGATCGTAAGCGGCGCCTTCTTTTCGAAGATCTGCCGGAGCCATATTGAGGGTTAACTTTTTGCCTGGGATTTTAAAGTTGTGTGTGAGCAGGGCTGCAGCAATGCGGTAATTGCTTTCTTTGATCGCGTTATCTGGTAAGCCGACCAAATGATATCCTATGCCATTATCTACATGGACCTCTATGGTAATGGTGGTTGCATCTATACCGAAAACGGCACTCCCGAATACTTTTGTAAGCATAGCTTAATGATTGGGAGGAGTAATACCCTAGCAAGCTAACAAAGCGAGAACGAAAATTTGAGGGCTAAGCTATACTTATACCACACGATTCATAAAAATGTAGTTCAAACTATTGCTCGGAAACCAAGGCCTCTGCACGTTTTATCTCAAATGGAGTAAACCAGTCCCAACTCACCCCTACGCTTACTTGATTTCCGGAATCGACAAAACGGTAATTGTAATTGTCATGACCATAGATATAACTGACAAAAAAGCCAAAGTCACTTTTAAAAGGATACCAGGTACCAAAGACCTCTGTTCGTAGCGGTTCCACGCTGGGGTGCGCTCCGGATATACCTTGTAAGCGGAAGCCGACCGAATATTTAAGCGTCTCTTTATAGGTGTGTAGGTATTCATATTCAAAGCCCATTCTATGGCGCCCATAGATATCAATATCTAGCGGATTATAACCCCCAATGTCTGCCACAAAGAACATATTGTTGTGCCACAATTCATACCAACCGGTAAAGGAATGCACCTGATACGGCGTATTCTTTTTAAGGTTGTTGAGTCTAAAGTTCCCACTGACTCTAGTGAAGTTCGTAGAAAAGTTTCCGTTGACTCTGTTGAGAATGTCAGACAGATTGGTTTGATCGGTTATAGCCGCATAAACGGCATCGCAGGGCGAAGTTTCGTCGTCTAAGTTGGTGTCGAAGGCACATCCTGATTGGCCGTTGGAATAATGTCCAGATTCTAAAGCAGCAGCAACAAAGTGGTTTCCATCTGTCTTCCGCAGCAACTGAAAGCCCAGGAAAACACGATAAGAAGGCGTTTTAACAGGTCGGGAATTCTCGTTATACATGCGGATATGTGGCTGAAAGCTAGCGTAAAACGTACTGCTAAAACGTTTGTCATTCACGTCTTGCAAGTTCTTGACCATATTGTTGTAAAAGCTGTAATAAACCACCGGATTGGCATCAAAAAGTATCTCTTCTTGTTCTACCATACTGGAGAGGTAGCGAACAGTGGGTTTAATACTAATAGGATAATAATCTCCAAAAACAGAGGTTCGTTGCTGAGTTTGTTGCGCCAATCCTGTAAGGCAAAACAGGCCGGCCAAAAAGACAATTTTACGCACGACAGATTAAGATTAGTGTTGCTCTTGTGAAGGTACTATAAAGAAATGTAAAAGCGACTACCGGGCGGCAGTCGCTCTTATCTTAACAGACTAACTTAACTCGTGGTGCTTGCGCCTGCACCTGTGGAGTTATTAAATAGTCCAGAAAACTTGAAAAGGTTGCGCAGAAATTTTAAAAAAATTTTAAAACCTTGTTTTTTAATTACTTAGATGTTGTAATAAGGCCTGAGTAGAACCATCATGTGTTTCAGAAACATGTCCAGACTCAATATCACTCAAAGTGTTCTTAGCCAAAACTTTACCTAATTGCACACCCCACTGATCGTAACTAAAAATATTCCAGATCACCCCTTGAGTAAAAAGTTTATGCTCGTAAAGGGCAATGAGCTTTCCGAGGGAATTAGGACTCAGTTGATCTATCAGAATCGTATTGGTAGGACGATTCCCTGTAAACACCTTAAACGGCGAATCTACCTGCTGCCCTACAGTTCCCGTCATTAAAGCTTGGGTCTGGGCAATGAAATTGGCCATAAGTGCATCTTGATGCGCTTTCTGGTTGTGCTGATCTTTTTTAAAGCCGATGAAATCCGCAGGGATCACTTTAGTGCCCTGGTGGATCAATTGAAAGAAAGCGTGTTGGGCATTGGTCCCTGTAGATCCCCAAACTATGGTCCCCGTTTGGTAATCGATCACCTCTCCGTTGCGATCAACTCCTTTCCCATTACTCTCCATTATGGCTTGCTGCAAGTAAGGAACCAGCTTGGTCAAATACTGCGTATATGGAATAACGGCTTCACTTTCGGCGCCTACAAAGTTGTTGTACCAAACAGAGATGAGGGCCAACATAACCGGGATATTCTGCTCAAAAGGGGTGTTTGCAAAATGCTGATCCATTTCGTGTGCGCCTCGGAGCAAGTCCTCGTATTGCTCATAGCCGATCGCACATGCAATGCTCAAACCTACGGCACTCCAAAGTGAAAAACGACCTCCGACCCAATCCCACATGGTAAAGATGTTGTTAGGGTCAATTCCGAAGTCTTTTACCGCCGGAATATTGGTACTAACGGCAATAAAGTGTTTTGCGATGTTCTCTTCGGAGGTATATTGTAAGAACCATTTGCGGATGGTCTGGGCGTTCATAAGGGTTTCTTGGGTAGTAAAACTTTTAGAAACAATGATGAACAAAGTGGTTTCTGGGTCTAATCCATTTAATGACTCGATAACGTGATCGCCCTCTACATTCGATACAAATCGAACATTCAAATGGTTACGTTGGTTGCGCAAGGCCTCCACAACCATATCCGGACCAAGGTCGCTCCCTCCTATTCCTATATTCACTACATCGGTGATGCTTTTACCGGTATAGCCTTTCCAAGCCCCAGAAATGACCTGCTCGGTAAATGACTTTATCTGCGCCAAGACCTCTGAAACCTCTGGCTTCATAGCGGAGAAGTTACGCAATGCCGTATGTAGCACAGCGCGATCTTCGGTCTGGTTAATGTGTTCTCCTGTAAATTGAGCAGCAATAGCTTCCTTAAGTTTAACCTCCGAAGCAAGATCCAGCAAGGCCTCTTTTATTGCAGCATTTATATGGGTTTTAGAAAAATCCACATAAAAATCCTGCCATTGCAAACTATAGGCTGCTGCCCTGTTGGCATCCTCTTTAAAAAGATCTTGCAAATTGGTGTTAGCAGTATTTTCAAATAAAGCAGTTAAGGCTGCCCAGGCTTTGGTTTGTGTCGGATTTACAGACGGAAAACTCATTTTTTTCTCTTTGGTTATCCCTGCAAATTTAATCACAAATCAGTAGAGACCCTTATCTAAAATGACCAAATTGTGCCGAATTGCAAACAAAACCAATCCGGCTACGTTCTTAGAATTGGTTTTCTGTAAAAGATTGTTCCTATGGCCCTCTACAGTGCGCGGGCTTATAAAAAGTCGCTCTGCTATTTCTTGAGTGGTGAGTTGGTCGCAAATAAGTTGAAGCACTTCCTTTTCTCGACTGGTCAGCTCGTCTGCATCGATTACCGTTCGGTGTTGACCGCCTTGAAGCTCATCTTGAATGATCTGCATGACCTGATAATTGTAATAAAATCCACGGCTTACCACTTCTCGAACCGTATGTTTTACGGTTTTAGGAGTAGAATTCTTAACTAAGAAAGCCGCTGCACCTATATCTACCATATTGGCAATAAACCCACGGGTGTTGTAACTGGTAAGCGCAATGACCTTAACCTGCGGATATTTCTTCAATACAGCTTTGGTTGCCTCTATCCCGTTGAGCATGGGCATCTTAAGATCGGTCAAGATTACATCGGGGAGCTTGTCCATGGTGGCCAAGGTATCCAGTAGTTTTTGACCATTCTCTGCCTCAAAGACCACTTCGAAATCGGGCTCACGTTCCAAGATAAAGGCTATGCCTTTGCGAAATAGTTCTTCATCGTCGGCCAAACCGATCCGTATTATCTTATCACTCATGCTGATTTAATTTTAATGAAAAACTTATTCCTTCTCCGGGGGAACTTTTAAAAGTCGAGCTAGCTCCTAAAAGCGCCACTCTACTTTCTATATTCTTCATGCCGAGCCCTGGACTTCCACCACTCTCGGTATTTTCAAAGCCCACTCCGTTGTCTGTATACAGCAGGCTCAATGGTTGTTGTTTAATGGAAATGGTAATAGCACTCGCCTTGCCGTGTTTAAGTGAATTGTTGACCAATTCTTGGATTATTCGGTACAGATGAAGCTCCGCCTTGGCGTCGAGTAATTCGGGCTGATAATCGCTATTAAAGCTGATCAAGTTGGCTGTAGCCCTATTAAAGTCATTGGTAAGTTCTTCTACTGCTGGAATTAGTCCGAATTTTTCAAGAACAGGCGGTAGGAGATCATGGGCTATGCGTCTGGAACTCTCTAGAGTAGTATTGGAGATTTGCAGAATAGTACCCAAGAGCTCGTTGGATTCTTGTTCATTCACGCCTCCTTCTAAAAGCACATTGGTGTTCAAAGAAACTATATTCAGCTTAGAGGAGATAGCGTCGTGCAGGTCTTGTGCTATGCGCTTGCGTTCCTTTTCTTGGGTGAGAATGGTGGCTTGTAGCATTTCTTTCTGATGCGATATTTCCAAGTTGGCCTTCTCTAGCTCAGCATTGATGACCTTCTTCCTCGACAAAAAGAAAAAGGTAACCAGAGCAATGGCCATCAGCAATAAAAAGCTAAGCGCAATAAGAATTAAAGAAATTATGTCTGTGTTCTCAAACATCTAGGCACTGTGCTTTAAGCTTCTATAATTTTGGAACCACTCCACCATGATCAAGGTTTGAAAGATCAAATAGAATACAATATTGAGGTTCAAAAGCAAGATATAACTGTCTTGAGAAAGTTCGTACTGCAAGTTTCCGCTAGCAAAAATCAGGGTGCTACAAATCAAATAGACAAACACCCCTACATTTACAATAATAAAGGGCGTCTTAGCACTGATTGAACGATAAAAGTATACGACACAATACCCGATTATTAACGCCTGACTTAGCGAGATCGCAATAGAATTATACCTGCTAAATAAGCTCGGATCTAATATGTATTGCACCGTCATGAACGCCAGGAGCGCTCCAGAAAGTATATAAATGATCTTTTTGCTTATAAGCTCTCCGTAAAAAAGACTCAACAGCACCAATTGGATCACCGTATATATACTCGCGATAAATATATTCGGCTTACCCAATATCACAAAGAGGATCATGCCGAGTTGGGTCAACGACATGGCGATGAGATAAAGGGTAAAAATCTTAAAAGCCTTGCTCTGTTTCGCAAAGCTTTTAAGAAATAATAAGGCATTGATTATAAGAATGATCGTAGCGAGATACGATAAATTCTTAAAGAACCGTGTCATAGGTAATTAGCCGTTCAATTGACTCGAAGGGTCACAAACCGGAGGACAAGGCATGGTAAAATCAAAAATATAATTGCCATTATCACGACCGCTTGGGTCTGGTAATTTGTCCTTGTAGGTGCCATCTATTTGGTGTGTACAGCCTACAATTACTAATTTTTCCTGACCATTATCGTCTATTGCCAAATAGGCGCGGACAGCATCAGGATTCTCGGCTAATACACCCGTTAAGTCATCTTTTGGAATCAAAAAAGCTTTAACGGCATTGGGGTTTTGAGTGCGCCAATTGGTTGTCCAGTTGGTCGCATCACTTAACGAAATAGTGTCGTTGGGAGTACTCATAGTTAGGAAATGTTGCTTGGTTATTAAATCACTCCCTGAAGATACTCAAATTGAAGCGCTGATTTTAACAATTACGGTAAATCCGTAATTAGTTTAACGTAAAACCATAGCCTTATTTACATCCCTCGTTGCGCTTGTAATAATCGATAAGTCCGTCTATAGGTCTGCGGATAATATTTCCCAACTCCAAGTGGTAAGGTTTCATGCAATCTCTAATGATATCTTCGGAGAAATGCGCAATGGATCCTATAAAGTGGATAGGGACATGCTGCGCCTCTTTATAGCAGAGTATCTTGTTCTCTATAAACTTGAACATGCCCTCACTGATGAGTTTGTAAAAATAACCGTTCACCTCTTCGCTTGTAAAGATAAACTCTGCGAAGGAGGCCAGATAGGTATTCGGATTCGGACGTTTATAGACATTGAGTTTGATCACATCGGTGTTCAGATCAAAGCGCTTTTCAAACTCTTTGGCCAGTTTGTCTGGCATTTTCTTGTAGAAATAATCGCGGATAAGACGTTTTCCAAAATAATTTCCACTGGCTTCGTCCATTAGGGCATAACCCAAGGAATCAACTTCCATGTGGATGTCTTTACCGTCAAAGTAACAACTGTTAGAACCTGTTCCCAAAATACAGACAATACCAGGTTTGTCTGTAGCCGCGTAAACTGCAGCGGCTACATCTTCTTGTACACTGATCTTGGCTCCCATAAATAGGTTTTGCAATACAGCGTAAAGCGATGCTCTTGGAGACGGTGTTCCACAGCCAGCGCCGTAAAAGTCTACCTTTTTAACCGTTTTGAAAAGCCCAACAAGTTCGGTGTTCTCACGGATGCGACTTTCTAATTCGTCGGGTTCTACTACGGCCGGATTCAAGCCCTTGGTACGGGTCTTGAGTACTTTTTCGCAGGAATCGTCAAGGAGGACCCAATCGCACTTGGTGGATCCTCCATCAGCAATTAAAATCATAATTAAATCTTAGATACTGGCAATATGAGCCGCAAGGTCGATCAATTTAGACGAATATCCGTATTCGTTATCGTACCAAGCCACCAATTTAAAGAAGTTGTCGTTCAGTGCAATTCCTGCATCTGCATCAAAATTACAGGTGTTTGGATCGGATACGAAATCCTGAGAAACCACAGGCTCGTCTACAAAGTCGATCACCCCGGCATATGCTCCGACTGCTGCATCTTTGAAAAGTGCTTTTACTTCTTCATAAGTTGCAGATTTCTCTGTACGTACTGTTAGATCTACCACAGATACATCCGCAGTAGGAACACGGAAAGCCATACCAGTTAGTTTTCCTTTCAACTCTGGAATTACTTTAGTTACTGCTACGGCAGCTCCAGTAGAAGTAGGAATAATGTTATTCAAGGCAGATCGTCCTAAGCGATAGTTCTTACGAGAAGGTCCGTCTACTGTCATTTGGGTCGCTGTTGCAGCGTGAACAGTGGTCATAAGGCCTTCTACAATACCGAGGTTATCGTGGATCACTTTGGCCATAGGTGCCAAACAGTTGGTAGTACAAGAGGCGTTAGATACGATCTTGTCTTCTGGCTTCACCTTGTCGTGGTTCACACCCATTACGAACATCGGTGCGTCTTTAGAAGGTGCAGAGATCACTACTTTCTTAGCTCCGGCATCTAAATGCGCCTTGGCAGTGTCCATGGTAGTGAAGATTCCAGTACAATCGATAACGATATCAACTCCAGCTTCGTCCCACTTCAATTGAGAAGGGTCACGCTCCGCAGTTACTCGTACTGTGTTTCCATTCACTTTCAAGTGTCCGCCGTCTACGGCTACAGTACCAGCAAATTTTCCATGTACTGAATCGTACTTCAACATATAGGCCAAATGATCTACATCTAAGAGATCGTTTACTGCAACCACCTCAACATTAGGATTTTGAGAGGCAATTCTAAAAGCCAATCTTCCAATTCGGCCAAAGCCGTTAATTCCAATTTTTGTCATAATTATATGAATTAAACAGACGTGATGTCTGCTACTCGAATTAGTTCTACATCTATTTCATTTTCCCCACTGATCGCTCTCGCGAAGGGAACATATACTATTTTTCTGTTTGCTATTCCAACCATAACATCCTGTTGACCTGCCAACAAGGCATCTATGGCGCCAACTCCTAAACGGCTTGCCAATACGCGGTCATAACAACTCGGTGCACCACCGCGCTGAATATGCCCTAAAACAGTTACGCGTACCTCGTAAGCGCTCATATTGTCCTCTATGTATTTAGCCAGATCAAAGATGTTCTTCCCTATCTGATCGCCTTCTGCCACTACAATGATGCTGGAAGTCTTTCCAGATTTCTTACTGCGACGCAAAGACTCCAAAAGTCTGGTACGCCCCATATTCTCTTCTGGAATAAGGATCTCCTCCGCTCCTGCTCCAATACCGGCGTTCAGTGCTATGTCTCCTGCGTTGCGGCCCATAACTTCCACCAGGAACAGGCGGTTGTGCGAATTGGCCGTATCGCGGATCTTATCTATCGCCTCCACTACAGTATTGAGCGCAGTATCGTAACCGATGGTATAATCGGTTCCGTTAATATCGTTGTCTATGGTTCCGGGTAAGCCTACAATCGGGAAATCGTGTTCGCCTTTAAAAATGGATGCTCCGGTAAAGGTTCCGTCTCCTCCAATGACCACTAAAGCATCGATTCCTGCCTTCTTAAGATGGTCATAGGCTTTCTGACGACCTGCTACAGTCATAAACTCCTTAGAGCGAGCGGACTTTAAGAAAGTTCCACCACGGTTAATGATGTTTTTCACCGAACGCGCGTCCAGATCTTCAAAATCACCTTCAATAAGGCCTTGATATCCTCTAAAGATCCCTACACAGGAAAGATCATTGTATGCACAAGCTCTAACAACTGCGCGAATAGCGGCGTTCATTCCAGGGGCATCTCCCCCAGAAGTAAGCACTCCAACCTTAGTAATTTTTGTACTCATTTAATGCTAAACTAGGGCATTCTGTGCAACTCCACAATAGCCCGATTAAACTAAAACGTTTTCGTTTGATAAATTTTTCTAAAAAACTCCTAATTGCCTGATTTCCCTTTAGTTTTTAACTAAAAACAGATAGGAATTCGGGGCGATTTCAAAGTTCTTTTCGCCATCGATCTGCACCTTTTCTCCAGATTTAAAAAAGCTAAAAGTACCCATTGCTTTCACCGGCAGATTCTTTACTTCGGATGAGAAGTTTGCCAGGTACAGAATTTCAGAGTCGCCTTTAAATCGTCTAAAAGCCAACAGGTCCGGATCGTGAAAAGTGTGGATCCACTCATAGTTGGCCGCATTTACTCCGCCGTGCAAGGCCGGAACCTCTTTTTTCACCGCTGCCAGTTTCTCTAAAACAGGCCAGATCTTGCCTTTAGTCTTCGGGATACTGTCCTTTTCAAAGAATTTCAAGCTGTGGTTCAGATCGTATTCAAGGCCGCTATAAATAAGTGGCATGCCGGGTAAGGCATAGCTCAGCACCAAACAGGATTCCCAATTGGCTCCAGTTCTTCCTAGGAAAGTACCATTCCAAGAGTTCTCGTCGTGGTTCTCAACAAAATTCATCACATAGTCACCAGCTGCCCATTTTTCCATTTGTCCGTTGTAGTGCGCCCACCACTGTGCAGCGGGTTGCTCACCCTTGGCAATGTCGTTCATCAAGTGATGGTTCGCCCAGCCGTAGGCCATATCGAACAAGCCGTCTTCCAATAGCTCCGGATTGTCTGCCTCTGCCAACATAAAGATCTTCTTTTCTGCACGCAGCTCCGGAATGGCTTTTCGCCAGAATTCCGTAGGCACAAAACCGGCCACATCGCATCGGAACCCATCAATATCCTCTTCGGTGATCCAATACTTCATCTCTGCGATCATGGCTGGAGTTAGCTCCGGATTGTCAAAGTTCAGATCGGCCACATCGGTCCAACCCTCAGGGGTACGACCATCGTCCTTAAGAGGTTCAGAGACCTCTCCAGCTTCGTTCTTGGTGTAGTAGTCCGGATGCTCTTTGATCCAATGATGGTCCCAACCCGTATGGTTGGCCACCCAATCCAAGATCACGTAGATCCCATTGTCATGCGCCGTTTTAACCAAGCGTCTAAAATCTTCTAAGGTTCCAAACTCCGGGTTGATTGCGGTGTAATCAGAGATCGCATAATAGCTTCCTAAATACTTCTTCCGCTCCTCCGGATCTTCTATATCGTCTGCCATAACATTGCCATAAGCCTTACGCTTGGTAGAAGATATCGGATAGACCGGCATAAGCCAGATCACATCTACCCCTAAGGCCTTAAGCTTGGGAATATCTGCCGTAAAGGCATCAAAACTACCTTCGGGAGAATACTGCCTGATATTGGCCTCATACAAAATAGCTGTTTCTAAAAATTCATCGGTCAATGGCGGCAAGGTAGCCACCTCAGCTGTTTGGTTCATAGCTTCTGGGTTTGAGGTATTTTGCTTACAGGCCATAAGTGTTATCACAACTAGCAATAAAACTATAAGCTGATATGTTTGCTTTTTATTCATCGATAGCCTCCAATAAAACAAGGGTTGCATCAGAAGTAAGGCTTACTTGGCCATCTTTTACAGTTACTGTCTTGTCGGAATATGCATCGCGCAGGGTCGCTCCCTCCGCAAAGGCCATTCCTATCTCAATGATCTTTGCCCCTTTCGGTGCATTTAAAGCCACAACCACAGTGTCTTCTCCGTCGGCATAAGTACGAGAAAAGGTATAAGGCTCAGCAGCCAATTGTTGGTGTCTACCAATTCCTACAGCCAAGTGATTGTTCTTAAACTGACCCAATTTTTGGTAATGGGTTAATAAACGTTGTGCTTCGGCATCTTGGGCATAGGCTTCCCAATCCATGGCCGAACGTAAAGTCGCATCGCCATTGGTACCTTCAATAAGCAAGGAACGACCTACTTCATCTCCGTAGTACATCTGAGAACCTCCAGGAGTTAGCAACAAGAGGTTTGCTGCCGTGTAGGTGTTCTCGCGAGCTTTATCAAAAGGGTAACCATCGTCGTGAGAGGTCAAGTAGCTCAAGGTCCCGTAATCTGCCAAGGTCGTATTCAAAATAGAATCATACCGAGAGAAAACCGCCTCGTAATCTACATCCGCCTCCTGAGAGCGTAGATCAAAATTGATCATAGCTGTAAAAGCATCCTTGTAATAGTCTTTTTCAACATCGACGAACTTGGTCATCAGGCCGTCATTAATACTATATCCATAGACCTCGCCTACGGTGTAGAAAGGCGTGTCATCCAACACCTTATCTGGGTTGGCCTCTTTCCAGGCATTGAAAGCGTAGTCACACTCTTTTTTGAACTCCTGCCATACATAGGCTTCGGTATGCCTTACCGTATCTACACGGTAACCGTCAATTCCAAAGTCGGTGATATAATCAGTGAGCCATTTCATGATATAAAAGCGCGGCGCTCTCGGGTAGCCTGTTCTTGCAAAGAAAGCATCCAGCTCTGCCATTTCTGTCTCGTAACGGCCTTCTGCCTTCCATTTGGCAACCAAGGCCGGCGGTAATTCCACATCCTGGTTGCTTTCTGTTTTAATATCCGGTAAGTTCTTAACCAAGGTACACTCCACCGTAGTTTCGTATGAGGTGTAGGTACAAGTTGGCTCGGTGCGCACCCAATCCTCTGGCCACACCGCATCTTGCTCGGTTACAGGACCTGTATGGTTGATCACTGCATCTAGCAAAATGCGAATTCCTTCGCTGTGAGCTGCCTCTACTAAAGCTGCAAGATCTTCAAAGGTTCCAAAATTCGGGTCTAATTGCGTCCAATCTTTTGTCCAATAACCGTGATAGGCATAGGTATAGCCAGTGCCTTCGTCCGTACCGTCATGGACCTGCTCTACTATTGGAGTCATCCAAATGGCATTGATACCAAGGTCCGAGAAATAACCTTCCTCTATCTTCTGGGTGATTCCTTTTAGGTCTCCGCCTTCAAAACCTCGCAGAACAGCGGTCTCTTTATTGCGCTCAAAATTAACGTCGTTTGTAGTGTCGCCATTGTTGAAACGATCGGTCAACAAAAAGTACAAATTGGCAGCCTTCCAATCGAAAGCTTTGGCTGTCTCGCTTTGCGTTTCAGCCTCAGCAACCGTTTCTTTGGCCTCCTGCTTGCATGCCGTTAAGGCAAGTATCAGCAGCACATAAAATACAGATCGTAATCTCATAAGCTTAAAGATTTACAGTGGTTGCAGCCCCAGGACTAACCGAAACATCCTGGCCGTTAACGCTAACCGTTAGCGAACTGTCTCCGTCAACTTCTAAACTGCACGAATTAGCGTCTATGGTCACCGTAAGGATCTGTCCTCTAAAATTCACACGGAAACGATAGCTGTCCCATTGTTCAGGTATTCTCGGAGTTAAACTCGGTTTATCATCGCGAATTCTAAAACCAGCAAAGCCCTCTACAATACTCATCCAAGTACCGGCCATGGAAGTGATGTGACAACCTTCTTCAACTTCTTTGTTGTAATCGTCCAAATCCAGACGAGAGGTTCTTAAATAAAACGTATAGGCTTGCTGCATTCGACCTAATTTCGCAGCCTGTATAGCGTGTACACAGGGCGACAAAGAAGATTCGTGCACGGTAAAAGGCTCGTAGAAATCAAAATGTCTTTCCAATTCCTCATCCGTAAATTGATCTTCAAAGAAATAGAATCCCTGAAGGGTATCCGCTTGTTTGATGTAGGGCGAACGCAAAATGCGATCCCAAGACCAATGTTGATTTATCGGGCGCTGCTTCGGGTCAAGATCGCTGACCTCAATAAGCTCTTTGTCTAAGAAGCCATCTTGCTGCAAGAACACATTGTGCTCCTGGGAATATGGAAAATAAAGTCCGTCGGCAACCGCGGTCCAATCTTCTATCTCTGCGGCCGTCAAATTCGTTTTGTTGGTGATGCGCTCGTAATCTGCAGCTGCTTCAGATTTAATGCGGTTCATCTGCGCTGCGGCGTAATTCAAACACCATTGCGCACTAAAATTGGTATACCAGTTGTTGTTGACGTTATTTTCATATTCGTTCGGGCCAGTAACTCCTAAGATCACATATTTCCCTTTCTCTTTGGAGAAGGTAGCGCGCTGCTTCCAGAATCTAGCGATCCCGATAAGCACCTCCGCTCCCATTTCATTGATGTAAGAGGTGTCTCCTGTATAACGCGCATAGTTGAAGATCGCAAAGGCAATAGCCCCATTTCGGTGGATCTCCTCGAAGGTGATCTCCCACTCGTTATGGCACTCCTCTCCGTTCATGGTTACCATAGGATACAATGCCGCTCCATCGGTAAAACCAAGCTTCTGAGCATTCTCAATGGCCTTTTGCAGGTGTTTGTATCTATATATCAGAAGGTTTTTGGCCACTTCCTGATTCTTGGTGGCCATGTAGAATGGTAAGCAATAGGCTTCGGTATCCCAATAGGTACTACCACCATATTTTTCGCCAGTAAAGCCTTTGGGGCCAATATTCAAGCGTGGGTCTTTACCCAAATAGGTTTGGTTGAGTTGAAAGATATTAAAACGGATTCCCTGTTGCGCCTTATCATCGCCTTGAATTTTAATATCTGCCATGGCCCATATCTGTTCCCAAGCAGCAGCCTGAGCGTTGGCCAAGGCCTTAACACCGGTTTCCATTCCTTTTGCCAATACGGCTTTGGCTGCTGGGATCAAATCGTCTATGGCGTGGTTGGTAGATACCGTATAACCGGCATACTTTTCTAAATTGATGGTGTCTCCTTTAGCGACCATGGCCTCATAAGTAACACTGGCCGTCATAGCTGTTTGATCTACCTGACTTTCTGCAACAGGTTTGTCGTTTAGAAAAACCTGAGAATCCATATAAGTACACACATGAAAGGCGGTCTTCTCTGTGGCCGAATGTATAAAGGCTGCGGATTTGTTAGCGCTTATACCTTTGATATCCCAGAATTTATCGTCCCAGTTAGAGTCTTCGTTGGTGATTCCAGCATCGATATAGGGCGTAAAACTGATCTGCGCGTCTGCATTGAGTGGCGTAACGCGATAATCAATAACACCTAGCTCGTCCATATCTAAAGAAAGGAATCGCAAAACGGAAACCTCAACCTCCTTGCCATTTTGTAGCGTTGCTTTAAAGCTACGGGTATAAAGGCCGGTCTTCATGTCCAACTCGCGCTTAAAATCAGCTACACTTTTACAAGTATGCAAGTCCAGCGCTTCTCCATCAACACTAACATTTACCCCTATCCAGTTCGGCGCATTCAGTACTTTGGCAAAATATTCCGGATAACCGTTCTTCCACCAACCCACTCGCGTCTTGTCCGGGTAGTAGACTCCGGCAATATAGCTTCCTTGAAAGGTAGGGCCTGAATACTGTTCTTCGAAATTGGCGCGTTGGCCCATTGCTCCGTTACCGAGACTAAAAAGGCTTTCAGATGATTTTACGCGCTCCGGATCAAATCCTTCTTCTATGATAGACCACGGATGTGTTACAATATATTGCTGGTTCATTTTACTTCTTCGCTGGTTAATAGATTTATAAAATCGGTTGGTATTTGCTCAAAATTTTCAAAAACATGATGGGCGTGAGACAGATGCTCTTTTTTTCCAATTCCTACGGAGACCATGCCACCATTATTAGCAGCCGTTACTCCTGCCTTAGAATCTTCAAAGACGACACATTGTTGTGGTTGTAGTCCAAGAAGCTCTGCGCCCTGTAAAAAGACCTCAGGATCTGGTTTGGCGGCGGAAACGTTAGTACCATCTACTATGGCGTCAAATTGATCGATCATGCCAACGCGCTCTAAAATATGTCTGGCATTCTTACTGGCAGAACCCAAGGCTACGCGATACCCTTCGCGCTTTAATTTGGCAATGAACTCACGTACCCCTGGCAGTACGTCGTCTGCACTCATGGTGGCTACATGTGCCAAGTAGTCGACATTCTTGTCCGAAGTCAAAAAGTCAAATCGCTCCTTTGTGATCTCTATCCCTGCCCAATCTAATATCTTTTGCAGGGAATCAATACGGCTAACGCCTTTGAGCTGTTCGTTTAATTCTGGTGTTAATTCAAAGCCTAAGGTGGCTGCAGTTTTTTTCCAGGCTAGGTAATGGAAATGGGCTGTATCTACAATTACCCCATCCAGATCAAATATAATTCCTTCTATTTTCATCGTAATTATAACGCGACCTGTGCCTCCAACTAAATAGATGTTGAAAGCTGCAAATCGCTTATGTATTTAAGCGACAAGCACTATGCTCATCTGCGTCAAAAAAAGGGAAGTAATAATAGCCGCAGAAATGCGGTATAAATATAAGGAATTTTTACACCAAAGCCTTATTTGGCCGTTGAGGCCCTGGGAATCAATTCGGTCTGGATCACTAAGGTCTGATAAGCGTCGTCCGGGTCGTCGTTCTCAATTCTGTCTATCAGTAAATGTGCCGCGCGTTTGCCCATATCATAACCGTGTTGACTTACCGTAGACAATGGCGGTTGTGCGTATTTAGAGAGCAAGCCATCTGTAAACCCAACCACTTTTACGTCTTGTGGCACTTGTTTGCCAGTTTTTTTAACCGCATTCATGGCCGCAATTGCAAAGATCTCATTCACTGCAAAAATAGCATCCAGGTCAGGGTTTTTATCTAAGTAAGCGCCTATGGCCATATCTAAGGCATCACTCTGCGCTATAGTGTCCATATCGTCATCTAGTTTTAACACCCGCTGCGACATTTCTTCCTGGCCTGCATCTTTCAAGGCTTTCTGATAGCCCATATACCTAAGCTTACCTACATTGACATGATCGTTGGTGGTAATGATACCAATATTGGAACAACCCTGATCTACCAAGTAAGACACTGCTGTTCGAGCGCCACGCACGTCGTCTACCACTACTTTATCGGTGTCCAGATCTGGCAGATCCCTATCCACTATCACAATTGGCATTCCTTGGTTTATGGTCTCACGCAAATGGTGATAGTCTTTTTTAAGCAGGGTTTCTTTTGCTACGGAGATGATAAAGCCATCTATACTCCCGTTGGCTAGGGTATCCATGTTGTGCACCTCTTTGGCAAATGACTCGTTAGAGAGTCCAATTACCACATTATAACCTCTACTGTTGGCCTCCTCCTCTACGCCTTGAATTACCGTAGTAAAAAAATGATGGACGATCTCCGGAATAATGATCCCTATGGTATGAGCCCGTTGATTCTTTAGGCTCAAGGCTATATTATTGGGCTTGTAATTGTACAAGGCGGCAAATGCCTGGATTTTCTTGCGGGTTTCCTCCCCAATTTCGTGGCTGTCCTTTAATGCTTTTGATACGGTAGAGATAGACACCTCTAATTCTGAGGCGATCTTCTTTAAGGTCATTTTTGGCATAGGCTCTATTGTAGGATTCTAAAAAGTGCTAAACAATTGATAATCAAAGGCCGAAATATTCTCGATTCTGTAGTATTCGTCCGTAAAATTTTAGAAAGTGTTAAAATACGCAAACTTATCAACACGCAAACGTTTTCGTGGGTCTTTCTTAGCTGCACAAGCTTTGCAGACTCAATATTTAGGCTACTTTTACTTTTAAGGAAGTAATAATAGCATCTATTAGTGAATTTTTAGCCCGTTAAGGGTCGCTATTATAGTTGATATTAAAAAGAAGGCGCTCACTGAGCGCCTTTTTTGTTATTGGAAATACACATAAGTACCGATCACTATGATCACCACTATAGCGCCGGCGAGCTTAACGTGTTTCCACGGTTCAATATCGACCTGCTCGGTATACTTTTGAACATAAGGCGTTTCTCTCGGCTTCCACTTTCCGATGGCAAGCATGATCAAAGTATTTAAAACAAATAAGATCGCCATTACGTGTAAGAAGTGAGGATAGGCTCCCGCTTCTATCGCCGCTAACTGTTCAGCGTCAGTGATCCCTCTTGCCGCTGCGTCTTCTAAGGCCTTACCGACAAAATGAGGTTGCATAATGAACTGGCTCAAAATATAAAGTAAAGAACCTGACAGCAACCCTATCTTGGCCGCTAATGCCGGTACACGCTTGGTCAAATAACCAATCACAATGATGGTTAGAATAGGAATCGAATAGATTCCGTTTACTTCTTGTAAGTAGTCGAACAGCGATCCAGCATTGGCCAATTGTGGCGCAATGAACATAGAAGCCAATGCAAGTATTACTCCAAAGGTCTTTCCGTTCTTAACTACGGTCTTTTCGTCGGCGTCTTTGTTTATATGTTGCTTGTAGATGTCTATCCCGAAAAGGGTCACCGAACTGTTAAGTACAGAATTGAACGAACTCAAGATCGCACCAAAGAGCACGGCTGCAAAGAAACCGAGCCATGCAGAAGGCAATACGGCATTAACCAAACGTGGATAAGCCGCATCGGCCTGCTCCAATCCGCCTTGGAAATAATGGAAGGTGATAATACCGGGCAATACCACGATCACAGGGCCTAATATTTTAATAAAAGAAGCCAGGATCAATCCTTTCTGGCCTTCTTTAAGGTTTTTAGCTGCCAAGGCACGCTGAATGATCTGTTGGTTGGTTCCCCAGTAGAAAAGTTGAACCAGCATCATTCCTGTAAATATCGTAGAGAATGGGATCGCACTGGTATTGCTCCCCATAGCTTCAAATTTCTCCGGGTTCGCCTCAGTAAGGGTAGTCCAGCCCTCCATGATGCTGCCATCACCTATGGCCATCAGTCCGAAGATAGGAATAAGCAATCCTCCTATGAGTAAGCCAATGGCATTGATAGTGTCAGAAACGGCTACTGCCTTCAGCCCTCCAAATACGGCATAAATGGAACCGATAATACCAATTCCCCAAACACAGATCCACAGTGCTGCGGTATCTGAAACGCCTAATAATTCTGGGATCCCAAACATATTGGAGATCGCCAAGGATCCGGAGTAAAGAATAACAGGTAACAGTACAACTACATAACCTGTTAAGAACAAACCGGATGTCAATGTCTTTGTGGTGACATCAAAACGGTTGGCCAAAAATGTAGGTACCGTTGTGAGTCCGCCTTTTAAATAGCGTGGTAATAGAAATAAAGCAGTTACAACTATAGCAATCGCTGCAAGGGTTTCCCAAGCCATTACCAAGATACCTTGATCGTAAGCAGATCCGTTAAGACCCACGATCTGTTCTGTGGAAAGGTTGGTCAATAAGAGCGAGCCGGCAATGACACCAGCCGTAAGACTTCGGCCACCGAGAAAATAACCGTCACTGGTATTTTCGTCTGTTTTTCGGGTTGCTAAATAAGAGATCACACCCACCATTGCGGTAAAGCCTACGAAGGATAAAATTGCTAGCATAGTTGTTTGATGTTGGTTGATAAAAACTTGCCCAAACGGACAGTCTGGGCAAGTTAATAATAAAAATGAAGAACGTATTGTTCTTTAGGTTTGCCGTCTTTTTAGACTATCGCTTTACGATCTTGATCTGCTGCTGACCTGCGTCAGTAGTCACTGTAGCAAAGTAAACTCCGGTCTTAAGACCAGCTACATTGATAGCAGAGTTTGTTCCTGTAAGTTTCTGAGTCAAAACTTGTTGTCCAAGAACATTGTAAATAGCGATTCCTGTTTGCTCGGTTCTAGTCTGTACGTTAAGAACATCGTTAGCTGGGTTTGGATAAGCAGACAAGCCGATGATCTCAGCATCGTTCACGTTAAGAGCAACTGGTCCTACAACTACGCTACCTAGAGCAGCTTCGTCAGCTGGGTTAGCGTTAGCTCCAACAACTTCGAATCCAACTTGTACGTTAGCGTCAGTTCCTTCTACCTCTGTCATAGTTACAGAGAATACTCCTGTTCCAGTGATAGGAGTAGTCACTTCACGAAGTGTAGAGAAATCTGCGTTGAATACACGTACAAAAGCTACTACAGAATAAGCACCATCTAGCGTGTAGCTTCCTACACCACCAGTAAAGGTGATCTCTTGTCCTACTGCAGAGTTGTCTGCGTAGATAGTACTAGCTTTCATTAGTTTGTTTCCTTCTCCAGTAGTTTGGTCTACCCAAAACGGATCGTCTGGGTTGTCCGCATAAGTGTTGAAGTTAGGCTGTAGCGTGATCGTACCACCTGCACAGTCTACAGTTGTTTTTAGATCAGCTACTCCCCATCCTGAACCGAAAGCGTAAGTAACACCATCTAGTTCAAAAACGTTCATGAATCCTCCCCAGGCGTCTCCATCGGCGCCCGCACAAGGATCAGTTTCGATGGTCACCTGTGCCATACCGGTGGCAAAGGTTAGCATCATTGCTAAGAGTAAGTAAGTTTTTCTCATCACATTTTCAATTTAAATTAATATTCAAGTTTCACGTTTAATAATTGTACACCTTCACGTAGTCCACGATAAAGTCCTGCGGAAAGATGTTATCATCTACCTCAGGGCCGCCAAAATGTCCTCCAATCGCCATATTAATGATCAAATAGAATGGCTTATCAAACGGCCAGGTCTGGGCGTTCTTTGTCTTGGGCTTAAAAGTGTATACTTCTTTATTGTCTATATAAAAGCTGATCTTGTCGGCCGTCCAATCCGTACGGTACACATGGAAGTCGTTTTCCACATCAGCGATATGTGTTTGTTTTGAGTTGATCGTTGCCCCATAACTATCGGGCGTATGTAGGGAGTTGTAGATCACCCCAGGTTGCTTGCCAACGTACTCCATAATATCGATCTCACCACAAGCCGGCCAAGTGTTGGTATCAATATCGTTGCCTAACATCCAAATGGCTGGCCAGATCCCCTTTCCTTTAGGTAATTTGGCTCGAACCTCAATACTGCCATATTGAAACTCCATTTTGCCCTTGGTGGTGATACGACTGCTGTTGTATACATCACCTTTTTTAGTGGCGGAGATGATCAAATGACCGTTATCTACCACAGCATTGGCTTTATTGTAGATCTGTCGCTCGTTGTTACCCCAACCGCAGAGATTAGGACAACCGTCGCCGAGTTCGTAATTCCAATAGACCTCATTAAGCTGATTCCCGTCAAAATGCTCCTCGAAAACGAGCTTGCTAGAAGTGTGTCCACAACCAGCTAAAAGCAAAAAAGACGATATGATCAAAATGGTTCTTAACATGTCTTATCTGGCAAATTCTGTACTGTACTGGGTTGCTGAGCTCCCTCCAACGAAAACTCTGAAAAGACCGTCTTCCACTATGAACTCGCCGTCATTATTGTAGAAACCTAATTCGGCATCACTTATGTTGAAAGTGATCTCTTTAGATGCTCCCGGTTCTAATTCCACCAATTCGAATCCTTTGAGTTCACGAACAGGTCGGGTCACAGACGCAGTTACGTCTTGTATGTATAGCTGAGCTACCTCTTTGCCTTTAACCGCTCCGGAGTTGGTAAGGGTAAAGCTGACCTTATAAGAGCCGTCTCCATTGGCATTAACCTCTAATCCGTCATATTTGAACTCTGTATAGCTCAATCCGTGTCCGAACGGATATAAAGGGTCGTTGGATTCGTCCATATAGTGTTGCCAGAAAACCAAATTTGGCGCTGGGATTGTCGGTCTACCTGTGCTCTTATGGTTGTAATACAAAGGAATTTGCCCCTTGTCTCTTGGCGTGGTCATTGGCATCTTCCCGCTTGGGTTGTAGTCTCCGTAAAGCACTTGAGCAATTGCGTTTCCACTTTGAGTTCCCAACTGCCATGCTTGCACAATAGCAGGAATGTTTTCGTCTGCCCAAGGCAAGGCCAAAGGTCGTCCGCTTTGCAACACCAGTACTATGTTCTTATTAACTTTATAAACTGCCTCTAATAGCTCTTGTTGAACACCTGGCAGATCTATATTCGCACGACTGCGTCCTTCTCCAGTTTGCCATCCTACCTCTCCGAGATTCATGACCACCACATCTGCGGAACGAGCTACGCGTATTGCCTCTGCGAAACCACTGGTATCATCTTCGTTGATCTTGGTCTCCATTACAAAAGAGGTAGGTCCAACGGATACCTGCGCTCCTAAAGCGTAGGTAAGCCTGTTGTCTGGGTAGGCCGCCATACCTTCCATTAATGAAACGGCAGTATTGTCATCGGCGGCAATTCTCCAACTACCCAGTGGGGAGTTTTTGTCATTGGCAAACTGACCTATTACGGCTATGCGTTGCCCAGACTTTTTCAAAGGGAGTAATTTATTCTCATTCTTTAGCAGTACAATGGACTTCTTAGCCATATCTAGTACTGCCTCTTGATGCGCTTCTTTACCAATGGTGGCTTTTTCTCGGGCCTCGTCACAGTATTTATAAGGATTTTCAAAAAGTCCCAATTCGTATTTCACCGTTAAGATTCGTCTTGCAGCATCGTTGATATAGGCCTCGTCTACTTTTCCTTCTTGTACGAGGGCCGCTAAATGCTCCACATATAAATAGGATTCCATATCCATGTCTGAACCGGCATTTGCAGCCAACTCGGCAGCGTGTTTCCCGTCTTCCGCATAGCCATGAGGAATCATTTCTCCGATAGATCCCCAATCAGAAACCACAAAACCTTGGAAATTCCATTGGCCTTTTAATATCTCTCGTTGAAGAAACTCATCGCCAGTTGCCGGTATTCCGTTAAGCACATTAAAACTATTCATAAAGGTCTTTACATCGGCATCTACTGTAGCCTTGAAAGGGGGTAGAACCATATTGTACAGCGTACTGCTGCCAAAATCGGCAGTGTTGTAATCTTTACCACCTTCGGCAAAACCATATCCCGCAAAGTGCTTGGTGCAAGCCGCAATGGTAAAGGGATCTGAAAGATCGTCGCCCTGGAATCCTTTAACACGAGCCATGGCTATCTTGCTTCCGAGGTATGGATCTTCTCCTGCTCCTTCCATAACTCGACCCCAACGTGGGTCTCGTCCTATGTCGACCATAGGAGCAAAGGTCCAATTGATTCCAGAAGCGGCTGACTCTGCTGCAGATACTTCTGCGGATCTTTTAATGGCTTCCATATCCCAACTTGCAGCTTCCGCTAGCGGTATCGGGCTTAGGGTTTTATACCCGTGGATGGCGTCAAAACCAATGATAAGCGGTATTCCCAAGCGGGTCTCTTCTACAGCTATCTTCTGTACTGCGCGTACATTTTCAACCCCACGAACATTCAACATAGAGCCGACCCAACCTTTCTTGAGGTGATCGTATTTTTTGTTTGCAGCCTCATCACCCGCTGGTACTGGTCCTGTTACGTTCCAGAAACCATTGTACTGATTCATTTGGCCGATCTTCTCTTCTAAGGTCATGATACTCAGTAAAGAATCAACTTCGGCGGCAAACGGACTCGAACTGTCTGAACTGACTTTAGATGACCCCGTTCCTGAATTACAGGCCACAAAGGTCAAAGCCAAAATAAATATCCCGAAAAATGCTGCTTTTTTCATCTATTGGTATACTCTTATGTAATCGATTTCAAATGTAGATTCCGTAAAGGCAGGATCTATAGCACCGCCAAAGGTTCCTCCCATGGCCACATTGACCAAAAGGAAAAAGTCCTTTTGGAAAGGAACCGACTCAGAATTCGGGAAGCTCAATCCAACAGTATCATTGACATAAAAGGTTATCTGATCTTCTGTCCATTCTAAGGCGTAGATATTGAAGTCATCTGACGCTCCAGGTAATGGAGTATCTACTGTGATAGCATCTCCTCCAGAATTCCCAGGGAAGTGCAGGGAATTAAAGATCACGTCTTGGCTGTTGCCAACGTGCTCCATAATGTCCATTTCTCCTGCTCCTGGCCAAGGGTTGGTATCTATATCGGCTCCTAGCATCCAGAATGCTGGCCAAGTTCCGGCACCCGTAGGCAGCTTGGCACGCATTTCCACACGTCCGTATTGGAACTCGAATTTATCTTTGGTGATCATACGAGCTGAGGTATAGTTTGATCCTTCAAAAGCCTCGGCTCTTGCAGTGATCTTCAATACTCCGTCTTCTACAATGGCATTCTCTGGACGATCGGTATAGTACTGCGCCTCGCCATTACCCCAACCACATAGGTCTGGACAACCATCTCCTATCTCAAAGGTCCAGTTGGCCTCACAAGGCGCTCCTGGAGTATCGAACTCATCGGCCCACACTAACACATCGTTGTTTCCACTTCCGGTGGCTCCTGTAGAACCGCCAGCACAACCTGGATCTCCTCCTCCACTTTCTGGGACAAAGGTGTGGTACCAAGCTAGTGGATCTCCTGGTGGATCAAATGGATTCTGAATTCCACGTACAACCAGTTTGTTCTCGGTAAGCTCTACGATCTCATATTCTGTAATTCCAGCATAATATGAAAGAGTACTACCTGGAACAGTGAGCGTTGTTGTTCCGTCTGATTCGATCAACGAGAAATTAGTACTCAGTTCTATCTGATCAGAGATATCTCTACATTCGTCTACAAACTGACCTGGATTAGCCTCCGGAAAGAAACGCTTGATTTCTGTCCAGTTAATAAAGGTCTCCGCACCCGGATCTAAGGTATAGAAGAAACCTCCAGCTCCGTCGAAACTAAAAGTGATAGTATCGTCATAAAGACAAGGATCTAATTGATTCGGAGCAGCACTAAAGAAGTTGGCAAAATCAACATCTGGAGCACCTACTCCAAAGTGTCCTCCATTTGCTGAATCCCAAACCCAAGTTTTGCTGCCGTCTCCGGCTAAGGCAAATTGTACATCAGGATCCAAAACCAAGATAACATCGAGTTCTGCTGTTAACTGCAATGAGCTGGAAGCCCCTCCTCTACCAAAGGCCACTACAACGATATCTCGCGTGTACTGGCCAACTTCGATATAGCGGAAGGTGGCTTCCTGTCCATTACTAACTACCACAGGGTCAGCATCAGGCTCAAAAAAGACATGAAAATTAATGGCATTGTCTGCCGATGGTAAAACACTAACTACGCCTGATTGGTCACTGGCCACTGTGAGTTCAACTTGCAAATTAGTCGGTGCAGTGACATCGCCGAAGACCTTATCGTCTTCTTGACATCCCTGGACACCTAGAATCACTGTGATGATGAAAAATAATTGATAAATACGTTTCATAGTCTATTTTTTAAAAAGCAAGTTGAATGTCGTCAAAATAATAGGTCGATCCATCTCCAGGGAGGTCTACAACGAACTCAAAGAAAATGATCACCCTGTCGTAAGTTCCTGTTGGACTTGAGCCGGAAAAGTCCCAAGTCAAGGTCTCCCAAGTATCTATAACATTGGTGTTGACATCGAGCTCTACAAATTCGCCCGGATCTGCCGAATTCTCCAGTTTTAAACGTACTGGAATCCCAGCTTTAGGAGAATAAGTATTCACAGAGATCATCTGGGTTGCAGAGAAGTCTACTGGACTGTCTAGTTCTACTATGGTACCTGCAAAGAACTGTGCTCCTACCGTTTTAGTAGTTCGCACCACTGTTGCACTGGTGTTTATACCACCGGGTACGGCATTGGCCTCTACTGCAGAGTCGGCACCTTCGAATCCGAAGACCGTATAGGTCAGATCGGGATCTTCAAAGTCCACTGGTAATTCTACCCCAGCTGGTGTGTCTAGTTCAATATCATCGAAATAATAGGTAGAACCATCTCCAGGTAAGTCCACAATGAACTCAAAGAATACGATTACTCTGTCGTAAGTTCCTGATGCCCCTGTGAAGTCGTAAACTAGAGTCTCCCAAGTATTGATCACGGTGGTATTGGCATCTAGCTCAACAAATTCGCCCGGATCGGCAGAATTCTCCAGTTTCATACGCACTGGAATTCCAGCTTTAGGAGAATAGGTTTTCATTCGGATGGAAGACGACTCGCTAAAGTCAATGGGCTCTCCCAGTTGTACAATGGTCCCTGCAAAGAATTGTGCCCCTACCTCTTTGGTAGTGCGAACCACATTGGCACTGGTATTGATACCACCTGGCACTGGGTTCGCCTCACGAGCAGAATCTGCTCCTTCGAATCCGAAGATACCGTAATCCAAAGTATCGTCTTCAAAATCTACAGGAAGTGTAACTATAGGACCGGTGGTCACGTTGGCCTGTTCTATATTGTCATAATAGAAAGTGTCTCCTGCTCCTGCATTGCCAAAGTCAAAGAAGATAACCACTTTAGAATATTCTTGGGTAAGGTCTGCACCTGAGAAATCAAAACCTAGCTGCTCCCACTCATTGGTAACAGAGGTCACGGCATCGATCTCTGTGGCTATTGCCGGATCGTCTGCATTCTCTAATTTCAATTTAACAACGGCTCCTGCCAGTGGAGACCATACGTCTACCGTAAAGCTTTGGAATTCGCTAAAATCTATTGGATCTCCTAATTGCAGTATGGTTCCCGCAAAGATCTCAGCTCCTGGTTCTTTAAAGAACTCAGCAACCTTTGTACTCGTGTTTATACCAGAAGGATCCGGATTGTCAATAACCTGGCTTTGAGCTCCGCCAAAATCTACAAATGCATAATTGATGGTGCTAGATTCAAAATCAATAGGCAATACTATCGGGTTTCTGATCTCTATGGTCACAGTCTCTTCGGCAGTAGCGGCTCCACCACTCAATGCCACAACGCGAACATCGTAAAAACCAACCTCGGCATAGGTATAAGGCACTGTCTCTCCTATTCCGAAAGGAGTAGCTTCTTCGTCTGCTACTTCTCCGAAGAATACTTCGAAGCTCGCAGCAAAGTCAGCCGAGGCAGAAACCTCTATAGTAAACGCATCACTGGTTTGTACCACATTGACCACTAAATTCTCAGGAGCTCGAAAAGAGACAACTACCTCTTGTTCCAAGGTTGTGCTCTCTCCTTCCAGATTAAAGGCCGTAAGCGTAGCAGTGTAGGTTCCCTCTGCATAGACATGGCTGTCTTGTTGCCCCGGAGTCAATTCGTCACTCGACCCTCCACCATCGCCATAGTCGATAACAAAGGTCGAAGCACCTTGGGCTGTTGGCGTAAAGGTCACGGTTCCGGAATTGTCTTGGGCCAGAAGCACCCCGAGTCGCAAGTCCTGAGGTACGGTTATCTGATCTAAAAAGTCAAGATCGCGGTCGTCGTCCTTACAGGCGCTAAAAACAAGCAGAAAGACAAAGGCAACTGCCGCAAATGGTCGTATGGTTCTCACTAAATGCTTCATATTAATATCCGGGGTTTTGTTCCCAACGGTTACCCGCTAATTGAATCTCAATTTCTGGGATTGGAAATAATTCGTGTTTGCCGGTTTGGAAACCGTCTATATCGGTAGCTGCACGGCCAGTTCTTACCAAATCAAAGAAATGGTGTCCCTCGCCAACAAGCTCTAATCTTCTGTCTAGGTAAATAGCCTCTGTCAATGCAGCTCCTGTTGCAGTGATCGGAGCTAAGCCAGCTCTTTCGCGAACCTGATTCAGATACTGCTGTGCAGTTACATCAGAGCCTCCGCCGCGATTGTGCGCCTCCGCAGCCATTAGTAATACGTCTGCATAACGGATAGCTCTGTAGTTGTTTGGATTGGTCAGGTTTTGATCTCCAATGTTAAGATCTCCTTGACGCGCAATGTATTTTCTGTTGTAAAAGCCTGTGTGCTCAAAACCTTCTACCCAAGACACACCTGCTCCGCCGTTGTAATCGGCATTTTCTGCAGCAAACAGCTCGATATTTAAAATACCGGCATCTCTGCGCGTATCGCCATCTTCATAAGCGTCATAGGTCTCTTGAGTCGGTACATTGAAGCTAAAACCTGAATCGTATAAAGGGCCGCTAAAATTGCGGATCCCGTTAAAACCAACCGCAACGTTTCCTTCGCTACACTGCAAACAGTTGAAACTCGCACCTTGTACATCTGTATACTGTACTTCGAAAACAGATTCTGGGCCGTTCTCTCCTTCCAATTCCCAAATGTCTGCAAAGTTCTCTACTAAAGAATAGTTACCAGAGTTGATCACTTGATCTAGAACAGTGGCAGCATCGCCGAATTTATTCTGATACAAGTAAACTTTACCCAATAGGGCTTGAGCAGCACCTTTGGTCACGCGCCCGGTCTCGGGTTGCACCGCTGGCAAATTATCTATGGCAAACTGTAGATCGGCCTCGATCTGAGCATAGACCTCTGCCGCTGGAGTTCTGTCGATACTGGTCTCCTCTCCAAAAAGAATGCGTTTGTCGACTGCTAGCGGTACATCGCCAAAGAATTTTACCAATTCGAAATAATAATAAGCTCTAAGGAATGTGGTTTGTCCAAGCACATTGGCTTTCCCTGGGAAATCGGTCTTGTCTTTAAACTCCATGATAAAGTTCGCACGGTTGATTCCACCGTACATCCAAGTCCAGATGTCACGCAGCTGTTGGTTGATAGGCGTATGACGCATATCGTCTATTTCCTGAATTCCAGGAACGTCGATCGCACTTTCACCTCCAGCCAAAGTGTTGTTAGAGGCTATCTCCCCTAACATCACATTGATATAGCTACTCTGGAGTAGATCGTAAGCCGCTATCAAGGCAGATTGATACTCCTCTTCGTTGTTGAAATAGTCTTCTGAATTAGCCACAGGAGCGTCAACGTCTACAAAATCGTCGCTACAACTCCAGGCAAAGCCTACAAGCAGGCAAAAAGCTAAGACAGGTTTTAGAAAAATGGACACTTTCATGGGTTTAATATTTGATGTTTAGGCCTAACAAAAAGGTTCTTGGTGTAGGATAGAATCCTTGGTCAATTCCCGCTCCAATTGGCGCTCCGCCAGAAGCTGTCGGGTCATACCCTTGATATTCGGTTAGGGTGAATAGGTTGTCAATAGATACGTATACTCTGAACTTACTGAGTTTGAATTTCTCACGCATTCCCTCTCCAAAGGAATACCCCAATTGGAGATTCTGCATTCTTAAGAAACTACCGTCTTCGACGTAGAAATCAGAGAATAATGTGTTTGAAGTAGCTGCCGTGGTCACACGAGGGAAAGAGTTTGAACTCCCTGGGCCAGTCCAGCGATCTAGATAATATACAGTTCGGTTGGTCAACTGCTGATTGCGTTCGTAGTTGCGAACAATGTCGTTTCCGACAGATCCGAAGGCATAGGCCAAGAAATCGAAGTTCTTCCACTCAAAAGAGAAATTAAGACCAAATGTAAGGTCTGGAATTGGGTCTCCGATATTGGTGCGGTCGTTGCTGTCAATTACACCGTCGCCATTTACGTCAACAAAGCGAAGATCTCCAGGCAATGCGCCGTCTTGAATAGCGTGTGCGTCGATCTCTGCCTGATTCTGGAAGATCCCGTCGGTTTGCAATCCGTAGAAATATCCAATAGGGAAACCAGCCTCCATACGGGCAGGGAAATCTTGTCCGATCCCAAAGGAACCTCCAGGCAAGAATGAATTGTCACTATTAACGAACAACACTTCATTGCGCAAGGCAGTCATGTTACCACTAATACTGTATCTGAAATCTTCGTTGATAGTTCCGCGCCAAGACACTGCAAATTCAACTCCTTGGTTCTCTACTGTACCTGCGTTAACAATAGGTGGTAAAGATCCTGGAGCACTGGCTCCAAGGATACCAGAGATCGGTGCAGATACCAATAGGTCGTTGGTCTGTCTGTTAAAGTAATCAACGGTCACATTCAAGCGGCTGTTAAAGAAGCGCGAGTCGAATCCGATGTTGAAAGACTCTTGCTGCTCCCACTGGATCTCTGGGTTTGCAATAACCCCTAGCGTAGGACGCTGCTCTAAGTTGCCATCTATCACGTATTCTCCTTCGCCTCCTAGCAGAGAAACGAATTGGAAATCTGGAATACGGTCGTTTCCGAGTATTCCGTAAGAAGCTCTAAGCTTTAAGAAATCTAACCATGACACATCTGCCAGAAAGGCCTCATCGCTCATGATCCAACCCGCTGAGAATGATGGGAATATCCCGAATTTGTTTCTAGGACCAAACTTGGTAGAACCGTCACGTCTAACAACTCCCGAGAACAAATACTTTCCTTTATAGTCGTACTGAACACGTGCGAAATACGAAAGCAAGCGGGCATCGAAAGTGTTGGGTACGTTCAAGAAATTATCGATAACGTCTGTAGCGTTGGCAATAGAAGCGTTGGCCACATCGTTGTCTGGAATGTCAAAACCTGTTGAACCGGTGAATTCACCTACCGTTTGGAATACCGAAGTACCAATGGTGGCTTTGATATTGTGATCGTCTCCAATGGATTTGTTGTAATTTACAAAGGCATCGAAGGTGTAATCTTTAAAGGTATTTAAGGACTCTCCTACAGCATTACGAGCTATGTTAAAGACCTTCCCAGATCCGTAGAAAACCTCTGGCTGAAAGAACCATCCGTCAACTTCGGAGTAGTTTCCTTGAAAACGGGCCTCCGCAGCAAAATCATCCAAGAATTCATATCTAAGCGTCGCACTACCACCAATCTTATTCACTTTGGTTCTGTTGTAGGTATTCTCTAATTGAGCCAAGGGATTGATCACCTCGTTCCCGAGTCCTTCTGCCAATGTAAAATCGCCGTTGGCATCGCGAATAGCGAAGGTCGGCGCATTGTTAAGTGCGTTGTAAAGTACCGATCCAATAGCGTTCTCTAAGATCCCACGACTGTCGGTATAGGTGTAAATGGCTGCGGTAGTGAACTTTAGGTTATCTAGTATATCGTATTGGTAGTTAAGACGTCCAGTGGTTCTTTCGAAGTTAGACTTATCTCCCCCACCTACGATACCGTCTTGGTTGGTGTAGGCCAAACTGAAGGAATAGCGGGATTTGTCACCTCCACCATCTCCGGTGAGCTCTATAAAGGAACGAGCGGCGGTTTTAAACACCTCGTCTTGCCAGTCTGTTCCTTGTCCTAAACCAGATACATCATTGAACAAAGGCGCTTGCCCACCATTGGTTCTAGCCTCATTGACCAATAAAGCATACTCTGTAGCGTTGAGCGCAGGGATCTTTCTGCTGGTCTGCTGAAATCCGGTAAAAGTGTTTAGACTTAAAGATAGCGGTGCATTTTTACGACCTGATTTGGTGGTAATAAGGATAACACCATTTGCAGCCCGCACACCGTAGATACCTGCCGTGGCATCTTTCAATACGTTGATGGATTCAATATCGGTAGGGCTAATAGTACTTAAGTCTTCAATAACGTTACCGTCTACTAATATTAAGGGACGAGAATCCCCGTTTGTGGAAACACCACGTATAGTAATATTAAGTCCGGCACCTGGTGCCCCGGAACCAGAGGTAACTTGAACCCCCGCCACTTGACCTTGAAGTGCTTGCTCCACACGTGTTGGTTTTAGCTCTTCTATGGTCTCTGCGGATAGAACAGTAACAGCCCCGGTGATCTCTTTTCGTTTTTGTGCACCATAACCCACAACCACTACTTGATCTAAGGCTTGCGCATCTTCTTCCATTATTATAGTAAGGGCTCCACTGGAATTGACAACCTGAGTTACGGTTTTAAACCCTATATAGGTAAATTCTAAGGTAGCACCAGCTGGAACGTTCTGGATTTCGAAATTTCCATCGAAGTCAGATATAGCTCCAAGGTTGGTATTTTGAACTACAACATTAACACCCCCTAAAGGAATGTTCTGATTGTCGTAAACGGTTCCGGTGATGTTGAGTTGCTGCGCGGAGACAGACAAGATAAAAAAGCCGAAAATTGCAGTGAAGAGCAGTTTCATAGAGATACTTTAATATTACATCTACTAAATTACACCAC
The DNA here is from genome assembly GCF_002163875.1 of Gilvibacter sp. SZ-19. Lineage (GTDB taxonomy): Bacteria > Bacteroidota > Bacteroidia > Flavobacteriales > Flavobacteriaceae > Gilvibacter. Next base: position 2,645,837 of record NZ_CP019333.1, on the reverse strand, counting down.
TACATTTACGATTTGACAATTTACACCCCTACAAAATATCTACATCCTAAAATTTTAACATTTAAATTGTTGATTTGATAATTTTAAAAATCTAAACATCTATTTTACAGACACTTAACAATATCAATGTTGAGTCATTTTGGATAAAATAGAACAGGTTTGGATCAATATTGTATAGGTAATGTTGAGTGAAAATTAACAATCTAATACCACAACATCATATGGAAAGTATGTGATCGACCAGATTTATCTCTGTGGGCAATCCCATTTTCTTGCGCAAGCGATACCTACTAATCTCTACAGAACGGACCGAGATATTTAAAAGAGGTGCGATCTCCTTAGAACTGAGATTTAAACGCAAATAGGTACATAGTTTTAGGTCGTTTGGGGTAAGTTTAGGATACTTGGTCTTAAGCTCCTTGATGAAATCCTTATCCACGTTATTGAAGGCCTTTTGCAATAGTTCCCAATCGCTACTGTCGTTTAGATTGTTCTCTATTATTGAGCGAACATGCTTAAGGGCTTGTCTGGCATCTTTCTCGTCTATTTTGTCGAGATCTTTCTTGATTCCCTGTAAAGCCTCATTCTTACGTGCCATACCCATAGTTGCAATGGCTAACTCTTGGTTCTTGCTCGCCATATCGCGCTCCAAATTCGCATTGCGCAGAGCGATGCTCTGTTTTTCATTCTTTAGGCGCTCCATTTCTAGCTTCCGCTGATTGTCCTCCTCTATTTTCTTGCGTTGTTTTTTATAGCGGCGTCTGTAAACTTCATTTATAAAAAGCATGCTCAGCAAGCCTAATACGACATAGCAGCCAACTGCCCAATTGGAAGCGTACCAAGGTTTTGCAATGGTAAATTCCCAAGTGGCCGTATTGGAAGATGGGTTTAACCCTACACGAGACTGAGCTTCTAAAGTATAGGTTCCTGGAGGCAAATTCTCAAAGATCACCGTATTGTCCTTGCTCCAAGGGCTCCATTGTTTCCTAAAATCGATTAAGCGATAGCGGAATTCCTTACTGAGATAGGTATCGTAATTCGGCGTATGGAGTGCTAAATGTAAACTGTTGAAGTTTGAACTGAACTCCTCTTCGGACTGTGTGATGGCTCTTTCCTCGCCGCGTTCACTGGTCATATTACCCGCACCAATATGTACCACATTCACTTTGGGCGAGAAGCCTTCTACATCTAGCATAAGGTATCCGGTGGTTGTACCGAGTATATAGTGTCCGTCTGCTGTAATACCTACCTCTTCATATCCTATCACTTGATTTCTTATGTCTTCTGACAAGGCAATGTTCTTCATGACTATGGAACGCCCGAATGAACTGGGGCCGTAGATCTTGATCTGATTAGCTCCAAATAACCAAAGGTTCTGTTGCTCGTCTACATCCAATTGGCCCGTTACGTATTGATCGTCTTTCTGATATGCGGCAGATAACAGACTGTCTAATTTAAATTCTTGGCCTGGTTCTTTTACAAATACTCCGGATTCTGCAGCGTAGACCAAACGGTCTTTATAACGTACCAAGCCTGAATTCTTTCCAAGTGGTAAATCATCCTCTCGACTAATATTGAGTAGTCGTTTGTTTTCCAGATCTAGTTCCAGTTGAAAAACCCCTTTGTACTCATGATTCATCCATACTGTGCCATCGGCATCGTAATACAAAAATCGAGAGGAGTATTGAAAATCTTCTATTGCGCCATCGAACTCCCAGTTGCCTTTATTGCGCTTTAAAAGGCTTATTCCTTGATAATTACCGACCAGAATACGATCTGGATCGTCTCGAACAGCCAAAAAGGTCCAGCTACCAGAGTGGTCAGATAAAAGCGTAGCTGTACTGCCCTTGACTATCATGGTGCCATCGTTATGAGCGCAGAACAAATTGCCATCGATTAGTTTTAACTCCCAAACCTGGCCATTAGTGCCATCGATGCGTTTAAACTCCGCCGAACCATTAAGATCGCGATAGAACAGCCCCTGGTTAGTACCCAAATACATCATTCCCTGATGTTCAACTGCCGTGTAAACACTGCCAATGGTTCCATTTACATCTGTATAGATCTTTAATGGAGCATTGAGATTTAATACATCTATTCCATTGTCCAAGCCCGCCCATAAGTTGTTATCGGCATCTTCATAAAGTGCCAGTACGGTGTTATTTGACAGGCCATTGCGCTGATTAAATTGAGCGATCAATTGCCCTTCGCTGTTTAAGATCATTAGGCCATAAGCCACAGTACCCACAGCAAAATTTCCATTCTCTAGTTGAATTGCTGCGTAGACTCTCAAATCGGTGGCCATGTCGTCTAAGGCCGTTTGCCAAGGCTCATAGCCGTTAGGGGTTAACCTGTAAAACCCAGAGGTCTGACTGAGCAATAAGGTGCCTGTACTTGTCGGAAATAGCGCCACTACCCGATCGCTATTAAAATCTGATAGATCTCCCGTGCGCTGTGCTAATTGCTCATCAATACGGTAAAAGGTCAAATCATTGTCTTGGAAATAAAAAGTGTTCCCTTGTCTGAACATCTTAAAGATTCCAGGAGTTGGAACTGTCTCTATAGTGGTATTGACCGTATCGTAGATATAAATTCTATCTAAGGATTGAAACAGGACCAGGTCGTCCACCTGCTGAATACTCCAGAATTGTTCGTCTTCTACTAAACGCCCAGCTATGTCCTGACTCAAAGAAGTGTATTGGTAGGCCCCAGCAGGATTCTTTTCCCAAAATCCAAACTCCATATAACAACCGGTATAGATACGTTCACCTACAGCCAGTACCGAACGCATTATCGTCTTATTGGGTGAATTGTAAAGCTTCCAGTTGTTGCCGTCAAAATGAAGCAAGCCCTCATTGTTGGCAAAGAACATATTCTTGTTGGAATCTTGGCTTATGCCCCAATTCTGATTTCCAGCCTGATAGTTCTTTGAAGTATATGCCTTTATGGGAGGGAGTTCCTGTGCATAGACCATGCATTGGAGCAAGCAGAAGAATCCCGTGAATAGCAAGAAGCGCTTCATATGACGTGAAAATACCAAAAAATTGGCGGAAATGCTTATATTAATGGAGGTGAAAAAATACGTGGAAGTACGTATAGGATATGCGTCCATCCCATATTATTTTTAACCAACTAAGAAAACGTGCTTTTGTCGTTACAATTAATAATTTTTTGTGGGGATGAATTTTTATTAATAGACACAGGTACGTAACTGAAGCTCAAGAGCTTCAGTCTTTGCTAAGTTAGGTTTGTCTAAGCACTCTCGTACTTCGGTTCAGAGTGCTTTTTTAATTCCCGATGATCGGCTTTGGTGCTTTCGTAGCATTGAAGTTATCCAGCCCGGTTTGCAGCCAAGAGGCAAATTCGTCCGCGTCCGGAGTATATCCTACCGGCCTGTTGAGCAGATTTAGGTCTGCATCCATAAGAACATAATATGGCTGAGAGTTGTTCTTAAAGTTCACCGTTTGGAAGGTTGCCCATTTATTACCCACGTTGCGAATTGATTTTAAACTACCGTCCTGACGTAAAAAATTGAATTGCTCTGAGGCATCTAAGGGCGCTCTATCGTCCACATAAAGAGAAACAAGCACATATTCTTCGTGTAATAATGCTCGGACTTGTGGCTCGACCCACACCTGTTCTTCCATCTTGCGGCAATTAACACAGGCCCAACCGGTAAAGTCTATGATCAGTGGTTTGTTCAAACTGCGAGCTGCAGCCACACCTTGCTCAAAATCTGTATAGGTGTGCTCTCCGTGGATATCGGAAATATCTTTGTCGTAGACACTGTAAAACATCGGTGGTGCAAAACCACTCAATAAGGATAGGTTGGATTTAGGCGGATTGGTCAAGCCTAAGGTCATATAGCCCGCAAAAGCCACGAACAGGAGCCCGAGCAATACAGGGATCGCCTTGCGCTTGCTTTTACCTTCATGAGGAAACTTAAAGAATCCGAAGAGATAGGCCGCTAGGGCCAAGCTTAAGAGTATCCAAACGCCTAAAAAGATCTCTCGCTTAAGGATTCCCCAATGCGAGACCAGATCGGCATTACTTAAAAATTTAAAGGCAAAACCGAGTTCTAAAAATCCGAGAACCACTTTTACTGTGGTCATCCACCCGCCGCTTTTGGGTAAGGAGTTCAACCAATTCGGGAACATGGCAAAAAGTGCGAATGGCAAGGCCAGTGCCAATCCGAAGCCCGCTATACCATAAGTCAATTGCCAGGCGCCTCCATCAGAAGAAAGTGAATTCCCCAAGAGCGTACCCAAAATAGGTCCGGTACAAGAAAAGGAGACAATGGCTAGGGTTATCGCCATAAAGAAAATACCCAGCACGCCGCCTAATGAGGTCGCTTTTTGATCCATTTTAGTTCCCCAAGAGCTCGGCAGGGTCAATTCGAAATATCCAAACAAGGAAAAGGCAAAGACCAAAAAGATCACAAAGAAGACCACATTGAGCGTTACATTGGTAGAGATGGTGTTTAGGATCTCTTCGTTTATAGAATCCAGAACGTGAAAAGGAACACTTAGCAGCACATAGATAAGCGCAATGAACAAACCGTAGAGCACGGCGTTGAAAATACCTTTCCTTTTATCCTCGCTGCCCTTGGTGAAAAAGGAGACCGTGAGGGGGATCATAGGAAAAACACAGGGTGTAAGCAGTGCGATGAGACCGCCTAAAAATCCTAAGAAAAAGTTCATCCAGCCGGAGTTCTCTTCCTGATCTGTCTCTAAGTACTGACCATTTCCCAGATCGAGTTTAAGGGCCTCACTAAGGGTCTTGTCCTTTTCAGTGGCTTCGGGGTTTTCAATTACAGAGCTGCCACCAGGAACAGGAACAGCCAGCACCGCATTTTCGAATATACAGCGCTCCGCATTACAAGACTGATAGTCTACTACAATGTTTAGTGGCGCTCCTTGCTTATGCTGAATAACAGACTGTGTAAAAGTTGCGGTTTGCTCGTGAATACCTATCTCCATTTCGAAGGTCTCATCGAACTTACGGATCACTTCACTCTCTGCAACATCGTCTAGAATGGTATAATCTCCTGCAGTAAATTCATATGATATCTCGGTGGGAATAGGCCCTCCTTCGTCCATATAATAAGCATAGGTATACCAATCTTCTATGATCTCAGCATTTAGGCTAAGCTTTAAGGTATCACCGCGCTGCTCGCTGATACTTACCTCCCACTTGATCGGATCAATGACCTGAGCCTGAGCAGTTAAGGCGAAAAATAAAACCAGTAAAGTTATTAATGACTTGAAGCTGCGCATGAAATTTGGAGTAGATTTTTAGTGTTTTTGGTTACTTTGAATCGATCATCTGCCCGATAGCCAACAACCCAAACGATTTCAGAACCGCTGCAAAGTAGCCATATTTTTTCTTTTTCTGGTCCCGAAATCTTCTGGTCTGTAAAGTAGTCACTCAATTTTTTAGAACCTTGCATTCCCAAGGGAAAAAATCGATCTCCGGGCTGCCATTTTCGCAAAATCAAAGGGCTCGATAAACGGTCCTGATCTACGACTATAGTGTGGTTTGCAAGCTTAGACCAACTGCTGACCTTTTTAAACTGAAGCGCTACAGGTAGCTCTTGGGTGCTAAAGACCTCAAACTCGAAATAGGCATCTGGAGTGCTGATCTCCTTTTTGAATAAAAGCAGCTGCTCTCTATCTTTTAATAGCTGATGCGTTGCAGAATAAACCTTTTTACCCGTTTGGGCTTGTTTAAGCTCTCCTATGGCCTTCCAATCTGTAAACCCATAATCACGCAGCAAATGAAACAACAGAGCATCTGCAGCTCCAATTTCACTGAGTGCAGCAAGGTCTATTGTCATGCCGTAAACAGTAGGCTGCCACACTTTATCTTTTAGCTGTTCGATAAAGTTCACCAAGAGCTTTAAATCTTGCTGTAAATAAGTTTGTGTCTGTAAAAGTTGGTTTTCTATATCGGGAAGCTGTTCTTTTAATGCAGGAATAACATGATGACGCAAAGCGTTGCGTAAATAGGCATCGGAGGCATTGGAACTGTCTTCTCGCCAAGCAAGCCCTTCCTTGTTGGCATAGGCTCTGATGGTGTCTCGATCAAAACTCAATAGCGGCCTTAACAATTTATCGCTATGCGATGGGATCCCACAAAGGCCTTTAATTCCGCTCGCTCTATTGATATTGATCAAGAAGGTCTCCAGATTGTCATCGGCATGATGGGCTGTCATCAGATAGTCCGCTTGCTGCTCTTGGAGCAACTGCTCGAACCAATCGTATCTCAACCTACGGGCCATCATTTGAAGCGATTCCCCGCTTTGCTCTAGTAAGGCCTTTGTGTCAAAGGATTTTTCAAAATAACCGACTTTATACTTAGCAGCTAGCTCTCGAACAAACTCCTGATCTTGGTCGCTCTCCGCGCCGCGCAATTTAAAATTGCAATGGGCTACCAATAGCTCACAATCTTGTTGTGCCATTAAATATAAGAGCACGCTACTGTCCAAGCCCCCGCTACAGGCAATAAGAACCTTGGCTCCCTTGATTTCGGGGAGGGTTTCACCAAACTGAGCTGAAAAGGTAGTGAGCATGCGCAAAGATAGGGTTTGCCAATCAATACAACTGTTAAGGCTTCTCTAAGAAATACCTTCTAGCACCTGCCGCATGGCTTTGGCCTTTAAGAGGCATTCTTCGTATTCGTCTTGAGCGTTGGCAGCGGCGGTGATGGCACCACCAACGGGAAAGCTGACATAATTTCGAGCAGCATTGTACAAAATACTGCGGATAACCACATTGAAATCGAAATCACCTTCTGGGGTAAAATAGCCGATCGCACCGCTGTATACACCGCGTTTAAAGTCTTCTACTTCTTCTGCGATCTGCATGGCCGCTACTTTAGGTGCTCCTGTCATACTCCCCATAGGAAAGGTCGCCTTGATTATATCTACAGAATCGGTTTCTGCTAAGACCTCCGCCTGTACTGTACTTATAAGTTGATGCACTTGCTTAAACGAATGCAGCTCGCAGAGTGCGGTGACCTGCACGCTACCAGGAACAGCCAATTGCGACAGGTCGTTGCGCACCAGATCTGTGATCATGATATTCTCACTGCGTTCTTTAGGATCTGCTTGCAGGCGTTGCTTGTGGAGTTCGTCTGTTTTAGGGTCACTGCCTCGCTTAGCAGTGCCTTTAATGGGCTGTGAGATCACCACAGTGCCTTTACGTTGTAAATAACGCTCCGGCGAGGAAGAAATAATAAAATGCTCATTAAAGCGCACAAAAGTGCTGAACGGCGCTTCCGCTACCCTGTTTAACTGCTGGTATAGTTGCCAGGGATCCAGCGCTGCAGCAGTTGCAAAGAACTCCTGACAAAAGTTGGTCTCGTAAATATCGCCGCGCTGTAAATGCCCCTGTATCTTGGCGAAACGCTCAAAATAAGTGTCTTTGGTAGTTCGCAGGCGGATCTTTAAAGGTTCCTTATCGACCTTTTCCGTTTGCAGACTTAAAACAATGGCTTCAATGGTCTCTTTATCACTGCTTGCCTGATCTGCTAATTCCTGCGGATACCAAAAAGTACAGCTATCCTCTTTTAGAATGATCAGTTTCTCTGGAACCACAAAGTGTAGATCAGGGAATCGGAGTCCGTCGTGATTTTGGGAATCTAAGTCTTCTAATTCATTCTTTAGATCGTAGCCCAAATAGCCGAACATCCAATCCGGATGGGATGCTCTAAAGGCTTGTAAAGCCGCAAAAGCTTCTCCCGCCTGGCATTTTATGGCTGCTCGCGCACCCAGAGCAAAGGCCGTGTCAAAAGCAGAGTGCGCAGACAGATGTGCGTTGGAATCCAAAATGACCAATTGCTCAAAACTGCGGCTCCACATAAAAAGCTGCTGCTTGAACTTAGCGGGATCAGATACGGTGAATTGATAAGATTTCCTCAAGAAACTCAAGAATTATGGCTTAAAATTACTATTATTGATTGGTACAAATCCCTTTATTTTTAAACAATTGAACAAGCTACGCCCCTGAGCCTGTATTTGTGGTCTTTCACCGACTTTATTATTGTTAACGCTAAGCATTCAGCTCGCATTAGGTCAGAACAGCTACAAAAGCCTATTAACGCCAATCTCATTAGAAACTACCAAGACAGATCAAGACCGTAAAGTTAAATGGGTTCCCTATTCTAACGCTCAAGGCGCATATAGTATAGAGATCCCCGATGTGCCGATGAAGCAAATGGATCGTGAGGTTGAAAATCCGCTGGATCCAGAAGGGCAACCGTATTATATGAATATTGAATTCATAAGCGACCCTAAGCTAGATTTCAATTATCTGATCCGCTATAACGATCAGCCCGAAGGATATTATTTGGTAAATCAGGAAGAGGTATTGGAGACTTTGGGGTCGGAATTAGCCAATGGCATCGAGCTTGTAGGTGACCCTATCCCTTTTGAAGAGCAAGGTGTAAAAGGTTTTATTGCTTATCTGAGCTTTTTTAACACCTATAATGGCGTGTTTAAATTCTATTTTAGAGGTAATCGGAGCTACGCCATCATGGCGCAGGCCAAAGAAAAGGGAGACAAAGTAGATATCGATTCGCGCTTTTTCACCTCCTTTAAGCTAGAACCTTTTCAAGAAGATCAGATCAGTGATTTTGTCTTTGAAGATCTTTTCCAGCTTGAAGCTCCAACAGAAATGCGTCTGTTTACAGAAACAGAAGGAACACCGGCTGACGAATTCTTGTATACGCGGACATATACAGGAACATCAGACTTTACTGGCGGTCTTTATATGGTAGAGACCAGCAAACTCAATTCCCTTTACAGAACCCAAGATGTAGATACTTATCTTGTTGGGGCTTTGGACGATTTATTGGAGTACAAAGACTCCATTGCCGAAAAAGAACTGATTGACATAAACGGAGTGCGCGGAATCAGGGCAAGGATCCTTAACCCCAACACCAACGTACAACAGTTTATCCAAACCATGTATGTAGATGACCATTTGGTACAGCTCTACAGTTGTGTGGGGCAAGAAGAAATAGATCTGGGCCTAATAAATGGCTTTCTAGGCTCCTTTACCTATACAAGAAAAGCGCCCAAAATGGACATCAGAGCGCCAAAGACCAAGGAGATCGTGGCTGCGCTACTCAGCAGCGATACCACCCAGGTAAAACGGGGACAAACGGCACTACTCTATCACGATTTCACCACTGCCGATATAGATCTACTCTTGTCTGCTATGTCTTATGAAGCAGTAGAAGATCAAGGCTATGAAAAGAATAAGACCGACCTTATCATTCCCATAACCAAGTTGGGGAATCAGTCGCATATGGATGGCCTGCTAGCCTATTACCAACAAGATCAAACCCCAGAAAAGGTAAGAGAAGAGATCGTTAGTGAATTTTTAAACTTTCAAGAGCTACAAGCAGATAAAAAGCTCATGGATCTGTTGCTTACCGATCCACCAAAGCGCACAGAAGAAACCTTCTTGGCCTTTTATCAGCTGGAGGATAGTTTACACCTCATAAAAAAGTATCCGCAGCAATTGGCAGCACTATACCGCAACGATGATTTTAAAGATCTACTTGTTGGACTCTATGCAGACCATATCATGGGAGAAGACGACTTGCCTGAAATGTTCAGCGCCTTGCAGGAAGCGATCACCGAAGACATCCAAACACAATTGCGCAAATACAACGATGCTGCTACCCGTGACAAGGAGTTCTACCTCAACGATAGCTTGATCTACTATTATATGTCTATTGCGGAGTCTGATCCTGCCGTTGATGCTGAGAAGAGCGGGGCCATCTTAAAAGCCATCTATACGCCTTACGCCAAAGAGCCTTGGACCAAAACCGAAGCCTTGCTCAAATACATGCGCATGGGTTATGAGGCGGATCCTGAAATTCTCAAGCAATATATGGATCCTTTCTACTCCCGCTATGAGATCATGGAAGCCTTGTTCAATGCCGAACTGGCAGATGTGATTCCGCAGCAATATCTAGCGCCAGATAGTTTTACCGAGCTCTGTGTTTATAATTACGTCGGAGATTATATCGGCGAATACAATAACGAGGTCGAGAAAATGGGCGAAATAGAAGATTCTGGAGTCCGCGTAGGTGTGTACAAGGTCTTATCAACTTCGGACGAAAGCGAACCCATCCTTGCCATTGGGGTGATCGATTCCCCAGACCCGGAAGACTTCTCAGTTACGCCTGCATACACAGAATTTGACGAGGTCAAAACTGCATGGAAAGCACAAGCCAGAGCTTTATTGCGCAGCTATAAAGAAGCGCTAGGCGAATAATCTAGATATGTAGTGGACGCTTGTCTGTGGCGTCTAAGGCAGCTTCCTTAACAGCTTCTGCATAGGTTGGGTGCGCATGACTCATACGTGCAATATCTTCTGCGCTAGCGCGGAACTCCATTGCAGTTACCGCTTCGCTGATCAGGTCAGCTACACGTGCTCCCACCATATGTACACCTAAGACTTCGTCTGTCTTGGCGTCGGCAAGGATCTTTACAAAACCGTCTATATCTCCACTAGCACGAGAACGTCCTAAGGCACGCATACCGAATTGTCCAACTTTGTAGTCTACGTTCTCCTCTTTGAGCTGATCTTCGGTTTTCCCTACGGATGCAACTTCTGGCCAAGTATATACAACTCCAGGAATCAAATTGTAGTTGATGTGTGGCTGCTGTCCGGCAATGGTTTCTGCAACGAATACCCCTTCTTCTTCGGCTTTGTGCGCCAACATAGCACCTTTAACTACATCGCCAATGGCATAGATATTAGATACATTGGTTTGCAGATGCTCATTCACCTCAATACGACCGCGCTCGTCCATTTGGATTCCTGCCTTATCGGCAGCCAATCCATCTGTATACGGACGACGCCCCACAGAGACCAAACAATAGTCTCCCGTAAAGCTAACCTCTTCGCCTTTTTTGTTGTTGGCTTTGATGGTCACCTCATCGCCATTGCGCTCCACCGAAGTAACTTGATGTGAAACGTGGAATTTCACCCCTTGTTTTTTCATCACTTTGGTAAGTTCCTTGCTTTGAGCACGGTCCATTGTTGGAATGATGCGATCCATATATTCGATCACAGAAACATCGGCCCCTAAACGACGGTAAACCTGTCCTAGCTCAAGGCCAATAACTCCTCCTCCAATGATAACCAAGTGTTTTGGGATCTCTGGCATTTTTAAAGCCTCCGTAGAAGTTATTATACGCTCCTTATCGATAGTGATAAAAGGTAAGGTCGATGGTTTACTTCCGGTAGCAACTATGATGTTCTTGGCCTCTAAGGTCTCTTCGCCTCCTTCGGTCAAGTCAACTTTTACGTGCGTTGCATCTACAAATGAGCCCATCCCGTGAAATACGGTGATCTCGTTCTTTTTCATTAGGTAGTCTATCCCAGAGGTGGTCTGATCCACTACGTCCTGCTTGCGAGCGATCATTTTCTCTAAATTCACTTTCACCTCGCCCGGAACTTCAATGCCGTGCTCTTCAAAATGCTTTACGGCATCTTCGTAGTGATGCGAAGAATCTAACAGGGCCTTACTCGGAATACAACCTACATTTAAACAGGTACCTCCCAGGGTATTGTACTTTTCAATCAGGGCTGTCTTCATACCCAATTGCGCACAACGAATGGCTGCTACATAGCCTCCAGGGCCCGAACCGATTACTACTACATCAAATGAACTCATAGAAAAAATGATTTAAATCGACTGCAAATTTACAAAGCTTTTGGCGTTCTACCTAAGGGCTTGGTCGCAATGTTTTGTTCTTCCTTAAGCCCTAAGCAGCGCAGGCATCCATCCCCGGGAAAGCCAGCATGTCTCCCATCCCAACGGTAAACAACCAATTGCCATAGATGGCGTGTTCTATGCTGACCAATAGTGTGGATCTGGTTTTCAGATAGGTATAGGCAAACAGCAAACCGCCTATAAAGGTAAGCACACTCACCAAGGTGTTTCTAAAAAAGATATGCGCCAAAGAAAAGATAACGGCATTGACAAAGATCAAGACCTTCTTATTGGGAAACAAAGCTTCAAAACGACTAAAGAAATAGGTTCTGTAGATTAGTTCTTGTGGCCATACGGACAAAAAGGTATACACCCCCAAGATGCCTATAAACAGCTGCGGATCACTTTTAGGCACACAAAATAGACTCGCTGGCGCTTTCCACAGGACAAAAAGTGTCGTCACTATGGCAATGATCACGAATTGTAACGAAATGCGTTTTAAAAAGGATCTCCAAGGATAAGAATTGAACCACTTTAGCGGTTTAGTCGGGTCCTTGACCAATCTGGCAATGATATAACCCAAGCCTGCCAAGGCCAAGCCGGCTTTTATCCATATAGAATAATTCCAAGCAAAGCTTACCGGTAAGACCACAAAGAAGATCAGAAACTCTGCACCAAGCAGCAGTTGTTTATTCATTACCCATTTCGTGTTTGGTGGTGTGCTTAACCGCACTGATCGAAAACGAACTGTGCGTGCTACCAATGTACTGCAAGGTAGTCAATTTAGTAACCATAAAGGCCCGGTAAGCTTCCATGTCCTTTACCGCTACTTTGAGTAAATAATCGTAATCGCCACTAATGTGATAGCATTCCAAAACTTCTGGCAAAGCAATGATATCTGCCTCAAAGGTGGTCAGATAATCTTTGGCATGTTGCAACAGTTTTATCTGACAAAAAACCACAAAGTCACGTTCAATCTTGTCATCATTGAGCAAGGCCACATAATTCTTGATGAAATCATTGCGCTCTAGTTTTTTGATGCGCTCATAGATTGCCGTAGGCGAAAGATTAAGTTGCGACGACAGTTCTTTATTGGTGATTTTAGCGTCCTCTTGCAGAATGTTTAAAATCTGCTTATCCGTTTGGTCTAATTGCATAGAAAATTTTTCGGTGTTCGTAGCTTTTTTTAGAAAAGGTGATAAATTTTTTACTAAGTAAACCCTTTTTGACCTAATAATATACTAATCATATGTAAATGTTTGGTTAAATAAACCTTTCTAAATTAAATTTGATGAATAAAACCCTACAAAAATGGCTTTCAAACCTGCAGACAACATCCAAGACTTACAATACTTCGGAGAATTCGGTGGCGTTAACCCATCGATCTCAGACTCCTCCACCTATACCTTCTTATCGGCCAAGACCATGTTCGATACTTTTGAGGGCAACGCAGACGGCTGTTACCTCTACTCCCGCCACAGCTCCCCGAGCAATTTGTATTTGGGAGAAGCGCTGGCTGCCTTAGAAGGGACCGAGACCGCAAATGTGACTGCCAGTGGTATGGGCGCCATTTGCCCTGTGCTCCTGCAGCTCTGCGGGCAGGGGGATCATATAGTTTCTAGCCGCACCATTTACGGCGGAACTTATGCCTTTCTAAAGAATTTCACCCCGCGCTTGGGAATTGCTACCAGTTTTGTAGACATCACCAAACTGGATGTGGTAGAAGCAGCCATTAACAAGAACACCAAAGTGTTGTATTGTGAGGCAGTGAGCAATCCGTTGCTTGAGGTGGCAGATATTACGGCCTTAGCTGAATTGGCCAAGAAGCACAATTTAAAGCTGGTAGTTGACAATACCTTCTCTCCGCTCTCAATTCCTGCAGGACGTTTAGGAGCAGATGTAGTGATCCACAGTTTGACCAAGTTCATCAACGGCTCTTCGGATACGGTGGGTGGTGTGATCTGTGGAACCCGAGAATTCATTGACCAATTGCGCAATGTGAATGACGGAGCTGCCATGCTCTTGGGTAGCACTATGGACAGTCTTAGAGCCTCGTCTATCCTAAAAAATCTCCGTACGCTGCACATCCGCATGAAACAACACAGCCACAATGCCTTTTATTTGGCCCGCGCCTTTGAAAGCTTAGGTTTAAAAACGGTTTATCCTGGTTTGGAATCACACCCAAGTCATGGAGTGTTCTCCAAGATGATGAACTCAGAATATGGTTTCGGAGGCATGCTGACCATAGACGTTGGCAGTTTAGAGAAAGCCAATGAGCTGATGGAACTTATGCAAGAGCGCAACTTAGGTTATTTAGCAGTTAGCTTAGGTTTCTACAAGACCCTATTCAGCGCTCCGGGAAGTTCAACCTCTTCGGAGATCCCCGCAGAAGAACAAGCGGAAATGGGCCTAAGCGACGGACTTATTCGTTTCTCCGTAGGCTTAGATAACGACATCACCAGAACCTTCGCGCAGATGAAAGCCTGTATGGAAGCTGTTGGTGTTTTGCAACCTGCAACGACTATCTAAATAATAGAAACAAGTTTTAGAACGGGCCTAGTGCCCGTTTTTTTTTGTGCTGCGGATGCGGCTTATTAGCGTTTGCAATTCGGAGGCTAAAATCGTAACATTACAGTTCTTAAAAACTAAGCATGCAAAACGAGCAAGACAATATTGAAAAGATCCCCATGGAGGATCAGAAGATCATTGAAAACAGAGAACTCAATATCTGGGAAGCCTTAATACCTGTGATTATCTTAATGGCCTTGCTCGCCTACAACATATTTGCCAAAGACGGTGTTTGGCTTGGGGATTTCTCCAACCAATACATACTGCTTTTAGGAGGCGCTGCAGCAATGATCATGGGCTTTGTCAATAAAGTAAGCCTGAACCTAATGCTCGCAGAGATTTGGGAAAACCTAAAAAGTATTTTTGTTCCAGTACTGATCCTACTGCTCGTAGGCGCTTTGGCCGGAACTTGGCTGGTTAGTGGTGTAATTCCCGCTATGGTATACTACGGTCTTAAGGTATTGAGCCCTGAGATATTCTTGCCAGCCTCCGTGATCATCTCGGCAATTATTTCCATAGCTACCGGAAGCAGTTGGACCACCTCTGCAACTGTGGGAATTGCTTTGGTGGGTATTGGAATAGCTTTAGGTATCTCCCCAGGAATGATTGCAGGAGCTGTGATCTCTGGTGCCTATTTTGGAGACAAGATGTCTCCTCTGAGCGACACGACCAATTTAGCCCCAGCCATGGCGGGCACAGATCTTTTTACCCACATTAAATACATGTCTATCACCACAGTGCCATCTATTTTGATCACTTTGGTGGTTTTTGCCATTCTTTCTTTCAGTGCCGATGTAAGTGGAGATGCTGACGTCTCTGCAATATTAAATACGATAGACAGCACTTTTAATATCAACCCCTGGTTGTTTGGTGTTCCTTTAGTCGTCATTGGGATGATCCTACTTAAAGCCAAGCCCTTAGTGGCTCTCAGTGGTGGTATCATAGCAGCAGTGATCTTCGCTTTGGTATTTCAAAGCGACGTTCTGGCCAGCTTGGGCGATTCCAATATAGGCGTAGTTGTAAATGCTATCTTCTTCGATACTGCAGTAGCAACAGACAATGCCGATCTGAATGACCTTTTCGCCGCTGGAGGTATGTGGGGAATGAATTGGACCATCGCCTTGATCATTTGCGCTATGGTTTTTGGAGGCGTTATGGATGCTATAGGTGCTCTGGCAAGAATTACCAAGGCCCTTTTGAGCTTGGCAGATTCTATCTTCGGACTTTTTGTCTCAACAGTGATCAGTTGTTTGGGGCTTAATGTCGTTGCTTCGGATCAATATTTAGCCTTGGTGATCCCCGGAAAGATGTTCAAACAAGCTTATGAAGACCGCGGCTTAGCTCCGGAAAACCTTTCTAGAACCTTAGAAGATAGCGGGACAGTAACTTCGGTCTTGGTACCATGGAACACCTGTGGCGCTTATCAAAGTGGCGTTTTGGGAGTCCCAGTGGTTGACTACTTTGCCTTTGCGATCTTTAACTGGCTGAGTCCTTTCATGACGTTGATCTTCGCTGCTTTCCGCATAAAGATCCGTCAATTGGCAACCGCAAAATAATCTAGATTTTTTAAGAGAACCTTAATGCATTCTGCATTTGGGCGTCGTATTTTTGTAAAAAAATAACAACTATGGCTTCTATTACCTTGGGCGGAAATCCCGCCGAAACTATTGGCAACTTGCCTGCAGTAGGAACTCAAGCACCAGATTTTAAATTGGTTGCCAACGATATGTCTACCAAGACCATGGCCGATTACAGCGGCAAAAGACTGATCTTGAATATATTTCCTTCGGTCAACACCGGAGTTTGCGCAGCTTCAGCGCGTCGCTTCAACGAAGCGGCTTCACAATTAGAGAACACTGCTGTGTTGTGCATTTCTAAGGACCTGCCCTTTGCGCAACAACAGTTCTGTGCCGCAGAAGGCCTTGAGAATGTACATATGCTTTCTGACTTTAAAACCGGAGCCTTTGGCCAGGATTATGGCGCGACTATAAAAGGTAGTGCTTTCGATGCGCTGCTTTCGCGCGCTGTTGTGGTGACCGATGAGAACGGTAAGGTCATTTACAACCAACAGGTTGCAGAAATTGGCGAAGAGCCCGATTACGAGGCTGCACTTGCCGCATTATAATCAATGAAAGACAATTTTATCGCCAAAAGATTAAAGGCGTTCAAATACGCCGGTCGCGGAGCCTGGATGTTGCTTAAAAACGAAGCCAGCATCCAGGTTCAGGCGGCTATTGCCGTGCTTATGATAGTGGCTGGTTTTTACTTTGACATTACCACCACCCAATGGGCCTTGCAATTCTTTGCCATTGGTCTGGTAATGGCTGTAGAAGGAGCCAATACGGCAATAGAGGAAATTGCCAACTTTATCCACCCAGACCATCACCCTAAAATTGGTTATATCAAAGACGTAGCTGCAGGGGCGGTATTTTTTGCTGCAGTTATCGCTATAGTGATTGGTTGTATCATCTATATTCCCTACTTTAACTAAGTACTATTGTTACCCAAATTGCCAGGTAAAAAATCTATTCCGCATTGAAATCACTTCAAAACCAATTGTTTCACTGAATTTTTGAATTTAACCATAGCGCTGCTATGCTGAAATTCAGAAAATCCTTTGTTTTATTGTGCTTGCAATGCTCATAACGACATTTTACCTTATAATTTGGGTGTTTTTTAAACGTTAACAATTCGTACATTTGTTTTACCCTTTATGGCCAAGAAGAAGACTACTAAACGCAGCGCGAAAAAAGCTAAACGATTCAAGATTCCTAAATTGACCCTCAACCGGCAACAACAAGTTGTCTTGGGGAGCTTTTTAATGCTCTTTGGTTTGGCCCTCACTTTGGCCTTTGCATCCTTCTTTTTTAATTGGCAAGAAGACCAATCTATTCTGGGAGAATTGAGCGATCGAGAAGCAGAAGCCGCAAACCTGCTGAGCAAGTTCGGTGCAGCTCTTGGTGATTTCTTCATCTATAAAGGAGTTGGAATTGCAGCCTTTATTTTTAGCACCCTGGTCACCTTAAGCGGGGTTTATTTTTTCTTTGATTTTAAGAAATCTGCCCTTGGCCGATTCTGGTTTTGGGGCCTCTTGGTCATGCTTTGGCTTGCTGTTTTCTTCGGATTCTTTGCGGCTCAAGGTGGTATCTTGGCGGGAACCGTCGGTTACGAACTCAACGACTTTTTACAAGACTATCTAGGCTTCACAGGAACCGCCATCCTAATGGCTTTCTTGTTGATCGCCTATTTGGTATTGCGCTTGCGTGTTACTCCAGACAAGGTAGCCGCCAAGCTTAAAAAGACCCAAGAAGCCATAGCCGAAGACTTTAAATCAGAAAGCACTACCGAAGAGTCGCTAGCTCAGTCAGACTCCGCAGTAAACACCATAGAAACGACACCTGAACCCGAGCCAGAGGTTATAACACAACAGACACAAACACAGCCCTTGGAGCTTACTCCAGAACCGGAATTGGAGAACATCCAACTCAAACCACCTAAGACAGTTACTCAAGAAGATGAGGTTACTATGGAAGTAGAAGCCGCCGCAGAGGAAGAGGAACTGCCAGCAGACCAAACTGCCAAAAAGCTTGTAGAAGACTTTGGTGAGTTCGACCCTACGCTAGAGCTGGGCAACTATAAGTTTCCTCCGCTAGAGCTATTGAAAGATTATACTGGCGGTGCAGGGATCACTATCAATCAAGAGGAGCTCGAAGAGAACAAGAATCGTATTGTAGAGACCTTGCGCAACTATAAGATCGCCATTGCGCAGATCAAGGCCACTGTTGGGCCTACCGTTACCTTGTACGAGATAGTCCCAGAGGCCGGGATCCGTATTTCTAAGATCAAGAACTTGGAAGACGATATTGCGCTTTCGCTTTCCGCGCTCGGGATCCGTATTATTGCACCTATACCCGGTAAAGGTACTATTGGTATTGAAGTGCCGAATAAGAATCCGCGCATTGTATCGATGCGCTCTGTAATAGCTGCTAACAAGTTTCAACAAGCCGAAATGGCTTTACCGCTGGCTTTAGGAAAGACAATAGCCAACGAGACCTTTGTAGTGGATCTGGCTAAAATGCCCCACTTACTTATGGCGGGTGCTACCGGTCAAGGTAAGTCTGTTGGACTCAATGCGATCTTAACTTCCCTACTCTACAAAAAACATCCTGCCGAGGTGAAATTCGTTTTGGTCGATCCGAAGAAAGTAGAATTGACCCTTTTTAATAAAATAGAGCGTCACTACCTCGCCAAGCTACCAGATACAGAAGATGCCATCATTACCGATACCACCAAAGTGATCTATACGCTGAACTCCTTGTGTATTGAAATGGATGCGCGTTACGACCTGCTCAAGGACGCTATGGTGCGTAACATTAAAGAATACAATACCAAATTCAAGGCGCGTAAACTCAATCCGAATAACGGCCACCGTTATTTACCTTACATTATCTTGGTGGTAGACGAGTTTGCCGATTTGATCATGACCGCCGGTAAAGAAGTGGAAACCCCTATTGCGCGTTTGGCCCAGTTGGCCCGTGCTATTGGGATCCACCTGATCATTGCTACGCAACGACCTTCGGTTAATGTGATCACGGGTATCATTAAGGCGAATTTCCCTGCCAGAATTGCCTTTAGGGTGACTTCGAAGATAGATTCACGTACAATTTTAGATGCAGCCGGAGCCGATCAACTTATAGGGCGTGGAGACATGCTTTATACACAAGGCAATGAAGTGATCCGTCTGCAGTGCGCCTTTGTAGATACTCCTGAAGTTGCTAAGATCACCGATTATATAGGTGGACAAAAAGCCTATCCGGATGCGCATTTGTTACCGGAATATGTAGGAGAAGAAAGTGGTACAAATCTTGATATATCTAAAGACGAACGCGATTCACTCTTTAGAGAAGCGGCAGAAGTGTTGGTAATTGCTCAGCAAGGCTCGGCTTCTTTATTGCAACGCAAACTCAAACTGGGATACAACCGGGCAGGCCGGATCATAGACCAGTTGGAGGCAGCGGGAATCGTTGGCCCATTTGAAGGCAGTAAGGCCAGACAGGTCTTAGTACCCACCATTGAGGCCCTGAATCAACTTTTGGATAACGAAGAATAAAAAGCAGCAAAAATTGAAAACCATGAAATCGATAATTCTAGGGTGTTTATTAGTTATTAGCGGCGGATTTGCCCAAGCGCAGGACGCCAAAGCCCTATTGGACGAAGTATCTGCCAAGGTGCGGTCTTATGACAATATCGTCATCGACTTTAAATACAGTCTTAACAACGAAAAGCAAAAGGTAAAACAAGACACCCGGGGCAATGTGACCTTGCAGGGCGACAAATACCATCTGAACATGTTAGGCACCACGCGTATTAGCGATGGCAAGTACATTTACTCTATAGTTCCTGAAGATGAGGAAGTGACCATCTCCACTATTGGAAGCGATGAAAAATCTGGGATCACCCCAAGCGAGATGCTTACTTTTTACGAAGAGGGTTACACCTATAAAATGGACATCGTTCAAAACGTAAAAGGCCGTAAGATCCAATATGTAAAGCTGATGCCTATAGATAGCAATGCGGAGATCAAAAATATCTTGTTGGGGATAGACAGTATGACCAAGCACATCTACAAGCTTATCCAGACCGATGCCAACGGGACGGAGTTTACCATTACTGTTAATTCTTTTAAAACCAACGAGCCCATTTCGAAAACCTTGTTTAGTTTTGATGAGCCCAAATACGAAGCAGACGGCTACTACATCAACAGACTGAACTAGAGGCATTTGAAAATACTCGATCGTTACATACTGGTCACCTATATACGCACTTTTATAAGTGTGTTCCTGATCCTTATGTTCATTTTTATACTCCAGACAATCTGGTTGTATATTTCTGAGCTGGCAGGAAAAGGTTTGGACATGATGGTGGTCTTGAAGTTCTTAATGTACTTCTCACCAAAATTGATTCCGTTAGTATTGCCCTTGACGATCTTAGTTTCTAGCCTGATGGTGTTTGGGAACTTTGCAGAGAAGTACGAGTTTGCCGCCATGAAGTCTACCGGGATCTCCCTGCAAAGGGCCATGCGTAGCCTTACCCTCTTTATTATTCTGATAAGCTTTACAGCTTTTTGGTTTGCCAACAGTGTAATTCCCTGGGCGGAATACAAATCGCTCAACCTAAGGC
This sequence comes from Gilvibacter sp. SZ-19, assembly GCF_002163875.1. GTDB lineage: Bacteria > Bacteroidota > Bacteroidia > Flavobacteriales > Flavobacteriaceae > Gilvibacter. The sequence goes on along the minus strand of NZ_CP019333.1, from coordinate 2,625,353 downwards.
GTAACATTGCCCAGAAAAAACCGGCTATGGTTATCGCCGAAGGACAGTTCAGCCCTATAGGCGAGGAACTCAACATTAAGGTGGAAAAAAAATCGGGCGATAGAGACCAGTTTTTGGAAGAGGTCATCATTCACAAAAAGAAACCCAAAATAGCTGGTAACTATACGGTTATGGTGGCAGAACGCGGAGAACTTATCGGCTCCGAAGATTCCAATGTACTCTCCTTAAAGCTAGACAACGTCTATTACTACGATGAGGTCCAGCCCCGAGATGTCCAAAAGAAGAAAAAGAAACCCTTTGTTAAGAGCTATTTGGATGTCTATACCATAAATATAGATCTGAGTGAGATCAACAACATTGACTTAGAGGCCGAGGGCGAGCTGAGCAATCACGGGATGTATCCTATTTCGGAATTGATACCTGCCATAGACACCCTTTCTGATAATTTCTCTACAGACATCAAGACCTTTGCCAACACCATGTACTTGCGCAGCGGTGTGCCGAGCATTGGTGAGAATTATGCCCCTAAAGAACCTAAAGACACGGTTTATAATCCGCTAGATGCCTTTCAACCGATAGATCAGAAAAAGATCATTCAAATTGCGCAGAGCCATGTTAGCGGGACACTGCAGACCTTAGAGGCCAAAAAAGATGAGTTCTTCTTAAAACGCAAAAACATCATCAAACACGAAATAGCCCTGCACGAGAAATACGTCTTTGCCATTGCCTGTGTAATTTTATTCTTTATTGGAGCGCCCTTGGGAGCTATCATTAGAAAAGGAGGTTTTGGACTGCCCATGGTTATTGCCATCTTACTGTTTTTGACCTATCATTTTATCGGGATCTTTGCCAAGAACAGCGCAGAAGACGGCTCCTTAAATGCTGTGATGGCAACCTGGCTATCTAGTCTGATCTTATTACCCTTGGGTATTTGGATCACCTACCGCGCTACAACAGACCAGAATGTCTTTGACTTTGACAGTTTCTTTGGCCGCTTTAGACGCAGACCCAAATTGGCTCCGGTGGCCAATCAGGTGGCATTGAGCCAAACACAAAAGGATGAACTGGCCGCCTTAGACAACGATGGTTTGATTCGTGTGGTGAAATACCACCGCAAATTCGGATATAGCAGTACGTATCGCAATCAGGCCCTACTCTATTTGGAACAAAGGGGTATCTCAGAATTAGAACTGCGGATGCAAGGTAATTTTGAAGATCACATTTACAACGAAGCCATGTTGGCATTTGGGGAGTATAAAAAACTCTCCAAACAAACATTGTATATGTATCTCTTAAGTGTAGCATTGAGCATACTATTCTTATTCTTTGCTATTTACGATGCTCAAGTAGGTGCATTTCTAGAAGCTGCTTTGCCTGTTGTTTATTATGCCACACTCGCTTTTTTCTATATCAAACTGATACAGACCTTTCTTTGGCACAACAAGATCTACAAGGCCATGAAGCAAAAAACTCCAGTGGATATCATTGTGGGATATTTACTTTTCGGCTTGCCGCTTTTCTACTTCTTTAAAAGAACTTTCGATAAACGCATAGAAGCAGACATAAAACAATTGTAAAGGCCTTATCTTTGCAGAAATTTTCGAATCATGGAGACGGCTCAAAAGCAGATCACTTTAAACACCATAGAAGAAGCTATTGCAGACATTCGTGCCGGCAAGGTGGTTATAGTGGTCGACGATGAGAACAGAGAGAATGAAGGGGATTTTATCGCTGCCGCCGAGGCCGTAACCCCAGAAATGATCAACTTTATGGCTACTCACGGTCGTGGACTTATCTGTGCGCCACTTACCGAGGAGCGCTGCCAAGAGTTAGAACTCACCATGATGGTAGAGAACAATACAGTTTTACACCACACCCAATTTACCGTTTCTGTAGATCTTATTGGTCACGGTTGCACCACCGGAATTTCCGTTCATGACCGCGCCAAGACCATAAAGGCCTTAGTGGATAAAGACACCAAACCACAAGACTTGGGGCGTCCCGGACACATATTCCCATTACGTGCTAAAGAAGGTGGTGTACTAAGACGTACCGGACATACCGAGGCAGCTATAGATCTAGCTCGATTGGCCGGTATGGAGCCAGCAGGTATCTTGGTAGAGATCCTGAACGAAGACGGAACCATGGCCCGTTTGCCTCAGTTGGTAGAAGTAGCCAAAAAATTCGATCTGAAGTTGATCTCGATAGAAGATCTGGTAGCCTATCGCATGCAGCATGACTCCTTGATCGAGAAGATGGAAGATTTTCAGATAGCGACCAACTTTGGGAGTTATCGTTTACGCGCCTACAAACAAACCACCAATGATCAAGTGCATTTGGCCTTGACCCAAGGCGATTGGTCTTCCGACGAGCCTGTAGCCGTTAGGATCAATTCAACCTTGGTCAATAATGACATCTTAGGAACCCTGACCAACAATGCCGACAAAAAACTGGACGATATGTTCAAAGCTGTCGAAAAAGAAGGTAAAGGTGCCGTGGTGTTCATCAATCAGCAGTCGCAATCACTTAATCTATTGAAGCGTTTAAGCGAGCTCAAGGCACAGCAGTCCGGCAATGAAGTGGTCAAAGCTCCGCGCATTGCAATGGACAACAAAGACTTTGGTATTGGTGCTCAAATTCTACACGACCTGGGTATTTCCAAGATCCGCCTGATCTCAAACAACCCACAAACCAAGCGCGTTGGTATGATTGGTTACGGTTTGGAGATCACCGATTATATCAATTATTAGAGCTTAGATAGCACCTCTCGCATAGTAGCTGCGCGTTTGCGCACCTCCGCTTCTGTCCATGATAGTTTCACAAGACAAGAGAGGTTCCTGCCCATCCAATGATCGCTTTTAGAGAAATCGCGTTCTTCAAGGGATAACAATTGCTTTTTTATGGCTTCTGATAGTGGTCCGGCTCCTGTGGCGTTCTTTAAGTGCGCCCATCCGCGGATATAATGCCAATTGTTGTTGTACCAGTAAAAGCAGCCGTCTATACCAGCCGCTGCAAGTGCTTTTTGTGCTTTCGCGGCCTGTACTTCAGATTCCATAAAGAAATTGATAAAGGAATGGTTCCCCTCCGCCCCTTCTGGAATGCGTCTTGGAGTAACGTTGGGCAGGTCTGCTAAAGCTTCTGCTATAATCCTGAAATTCTTTTTTTGTATGCTGAGGATCTCATCGAACTGACTAAGTTGGCCCAACCCTACTGCAGCTTGTAATTCGCTGATGCGGTAATTGTAGCCCAAAAAGGGATGCCCTTCTGCTCCTCTGTCGTTACCAATATGATCGTGGCCGTGGTCTTGGTAATGATCGGCGCGTTTAGCATAATCGGCATTGTTAGTAATGACACCCCCGCCCTCTCCGCAGGTAATGGTCTTTACAAAGTCGAAAGAAAAACATCCTAGATCGCCATAGGCCCCTAAGGCGGTGCCCTGATATGTTCCACCTATGGCCTGACAAGCATCTTCTAAAAGCAAGAGGCCGTGTTTATCACAAATGGCTTTTAAAGGCTCCAGATCTGCCATGGCACCGCACATATGCACAGGCATGACACATTTGGTTTTAGGAGTTATGGCCGCTTCTACAGCAGTTGGATCTAAACAAAGGGTATCATCTATGTCTACAAGTACAGGTACTGCGCCTATCGCTATGATAGATTCAAAGCTGGCTACAAAAGTAAAGGTAGGCATGATCACCTCGTCTCCTGCCCCGATTCCTGCAGCTGCAAGAGCCACAGTAAGTGCTGCTGTTCCACTGCTTACCAACTGGCAATGGTCTACGCCCATGCGCTCGGCAAAGGCCGATTCAAATTCTTTAGCTTTCCAAATTCCATCGCGCAGGCCATCAAAACCATAACGCATTAAAATTCCTGTATTGAGTACGTCTTGTACGTGCTGGCGTTCTGCAGCACCGAAAAGTTCAAATCCGGGCATGAGCTCTTTGTTTTGAACAAATATAGCATTTGCAGCTCGCCCTTAAAACGGCAAAGGGAGAAAGTTATTCAACGGTAAGAACCACTTGGTCTGTGCCTCGGCGAACTTTCTTGAGTTCGGCCATAAAATCATCTTCAGCACGATAACCCACCGGCAGGACCAAAACAGAGGTCAGTCCCTTGGCCTGGAGACCTAGAACCCTATCGTATGCCACAGGATCAAAGCCTTCCATAGGGCAGGAATCTATGTGCTCCAAAGCGCATACGGTAAGTAGATTTCCCAAAGCGATATAGGCCTGTTTATCCATCCAAGTAGCCAGTTCTGTCTCTGATTTGTCGGCAAAAGAATCCAAGAGAAACTGTTCAAAGGGAGCCAAGATCTCACGTGGTGTGTTGCGGATTTCCTCCACGCGCTGAAAATGCGCTTTGATAAAGTTGGAATCAAGTACCGTTTCTCTACAGATCACAAGCACGTGTGAGGCATCACTTACCTGCTGTTGATTCCAGCTATGAGCTACGAGTTCTTTTTTTATGGCCTGATTGGAGATCACTACCATTTTTAACGCTTGTAAACCATAAGAGGTTGCGGTGAGATTAAAAGCATCGCTCAAAGTGTCGAGCTGGGCTTGACTCAGTTTTTTGTTCGGGTCGAACTTCTTAGTGGCGTATCGCCAATTGAGTTTTTCTACTACTGCTGATTCCATAATACAAAGATACGGCCTAAAGAAGTTCCCTTGGGCAGGCTGTCTATAAGATTCTCAAATGGTAAAAAAAGTGATGCTGATAGCGTTAGGAAGTAAAGAACCAAAGCTTGATAGCCATGGCAATAACCATGACCACCAAAAAGATCTTGACCAATTTATCGCCTTTGTCTACTGCCCAACGGCTGGCCAACCAAGCTCCACTAGCACTACCTATTGACATTACCAGTCCGTAACTCCATTTGATATCGCCGGCCAAAGCAAAGGTCAGCAGGGCTCCGATATTGAAAATAAAGACCACAATGACCTTTACCGCATTGGATTTGACCAAACTCAAGCGGTTGACCATGGCGAGTACCAAAAGGATCAAAAAGCCGGTTCCAGCCTGAATGAATCCGCCGTAAATACCAATAAAGAAGAATAAGAGCATGCTTACCCACAAGTGTTTCCCACTGAGGCGTTCGGCCAGCTCCTTTAATCCGCGTTTGCGTTGAGTGACCAAATAGACCACCACCGCGATCATGACAAAGGCTAGAATTTTGTTGAACAGCGATTCAGGTAGATCAATGGCGATGCGAGCCCCTAAGACCGCACCTATCACCGCCGGGATAGCCAAATATATGCTGAAAGGAAAGGTATTGACTCCCTTAGATAAAAACCCTGCCGAGCTAGACATGGTTTGCAAAAGGATATTGATCCTATTGGTTCCGTTGGCCACGGCAGCAGGTAAGCCCATAAAGATCAGCACAGGTAGCGTAAGCAGAGAGCCTCCGCCGGCAAAGGTATTTACCACACCTGCAATAAAACCCGCTCCTACGAGCAACAAGAGATTCCAATCGAATTCCATGGAAGCAAAAATACAGTTTTCAAAAAGATGCCTTCTTCTTTGAGGTTTAAGGCTTTAAGGATTTTTAACATCTAGCACATTAAAATGATTTATGATTCTTATAAAAACGCATTATATTTACATCAATGAGGAAGTCACTAGTCTTATTTATTATTTCTGGAGTATTGAGTTTGTCAATACTGGCGCCTTCTGTCTGTACCTTATTGGAGATCAGCGTAGAGACCTCTTTGGTCAAAGAAAGCGATGACGAATCTAAAAAGGAGAAGACCGAAAAGGAATCCGAAGAAAAACAATGGGACACGCCTCGTCTTAACAACACTTTGCTGGCTTTTGCCGAGCAGAGCCAACACAACTTCGTTACCCTCTTTACTGGGTATGCACTCCCCGCATCAGAAGTTAGTTGTCCGCCTCCGGAGCACATGACCCGTATCTAGGTCAAATTTCATCTTATTTCTAATGCCTTTGCAAGGCTTAAAAGTGCATCTTATGTTTAAAAATATTAAAAACGACTTGCCTGCAAGTATCGTCGTATTCTTTGTAGCGCTTCCACTCTGTTTGGGGATCGCGCTTGCTAGTGGAGCTCCCCTCTTCTCTGGTCTTATCGCAGGTATTGTAGGGGGTATTATCGTCGGATCTTTAAGTGGTTCGAGTATTGGAGTTTCTGGTCCTGCAGCGGGCTTAGCTGCTATTGTATCTGCTGCTATTATTTCGTTGGAAGGCTTTGAGACCTTTCTATTGGCGGTAGTTCTGGCCGGTGTCATTCAAATTGGCTTTGGACTGTTGCGTTTCGGAATCATTGCGTATTATTTCCCTTCTTCGGTGATCAAAGGAATGCTTACAGGTATTGGTATTATTATTATCCTTAAAGAGATCCCGCACTTCTTTGGATATGACAAGGACGCTATAGGCGACTTTGCTTACAACCAAATGGACGGACAAACCACCTTTACAGAATTAGGCAATATGATGGACTATATAAGTCCTGGTGCCACCTTGATCGCTTTGGTCTCTTTGGCTATTTTGATCTTATGGGACAAAGTACTGACCAAGAAGTCTAGCATCTTTAAATTGATACAAGGGCCTTTAGTGGCCGTAGTATTGGGGATCGTATTCTTTTCTTTCACCTTAGGAACAGATTTGGAGATCAGCAAGGAGCATTTGGTACAAATTCCTGTACCTGAAGACTTCTCCTCTTTCTTAGGACAATTCACCTTTCCGAATTGGAGCGCCATTACCACTTCAGGAATCTGGGTAACGGCCTTCACCATTGCTTTGGTTGCATCTTTAGAGACGCTACTCTGTGTAGAGGCGACAGACAAGCTTGACCCAGAGAAACGCGTTACTCCTACCAATAGAGAGCTATTGGCTCAAGGAGCCGGAAACATGGTCTCTGGACTTATTGGAGGGCTTCCGATAACTCAGGTAATTGTAAGAAGTTCTACCAATATTCAATCTGGAGGGAAATCTAAGCTATCTGCTATTATTCACGGATTCTTCCTAATTCTAGCTGTTATCGCTATCCCAACCTTGATGAACAAGATCCCGCTGTCTGTTCTGGCCGCTGTGCTTTTGGTAGTGGGTTATAAACTCGCCAACCCTAAGCTGTTCGTTAAGATGTACCGCATGGGCTGGAAGCAGTTTATTCCTTTCATAGTTACCGTTATTGGAATTGTGCGCTTAGACTTGCTTAAAGGAATTGGACTTGGTTTGGCAGTAGGTATCATCATCATTTTATACAAGAGCTACCAAAACTCCCACTTCTTGCATATCGAAGACAAGAGTAACGGCAAACAGAAGATAAAAATGACCTTGGCAGAAGAGGTGACCTTCTTTAACAAAGGGGCTATCTTAAAAGAGCTAGATGCCTTAGAAGAAAACTCTTATTTGGAATTGGACGTGCGCAATACGCGTTATCTGGACAATGACATCATAGAGATTCTGGAGGACTTCCAAGAAAAGGCCAAGAATAGGAACATAACCATTAATCTGATCTCTACACGAGGGACCGTAGAGAATCCAGACAGTTATATCGAATTTTTCAAATTAAAACCAACTTCATAAGTAATGAAAGCACATACTAAAGAAACACAGGCGGCAATGACCTCCGCCACTGCCCTACAGGCACTGATAGATGGAAACAAGCGCTTTATGGCTGGCCAGCAGGTTAATCGTGATCTGAATCAACAGATTGCCGATACCGCTAATGGTCAGTATCCATTCGCTACTGTTTTGCATTGTATAGACTCTCGAGTATCTGCCGAATTACTTTTTGATCAAGGTATAGGCGATATCTTTAGCATTCGTATAGCAGGAAACTTTGTCAACGATGATATTTTAGGTTCTATGGAATTCGCCTGTAAATTGGCAGGTACCAAACTGATCGTTGTTTTAGGACACACGGCTTGTGGTGCAGTTAAAGGAGCTTGTGATCACGCGCGTTTGGGCAATCTAACTACGCTGATCAACAAACTTGAGCCTGCTGTAGAAGCGGTAAGCGAGCCTACAGAACCAGAAGAGCGCACTTCAAAGAACATTGACTTTGTGAACGCCGTAGCCAAAAAGAACGTGGAAATGACTATAAAAAACATTCGCAACCGTTCTGGCGTCTTGAAAGAAATGGAAGACGATGGCAGCATTGCCATTGTTGGAGGCATGTACGACATTGCAGACGGCAGTGTAACCTTCTACTAGAAGTTGATAACAAATAAGAAACCCGGCCAAGCGCCGGGTTTTTTTATGCTGTTTGTAGTTGTCTTTCTGCGAAGATCCGCTCTAAGGTTTTAGTATGAGGAACTAGATCAGGAACTCCATCGAGCCTGCAAAGTTCACCTATCGCAGCCAAGAGCCCATTGTATATGACCTGCGTATCCTGTGGATCCTCAGGCCTTGCGCTCTTGTGGTCTAGCGGGAGTTGGTATCCGCAGCCACTTAAAAAGGCCGCTTCTATGTGCAACAGTTCACTGGGCAAATAACCTGCATAACGCCTACCGAGACCCTCGTGAACCTTGCCAACATAATTGAGACTCTCGCTGCCGTGAAAATCGCTAAAATGCTTCCAGGCGCTCCAGCCTCCAGTGAGGGTGCCAACGGCACAACGGCAAGCATCTTCTGGATGCAGGTTCCCACCATAGAATCCTTGGTATAGGGTGTTAAGGGCGCTATCTAATCTGTTACTCATAGCTGTGATTTTCTAGTAAAGTTAAAGCGCAAGCAGCAAAAAAACAATGCCTTGAGCCAGTTTAACTGTAAGGAGAAGCATTAGGAGCAGACTATCAAAGAAACTTTTATGTATAAATTGATGATCGCCGCTTTCTTTTTAATGCTGAGTCCTATTAGCCAGGCACAAGAGGTCAATACCAAAAGAGGTGTAGCTGTTAAAGGCTATGATGTAGTGGCCTATTTTGATGGGCAGCCGCAAAAAGGCGACAAAGCCTTTGAACTTTCTCATGAGGGAGTTACTTACCGCTTTACCTCCGCAGCGAATGCAAAAAGATTTAAGGCCGATCCGCAAGCCTACTTGCCCCAATACGGCGGATATTGTGCCTATGCCATCGCCCTAAATGGAAAAAAGGTAGACATCGATCCGGAGACCTTTGAGATAAGAGATGGCAAGTTATATCTCTTCTACAACGCTTGGGGAAATAATACTTTGAAGAAGTGGCTGGAAGATCCTGAAGGCTTAAAAGCCCAAGCCGATGAAAATTGGAAGATGTAGACCTAGCAACTAAAGATTAAAACTCCTCGTCTACAAAGTAGAACTTTTTCTTATGATTCTGGATCTCGATCTTCTGAATAGAATCGTAGGGGATCGCAACATCATTCCGCTCCGGATTGAGAAAACTTCGGATTCCTGTTAAAGTATCGTTCTTGAGTTCCATAGTGTCGAAATAAAATACGGTCTTGCGGCCGCTATTATCGAATATGCGCGCTTCTATGGTAGGATTGTTCTGCAAGAATTTAGACTTGCCGTTCTTGTCCTTTACAAAGATGTACTCCATATCGTAAGCATAGAAATAAACAGGGCCTAAATACAAGCTATCTGTGGAATCCAATTGGGTAAAGACCGGATATTCCAGCATTTGGATCTTAAAACTCTCTGGGCTTACAGTATACACTTGGCAACTGCTTAAACCCACAATAACAGCAGTTAGTAGTAGGCTTTTAATGGCTAGTTTTTGCCGCATAGGATTTCTCTTTCTCACTTTTTAGGACACAAAAGATATGCCAACCTTAAAATACGAATAAAATCCCAAAGTAAATTGAAGTGAAAGCAGATCAATCAAAGCTAATCCGGTCGCGAATACCACCTTCTTTGCGGTGAATGATCACGTCGGCTTTCTTTTTACGCGCTATAGATTTTGCCCGATTAATAGCCGTACTCTGCTTGCGGTGTTTTGAGGTAATGCGTTTGTTTCCTTCTCGGCGCACTGCCCAGCCGTCTTCATAGGGGACAACATGTTGATGCCAGGTTCGGGTACGTGAGTTTCGTTGAGTGGTCTCGAAGATCTGTGTAATGATCTCTAATAGGGTACGCAAAAAGGATTTTTCCTTAGCCATGTCTGAATAAAATCTCAATGTTCAAATTAAGCAAAGCTAACTATTCTGTTTTGCTTTCCTCCCAAGAGAAACCTCGTAATCGTCTATACTGCCCTTTACTTGAACATTCAAAAATTTGACTTTCCGTGTAGGATCAACCTCAACGATCTCATCTTCCTGTAGCGAATCGGTCACGGTATCTCGCTTGCCGCCAAAAAGCTTTTGCCAGGCCGCCTTGCGCACTGTTTTCCATGGAATTCGCAGGGAATAGTCGATATTTTGATTGCTGTCGTGCGTTCCAGAAAGCTCCATATGCCCAAGAGAGGATTCTATAGTCATGTTTGGTATGCTGATGGTTCCCTGTCGGACAACCAGGTTATTTTGCAGGGTATCAAAGCGGATGTTCTGCAAGTTCTTATCGCCCATATAGTCCGATAAGGCCAACATGGGGTCGTAGTTTTTGAGTCGGCCGTTGAGCACTTTGACATTCATGGTCAAACTCGACTGATCCAGATCTGGAACCAGATCTGGATAGACGCGAATCTTGCCTTGTATTCTAGAGGTTAAGGTACCTTGTAAGTTCTCTGAGACCAAGTGGTCTTGTCCAAAATTCTCGAACTTAAAAAGGAGCTTCTCTAACTCCACATTGGTCATTTGCAGATCGGGCTGTAAATAGATATGCCCCGGATCACTACCATTAAAATAACCGCTAAGCCGAATGTTACCTCCGGCGGCATCCATACTCAAGGTATCCACATAGATATAATGGTCGGGGGTGGTACGCAATTCCGCGGTAATATTTTGTAGGTCTATCTTGTGGTATATAAAATGCGCTATATCGGCCTTAAATCGCATCTCGGTAAAGGGCAGCTCGTAAATATTAAAAGCGCTTGCGTGTACGTCGACATCTGCTGTGGTTGGGGTGCTAGTGTTTTCCGGCTGAGGGCTAAGCTCAAAGGCAAACAAGGCATCAAAGTCTATATAATCGGCATTGAGGTAGAGGTAATTCTCTTGTTTATTGGCCTGAGTGGCATCGCCCAAATAATAATTCAAGTCGAAATTAAAATTGGTAGCTCCTATCTCGCCGTGGAAACCCTTTATGAACAAATAGTCGTCTTCATATAAGATATCTCCTCTAAAATTGGTGAAACGCTGCGGATGGAGCTCCATCTTGGTGTCCAACTTATCTAGGGCCAATTCTACAGATTGCAAAATGGAGTCCCGATAATGCATGCTTGAAGTAAAGTGCAAAGCCAGATCGTCAAAGATCTCGTGGCGGTACTGCTCGGGCACATAGTTTGCCCCTTTGTATGAGAACACATCCTCTAAACGCAGTTTTTTCGAGGTCAAATTGATGTCTAGGTCCACATCGCCGTTGAGCTCGGGTTGCATCCAAAAGGCATAGTCGTGGATAAGACCATCGAAATGAAAATCGCTATCGTCTATAAATCCAGTAAAATCTACGATCTTCAAATCTGAATCATCAAGGAGTATGTCGGCATGAAAGTCGTGCAATTTATGCGGATAATGCTGCAGGTCAGCGTTTAGACTGTCTATAAAAAATTCTCCTCGCGGCAAGTATTCGGATTCCGTGAAATCTTTGGCTGCAGCTACAAAAGACAAGCCCAAACTCAAGTTGGTGATCTGCTCATCTATACCATTTTGCACAGCGTCTACTATTTGATATTGAGTAAGTTCTCGCAGATCGAGCTTCGAAGATTTTATATCTAAATGCGCTTCTACAGGAATTTCGGTATGATGCACTATGGCCGGTAAGTCAGACAAAAAGCCACTGACACTCAGATCGGAATTACCCATCCTTAGCTCAAACTGGTTCAGCTTGGCCTCTTTGCCATTCATCACCAGATCGATGTTTAAGCTGTCTAGCGGCACCGGAAATTGCTCGGCGTCCAAACTCAGGTTTTCTACCTTAAGTGACGCAAAATAGGCCTGATTGAGCTGTTGTAGGGCCAACTCCGGATGGTCAATATCTATGATATCGTGAAAATTCATCTTTAGCGAAACACTACCAGAAGCATCTTGTACTTGCTTAAGTTCAAAGAAGTCGCTAATGAATTCCAAGTTAAAATTAGAATCGATCTGCATATCCACCTCCGGAGCATTGAAATTCTTTACAAACAAAGAACCTGTAAATTCCCCTCGCTCTAAAGAAGCTCGCATATCGGTTATTGAGAACTCCATGGTACTGGCGTCTCTGTTGGCACCATTGGTAAAATGTCCTTTAAAACCAACCTGATCGATACGCTTGTCTATAGCCTTGTTCTCTAGATACGCCTTGCCCGCTCCAAACTCCGCATTGATCAAGGGACGATTTCCCAGATTGGAAGCTCCTTGAATAGTAGCCGTGAAATAGATCTCTCCTGCGTTGTTATAGCGTTCTAAAAAAGGGATCACATCTGCCGGAGCAAAAGCGATCAACATATCAAAATTAGGTTTGGTCCCTGTGATGGTCAGATCCAAATCCACATCGTTTAAAATATCTATGTTGCCCACGAGTTCAAAATCGCCATTCTCCATAGCGATACCAGAGGGTTGAATGTCTAAGATCCCTGTCGATTCGTTATAAGAGACGTCGGTATGCAGTTCAAAATGCTTTTTGCGAATAAAGGTGGTGTCCCCATCTTTGATCACGTTGAGCTCCAATTCCGTGTCGATATTACCAGCAATGATACTGTCTTGCCTGCGGAACCCACCACGGCCTTCGTAAATGAATTTCTCCACATCGGTATTGGTAGCCTCATCTAAGGTGTGGACATCTAAATTCTTGAACTTTATCTTTTTTAGATGGATGTTTGTGGTGGTGCTATCTGTACCTTCTGGGCTGGCTAAGGCGAGCTGAATATTGGTGGTGTTGTTCTCGTGGATCACCAGATTGAACACGCCATCTTCTACCAAAATAGACTGAATGTCGTAATTACCATTTACAATATCCCAGAGGTTAAAGCCTACATAAATGTCCTCAACATCTAAGATCATAGCGGCATTGTCTGCCTTAGATTCAAAGACCTGCACATCGTAGACCTTGATAGAGACATCCGGAAAGTTGCCCAAGAGGGTGAGCTCACTATCTCCTATTTTTACCAAGCCTTGATGCTCTAAATTCAGCTTGGCGATCTCACCTTTGATAATCTCCGCCTGATGGTTTTGAACATACAACAGCAGGCCAGCTGCAAGCAGCAGCGGTAGCGCAATTAGGAGCAATAAGATCCGTTTAAAACGTTTGTTGAGTTTTAATTTCAATGCAAGTCAGTACTAAAAGGGAGTGGTTGCACTTTAAAAATAAGGAATTCGGATGAGATCGATCGTTCCAATTAACTCAACTTAACAATTAGTCAAACCAATTCTACTAGACCCCTATCTGTATGTGCTTCGTTTAAGAGCTCCAAAAACTCGATTCTCAAATGATTTACATCTGATCAATCGAAATTCAACTCCAAAAGATTCACATCGACATAGGTTTTTTTCTTCCCGTAATCACTGGCGCCCAAAGCTCCAATTTTACTCAGAAAGTTAATTCCTATTTCTTTGGCCAAGGGTTTAAAAGCCAACAATTCAGTGGTGGTTTTTACAATAGTATTGTGTTCGCTCTCCATTTCCCGTATAATATCTAAGGTCGAGAAGACTTTAGATCGGTCGTATCTTTTATACTTGTCGTACCACCGCTTATTTATCTTCTTATTGATGCTCGTAAAAATATCATTGTACACAACCTTGGTCATTTCTGTAAATTCCCTCTTGTACTCTCTACTATTTAAATAAGCTATGAATTGATTCCAAATTTCAGGCTTATTGTGATTCTCTTTGGTGTATAAAGCATTGAGTAGGGCTGCAGTTTCACTAGTGATCAAGTGACATTTAATATCAAATACACTTTGGCGAAATGCATCGGGCAATGTATTAAAATCACAAACACATTGTGCACTCACCCTGCCGTTTTCTATTTTGGTGGTTATGGCGCGTGTCTTTACCTCTTTAATGTAATTTTTTCTTCCTAATCTACTGATATAAGTAGCAAAAAAGCTGTTTTCCTCTCTATTGGAGATGATTAAATCGTACTCTTCCCCATCTTCTTTTACAACACAATCATAAAACCTAATGCCCTCTTCTATAGGTTCCTCTTCATCATAACAGGTGGAGGCTTTATTATACGAAGTCCTTAAATCAGGAAGTGTCAAGGTCTTGCCATCAAATTCAAAATTCTCGTCGTAAAAAACTCCAGTTTGATACTGTTTAATGATCTCTTCTCTTGTCTGAGATAAACCAGCTTGCACAAACCAAAAGAAGCATATTAGCACTATGTATATTCTATTCATATAACTACTTGTATTCAATCTAAGAGGATGTTTTAAGGGATGTTCTCTGGTCAAACTATTCATCGAAGTTTTCAGTATCTTCAAGATTACCTTTTTTGTCGTACCATTTCCACAGTCCAACTTGCTCATCGTCTTTATAAGTGCCCTCAACAGCTAAACTGTTCTTCTTGTAATACAATCGGTAAGGACCATTATATTTGTCGTTTTCAAAGGTGTGTTCTTCATAGGCTTTTTTCTCGTCATCGGCAATATTATAGGTGGTCCAGAGTCCAACTCTAGCGCCATCTTTAAAAGTACCTCGCCGCTCTAATTCTCCCTCCTCATTATATTCTACGTACTCCCCTTGACGGATTCCATCAACCATATTTACTCTAGATAGTAAGACGCCATTTTCAGAAAATATCTCGTATACAAATGTCGCTGGTTTACCGTGATCATAGCGTACAAACCCTAATAATTGACCATTTTCATGATACTTCTTTAGGTCACCGTGATATTCGCCATTTAATACCCGCACCTCACTTTTTAGGGCTCCACTTTCATAATATTCTCTTTCGAAATAATCGGTCTTAACCTCAAATTTGGTCAATCCGTATACATTGTCAATCGTGTTGTTTTTAATGTTTCTTACCGCTTGTGCCACCATGCTACCTAATTCAGAACCTGTAAAATTCCCTTGCCCCGACCTGTAGTATACAACTTCACCTTTATCTGCGATGATAATATTCAAATGTTGCGCATATTGCGTATACTCTTTGAATTCTCTTAAACGGTCGGTTAATTCACTTGCCTCATTTTGTTCGTCCGGAATGTCGTATTCTAACTCAATTGTCAGTGTATCGAACATATAAGGATCGTCAAACAATTCATTGGCTATACCCATCATAGCGGTAAGACATTCCATGCCACAATTCCTCAAATTATTCGTAATGATAACTGTGGGTATTCCCTTATCTCTAGCGATTAAATACTCCTTCAGATTTACAGTTTCACGCTCTTGGGTTACCATGTTTATTTTAGAAAACTCCTGTAGATTGATTTGAGCGAAACTAGAGTAACTCAAGAAAAGTAAAAGGACGGTTAGTTTAATATTCATCGTTTATAAATTTAGGCCAGAACAACTCTTAAAAATCATCAAGTACTTAGAGCGGGAATTGACCAATTGCGGTTATAATTAAAGCTGTGGGGTGAAATTTAAAGGTAATAAAACTTTTCACTGTAGAAAGTTCAATGCTATGAGTTATTGGTGTGATGGACTTCCTACAATGTTCATTTAGAGCAGGAACCATTGCTTGTGCCCCTGCTCTATTCCAAATATTTGATCGAGTAAAATTTCGGTCCGCCAAGTAATCATTCCATTTGAAAAATAGGATTGAACTCAAAGTACGCGGTCAATTTATAATCATTGGGATAGGTTGGATAATTGGGATGTTGCTGAAAATTATTCCCCGCTGAGCCCGTAAAGTAAAAATGAGCCTCAAGCTTATACTTGTTATTTCCTAAACCGATTAGCGAGGCACTTTTAGCCGTGTAGTAGTAATGGTCATTCTCAATATCTATAATACCAACATGAATTAAACCATTCTCCTCATTCAATTTAATTTCATCCTGATATTCCAATCTCTGAAAACCTGACAGCCTAATGTATTGCATTTTCTTGCCGTTCTTAACAAGTCTCCCTTCGGCGTCCAAATTGTTCAAATGTAATTGCTTTGGAATTCCACTATCTAGATTCCCAATATAGACCACCTTTGAAAATGATTCTTCTTTGCCATCCCATTGTATGTAATTGTCTGCGGGCTTCTCATCTAGTGAAATACATCGAACAGCCTTTGGATAATTCACTTTGCCTGTTGCGTTAATGCGATCTATTGCGACGTTTAGATCGTTCATTGCTGTCTGTGGATCACTACTTCCGCTAACACAAAAACATTTTTTGGCGTGATAGTCGGCTAATAGTTTATAAAACTCATTTGCAGGGTATTTCGCCACTAAGTTTTGATGATCGACAGTGTTCTGATCTGGACACTGACTCCAAACATTAAGCGCTAAAAAGAATATGTAAAGGGAAAGAACTGACTTCATGATTTTGATTTTTCCTAAAACTAAATCAACAATCCGATCAGCAACATACCCACTACTGGGTAATTTATATTTACCCAAATAGCTTGTAAGCCATATGTCTTCAGAATCTTTATGTCTAAAAATCGTACTTACTAGCTTAACCTATCCGCTACCCGTATCAATTCTAATAGGCAACCATTGCTTATAGGTAAGGCATCTCCACAACCATTCAAACGGCCCGTACTTAAAATAACGCAGCCAAAGTCTACTCAAAATCAGCTGAAAAATAAAAACCCCGATCGCCGTTAAAAAGGCTTGACTCGGACTCAAGGTTTCGTAGCCTTTAAAGCCAACAGAGGTAAAAATGATAAGACCAATAAAGCTTTGTAATAAATAATTGGTCAATGCCATTCTGCCAACATACTTTAGAGGCGTGAGTATTTTTCTGAACTTGTTTGTTTCCCAAAGCCAACCGATAAGCCAAAGATAGAATAAGCCCATCACAACATCAGCAATAACCATGAGCTTTATAAAAAGCATTCGGACCAGCTCGATCTTATACACCTCCAATTTAGTTAGCACAAACAAGAACAGTATTCTGTAAAGATTGGTAAGAATTGCCAAGACTATCGCTGGCTTCTTTATACGTTCAATAAAGGCTGCTGCGGATTCGAACACCTCCTTTTTCCCAAGATAGAGCCCTAACAAGAACATGGACAAGGCAATCGGGGCTAAAAAACCGAATAACATTGATATGTTAGACAAATACTCCCTTAGGCGCAATTCGATTCCTTGAGCATAGGTCCCATTACGAATAATCTCATTCACCGAAGCACCGGTATACTCGCTTAGATAAGTGTGCGGCCTAAAGTTCACCAGGTCGAACAAGGCCTCTAACACTTGATCGTAGAACGGAAACAGTAGAAAAATGGCCGAGAGCACTAAGATCAGCCTACCAGATCGTTTAATAAAAATGGTCGTCAATAGCCCGAGTATGGCATAGAGATTCAAAACATCCCCAGACCAGAGCAGTACGATATGCCCCACTCCAAAGAGGAACAAGATGAACATCCTACGGGCAAAGAACGACGACTTTAGCGCCTTATTCTCTAACATCTTTATAGCCTGCATGGATATGCCCAAACCGAACAGCAAGGAGAAAATCGGAAAGAATTTAGTGTAAAAGAACAGTTGTA
Organism: Gilvibacter sp. SZ-19; assembly: GCF_002163875.1. GTDB lineage: Bacteria > Bacteroidota > Bacteroidia > Flavobacteriales > Flavobacteriaceae > Gilvibacter. Next base: position 2,607,739 of record NZ_CP019333.1, on the reverse strand, counting down.
AAACACGGGCCGTAATAGTATCGATATTGGAAGTCCACTGTTTGGCAAACTCGTCTTGGTTTAAAAAGGTCGAGTTCATGATCACAATATTGACCACAAAAATCCCAAGAATGGCAAAGCCTCGGTAAACGTCTAAAAGTTCAATTCGTTTCTTGTGGGCAGTAGGTTTTTCGCTCAAGTTATCGCTATTTTTTGCTCGTTTGAAGTAATGCGAAAGTTAGGGAAAGTTTTGAATTGGGATAGCTCAATATTATCCCAATACTTCAACATTAAACTTGAATTTTTTGCTGTTTCTTTTTAGGGCACCTGCCGCCAGAGGCGTCACCGCGCTCTTCGCACTACACGGTAGTTTGCTGCGATCGCTGGTGCGGGGGTGGATTTTGCCCAATGTATAGGCTATTGGTTTACTTTTTTTAAAACAGACAAAAGAAGGATAAACTGAGTGCTACATCCCAGGTTTTATTCAACGAAGCCCGCAATAAGTCCTGAGATCAAAACGCAAATTAGCAGCGCTTTTTGGATGATCAAGTTAAACTTTTTGTCGTCTTGTGTTTCTCTATATTTCTTCATCTGATTAAAACTAATTCCGAGCACGCAAAGCAATAAAAAGAGCCCCAGGGGATAAAGGTATTTGACCATTCCATAAGACAGCGAGAGCATAAGCAGTATTAAAGCGAGTACATAACTACTGCACAAGAATCCAATATATAGGTTTGTTTTTCTGAATCCAGATGCAGCAGGTCTTGACCTAAACAGCAACAGATATAGATTAATTAGTACTAAAAGCAAGCCAGAAACAAAGGCCAATACTATGGCAATTACCTTATTATTTGTTCCAGACAATAACAATTTGTAGGTCAATTGCTGTGCAAATGCTTCGCCTACCCGCGATGCGTTGGTGAAAAATACGAAGCCCCACTTTTTATCCTTGTCTAAGGCAAAATAAGTGGAAAAGCCATCATTGTTACCGCTGTGGGTATATAAGTCGGCAAGATTGAGCACAGAAAGTTTGACAAACCCTAAAGTATAGTCTTGTTCCAGCAATCCACTGGAAATATCGGAATGAGATTTAAACAACTCCTCATATCCTTCAGATGACAAGCCTTTCTGATCCATTATAGCGATCATCCATTTGGAAAAATCCAATGCTTCTGAGTGCAGCGTTGTAGGAGCTACAAAGACCGAATCACGACTAGCCCACCAAGCATTTGCACTTTTGTCGATCCACCGCCCGTTTTGATCATAAGGCTGTACTTTATTTCTGCGCAGATATGCATCCAGAATGAATTTTGTATGCTGCATTTTGAATGGGATTGCTATTCTTTTTTGAAATTCAGCCTCTACACCGGCCCAATTGGTATTTAAAATTTGCCGTACTACTTCTGCCAAATATTGATAACCCTCACCAGAATAATGGTATTCACTACCCGGTTCAAACTGAATAAACAACTCCTTGGTTGGATAATCATCTCGCCAGTTGGGAAATCCCGTGCGGTGAGAAAGAGCCATTCTGGCTGTGATCTTTCGATACCTTTCATCATGAGCTATCGAATGATTAGGCAAGTATTTATAAAGCGGCCTATCCAAGTCTAGCAACCCATCTTCTACCAAAGTCATCACGAAATGCCCAAATACCGGTTTGGATATGGAAGCACCTTCAAAAATAGAAAGGGAATCTACAAGCTGCTGTTTCTCTTTATTGGCATAGCCCTTCACATTGTGATAGACCACACGCCCTTCATTGATAATGGCGATAGATAGACCAGGCATATCCAGAGACTCCATCTTTTTGTCGATAAACGCATCAACTGTTTGCTTGGAAAGACTTGTGCCAAAAAGAGTATTTATAGCAGTAGCGTCTTTAGTACAACTCCATAGGCCTTGCATTATTAGTATTAAAGTGGGGAGTTTAACCCAAATCCTTTGTCGCATATTTTTTTTCGCAAGCTATTCACTGCATAAAAAAATATCCACTCGAATACCTAAATAGTTATTAAGTACGAACTTTTAGGGACGAAATTAAAGCGTACTGAGTCCTTCTTTATAATTTTTGCTCACTGGAATCTCGATCTGGGTAAGTGAAAGTGTTTTACTGTTCTTCCAAGATCGAAAATGATCTGTGTTAATGAGGTGCGATCGATGCACCCGGAGGAGCTCTGGGATTTGCTCTTCAATTCTTTTAAGTGAAGTACGTAAGGTTTTTTTCTGCAAACTTCCATCTGCTAAAAAAAATACATCCACATAATTTTGAGAACTCGACACGCATACCAAATTGGACCAAGGTAACTTTAAATAGTCCAATTTATATGTCCCTCGAATAATCACGGACTTTTCTGTGCTTTCCGTATCCTTCACCAGATACATTCTGGCAAAAACGAGCAGCGGGCTTAAGACCACAGCAGAAGGCATAAATACCTTGAAAAAAAAATCGGGTAAATCATAAAGGCCATTTAAAAGTTCGCTGCGGTGATAGGCATAACTGGGCAGCAAAGCCACGACATAGAAAAGCAAGAGCAGGGAAATTTCATAGCGAATATTCCATTGCTGTAATTTATCGTATAGCTGCTTCTGTATTGGTATTATAAACAAATAGCAAGCCGTAACGATTAGGCTGTATCCTAAGGCTTGTATGATCCACTGCTGTAATGACAATGATTCCTCCTGAAAGGGTCTAACGAGCATTATAAAAACAAACAACCAACTACCAACCAAAATGGCAATGATAAAGTTGGGTTGAAATGAAGTCTTTATACTGTGCATCAAATTTGAGCTGGATGAGCTCGAGTAATAATTAATTAACAGATTAAAGTTAAGAGTTTTTAGTGGACATTTGAGCTAGGTAGCCGCGCAAGCGGAAAGCGCTGGTTGGATTACTCGCAGCGCTCGTGATCCCAGACGGGAATCCTGGGCATTACCGCAATGAAGTTCTGCTTGCAGAACCAAACATCCTGTGGATGTTTGATGAAGGTAGCCGCGATAGCGGAAGGCACTGGCTAGGGATTGCTTCACTGCGTGAAGCATCCCAATAGGGTATCCAATACATTACCGCAATGAAGTTCTGCTTGCAGAACCAAACATCCTGTGGATGTTTGATGAAGGTAGCCGCGCAAGCGGAAAGCGCTAATAGGATTACTCGCTCTTCGGCCTCCAAAGCCGTTGGCAAAGGAGGCGCGCTCGTGATCCCAAAGGGGCATCCAATACAACCATAGAAACCCACAAACGGCAATGCCGTTTGGGTTTTTTGATTACACGGGCTTACGAAAGCAGGGATTGTTTTGCGATGCAAAACATCCCAGGTGGGAATCCTGAGCAAGCATTGAACCCACAAACGGCAAAGCCGTTTGGGTTTTTTAATTACGGCCGCTTACAAATGCGAGCATTTGCCGCGGCCTTAAATTAAAAAACCCGCAACTCTCGTTGCGGGTTTCCTTTTGCGGAGAAAGAGGGATTCGAACCCCCGGAGGTGTGACCCTCAACAGTTTTCAAGACTGCCGCATTCGACCACTCTGCCATTTCTCCTTTAGCGGATGCAAATATAATCACTCCTTTGTTTTATAAAAAAGAAATATGTGCTTTTTTAAACTATTTGAATTGCAATTATTGCGGCCTGTTGATCGGGATACCCGGCAGGCTAAAGGGCAGGTTCACCCCAAAGGACCAATAAGGCACATCTAGGGTAATGTTGTAATTGATCCCTATACTTAAAATGTTATTGAAAGCCGTTAGCACCAAACCCGTTCCAAATTCTGGGTCACCGTTGGTATCAAAATCAGGCGTGGAAATAGAAACACCTAAGCCTGGGCTCAATAGATCGTTGTAAAAACGGGAGTTGCGGCTACCCACTTTTAGCAAAAGTCCGGCCGAAGGGGCATACAAGAAGCGCCGCTCTTGTAAGGCCTCCACCCCAGATAGGCTGTCTGCGTTATAGGGATCGGCCATGATAAGCCCAACATAGGTTCTGGAGAACAAGCCTAGTGTTTGCATTTGCAAATTCCAGGGTTCTAACTTTCTTATTTCATAATCGTCCGGATTAGTACTCGTTGGATCTTTACCTTCTTTTGGAATACCGAGCAATAAATTAAGCTCTAAGATATCTCCGTCTTCACGCTTTCCGGAACGGGTCAGGCGTAAATATCCTTCGTCTGGCAAATTGTCCAAAGTGAAGCGTTTAACCTCCTTACCCAAGGCTAAATTGTCTTGATATCTATTCTGATGCCCTTTCAGTATCCCAGCCAAGTGATCAAAGGCTGCATAGAATTGTGTCATCGTCGCTACACAAGCCTTTACGTCCTTACCTAAAGCTTCTGCCTTTGCAGCTAAGGCGCGAATCGCTTGCGCAAGCGCATCAAAGTCTGTAAAAACCTCCTTTAAAGACGCTAAACGATTCTTGACCTGCTGGATCAGCGAAGTGATCTGAAAAACCGAATCTATGTCTAAGTTGGTCACAGTATTCTTTACCGTCTCTACCAAAGCCACCATAGCCTCGTATTGAGCAATAAGTTCTTTAGCCTTGGCGCGCACCGCCGGACTAATGCTTGCGGCTATACTCCCATCTGTCAAAAAATCGGTAATGCTATCCTTTACTTCAGAGACGCATTTAAGCTCCGGCAAGGCTGCCAAGAACTTCGACTTGAGCTCTTCGAAGAGACTGACCCGTCTCGCATTATTCGCCTCAGCCTGGGCCTTGATCGCCTTAAGACGTTCCAGCTGGTCGTCACTCAAAGTAGTCACCCAACGCGGTACTTCGTAAAAATCTTGTTCGCTATAAGTATCAAAGTTGTCTATATGAACGCGACCTGCCGAACCCAGATCGGTCTGCAAATAAGCAACCATGCTCACAAAATAGACGGTGTTTGGCAAAACGGCCAGCCGTGACTTTAACGAATCCAGGTCTTTGTTCAGGTTGGTAAATATGTAGTATTCTTTAGAGACCCCTGCGCCATTATCGAATGCAGTTTTATGATTCTGCTGCCAATTGGCATACAACGACAAAGTTTCCTGATATACGCGAGTTTCGGGCCCACCGGCTACTAAGGTGTTGTAAAAACTAGTAAGGCCTTCGTAGAGTGATTCCATATTTTCTACGTTCTCCAAATTAGAGTCTAAGGCATTTAGCACTTGCTCCTGCGTACTCAGCGCCGCTTCGAATTGACTTATCTGAGCTTGTAAAGCCGTGTTCTGGCGCACCGAGGGAATGATCTCCCCTATTCGTTCTCTTAAAGCGGATTTGTCTATACGCAGTTTGAGATCGGCATTGATATCTACAATTTGAGAGCCGTCATAAGTGATCTCAGTGGTCTTCTTGCCTTTCTTTTCGGTAATGTTCACTATGGCCTTTTGGGCGGTCATCCCATAAGAGACAAGCAGTAATAAAAGTGTTATTGCGGTTTTCATAGGTAGGATTTAGAGGGATTGTGATTCGGCTTCAACATATAGGTGTTCGAGACGGACAAAATCCATCACGCCATTTTTGTGAATGCGGCTATTTGCTTTTCGAGGACCTAAGGTCAAACAAAAACATTTGATCTCTTCATAAGGCGTATCATCTTGGATCACTTTAGCAGTAATTAAAAAGTGTTCGAGTTTGTCCTTTAATACGACATGATTTTTAACCCACATGATCTTTCGTTTAAAGCCTCCGGGAGAAGTTGATGCCAGATCGTCTGCGGTCTGAACACCTTTTACTGTTGCTTCTGTATTTCCCAACACGACCATCAGTATACAGTTCTCATCGTGTAGTTCCTGGTACAATTTTTCTGCTTTGGACAGATCATCTAGGGGGATCTCCGTGGTGTAAAGTAGTGCCATAAATAGTGCGATTAGTTGACTTAAAGATACAGGGAGCTTGTGAAAAATTGCTCCCCCTTAGCGGGTATTTTTAAAATCGGGTGTTTTTACGTGCTAGAAGTTGCGGATTTGTTTTCACAAATATTTCACAGTAAAGACTGTGGGATTCTGTTATCTTTAGCGATCAAAATCAAGCAAATAAACTCAGAATGAAATACACTTTATTAGCGCTACTTACGGGCTTTGTCATTAGCTGCGGACCGGCTCAAAATGCAAAAAAAGTCACCAAGACCAATGTCGATTATGCTTCGACCATTACTGTAGACGATCTTAAATCGCATTTATACACCTTTGCCGGCGATGAAATGCAAGGGCGTATGACAGGTTCTGAAGGTCAAAAAATGGCCGCAGAATACTTAGTGAACTTCTACAAGGCCGAAGGTATAGCCGGAGGCGTAACTGCAGAAGACTACTACCAAGAGATTCCCGCTAGCTATTTCTCTCGCGCTAGAGACCCTAAAGATTCAGAAAACGTATTAGCATTTATTAAAGGATCTGAGTTCCCTGACGAGGTGATCGTGCTTTCTGCGCATTACGACCACGTAGGAACCGACAAAAAAGGCAATGTCTATAACGGCGCAGACGATGACGGAAGCGGAACCGTGTCTATGTTAGAAATGGCTCAGGCTTTCCAACAAGCCGTAAAGGAGGGGAATGGCCCTAAGCGTTCCATTCTATTCTTGCACGTTACCGGAGAAGAGATTGGCTTGTACGGTTCGCGTTACTATACTGACAATCCTGTCTATCCATTGGAAAACACGGTTTGTAACCTAAATACGGACATGATCGGTCGTATAGACCCAGACAAGGCCGGCGGACCGGATTATATCTACCTTATTGGTAGCGATAAGTTGAGTCAAGAGTTGCACGATGTTTCTGAGATGATCAACAGCAAATACGTAAACCTAGAATTGGATTATACCTATAATGACGAGAACGACCCGAATCGTTTTTACTACCGTTCAGATCACTACAACTTTGCCAAGAACAATATTCCGATCATCTTCTACTTTAACGGTACTCACGAAGATTATCACCAGATCACAGATACGCCAGACAAGATCGAATACGAACTTATGGCCAAGCGTGCGCAACTCATCTTCCTAACGGCTTGGGAAGTGGCCAATCGCGAGGGTAGAATCACTGCAGATAAGGTTAAGCCTTAAGCAAACAGTATAAAAAAATAAAAACCGGCCTAGTGCCGGTTTTTTTAGTGCTTTTAACTTCAATTACTATTCCTGCTGATCAAACATACGCGCTATGATAACCGTATGAGCAAAGGTAATAGCTCCTAAGAACGAAAAGAAAATGGTGAGAAAAGATTGATTCCCGCCTTCCATCAGCTTAAAGAAAACCACCAAACCAACTATAGATGCCAGCCATACCCAAATAGCACCACGCAGGTATTTTTTCACACTTTGTTTGTTGACCTTACCGTATAGATAAGCGACCTGTTCTTTTATGGAAGGCACACTGTGCCAAAAGATAAAGTAAATGGTAAAGGCCCATACCAAGGACGCCCATCGAAACAGAACCGCAAACACTACAAGCAAAAAAAGTTCTTGAACTGCCTTTGGAGGACTGATCATTTTAGCTCCTATATAATAAGGTAATATAATCGCAAAAAGGCCTGCTGCAATTAAAAGACCGTAGGCGTACCACATTTTGGGTACGGCAAACTGTGTCAACTGTTCGATTACCTGGCTGGTCTCCACCGGATTCAAAAAGAAAAGTAAGAACAATATACCCAAACCATAAGCCGCAAAGAACAGCTTATTGAGCGGGCTTCTGCCTAGGTATTCGTCCCAGTGTTGTTCTCCGAAATGATATCCACTTACGCCTATAAACAAGAAAAGCGCCAACAGAGGTGCTGTAAAGAACAAACTGAATGCAGCAAACACTACGGCCAAATAAAGTGCTAATCTGGTGTAAAAAGTCGTCTTTTTCTTCTTAAAAAAAGTACGTCCTAAAAGTTGCAGATCGTTAGACCCGTGCAATAAACCTACAGAAAACAGCAAGCTAAATGCTAAAATTGACTGTGATCCGGCCTCAAAATAATTCGTTAGCCAAAGGCTGAAAAACGTAATGATAATCAGTATTTCCCGTGTTTTAACCATTTATATTGTTTAACGAATATGTTAATTTATTAAACAAAGTACGTATTTTTTGTTTAATTATTCGTAATTTTATTTAAACATTTTATTTAATAATTCATACGTATATGGAAAATTTTGCTAACCTTATTTCACTGGTTCCTAAGTTGGCGCCAGACGATTACGTAGGCTTCACCTTCTTTGTAGGGTGCATGGCCATGATGGCAGCTTCTGCCTTCTTCTTTTTGTCTATGAACAGTTTTGACCGCAAATGGAGAACATCGATTCTCGTTTCTGGACTCATCACGTTCATAGCTGCAGTACACTATTGGTACATGCGCGATTATTGGGCAACCAATATGGAATCGCCAACCTTCTTCCGTTATGTGGATTGGATTCTTACCGTTCCACTAATGTGTGTGGAGTTCTACTTGATCCTCAAAGTGGCCGGAGCCAAAAAATCACTCATGTGGAAGCTTATCTTGCTTTCCGTAGTGATGTTGGTAACAGGATACTGGGGAGAAGGTGTGGACAGAGACAATGCCTGGTTATGGGGTCTTATCTCTGGTATCGCTTACTTCGTTATTGTTTACGAGATCTGGCTCGGTGGTGCTGCAAAGCTCGCCAAGCAGGCTGGTGGTTCAGTAGCGAGCTCACACAAGATCCTTTGTTGGTTCGTGTTGGTCGGATGGGCAATTTACCCAATCGGTTACATGGCTGGTACCCCAGGATGGTATGAAGGAATCTTTGGCGGATTGAGCATGGACGTATTCTACAATATTGCAGATGCGATCAACAAGATCGGATTTGGGCTTGTAATTTACAACCTAGCAGTGCAACAAACTTCGACAGACCAGTAAGCACACCCACTTATGTGATTTGCGCCTAGGGCGCATGTGGAAAACCCTCCAGGCTATCGTGGAGGGTTTTCTTTTTAATGCATTGTAGCTTAACAAAAAACCCGCGAACTAACGCGGGTTTTTCAATCATTCAATTTCCATTGAAATTATCCGTCACAAGGTACTTCTGCACCTACATCCAAATGGATTCCGTAGAATTCATTCATAGGTACAGTAACGGTCATGCTAGAAGCTCCAGCACTTGCCGTAAACTTGTGATCGAAAAGTCCAGGGCTTGGATTCCCAGATGGACTAGTATCGTAATCTTGGATCTTAATGTTGTGGTCTGCAGAATCGTCTGCCATATCGTAATAGAAAATAAATCCATCTTCTAAGGCGATATCCAGATCTACCGTTCCATCACCATTGTCATTAAAGGTAACGGTTCCGGCGTAGTTGGTCTTTCCTGCATAAATATCAACCGATTCACCATCTCCCGGATAGGCGGTATAAGTTGCCCAATTTCCTCTGTTGGTGTAACGCTCTCCATCGGCCCAAGCAGTTTCATCTTCAAAACACTCCGACGGATCTGTATCACAAGGAGTTTCAGAAAAACAGAAGGTCACGTGGCTTAAACCATAAGGCGTGCCATTAGCAGGGTTTATAGGTGCGTGCAGGTCCGAATCAGAACAGGCACCATCGGGGTAATAATATACATTTGCTCCAGGGCCACCTTTTACAATCACTGCACATACTTCATAGTCCGTAGACCAATCAAAGTAGATCCCATCGCTGTTGAGAATTTTAATGGAGAGGTCAAAGTCTGTCGGCGTATTACCGTACTGATCTGTGTTGGTATTATAAATACCGTTCTCAGGCGAATCGTCGATCTTCCAGGAGAAATCACAGCCCGCACCCGCTTGTTCACATTCCGAAGCAGCATCACCAGAACTCCAGGGTACAATGGTCACTGGGGTTACTGCCTCTGCAGCAATATCATCTACAACAACAAGGTCGCGGTTTACATCATTGGTCTCTGTGTAGGGTTCAGAGGTACAACCAATAAATAACAGGCTAACGGCAAATACCGTTAAAATCGAATTTTTAAGGATTTTCATAAAGTGAGGTTTTGCGATGAACTGGGGGAGTCATCATTGTTTAAGTTAGTTAACCGGTGAACGTCTGTCCCGGGGAACTGGCCTAACATTCACAAGAGGAATTTAACACAAATCAACTAACCGTACAAAAAATACGGTAAAACCCTACTTTTTCTTACAAAATTAAGAGCTATTTCAATATAATGCGATGCAAAAAAGCTATTGGTCACCATTTATCGGTGAGATCATGATATGCGCTCTGTGGGTTCCAGGGTTCATGATCCAGGGATGATTCGCCGCTATGGGAGATTCCGGTAAGCCTGTAGACTCTGCAGTGGCAAAGGGCATATAGACTACATAACGCAATTTAGCCTTCTCTACAGCGCCGCTCTCCGGGTCGTAGTTCGTACTTGGCCCAAAATAGATATGCAAGGTGGCTCCGGTGGGAATTGGTAGCGTCCCTGCCTTGGCCTCAGCCTCACGGATGGCGAAGATCTCATCTGGACTTTTACCTTCCGCCCGCAGGGCACGACCACGCGCCATGAACGGCTCCAGATCCTTATGGTAACAGGCCGCATTGAATCCTTTGCGACTGCTATCGTCTACCAAAACAATAAACTCATTGGTCCCTTCTCTAAAGGTCACAAATTCTCCCGCTGCATTGTAGCCAATAACCTTAGCTCCTGCCCTTCCCGCTTCTGGCGCAGCTAGCAGTGCCGTTTGTATCAAGGCCTCATCCGAAGCGATAGGTATATAATTCACCTGAGCAACCGCGGCCGTATCAACAACTGTTACTTGCTCTGTGTCTGAGCTATTGTTTTTATTAGCTTCTTTGCATGATATAATACAGCTCAGCCCTAGGCCTATTACTAGAAAGGAAAATGGTCTCATGGTGTACGGTGTTAGTTTAGTAGCTATAGTAAGTATCGCTTTTTAGGTAATACTTGCTATTTTAAAGGTAGTTAAAATCTTGAATTAGAAGGACCAAGCCAGGAGGGCATTCTAGGTCTTAAAACTTTTATTTAGAATTTGTCTAAATAATTTTTTTAAGCCGATGGCCTACCGTACTTTTGTCTGGCTTATGCAAAAAATACAGCACAGATCGGTCAATAAAATCCTAGTTATCGCCCTGCTTTTTATGGTGATAGGCACGGCTATGGAGCTTTATCTGCTAGATCATTACGAAGATAGCTTACAGCTTATTCCGCTACTCTGTCTGGCAGCTGCCCTACTGAGTTTTGCAGTAGTTTTGTTTAGGCCAAGTAGCCATAGCCTTGTAGTCTTTAAAGCCGTTTTAGGCTTGAATGCCTTAAGCGGTCTGGTGGGGATCTATCTTCATCTAGAAGCCAATTACGAGTTTGAATTGGAGATGAAACCCGGAGCTGCAGGCTGGGAGCTGTTTACCGAAAGTCTGGCAGGAGCCCTACCTGCTCTAGCCCCTGGCAGTATGATCGCATTAGCACTAATTGGATATTCTTACACCTTATTAATCAATAAAAAATCATGAAAACTTTGCACAAATTATTCCTAGTGACCTTAGTTGCATCCCTGAGCTTTACTGCATGTAAATCAGAAAAACAGGCAGAGACCACGGAAGAAACTACCACAGAAACTACTGCTACGGAGCAAAAATCCGAAGCAACTGAAAATACGGCTACCGTTGTTTTAAACGCAAACCTGGCCACGGCAGAAGAACTTCAAGGTATTGGTATGTCAGAGGAGCTTGCCACCAAGGTGATCGAGAACCGCCCGTATTTGACGCTTGCTGACTTTGCTGCGCAATTAGGAGAAGACGTTAGCAAAGAGAATATGTACAAAAAGATCTTTGTTCCCTTTAACCTAAACACCACTCCGGAGGCCGATTTTAAACAGATCCCGGGAGTAGGCGATAAAATGGCCCACGAATTCGAGGAGTATAGACCTTATACCTCTGTGGCGCAGTTCCGCAAAGAGATCGGCAAGTATGTAGACGAGGCGCAAGTGGAATATTACCTGAACTATGTCTTTGTGCCGGTTGAGCTCAACACAGCTTCTAAAGAAGATATCAAGGCCTTGCCAGGTGTTGGCGATAGAATGACTCACGAGTTCGAAGAGTATCGCCCGTACACCAGTATGGAGCAGTTCCGCAAGGAGATCGGAAAATATGTGGACGACAAGGAATTGGCCCGTTTGGAGCGATTGGTTTATCTAAAGAACTAAGACCTTTTAAATACAATGAAAAACCCCGGAGATTCCGGGGTTTTTTGGTTTGTTGCCTTGTGCATTAAACTGCTCTTAAGGCCCTGGCGCGATTTTTGATAATTTTCGGGCATGACCAAAAAAGTAGTCAAATTCATTATTCTTATTCTTACGCTTCAAGGATGCATTCCTTTAAGTTTTGCACCAAGTATTGAATCTTATGAATTAATAGCGACTAAAAAGTTTTCCAAAGAGCTACCCTCAGGATATGGTTTCGTTTTCGAAGACCCGAAGTCTGCGAACGAATTTTACTATTACATCAATAGTAAATTCGACTTGAACTTCTCGGAAGAAGAATTCAATATACCCGTGGAACTCAATGGTAAAGCATTGTATTTAAGTTTTTACGAATGCGAACGCACTACCAAAACTATTAACCTTATTCCTATACTACTAGATGCCAAACGTGAAGACAACGGAAACGAACCTATTTTTCAAGACCAACACAGCACGCGCAATGGTCATTGGTACATAGTAATTACCGTTCGCGATGCGGCATTAAAGGACCTATTACATCCAGAAAATGAGCAAGTTATAGAAGTTTCTGAGTTTTTAGAATCGCTACGTAAGGAGTATTTATCTACCTATCATTATAACGAATTGATTCTAATAGGTGATAACTAATACATGCCATTAACGAATTTCATGCAATACACTTTGCGTCATTAAATTGCCATTGGCCTTATAAGATTCTTCTTTGATCATCCCTACGCCTTCGGCTATCCATTGTTTGGCAGTCAAATTCTGTCGCATGCCACCAACGCTGACACTGTTGGTATAGGTCACGACATAGCATTCAAAGGTTCCTGCTGCTGTGGTAAGGGTTTCTAAGGCAATTACCTTCCGATCTGTCATAGTAATGGTGGTCGTAATAGCCATTACCCCTGCATCTACCCGCATCTCTATCGAAGCATCTGGTAGCTCCTGACCCACACTTAAGGAATTCGGATAAAAGATATCGTCTCCGCTTATACTGTATTCCATCCCTTCATACTGTCGTATTTGTGCAGACATAAGTGAGGTCGGATCCAGACGCGTCACTCCCCCCTCACAAATAGCGTCGAAACTACTTTGGGTAATGCTCCTGCCGCGTTTGTCTTTGATCTCTGTGTTTATGGTCATCCCACCCGAATGTACATCGGTTATGGTGTAGTCGATTATGGTCTCTAATCGCCCTCTTTTATCCAATTGATGAATAACCAGCGTCTGCCCCTCTGTAGTCGGATACAAACTGCTGCAATTGTCCTGAGCCAGACCGGAACTTAGAACCAGAGTACTTAAAATAACAAGTATAGATTTCATTAGATATATTTTATTGAACACTTAGGTCTTTGACTTTCAAAGGTGTATTGTGATGCTACAAGTTAAACAATTCCCTTTAAGTGACTTATATAACTATTCACATAGGGTAAGTGACCTGCTTGACGTTTATGTTGGGCGCCCCGTGAAGTAGAACAAGTTCACTTCACGGTCGCGCTATTCGCTGCAACTCCTCGCTCGTTATACTCACTGTGGGGTTTACGCTACTATCGCTGGCGCGGGGGTACGGGGTTGTATCACTTACCTGTCCAATAATCGATAACCTTGGAATCTTCGAAGCGGACATACAAGAATACTGGATCCATTTCCGCCCAACCTATATTATAGATAAATAAATCCATTGTCTCGGCATGAGCTTTTCTCCATTTCGCCAGTTCTTCTATTCGATTCGCTTGATCTTGCTTTGGAAGTTTAACTATTTTTTTAGCCGATAGAGAATCCGGTAAAGTCTTCGCTACCTTCCGATCTACACGATTCTCAGTAGAACTATTGTTAGGAGTGCCTAGCATCTCAAGAATCTGTTCTTTAGTCATCGATTCTTTTAAGTGGTTATCCATTAAGTCTTGGACCATATTCTTGCGAATATTATCTCGAGATTCTATAGCTGATGAGGCATTCTTCCAATTATCAGAATTGAATTGGCCTGTGCAGTTATTGAAAACAAAAAATAATACGAGAATGTTAAAATTAATTTTCATTTGATAGTTAATATGGCTGGGGAGAGATTTATTTAGAATATACTATCTATCGAAATATAAAGAGATATTTCGACATAAACTTGTTTGAAAACTCCACGGTTCGCGTTACAGCCATTTGATTCTCAAATGGCTGTGATCCGGGAGGGGGAACCTGCTAGTAAAGCCCACTGCAATCTACGATTGCAGTTCTTTTTTTGTCCGCTCAAAGCTGGAGCAGACTGAACCAAGAGGTCGCGTTACAGCCATTTCCTTCGTAAATGGCTGTGATCCGGAAAGGGGGAACCTGCTAGTAAAGCCTCAACGGCTTCGCCGTTGGGGTCTTTTTTTGTCCGCTCAAAGCTGATGCAAGCTGAATCCAGAAGTTCGCGTTACAGCCATTTGCTGCGCAAATGGCTGTGATCCGTGAGGAGGAACCTGCTAGTAAAGCCTCAACGGCTTCGCCGTTGGGGTCTTTTTTTGTCCGCTCAAAGCTAATGCAAGCATCGCTTTGGCGTACAAAAAAAGCCCTCGCACATGCGTGCGAAGGCTTTACTGGGTGGAAGACCGGGTTCGAACCGGCGACCTCTGGAACCACAATCCAGCGCTCTAACCAGCTGAGCTACAACCACCATTTTTCGATTATCATACTGGTTTGCTAATAAGCGGAGGCAAATATAATCACTTTAATTCCACAGCGCAATATGCGGGCCAAAAAAATTTTACTTCAAATCGTATAAGCTGTCTACGGCCACATAGCGTTCTACCGTGAATCCTTCGGCGTAGTCCACACCTATCAAACGCCCCAGGTCTCTAGCTCTGTAACTTATGCTCTCTTTAAAATTAGAGCTGCTTATTGGCGTAGACGGGTCGTCGCTATTCGGATCGTAAAACTGACTCGTGTAGGCAAAGACAGCTTCTTCTTTCTTTTTAATGAAATCACCCACGTTCACCACAAAATCGGGTTCTAAGTTCTTCCATTGAATATAATGGTAAACCAACTTAGGTCTCCAGGCTTGTTGCTGCTGTCCATTATGGGTGGTCTCTATTCGGCGTAACCCGCTCAAAAAACAAGCATCGCTGGCCAGTTTGGCGCCTTTGCCGTGGTCAATGTGCCTGTCATCTACAGCATTGCAAAGCACAATATCCGGTTGGTATTTGCGCAATATTTCAATGATCTTGAGCTGATTCTCTTTAGAATTGGTAAAGAACCCATCTGGAATGGCCAGATTTTCTCGCACCTCTACTCCAAGTATTGCTGCAGCCGCCTTGGCCTCTTGTTCTCTGATCTCTGGGGTGCCTCGGGTGCCGAGTTCTCCACGAGTAAGATCCAAGATACCTACTTTCTTACCTGCTGCTATTTCTTTTGCCACCGTGGCTCCGCAACCCAATTCAACATCGTCCGGATGCGCTCCTATGGCCAGTATATCTAATTTCAAATGCTCTTAATTTACAGTTTGTATTTGCGCTGTCTTTTGCAATGCAGCGACTATATCGGCCTGAATGTCTTCTACTTCTTCTATACCTACAGAGAATCGAATAAGTTGTTCTGAGATTCCTTGTCTAGCGCGTTCTTCTTCTCCCAACAAGAAATGAGAGGTCTTACTCGGCAACAACATGGTAGACTCCACTCCCGCCAAACTCATCGAGGGTTTTATTAAGCTAAGGGCTTCTAAAAAGGCCTCGGCATTGATCCCGGCTGCCAGCTCAAAGGACATCATGCCGCTAAATCCACGCATTTGTCGTTTAGCCAGTTCGTGATCCGGATGCGACTCCAAACCTGGATAATACACCCGTCCTATTTCCTCTCGGGCATCTAGCCATTTGGCCATCTCTAGTGCATTCTTATTCTGCTGCTTTACGCGTAAGGCCATGGTCTTCATGCTGCGTTCCAACATCCAGACAGTCATATCACTCAGGCTACCACCAAAGTTCTTGGCCAAGTTCCATATCCTATCAATATGCTCCTGAGAAGCTGCCACCGCTCCTGCACAAATGTCGCTGTGCCCACCCATATATTTGGTCGCACTGTGGATCATAATGTCGATCCCAAAATCTTTGGGTGTCTGATTTATGGGAGATGCAAATGTATTGTCTATCATGCTCACCAGGCCGTGTTTCTTAGCCAATCGACCTATCATTGCCAGGTCTGTCACTTTCATGAGCGGATTAGATGGCGTTTCCACATAGATCACTTTGGTCTTGTCGGTAATGGCAGTCTCAAAAGCCGCCTCACTGAGTCCTTGGGTAAAGCTATAGTCGATCCCGAACTTCTCAAATTCCTCCACAACCAAATTATAAGTACCTCCGTAGAGCGCCTCTTGCAAGACCACATGATCTCCTTTTTGCAAAAAGGCCATCAGGGTTGTGCTCACAGCAGCCATTCCACTACCAAAGATCAGGCCGGCCTCTGTGCCCTCTAATGCGGCTACTTTTTTAGACAGTCCTTCTTGGTTGGGCGTATTGAAATAGCGCGGATAGCGCTTAACATCAACGCCTTCATAGGCGTAAGAACTGCTGAGATATATGGGCGATATCGCTCCTTTGAACTGCTCGTCAGGGACTTCCCCTGTGTGCGTGCAAACGGTATTTAAGCCGAGTTTTCCTTGGGCCATGATCCTGTGGTTTAATGCTTCTAAATTACGAAAAATGTGAGACTCAAATCGCGAGAGCTTTGTTATCTTTACCCAACAACCGCAGCAGTGTTTACATGATCCTTATAAAGAATATCAAAGGCCTAGTCCAAGTGCGTGAAAAGTCACCGAAATACCTCAGTGGTGCACAAATGCAAGAACTTCCTGTATTAGAAAATGCTTGGATCAGCCTAAAAGATGGTCGCATCTATGACTTTGGAAGTATGGACAATTGTCCTGAAAATGACACTTCCGATGTGATCGATGCACAGGGATCATTCGTATTACCTGCCTGGTGCGATTCTCACACCCATCTGGTCTATGCCGGCAACCGAGAAAAGGAATTCGAGTTAAGGCTCAAAGGCGCGACTTATCAAGAGATCGCCGCCGCAGGTGGAGGTATACTCAACTCTGCAAAGACCTTACAAAATACTAGCGAAGAGGAGCTATACCAACAATCCGCAGCGCGATTAAAAGCTGTGATGCACATGGGCACTGGCGCCATTGAGATAAAAAGTGGATACGGTTTAGAGCTCGAAGCAGAAATGCGCATGTTACGCGTAGCTCGAAGATTGGGTGAAACCTTTAATATTCCCGTGAGAACTAGTTTTTTGGCGGCACATGCAGTGCCGGAGTCCTTTGAGACTTCTGGAGCATATGTAGCACACATCATAGCTGAGATGCTGCCAAAAGTGGCAGAAAGTGGTCTAGCGGACTATATTGACATATTTTGTGAGGACGGCTATTTCTCCTTGAACGATACCGATCAGCTACTTGGAGCAGCGGCAGCTTACGAACTCCGACCTAAGATCCACGTGAACCAATTTACCGCAGAAGGCGGTGTTGCACTTGGTGTTGACCATAATGCCCTAAGTGTAGATCATTTAGAAGAATTCACCAAAGCAGACCTAACGGCCCTTAAAGGCAGTGAAACCATAGCTGTAGCCTTACCTGGCTGCTCCTTTTTCTTGGGGATTCCTTACACGCCCGCAAGACGGATCATCGATGCAGGATTGCCTTTGGCCTTAGCCACAGATTACAATCCTGGGTCAGCACCGAGTGGCAATATGAACTTTGTGGTCTCTGCAGCCTGTAGTAAAATGAAGATGACTCCACAAGAAGCCATTAACGCAGCCACAATAAACGGAGCCTATGCTATGGGCTTAGAAAATGAGGTTGGCAGTATTACCAAAGGAAAACGCGCCAACCTGATCATTACAGAAAACATACCTTCTATTGGATACCTGCCCTACTCCTTTGGGCAGAACCATATTAAAGAAGTCATTATTGGCGGGCAACGCCTAAATTCATCCAACTAACTAAAATGCAAAAACAACTTATAGAATGCGTACCCAATATCAGTGAGGGTCGTGACGCTAAAAAGATCCAAGAGATCGCTCATGTCGTAGAAACCGTAGCTGGCGTAAAGCTATTAGATATCGATCCCGGAGCGGCCACCAACAGAACGGTGATCACCTTTGTGGGAGAGCCTGAGCCTGTTATTGAGGCGGCATTTCTATTGATCAAAAAAGCCAGTGAACTCATCGATATGCGTGGCCATAGTGGGGAACATCCGCGTTTTGGAGCCACAGACGTATGTCCTTTGGTTCCTATAGCCAACATCAGCTTAGAAGAGACTGCCCAGTATGCTCATCGTTTAGGCGAGCGTGTCGGGAAAGAGTTAGGCATTCCCGGGTATTTCTACGAAGCTGCCGCAAAAGAGCCAAAGCGCAAGAACCTTTCTAATTGCCGCGAAGGCGAATATGAGGGTTTGTCCACCAAATTGGCAGACCCGAATTGGAAGCCTGATTTTGGTCCGGCAGAATTCAATGCAAACGTTGCCAAAACAGGCGCAACGGCTATAGCTTCTAGAGATTTTTTAATTGCCTACAACGTTAACCTGAACAGTACTTCTACCCGTCGTGCCAATGCCATCGCCTTTGATATTCGCGAGCGCGGTCGTGTAAAGCGAGAGGGCAACCCCATTACAGGGAAAAAGGTTTTGGACGAAAACGGTGAACCGGTACTTATCCCCGGAAAGCTCAAGGCTGTAAAAGGAATTGGCTGGTATATCGAGGAATACGGTATTGCACAGATCTCCTACAATTTGACCAATGTATCCATTACGCCTATGCACATAGCCTTTGACGAAACCTGCAAAGCAGCAGACCGCAGAGGTTTACGAGTAACAGGTTCGGAATTGGTTGGTTTGGTACCGCTTAAGGCAATGTTAGATGCTGCGGATTTTTATCTGACCAAGCAGAGCAGATCCTTAGGGATCTCAGAAAGCGAAAAGATCAAGATTGCGGTAAAGTCATTGGGCTTGGACGATCTAAAACCCTTTGACCCCAAGACCCGTATCATTGAGTATATGCTAGAAGAAGACGCCAGTAAAAAACTAGTGGATTTGACTGTTTCTGGCTTTGCCGAAGAGACCGCTGCAGAATCCATGGCTCCCGGTGGAGGTTCTATCTCCGCTTATGTCGGGACCTTAGGCGTGGCCTTGGGTACTATGGTGGCCAATTTATCTGCACATAAAGCAGGTTGGGACGACAAATGGGAGTTCTATTCTAAATGGGCAGAAAAAGGACAGGCCTACAAGGATAAATTACTCTTCTTGGTAGACGAAGACACTAACTCTTTCAATAAGATCATGGATGCCTTTAGACTGCCTAAAGACAATCCACAGGAAGTAGCAGCCAGAAAAGCTGCCATTGAAGCGGCGACTCAATACGCTACAGAAATTCCGTTTCAGGTCATGGAGACCGCCCGGAATTCTATGGAAGTAATGCAAGCCATGCTCAAAGACGGATTACAGAGTTCTCTTTCAGACTCCGCCGTAGGCATACTTTGCGCTAAAACTGCCGTTTTAGGCGCCTATTTCAATGTGCGTATCAATGCCAAAGACCTTAAGGATCGCGAATTTGCAGACAATATTTTGGCACGAGCAGAAGCAATTTATCAGGAGGCACTGGCTATAGAAAATGAGACCATCGCCCTGGTGAACGAAAAGATGTAAACAATGCAGATAGTTGCCTACGATAAACAGTATGCCAAAGCCTTTGAACTACTCAATCTCGAATGGTTGGAAACTTACTTTTATGTAGAAGATTACGACAGAGAAGTTCTTAGCAAAGCAGAGCAATATATCATAAGGCCGGGAGGACATATCTTTTTTGCGGTAGAATCTGGCGTTGTTATGGGCTGTGTGGCCCTATTGAGAATAGAAGACGATCTTTTTGAACTCACCAAGATGGCCGTGTCGCCAGCCGCCCGTGGCAAGGGCATTGGTCAAAAACTAATGCAGCATTGTATTGCTTTTGCGCGATCTCAAAACTGGAAAGGCCTGCTGCTCTACTCCAACCGTATTTTAGAGAATGCCATTCACATTTACAGAAAGTATGGTTTTGAGGAAATTCCGGTAGAGCCAGATTCACCTTACGAGCGCAGCAATATCAAGATGTATTTACCACTGAATTAACTGACTATCAAATTGCTCAATTTCTGCGTATCTTTGTGAGACCCATCAATTCCCTTTAGAATGAAAAAACTAATCCTTGGCCTCTTTACGGCCTTAAGCCTTGTAGGCTGTAAAAACAACGCAAAAGAAGCGGATGTTGACACAACTGCAGACACCACAGCAGCCGTTGCAAAAAGTGAAAAAGATTTTCAGATCCACCCTATAGGGCATGCTACCATGGTCTTGCAATGGGGAGATACCACCATTTATGTAGACCCAGTAGGCGGCGCAGAACGCTTTGCCAATTTTGACAGCCCGGATCTTATTTTGGTGACCGATATTCACGGAGACCATTTAAATGCAGAGACTCTGGCTGCAGTAAGTACGGACAAATCTAAGATCGTTTTGCCACAGGCCTGCGCAGACCGTCTGGGAGCCGATTTCACGGCCCAGCTAGATGTGCTAGCCAATGGAGAGACCAAAACTCGTTATGATATTGCAATCACGGCTATTCCGATGTACAATTTGCGAGAAGAAGACAAAGATAAGCACGTCAAAGGACGCGGAAATGGTTATGTCCTTGAGTCAGACGGCAAACGCCTATACATTTCCGGAGACACAGAAGACATCCCAGAAATGAGAGCGTTAGAGAATATCGATATCGCTTTTGTTTGTATGAACTTGCCTTATACAATGACGGTAGAAAGTGCTGCGGATGCGGTTCTAGAATTTGCGCCTACTACTGTCTACCCTTATCACTACCGCGGAGCCAATGGACTGAGCGATGTAGCTAAGTTTAAAGCTATTGTAGACGCTGGTGGAAAAGAGATCTCTGTAATTCAAAAAGATTGGTATGCCCAGTAAATTGAAGTCTACCGATGGCTTGGTGGTTTTTTGGATCACCAATATTTTGATTCTTACAGTTATTTATTTGTTGGTCAATGCGCCGTCTAATGTGTTTGACGCGAGCTCTTGGTTACTGCTGTTGTGGATCTTCTTTGTTATAAGTATCCCTTCACTGCTCGTGATGGTCTTGGTTCATTTTCTGCTTTTCAGTGTGGACGAGCGCCACAAACGTCTGGGAATAAGACTCATGTCTTGGGTAGCGTTTTTAGTGACCTTTGAACTCTGGAAAGCCACCGACGGTCAAACCAATTATTTGGCCCCTTATTTTAAGGAGACCTTTGCTTGGGCAGCAGCTATACTCGCGATAAGTCATTTTTTGAGCTACAAACTCATAGGTAGAATCCGCAGAAAAAACGAAACTTCCCTTAGTTCTTAGGGGTTCTAAATTTATCGAACCATGCCAAGGTGTGCGCTACTTTGGTGATTAAGTTGCTCGGTCTGGAAGCAATACCATGCGAAGCATCGGGAATCTCTACCAGTACGGTTTCTATTTTACGCAGCTTTAAAGCGTGGTACAATTGCTTGGCCTCACTAGGTGGCGTGCGCAAGTCATTCATACCTACCATGACCATGGTTGGGGTCTCAACATTACCGACCAAAGAGATCGGTGAGAATTTCCAATAGCCTTCAAAATTCTCCCAAGGTTGCCCCGGGTAACGACTGTTGGCGTATCCGTAGTAATTGTCTGCCACCAAGGTCTTACTGATCCAGTTCATTACTGGTTTGGCCACAACGGCAGCTTCAAAACGATTATTCTTACCAATGATCCAAGCCGTCATGATCCCGCCTGCGCTACCGCCAGTGACAAAGAGTTGGTCTTCATGAGCGATGCCTTTGCTTATAAGCACGTCTACTCCATCCATCACGTCCTGATAATCATCGCCCGGATAGTTGTTAAACAGCAAATTCCCAAATTCTTCACCATAACCGGTACTTCCCCGTGGATTCGGATAATAAACAATATAACCAGCTGCAGCATAGAGTTGTATCTCCGCAGAGAAACGGTCGCCATAATTTAAAATTGGCCCCCCGTGGTTCTCTATCATCATAGGGTATTTTTTATTCGGATCGTAATTGGGAGGATAAACCACCCAAGCTTGCAGGTCTCTTCCGTCTGTGCTGGCCTTGTACCACAACTCCTCCACTTTTCCGAGGGTTTTATGACCTAACAGATCTTCGTTAAGGGCTGTGAGTTGTTTGGGTTTGGCACTCTTCGCCATAAGTAATGCAACCTCTGCCGGACGGTCTGGTTTAGACAAACTAAAGGCAATATCGCCGCGCTTAGAAACGCTATAGCTTCCGCTCGCATAAGGTCTTCCCAAGCTTGTGCCGCCGATGTGCTCTGCCACCACTTTGTGAGAACCTCCTAAATTGTATTGCGCCACTTTGGTGTCTCCAAATTCGTCATACATAAAATAAATACGCTTGCCATCTGCAGACCATTGGATATCCTTCACAGATCGGTCCAAATTGGTCAACACTTCACGCTTATTTGTTCCGTCCACGTTCATGAGTCGAAGTCGTGTAACTTGATAGGTCTGCACCTTGTCTTGATACCCTAAATAGGCTACTGTTTTGCCGTCTGGAGAAACTACAGGGCTTCTGTCTGGCCCAGCAGCGCTTGTCAGGGCCTTAATGTCTCCCGTTGCAACTGTTAAGGCGTAGACTTCCGAGTTTCTAAAATCATATTCCCAATCCGGATTTCTATTGGCAGAAAAAAGGAGTTGTTTGCCATCTGGTGTCCAGCTCAAAGATCCCCCGTGATTAAAATCGCCACTACTCAATTGTCTAGGGGTTCCTCCGCTGGCGGGCACAACAAAAATGTGTGTAAAACCAGGTTTTAGATAACCCGCACCATCGGCCTCGTGCTTTAAGCGGTCTGTGATTCTAGGGGCATCGGCCCATTTGGCACCCTTAGGCTTGGAAGGCATCTGCGCAATAACCGGAGCTTTGGCATCTACTTTCATAGTAAAGGCGATCCACTTGCCGTCAGGTGACCAAGTTAAATTAGAGGGAGATTTCTCCAACTGGGTCAAACGTGACGTACGGCCGCTATCCATCCACATAACAAAGATCTCCGAACCTTTGTCTGAACTGCTTCTGTAAACCAATCGATCGCCACTAGGTGACCAACGTGCACTCCCTTCACTTACGTCATTAGGAGTTAGTTTTTGGTGGACCTTTCCATCTGCGCTCAGCAACCACAAATTACCAAAAGAGCGGTCTTCCATTATATCGAAGCCCGTGCGTCTGTAAACAATTTGACTCCCATCTGGACTGATCTGCGGATCTCCGGCATATTCCAGTTCAAAGACATCCAGAGGTTGGAATACCTCTTGGGCAGTGGTTGTAATGGCTAAAAACAGGGCTAAACAGAGGGAAAGTGTACGCATAGTTGTGAGTTTGCTTTACAAGTTAATAAAAGGATCGAATCCACAAGCATACCCAAAAAAGGAACAACGCTATTGGTGTATTATCAGGCCAAAAGAGCTAACAATTCCGTAGCCTGATACAACTCTTTAAAATGCGGATGCTCCACAGGTTCCTTGACCACTTCGTGCTCCCAGGTGGTATGAAATGGGATATGAATTGCGTAAGAACCTATCTCTAGCACAGGCAGAATATCGGACTTGACCGAATTACCTACCATAAGGAATTCCTTGTTGCGAACGTCTAAATGCCGCACCAATTTGTTGTATTCTTTCTGAGTCTTATCAGAAACGATCTCTATATGATGAAAAAAGGGCTCCAACCCTGATTTAATTAGCTTGCGCTGCTGATCCAACAGATCGCCTTTGGTAGCGACCACCAAGCGATACTTGCCCACCAAGCCTTCTAAGGTATCTTCTACACCATCCAAAACCTCCACGGGGGCTTCCAACATCTCCTTCCCCATCGCAATTAGCTGATCTATGGTCCTTAGAGGAACCTTATTGTCCGAGATGCGCATGGCGGCCTCTATAAGAGACAATACAAAAGGTTTAATGCCATAACCGTAAAGCGGCAAGTTTTGCATCTCGTAACCGAACAACTCCCTATTGCAATCTTCTTTTTCTGCAAAAGGTTCCATCAATTCGCAAAAGCGTTCCTCTGCCTGTCGAAACAGCGGTTCGTTCACCCATAAGGTGTCGTCGGCATCAAACGCAATGGCCTTGATGTGGTGCAATTCCACTAGCGGATCAGTTTTTTGTATTTGATGCGTTTTGGCATAAGATCGCCACCCAAACGCTTTTTCTTATTCTCCTCGTAATCGCTAAAACTACCTTCAAAGAAATAGACCTGACTATCGCCCTCGAAAGCTAGGATATGTGTACAAATCCTGTCTAAGAACCAACGGTCGTGAGAGATCACTACGGCACAGCCGGCAAAATTCTCCAAACCTTCTTCTAAGGCACGCAGGGTATTCACATCCAAGTCGTTGGTAGGCTCATCCAGTAGCAGAACGTTCCCTTCTTCTTTTAGGGTCATGGCCAGGTGCAAGCGGTTGCGCTCTCCTCCAGAGAGCGTGCTCACTTTTTTATTCTGATCACTTCCTCCAAAATTAAATCGACTCAAATAGGCTCTAGAATTGACTTGTTTTCCGCCCATCATGATCAGCTCTTGCCCATCACAGAAGTTTTCCCAAATGCTGCGTTCTGGATCGATGTTAGAATGGCTTTGGTCTACATAGGCCAGCTTTACAGTATCTCCAACTGTGAACGATCCTTTGTCTGGGGTTTCCTCGCCCATGATCATTCTAAAAATGGTGGTCTTCCCTGCTCCGTTAGGTCCGATGATCCCAACAATACCTGCTTGAGGCAGTTTGAAATTCAGATCCTCATAAAGCAATTTATCCCCATAAGCCTTAGAAACTCCAGTAGCTTCGATAACATTGGTTCCCAAGCGTGGCCCATTCGGAATATAGATCTCTAGTTTTTCGTCAAGTTGTTTCTGATCTTGACTCATCAGTTTGTCATAATTGTTCAGACGTGCCTTTTGTTTGGCTTGACGTCCTTTTGGAGCCATTCGCACCCACTCCAATTCACGCTCTAAGGTCTTTTGACGCTTACTGGCTTGCTTTTGCTCCTGAGCCAAGCGCTTGGCCTTTTGATCTAACCAGGAAGAATAATTCCCCTTCCAAGGGATACCTTCTCCTCGGTCTAATTCTAAGATCCATCCGGCAACATTATCTAAGAAATAACGGTCGTGAGTTACGGCGATCACGGTTCCTTTGTACTGTGATAAATGATGCTCCAACCAATGAACGGATTCCGCATCCAAGTGGTTGGTAGGCTCATCCAATAAAAGAACATCTGGTTCTTGAAGCAGCAAACGGCACAGAGCAACCCTGCGTCGCTCTCCTCCAGACAATACATTTATAGGAGTTTCTGGCGGAGGCGTTCTAAGCGCGTCCATAGCGATCTCCAATTTGGTATCTAGGTCCCAGGCATTGGTGGCGTCTATCTTGTCTTGCAATTTGGCTTGCTTGTCCATGAGCTCCTGCATTTTGTCTGGATTCTCATAGACTTCCGGCAAACCGAACATATCGTTGATCTTGTTGTACTCATCCAGTACATCGACCACCTCTTGTACACCTTCTTTTACAATATCGATGACCGTTTTAGATTCATCTAGCTTTGGCTCTTGTTCTAACAAGCCCACGGTAAAACCAGGGGCAAAGACCACATCGCCTTGGTAGTTCTTCTCTACCCCGGCAATGATCTTCATCAGCGTAGATTTACCACTACCGTTAAGACCCAAGATCCCGATCTTGGCTCCGTAGAAGAAGCTTAGGTAAATGTCTTTTAGTACTTGTTTTCCGGTTGATTGATAGGTTTTAGAAACCCCGGACATCGAAAAGATGACCTTCTTATCGTCACTCATATATACAGTGTGTTATACGCGTCCTTTGAGCGCATTGAATACCCAGGCAATGCAAAAAAATCCTATACCCACGGCGGCAAAGCCCCATCCGGCTACATCGTCATATTTAAAAGCGCCCATAGCTATAAGTCCAATTCCAACCAAGATCATTATTGTAGTTGCCCAGGCCAGAACGGTGTTTTTATTCATTCCCATAATTGTTGTTTTTGTGAGGAAAACAAATATCGGACATTTTTAATAAAAAAGCAGCCCGAAGGCTGCTTAGATGGCAGGTCGGTTTCCTAATCCTTATCCTGCGCTTACAGACAGATAGCCCATTTTGCCCATTTGATAATCTCTCAAGGCTTCCATGATCTCTGTCTGTGTATTCATAACGTAAGGTCCCCAGCTGGCAACCTCTTCGTGAAATGGTTCTCCGCTTAAAAACAGCAATTGTGCAGCCTCATTGGCCTTAATTAACACACTATCACCGTCTTGCTCAAAAGTAACCAATTGATCGGCTTTTTCCATAAGGTTGTATTGGCCATTTATATTGACCGCTCCATGCAAGAGATACAACAGGGAATAATGCGTCTTATCTAAAGGCAGTTCCAAAACAGCTCCGGCCTCCATTTTAAGCATAAAGGCATTTACGGCCGTTTGGGTTGCTATTTTACCTTTTTTATCGGCTAAGTTGCCCGCTACGATCTGTACGGTAGACAAACCGTCTTCTCCTTTATACACCTCAAATTCCGCATCGCGAACGTGCTGGTAATTCGCTGGAATCATTTTTTTGGCCGCCGGAAGATTCAACCAAAGCTGAATCCCTTCTAGGGTTCCGCTGCGCTGGACGAACTCTTTGGTTGGGGCTTCGGCATGTATGATACCGCGGCCCGCTGTGGTCCACTGCACATCTCCACTTCTAACCACACTCTCATTTCCCAAGGAATCCCGGTGCAATTGCTCGCCCTGGATCAAAAAGGTAATGGGTTCAAAGCCTCGGTGTGGGTGGGGGCCCAGATCAAAGGGGTTGGACTCCGGACTGATCTCATACGGCCCGTAGTGATGCAGCAATACGAACGGATCGACCATATCTATACTCCGCGTAGGGATCGGCTGTCTGAGTTCTATCGGCCCCATATTCACAAAGGGACTCTGACCTAATTGTTTAACACTTGCTCTTTTCATTATAATGTTCCTTTCTTATCTAATTTTGTCCAAAAGCCCACTGAGCTGTTTGGCCTCTTGAACTGTTAAGTTTTGCAGCAAGTGATTGTTCGGATCACTGCCAATTTCTTCTAACAAAGCCAATCCGGCTTTGGTTATTTCTACATGCACTACGCGTCTATCTGAGGCGCAAGGAATACGGATCATCAAATCTTTCGCACACAGTTTATCCATAAGTCTGGTGGCATTGGGAGCGCGATCTATCATCCGTTCTTTTACCGTCTGTGTGGGCATTGGTCCACCTGCTCCGC
Source organism: Gilvibacter sp. SZ-19 (assembly GCF_002163875.1). Taxonomy (GTDB): domain Bacteria; phylum Bacteroidota; class Bacteroidia; order Flavobacteriales; family Flavobacteriaceae; genus Gilvibacter. The sequence continues at coordinate 2,580,312 of NZ_CP019333.1, read as the reverse complement.
GCAAGATGCGCAGTATGTTGTATTGCTGCGGAGAGATCCCATAAGGCTTAAAGAAAGCATTCTGGTGGCCACTGATCCAGCTTGCGGTATACAAGATATTGATCAAGGCCTTGGCTCGCTCCGAGCTGAATTTAGATTGTATTTCCTTAGAAAGATCGCCCATAAACTATCCCATTACAGCTGCTTGAAAAGGATTCAACTGCGCCTCAAAGGCAGCAGCCAACTCTTGGTCTGTTATTCCCTCTTCGCTAAAATTTGACCCGAAACTCGGCAAAGAGAATTTGGAGATCACATTACCCCCCATAAAAGGAAAGCGTCCTGCGGCAATATCTAATACCGTCTGTCCGCCTCTGGCTCCAGGCGAAGTAGCCATAAGGAACATAGGAACCTCAGACCACAATTTTCCGTCTATACGCGACATCCAATCGAATAAGTTCTTAAAAACGGTAGCATAGGCTCCATTGTGTTCTGCAAAAGAGATCACTATCCCATCTGCAGCTTTAATCTCCTCTAAAAAGCGATGCGCATTTTCAGGTATTCCCGCTTCGTTCTCCAAATCTATCCCGTAGATCGGTAGCGGATAGTCGTTCAAGTCCAAGACGGTTACTTCCGCCCCATCCACCTGCTTGGCTGTATAAGTTGCTAATTGTTTATTGATCGAGTTTTTACTGTTGCTTGCCCCAAAGGCGATTATCTTCTTCATAACTGGTTTTAAATTTCTGATACAAAGTTAGGAAGAATAAATTTATTTTCCAAGGAAACTATTTCCATGTAAATATTTTAGAAGCTTTTATATTTTTACTGCGGATGGAATCCTAGCTTATTTCGTAATTTTGACAAAATTCACTTTATGGATCTCAGCTTCAACAAAAACGAAGACCACAATAAATTACTCCGATCAGACCTTAGAAATCGTTTGGCCAAAGTCAAGCTTGGCGGTGGAGAAAAGCGCATCGAAAAGCAGCACGCAAAAGGTAAAATGACTGCACGTGAGCGGATCGACTTCTTGTTGGATCCAAAAAAACCGCGTATTGAGATCGGTGCTTTTGTCGCCGATGGCATGTATCAAGAGCACGGCGGCTGCCCTTCTGGTGGTGTTGTGGTTAAGATTGGTTACGTAAAGGGAGTACAATGTGTGGTTGTTGCCAACGATGCCACCGTAAAGGCGGGAGCTTGGTTCCCCATCACAGCTAAAAAGAACTTAAGAGCCCAAGAGATCGCCATAGAGAATCGCCTGCCTATCATTTATCTGGTAGACAGTGCTGGAGTGTATTTACCTATGCAAGACGAGATCTTTCCAGATAAAGAACACTTTGGACGCATTTTTAGGAACAACGCAGTAATGAGTAGCATGGGCATAGTGCAGATAGCGGCAGTTATGGGCAGTTGTGTTGCCGGAGGCGCTTATTTGCCGATCATGAGCGACGAAGCCTTAATAGTTGACAAGACAGGAAGTATCTTTTTAGCTGGGAGTTACTTGGTTAAAGCGGCCATTGGAGAGACCATAGACAACGAAACTCTTGGTGGCGCTACTACCCATTGTGAGATCTCTGGGGTGACCGACTACAAATCTAAAGACGATGCCGACGCGCTGACCACCATAAAGAACCTGATGAGCAAGTTGGGCGATTCCAACAAAGCGGGCTTTAATCGAATTGCGGCAGCCAAGCCTAGCAAAGACCAGGAAGAGATCTTTGGACTGCTCCCCGCCTCTAGAGCCGAACAATACGATATGCGAGAGATCATAGAGCGTTTGGTAGATAATTCGGAGTTCGAAGAATACAAAGCCGGTTACGGCCAAACCATTTTAACGGGATATGCCCGAATTGACGGCTGGGCTGTAGGGATAGTCGCTAACCAACGCAAGATCGTTAAGACCAAAAAAGGAGAAATGCAGTTCGGTGGAGTGATCTACAGTGACTCCGCAGATAAAGCAACACGCTTTATAGCCAATTGTAATCAGAAGAAAATTCCATTGGTCTTCTTACAAGATGTTACTGGCTTTATGGTTGGCTCAAAAAGTGAACACGGAGGCATTATTAAAGATGGCGCCAAAATGGTGAACGCTGTAAGTAACAGTGTGGTTCCTAAGTTCACCATAGTCATTGGGAACTCCTATGGAGCAGGGAACTACGCCATGTGTGGCAAGGCCTATGACCCGCGCCTTATTGCTGCTTGGCCAAGCGCTGAGCTTGCGGTGATGAGTGGAAACTCCGCAGCAAAAGTATTGCTACAGATCGAGACGGCTTCTTTAAAGAAAGCCGGCAAAGAGATCACGAAGGAAGAAGAATCTGCCCTTTACGACAAGATCAAAGCCCGTTATGACGAGCAGATCTCACCCTATTATGCTGCTGCTCGCCTTTGGACCGATGCGGTAATTGACCCTATGGACACCAGAACTTGGATAAGCATGGGGATAGAAGCCGCAAATAATGCTCCAATAGAGAAGCCTTTTAATATGGGCGTGCTACAAGTTTAATTGTTGTAACTTGGCCTTATTCATACTAGAATTTGAGCCTTAAGCTAACATCCAAACAACAACGATCACTCTATTTGCTCCTGCTCATTTTGGCCGGCGAAGCCGTGTTTATCTTACCCTTTGTGCTCATTCGTGTATTTGGGAAGACTTTTCTAGACGCCTTTGGTATAACCAACTTTGAAATTGGTGCCGCACAATCCATTTACGGTATAGTGGCTTTTGGAGCTTATGTTTTTGGAGGACCACTCGCCGACAAATACGAAGCCTGTAAATTAATGGCTGTTTCTCTCTGGGCAACAGCTCTAGGTGGACTTTATATGGCTACCTATCCTTCTATATCAGGGTTAAAAATACTCTTCGGATACTGGGGTTTTACGACCATTTTTCTGTTCTGGGCCGCCATGATCAAAGCCACTCGTATTTGGGGTGGAGACAAAAGTCAAGGCCGAGCCTTTGGCATACTTGATGGCGGACGCGGATTGGTCGGTGCCCTTTTTGCTTCCATGGGTATTTGGATCTTAGCAGCCTTTTCTTCTGCGGATATTCAAGAGATCAGTCCGGCCGAGCGCCAAGAGGTTTTCTCTTATGTGATCTATACCACAACTGCGATAGTAAGTGTGATCGGCCTATTGGTTTGGCTATTCATGAAAACGGGATCCGACGAGCAAACCACCCTAAACAAAATAAGCTGGCCAGAAATACGCTCTGTGCTTAAGATCCCAGCCATTTGGCTTTTAATGATCATTATATTATCTGCTTACGTCGGTTATAAATTGACCGATGTTTTTTCTCGCTACGCCAGAGATGTCATGGCGTATAACGAAGTGGATGCCGCCAAAACTGGTGCTACCCTGCTATACTTACGACCTATAACAGGCTTGCTCTTCGGGTTTTTGGCCGATAGAAATAAGGTGACACTGTGGCTTGTTATAAGCTTTGTGTTGAGTGTTTTTGGTGCCTCGCTGTTTGGCTTCGGTTTTATTGAAGCGGATAGCACTTACTTCTTCATTATGGGAGTGCTGCTATGCGCTACGGGCATTTATGGTGCCAGAGCCTTGTACTTTGCAACCTTAAAAGAGAGCAAGGTCCCTGTCTTGCTCACGGGAACTGCCGTTGGGTTGATCTCCCTTATAGGATACACCCCAGATATCTTTACCAGTCCGGCCATGGGTTACTTAATAGACAATTGGCCAGGAGCTCAAGGCTATCGTTATGTCTTTTTGATGCTCGGTGGCTTTGCTACGTTGGGGCTTATTGCTTCGACCATTTTGTATCGCATCAACAGAAAATAAATCCGTACCTTTTGGTACAACTATTCCAACCAATATGAAAGCGTTTAAAATTGCCTTTTGCCTTTTCTCGGCACTACTTTTTACCACCAGTAACTATGCACAAACCCAAGGAGACGGACCTTACGATCAGCTTATCATTCGCGGGGTTACCTTGATCAATGGTGACGGCTCTCCGCCAAGAGGCCCGATAGACATAGTAGTAGAAGGCAATAGGATCACGCAAATACAAGTTGTGGGCTACCCTGGAGTAGCTATAAAAGATTCTTCCAGACCTCAACTTAAACCCGGTGGCCGTGAATTGGATGCCAATGGCATGTATTTATTACCTGGTTTTGTGGACATGCACGGGCATATTGGCGGCGTGGCCCAAGGAGCCGATTGGGATTATGTTTTTAAACTCTGGATGGCCCATGGGGTGACCACGGTAAGGGAACCATCTGGTCGTGGAATCGACTGGACCTTGGATCTAAAGAAAAGATCCGCAGCCAACAGTATAACAGCACCTCGTATTTTCGCTTATACGGGCTTCGGGCAAACTTCAAGTAGCTTCAACCCCTTAGATGACTTGCCGATCAGTACTCCAGAATTGGCCCGTAAATGGGTACGTGCAAATGCCGCACGTGGTGCGGACGGCATAAAATTCTTTGGCGCCGAACCACAGATCATGGCCGCTGCTTTAGACGAGAATAAAAAACTAGGACTGCGTTCGGCCATGCACCACGCACAGATGAGTGTGGCCCGCTGGAATGTGCTGCATTCTGCACGCGCTGGTCTAACCAGTATGGAACATTGGTACGGTTTACCGGAAGCCTTGTTCAACGACAGAACGGTACAGAATTACCCACTAGATTATAATTATCAAAACGAGCAACATCGCTTTGGAGAAGCAGGCAAACTCTGGCAACAAGCCGCAGCGCCATTCTCAGACCATTGGAATGCCGTAATGGACGAGCTTCTAGCCTTAGATTTTACGTTAGACCCTACCTTTAACATCTATGAGGCCAGCCGGGACTTGATGCGAGCGCGCAGAGCTGAATGGCATGAAGACTATACCCTGCCCTCACTTTGGCGTTTTTATCAGCCCAGCAAGATCTCTCATGGATCGTATTGGCATTTCTGGGGAACAGAAGAAGAAGTTGCTTGGAAGGAAAACTACCGATTGTGGATGACCTTTATCAACGAATACAAGAATCGTGGCGGGCGCGTTACTGCCGGCTCAGATTCCGGGTTTATATTTCAGCTTTACGGCTTTGCCTATATCCGCGAATTGGAGTTGTTGCGAGAAGCAGGCTTCCACCCCTTAGAAGTGATCCGTGCAGCTACGTTGAACGGCGCAGAAGCCTTGGGTGCTGACCAAGACCTTGGCTCTGTGCAGATCGGCAAACTGGCAGACTTTGTGATCATAGAAGAAAATCCTTTAGAAAACCTCAAAGTCCTTTACGGGACAGGGGCCATAAAACTCACCGAAGACAATGAGGTGGTACGCGTAGGTGGGGTTAAGTACACCATTAAAGATGGGATCATCTATGACGCCAAAGCACTGCTTGCCGAGGTTAAAGCAATGGTAGATGCCGCCAAAGAGGCAGAAGGTTTCACCTTAAAACAACCCGGAATTAAAGATTAATCCGAAGGAATAGGAATTATAGCCTCTTGCCGCTCGTTTACATAACGGAAACCATCAGGACCGTAAAAACCCGCTTCTTCTAGCATGATACGAATGTCCTTATTCCAAGGTTCTATACGAACCGTGGTGTTGAGTTCTATGGCGTATACGGTGTTCGGATACAACGGATAATCGCCATTGACAGGAACTCCGCCTTGAGAATCCCACATTCCAATAGTAGGCCCGCTACTGTGGCCGTATGTACCTAATGGATGCGTATATATCGATGGTCTGAGGCCTTCATTTTTAGCTTCTGCAAGAGATTTCAACAAGATCTGGTTTCCGGTTTGCCCAGTAACGAAATTATTGGTCAAGATATCTTGCAACCTATTACCGAGCTTAAAAGCATCGGCCAAAAACGCAGGTACCTGAGTCTCCCCCTCCTGCAGAACATAAGCGTGTTGTTGGCTGTCGGTGTTCAGCCCAATATAGGTGATACCGAAATCGCAATGCAACAGATCTCCCGGCATTATGGTCTTGTCCTTATAGCCGTTAGAGAAAGACTCAATATGGCTTTTTAAGGCCTCATCACTGCGTTGAATATCTACTGTAGGATGAAACCAGGTAGCTAAGCCTAGGTCGGTCACCTTTTGACGCATCCACCAGACCACATCGTCTGAAGTGGTTACTCCAGGAGTGATGACCTTTCTAGAGAAGGCTTCGGCGACTATGTCGTGGGTAATTTGAACCAAGGTGTTATAGAGCTCCATCTCTTTTGCCGTGCGGGTCTCTATCCAGCTGATAGCCAGTTTTTCTGCGGAGACCAATTTGGCTTCCTCCTCTGGAGGTAAAGCTTCTAACAAGGCTTCGTAATCGGTCTTTACCAAACCGTCTGCAATGCCAAAGTAGTCCGAAGTGTTGATGCCGATCTTCTTAGGATTCCGCTCTTTTATAAGTCTTACCAAAGCTTTCCACTGATCGGGTTCTTCTTCTTTGTTCCAAGCCGATTTGATATTCTCTCCCACATTGTAGCGGGCCACGGCCAGTTTATCAATGGTTCCTTGCGCTGCATCTCTGTAAAACACCAGCATAGTGCGCCTTCTGGCGTTGAGCCATTTGGCCGGCAGCATGGTGCGCATAACAGGGTCTTCATTGTATTCGCGCGCAATCAGGATCCACATATCTATCCCCGCCTTGTCCATAAGTTCGGGTAGTAAATTGTTGAATCGATCTGCGAGGATCTCGTCTTTTAGTGTAGCGCGATCTCTTTCTGATAGAATTTTGTCATACTGACCCAAGACAGGTTGGCTCAGCAGAAATACAAGCAAAAATAGGTATCTCATTATTTGGCAGGATTAAAGCCTAAAGATACAAAACAACTATTGCTTGTTGAACTTCTGATACGGATTGATCAGCGTATCTGCTTTAATGGTTCGCTGTATGCGCTGCTTAAAGGAATTGTCAATGATCTCAGGGGTATTCAAGTAGGCATCTATCCTAGCGAATGCCCGTTGTACCTCTGGGTGATAATACACCATAGCTTCTTGATATCGCACGGCGGGCTCAGACAATACTCGAGCTAATGGAGGCTCCACCACACCCCACTGTCGCAGCTTGTAATTTTCGTAATCGCGAAGTACCCAACGAATGGTATCGTTGTGTTGTTTAATGAGCTTCATAAGACGGACGGGGTCGTCCACATCTCCTCGAAGCACGGATTTTACCCGATCATAGGTAATGCGGTGTGGCATCATTATAGGTTCTAGCACAAAACCTTCTTTCTCTATCTTATCGAATACATAACGCGGCAATTTATCTATAGAGACCACGGTATTGAGTATGGCCGATAACTCTCCCGACTTATCTTGAGTAACCTTTTTGAATTTCCAATCTTTAAGCACTTTGTGCGCTACATAGAAATCCAACGAATTGATAATGTTCACAAAGACCGGTTGGATCTTACTGTGGTAGGCCCCTGATTCATCTTTCAAGGTCTGATAGATCTCTAGCGTACTGAGCATACCAGAGTTCTCAAAATAACCCCCATCTACATAAGTACCTTTTCCACGGATCTCTGCGGATGGACTAAACAGAGGAAACCTATTGGTGGTAGAGACTGCTCCGAAGTAGGTAAGGCCACAATCGCCACAGGAGTTGTTGAAATCGGACAGATTATCTGCTGCCGGAAAAGTATTAGGTTCAAAATTCACTGTGCTCACTACCCCTTGACGCCCAATGGTAGAAGTAGTATTCATGATCAAAATTGGAAACTTCCCAGCCTGTTTTTGCTGGAGTTCCCACCAGTAATCGGAAAAGGTCTTGGTTTGGTAACGGTCTCCCATCCCGGTGTAGCGGGCATGGTCTTGCATACTCTTGTAAGACCTGTCCCTGCCCTGATAGGTCAAAGGAATATATTCGCGCAACCAGTCCTTTCCTAAAAGATATACCAACTCATTGCTCAGCACATTGGAGGTCCCAATATTGAAGATTGCAGCTGCTCTGGCATCGAGGTCCGAGTTCTCGTTAACAATAGAGGCGTAATTGGCGATTCCTACAGCTCCACCAGAAACACCACTCATCACTAAGGTCTCTTTACTAAAAGCACCATCGCTGCGTTTGTCCAATTCGTGAAACAATAACATATTCCACAAATTCGCCTTAAGGCCTCCGCCGTAAGAACCCACAAAGAAAAAATTTCGCTTCCCTCCTTCTGGTATGGCTGCTGTTCGTTGTTGGAAGTATTTTTTAGAATCGAGCTGAGGCCGTTCTCGTTTAAGTACGGTCAGTTCGTGTAGGTCGTTAGGGAGTCCTGTGCTGTACACGGCCCAACCTATCAATAACAGCACGGTAACAGGGATCCCATAGCGAAACCATTCCCTGTATTTTTTCTCACTAGTGGCACTGCGCTGATAGAACAGTATGTGCTTAAAACTGATAATGATGATGGAATAGAACAGTATGATGTACAGGAGTATGATCACCAAGGGGTTCAACATTTGGGCGATCTCGAAACTGAAATTGGCTGCGAGCAAGATCACAAAAGAAGAAACCCCGCTAACCTGCATCAGCAATAAATAACGAATATTATCGCTGAGTTTGCCGTATTGTTTTAAATACCAACGTTTACCAATACCAGGCTTAGTGTGGTACTTGATAAAGAGCTGTCTGCGGGTTTCGTCGAACATCTTTGGGTTGTACTTGTAAAGCGCATCCGAATAGAAAACATATTTAAAATAGGTCCTGCAAAGCTTAAAATAGATGTATAGAAAGAGCTGTAAACCCAGGGTAATTAGAAATAAAAACACTGTGAGACGTCCCCAGCCTTTAACACTAGCGGCTACGGTAGTGGCCCCTACCATAAACAAACAAAAGGCAAAGTATTTAGGAAAGCGATCCACATAGGTCACCACGGTTTCTACTACCTGCTGCTTCTGAGCAGCGGTACAATTGGGACTCTTAAGCGTTTCTTTCCAGAAGTCGTATTCTTGACCTTTCGCCGCATAGATCACCAAAGACAGAATAAGTAGAAAAACAGTGATCTGCGTAGCGTTGAAGGCTAGGTCGTAAAATCCTTCTGCAACACCTAAGATAATATGGAACATGGCGATGTAGAGTAAGATCCCCAAACTTCGCCTCAGGGAACTCACCAACTTATTGCCAAACTCTATGGCCGGTTTCTCCCCTGGAAGCAAATGGGTACCGTAGTAAATGATTCCCCACCCTTTAAAACGATGCCAAGTCTTTGCCATAAAAAGCTTGATCCCGGTTTTATGACCGTATAACCAAATATCAACATAGACGGGAAAGTGGCTGAGTATGATCGCTAAGAAAGTAAGCAGTGCAAAGAGTAGCACGATATTCCAAGGGTTGTTAAAAAGATCTACAATGAGTGTCCCTCCCTGAGGCATGGCCGTGAGCAACAAATAAACAATGGCAATAAAGACGATGCTCAATATGGAACTCTGAAAGAATCTGAACCAAGATCTAAAGTCGGAAAACACAAAGCGTTTTAGGCCCCAATAGCCAAATAAACCTATAGTGAGCGCATATGCTGCTATTTTGGCCTTTACGAAAATGGAGACCACAGCTTTCCAAAAGAACAGATAACCCAGCCCCTCTACAAAGTCGAAAACATAGGCCATAATAGCGCCAAGCACAAAGAGCTGGAATAGTCCAAACTTGGTCTCTTTCAAACGGGCAAAACGCCAATTGTTCATACGCAATACCAGCTTGACCAACAAGAACAAAAAACTCAAGGCCCAAAAGAAGTCAACGATAAAGAAAGCGTTGTACCAGAATATCTTTCCGCTGTTTTGTATGTATTGGGTTATGAGTTCAAAGTTATCGAACTGCCCATGCTGAGGCGCGTAGATGTAATCGTTGAGTCTGAATTTAGCCGTGCAGAAAAGCAACAGCAAAGAAAGCAGTATCCACAGAATGACCAGTGGATTCAATCCCTTAAGAAACCATTTTTGCATACCTATACTATTAGGCGGGGAGGTCAGTCAGAATACCCAATGAAGGTACAAAAAATATTAGACCCCTTACAGCTTAACCTTCAAAACGGTTTCTTCTTTGCTTAAGGCCTCCAAACGGATCAGCTTTACTTCTTGACGCTGGTTGGGGCTTCCAAAATCGAAATAAGTGGTCACCTTCACATAGGTAGGAGCCGCGTTATCTCCAGTCCGTTTTCCTTTATAGGTCATGTTAAACAACCACTCGCCCTTGTCTTGGGCGGTCATAAAGAATTCTTCCAGACCATAACCCAGAGTCTGCTCGTCTGCCCAACGAATAGCGTCTGTCGCCTTATCGTGAGTCCAGGTAAAGAAGCGATTCTGCGGATTAACGATCTGCAGATCGAACTCGGCATCGTAATCGCTCCACTCAAAAATTACGCGAGCTCTGTGCGAAACATTGCTTTTAAAGAAGTCTCGAACTCCAGCGAGTTGTAAGCTACCTTTATGACTAAAAACCAGGTTCTTGTAATCTTTGACATAGGTCTTTTGCAAATTGCCCAATTGTCCGTTTTGAGCCAGTTCTTTGTTGTCTATACCCGTGTAGATGGCTAAAGCCTCATCTGGGCGTCCAGCGGCGGCTAAGGCTAAGGCTAGGTTTCTGTAATGTTGGACTTGCTGCGGATAGGCAGATACCAACTCGCTGTAAATGGCAGCTGCCTGGTCATGCATACCCAGATTTTCGTATTGATAGGCTGTGGCCCGTAGCTCGTTGGCGGATCTGGCGACTAATTTTGCATTGGACAACACCCGAGATACTAATACCGGATTGTTCCAGTCTTTAAAATAGCTCGCTGCATCGATAAAGAAATAAGGCGCATTGCCATAGCGTTCTCTTTGCTCTAAGTAGATATTATAGGCCTCATCGATATTTGAAGCTGCTTGCAAAGCTTTTATGTAAGGCGTATCGGGTAAGGCAGCCATATCTGCAGCAGATCCGGTGTAAGTAGCTGTGGTTCCCAGTGGAATTGCACTGTCTCGCGCTTGTGCCTTGCTCACCGCTGCGGTCTTGGTGGTTACCAAGATAACTCCGTTTCTACCCAAGGTTCCGTATTTATTTGTAGCCGCGAGTCCTTTTAAAACGGTGATGTCTGCAATATTGGCCGGATCTAACAAGCCTCCTTGCCCAAAGATAGAACGGTCGTTTCCTGTACCAATTCCGTTATTCCCGGTGGTAACTCCACTCAAGGCCCCTGGACTACTTTCGATGGGAACACCATCTACCACGATAAGTCCGGTTTGATCTAGCAAGATGGTCATATTGTTTCCACGTGAGAGGAACTGCGTAATGTCTTGATCTGGTTTTAAATTGATGTTTGAAAACTGCCCCTGTACGGCAGTTTCTAGATTGATGTCCTGCTCGCTGATCTCCTTATCTGTTATGGTCTCTACCGAATAACCCAATCGTTTCTTGGCAACTCGCATATTCCCTGTATTGACCGCATCGTCATCGGACTCCAAGGTTGCTGTAAGCACAACCTCATCGAGTAACTCACTCCCAGCGACCATAAGAACGTCTTTAACACCATTTTCAGGAACACGGGTTAGCAAAGTGTTCTTGCCTACATAACTAAATTCTAAGATCCCGTTTATTTTGGCATTCAAACTGTAGGTGCCATCTGCTGCGCTCAAAGTTCTCGCACCTGTCTCCCTGTTGTAGATAGACACTCCTTCTAGCGGACCCGCACTGTCGGATACACGACCGCTGACCGAACGGATTCCATCGCCTTGAGGAATTTCATTGGTGGTAGCAAAGACATTGAAAAAAGTACCTCCGCTGCGCAATGCAAGCCCCTCTAATCCCTTTTGATTGGAATTGGTCACACTGCAGATCACGTTTACCTTGTGCGAGAAATCTTGCGGGAAATCCTGCAAATCTGCGCGCCCATTGGTTACCAACATCACCTCTGTGGCAACACCTTTAAACAGATCCTTATAACTTCCGGCTCCGTCGTAAATGCTGTTCTCCAATTCGTCGCGAAGCGCTGTCCAATTGCCTCCCCTAACCTTGTAAACTCCCTCTTGAATAATATCGTTGCTAAAACTCACAAAACGCACATCTACGGCTTTGTTTTGATTGAAGTACGAATCCATAAAACGCAGTTCTGCTTCCAGATCTTTATTGCGCATATCGTAAGAGGTATCGTACAACAGTGTGAGTTGTTTTACTGTTTCTTGTGCCAGTGCACTAAAACCCACTAATAGCGTGAGTAGTGCTAATAGAAGATGTTTTTTCATCTATTTAAAAATTTTTATTTTTTAGATAATCAAGCAAATAAAAATTATTTGCATAGATCAACCGCTTCGCTTTCGCACAAAAATTTTAATTATCCCAGCGGGTATACTAGTAATTAAATTTGTTTGTGCTCATTTCATATCGAGCTCGGTTAGTTGTTTAAGCCTCAGGGTAAAATCAGCAAGTCCTATAAAGATAAATTTTATTCTGTAGACTAACTAAGACCCAGAAAGGCAAGTACGAAATAAAGACATCAGGGCGATGATCTAGTTAATTCCGTTCAAACTTTACGAGAGCATACCTAAAATTTGGGCCATAAAAAAAAGGGCCTCGGCCCTCTTTACAATTAGTTGTTCTTATTGCGACGTTTTTTCTTCTTTTTCTTCTTCTGATCGCCAAAATGCAGCTCTCCAAAACGGGCAACTTGCTCTTCGGTCAGCATGGTGGAAAGATTTCCAGATAGTTTTTCGTTGAGTTTTTTATAGGTCTGTTGTTTTACGTCGTAAGACACCGTCTCGTCTGCCATGACAGCCATCTTCTCTTTTTCGTATTCCACGATATAATTCTTAACAACCGCCTTTTCAAATGCATCCAGTTCGAACTCCGCAGCATAGAGATCCATTTTCTCGTCTATATCCTCTAGCGTATTCTCTATGGCAATTGCACCCTGCTCTCTGGGAAGCGGTGGCGGAACATATCCACGCTGTCCTCTAGGTATCTGTCCTAAGTTTTGACTAAAGGCTGTTCCTAAGGAACCGAAGACAATTAATAGAATGAGCAGTAGATTCTTTGGCTGCATGATGTTTATTTTAGGTTACAAATATCTTAAATTTCAACCAGAAAGGACAAAAACTATACCAAGGATTACTTTTTCTTAGGATAACTTTCAATGAGTGACAAGACTTCTTTACGTCTGATCTTACCGGTCTCGGTATATCTGAATTTTGAAACTCCATAGATCTTCTTCGGACGAGAATACTTAGGCAAGCTATCAAAAAGGCCTTTGTGCACTCCAGAAGCACGGCCGTCAGAAGTTGGGCTTTCCACAACTAGGACTACTCGCTCCCCAAGGACTGGGTCTGGCTCCGCAGCAATAAAGAAAGGTACGTCTAACTGATCTTCTAAGGCGGCTTCAATTTGTTCGGGATAGATCTTTATACCGCCAGAGTTGATCACATTGTCTATGCGTCCCAACCATTTGAATTGAGACTCGTCTTTAAACTCCACAAGATCGTTAGTGATCACGGGGTCTGCAGCGATACCTGGCGCGTTGATCACCAAGCATCCTCGACTATCTAGAGAAAGCGTAACCTCGGGCAGGGCCTTGTAATAGGCCGAAGCTTGCTCTCCATTGATACGTCTTAAGGCAATATGGCTTACTGTTTCTGTCATGCCGTAAGAAACATAAGCGGCTGTTTCCACACTTTGCAAGGCCTCTTCCAATTGAGTAGAAACTACGCCTCCGCCAATGAGCAAAGTACCAACTTTGTCCAAGGCTGCTAGCGAATGCATGGCCTGAGCGGGAACCATGGCCACAAAGTCGTACTCGGAATCGTATTCTGTCAAGGCTTCCATAGACGGAGCTACCACGTGCAGATGCCAACCTAGGGTTAGCGCACGCACGCACATCATCTTTCCGGCTATATAATCCGAAGACAAACACAATAAGGCTTCTGTTTCTGGGCCAAGATTTAGCGCTTCGCCAGTTTTGCGCGCACTGTATACCATAGCGCTCTTGGGCATGCGGATGGCTTTCGGGGTCCCTGTAGATCCGGAAGTTGTAGTGACAATAAAGTCATCATTATTCAACCACTCTTGCAAGAATTTGGACAAGGATACCTCGTGGGCTGCTCCTTGCTGCTCCAAGTTCACGGTAAAATCCAATAGTTCTTCTGCGCTATCAAAGCTGAGACCATTGAGTTTAAAGGCAGGATGTACGGCTATCACGGGGGGAATCTTTTATTAGAGGTAATCTATCGGATCGCGCTCCGGAGGTGGAGGCACCTCTCCGAACAGTCGCCCTGACCAATCTTTCCACTTATACTTGTATGCCATAATGGCGAGAAATATCGGATAGATCACCAAGACAGGAACAAGTACATCAAAACCTGCCGCGGGCTCGGATACATCCAAGAATATCGAATTGGTTTGGAACACGGTCCAATCCGCAGTAACTAAAAGTGCCGCTATTAAATTGTTTCCGGCATGAAACCCTAGAGCGAGTTCCATTCCTTGATCCATCAGTGTAATTATTCCTAAGAATAAGCCCGTACCGATATAATAGACCATTACTATGTTGCCTAGCTTTTCTACCTCCGGATTAAAAAAATGCAAACCTCCGAAAACAAAAGATGTTACAAGTAACGGCAACCAACGGTTCTTGGCCATTATGCCTATTCCTTGCATGAGATAACCTCTAAAGAGATATTCTTCCATACTGGTCTGTAGTGGAATAAAGACTATTGCTATTAGCGCCAAGATAGCGAAGAGTTTGGCGTCGAACTGCAGTACATAATCATCCGGATTACCGTAATAATCCAAAACGGTGAGTACTGTGGTTGTCAGGCCTATAAGTAAGAAGCCGAACATTACCCTGCTCCAATCGATCTTAGAACGGGCCGTTGTAAGACTTACAAATGACTGTTTGTGCACATATTTCACCCAGAGCAGCAAGGCTGCCAATCCGATGGCGAAACTCAGTAGCATAAAGAATAAGGTGCTGTTGGAATCCAGCACGCTGAACATATCAGCCTCCTCGCTCAATTCAAACATACTGCCACCACTGGCAGATTGTTTCATAAAGATCGCGATGATAAAAGGAATGCTCCCGAGTTGAGAGGCTATAAAAACAACGACTACTCCCAAAAGGTAGCGCCACGGTTGGTAAAGGGATTTATACGCCTGTGCTATGTACATAGACTATAATGACTTTAAATTTAAAACATTAAGATTCCATTGGCCTGCCTTGGAATAGTGGATATAACCTGAGTTGACCACCAAAGGCGCTTCTACATTGTTGGTGTAGAGACTGCCTGTTCCCAGACCTTGCGGCAAGATAGTTCTTTTTGAAAAGGTATATTGACAAATAGCATTTAAACCGATATTACTTTCTAAGGCGGAGGTGATCCACCAGGGAATATCAAAATTGGCCGCCGCAGTTATCCACTGATCTGTGGCTGCAAATCCACCGAGCAAACTGGGTTTAAAGATCAGGTATTGTGGCTTTATGGTGGCCAACATTTGCAATTGTTGCTCTGGGTCATGCAAACCGATGAGCTCTTCGTCAAGGGCTATGGGCAAGGGACTAGCAGCACAAAGTGCTGCCATTGCCTCCCACTGCTTGGGCTTTATGGGTTGCTCTATGGAATGGATCTCGTACTCAGACAAGCGCTTGAGTTTTTCTAGCGCTTCTGCAGGGCTAAAAGCTCCATTTGCATCTACTCGGAGTTCAATCGTATTGGCATCAAAACGAGTTCGAATGTGTTTTAAAATATCTATCTCTGCCTGAAAATCGATTGCGCCGATCTTCATTTTGATGCAGTCAAATCCCGCGTCGAGCTTTTGCTCTATTTGCTCACTCATAAACTCAGGGCTTCCCATCCAGATCAGCCCGTTTATTGGAATTGGAGCTTCTTTACGAGTAAAGTCAGAAGGAAAGAGTTCGTAGGGATCTTCGCTACGCAAAGAGGCCAGCGCCGTTTCCAATCCGAAGCGGATCGAAGGAAAATCTATCAAAGCTTCCATAAGCTCTGCTATCGGCTTATCTATGTTTGCACAAAGCCAAGTCAATTTATCTTCGTAATCGGGTCTGTCGTCTATGCTCAACCCACGCAATATGGCACACTCGCCTATACCCCAATGCGCTCCGTCTCGCAATTGTAAAAAATAAGACTGCTTTTGCGTAAGCACTCCTCGAGAAGTTCCGCTAGGCCGTTTAAAGTTCAGCAAATAAGATTGAAAACTAGCTTTCATTTAAACAGTTAAACTTCCTCCTATGGGGAGCAATTCCAATTGTTTACCAGCCGCCTTAAAGGCAGCAACTGCAGCCTCTTGGTCTATCTCGATATAACCAAAGGTGTCGTAGTGAACACCCAATACTCTATTGCAAGCAACAAAATCACTTGCGTGTACAGCATCTTTGTAGCCCATAGTAAAATTGTCTCCTATAGGCAGCACTGCTAGATCCAGTTTGTATTCTAAGGGAATAAGCTTCATGTCCATGGTCAGGGCTGTATCGCCGGCGATATAAACTGTCTTACCGTCTGCCTCAATGACAAAACCGCCAGGTTCTCCTCCGTAGCTACCATCGGAAAAACCACTAGTATGCACTGCGGCTACATATTTCACGCGCCCGAAGGGAAAGTTCCAGTGCCCTCCGTGATTCATAGGGTGAACCGGAATATCCTTGGCTCCGTAATGCATGGCGATCTCATAATTGGAAACTATGGTCGCCCCAGTGCGTTTGGCCAGTGCTTCTGCGTCCAAAACATGATCTTGATGCGCATGGGTAAGCAAGATAAAATCGGCCTCCAACTGATCCAGGATCGATTTGTCTTCGATAAGCGGATTTCCATTGATAAAAGGGTCAATGACTATATGATGCTCACTGGTCTTTATAGCGAGGGTGTTGTGCCCTAAATACTGTATTTGCATGCCGTAAATGTTTTGAGTTAAAGATACGGACTCTGCCCCTATGAAAGCAAGTTGGCAAGGAGCAAAAGTACAGCATAACCAAAAGTGCTAAGTGCCACTACTTTTAACTGCGGATCCAAACTTTTATGGTCTTTGGTGTTTCTAGCTACAGTCAGATGTTTATTTAGCAACACTATTGCTACCAGCGGTAAAAGGCCCCAGTATCCCGTAGTATCCCAGCTTAAATACTGCGCAACTATGGCGCAGACACTTCCGCCCAAGATCAAAAAACTGTGGTAATTCATGCTGCCTTGCTTGCCCAACTTAACCGCCAGGGTATTCTTACCTGCCTTAGTATCACTTTCGCGGTCTCGCATATTGTTTAGATTGAGTACCGCTGCGCTCCAAAGTCCTATGGAAGCTGCAGCTAAAACTACTGTTATCTGTATGCTTTGATGGTATAAAAAGTAACCTCCCACTACACTTACAAGACCAAAGAACACGAACACAAATACATCGCCCAGACCGCGGTAACCGTAAGCCGAATCGCCCACGGTGTATTTTACAGCAGCGATGATAGCGGCGATCCCTAACACGAGAAACGCCAAGGCATAAAGAAGTTTTTCGGCTCCAAAAGCTCGGTAGATCAAGGCTATCGCCAAGATCAAGGTAATGATCGCTGTGAGATACATGCCTTTTTTTAAAGCTGTCGCGCTGAGCGCTCCGCTTTGCATAGCACGTACTGGGCCAACTCGGTCTTCATTATCGGTGCCTTTAACACCGTCGCCGTAGTCGTTAGCAAAGTTGGAAAGTACCTGGAACCCTATAGCCGTAAAAATAGACAGGGTAAAGATCAGTCCATCAAAATGTCCGGAGGGCAGGGTTAAGGCGCCTGCAGCAATAATGCCTGCAATCGATAAGGGTAGCGTTCTCGGGCGGGCTGCACTGATCCAAGCTTTGGGTTTGGCCATCTGAAATTTTTAGTAAAGATACTACTAAATCCCACCTTCTCGCAAAGCCTTTCCTAGTTCCAAATCCTTAACAAACAAAATGAGGATACACGGAAATTATGTACCTTTAAAACGAACAACTTAACTAACTTTTATGAGCGTTTCTAAAAATTACCAAACCGGACTGTTGGTATTACGAGTAGGCCTGTCTGCTTTAATGTTAACCCATGGCATCCCCAAACTAATGAACTTGTTCCAAGGCGATATGAGCTTTGGAGACCCCCTAGGGATCGGTTCGACCCTAAGTTTCATTCTTGTGGTATTTGCTGAGGCGATTTGTCCAATTCTGATCATCTTGGGTCTACGAACTCGACTGGCCGCCATTCCGGTGATCATTACTATGGCCGTAGCCGCCTTTATAGTGCATGGCGACGATCCTTTTAGCTCTATGGAAAAAGCATTGATGTACCTGGTTGGCTTTACCGCAATTGCCTTGATGGGTGGCGGTAAATACACCATTAAACAGCTGTTTTAATCTTTGGCCGGACGATTCTTTAAACTTTCTAAACTACAAGCGATGAGCAAAGGCAAAATTGGACGTTACCTCCTATATGCCTTGGGTGAGATCGTTTTGGTTGTAGCCGGAATATTGATCGCCCTAGCTATAAACAATGCTAACGAGCAAAAAAAAGAACGGGATGAACTGCTGGCTATCTTTTCTGATGTTAAGGCAGATCTTGTCATAGACACTACCCTGGTAGGGCGGATCATCCCGTATTATGAAGCCCGAGAAAAATTGGCAGATAGCATTTCTAAAGGTTTCTTTACCAGAGAAGATTACAAGCGGTGTTTGCCTTGTCATTCCATGATAACTACCTATGTCCCTTTTAAACTCAACGACAAAGGTTACAGTCAGCTGCGCAACTTTAATCAGTCCAATGAGAACAAGGATTCCTTGGCAGTAGAAATTGTGCAGTTCTACAACGGTTTTATAAATATCATAGACGAGATTTCTTCTCGTGTAGAAGAGGATACTTATAGTACGTTAGAGCAATGGAGAAACACCCAGCCTTGGTTTGCCGATATACTCAGTGGCAAGTTGCCAGAGGCCTATTTGGATTATATATCAGAAGACCCTGAATACCGCAATCGGGTGGCGTATTTTAATGTGATAGCCTGTAAAAATCTGTTGCCGGTATTGCGTCAGTATAAAACGCAAGCGGAGGAAGCCCTAAAAAGGCTCGATGAGCGCCTGGTCCCTAATGATCAAAAATCGTGATAAGGAGTTCTTTGAGCAGATCGCCTTGGCTCATGTTGTGCGCCCCTACTCCCTTGCTCTTCATATCCACCGCACGAATGCCTTTAATAATGGCGCTAACGCGTTTCATGGGATAATTTCTCGCCGCTACCTGATAATCTTTGATAAAGTAAGGATTCACTCCTAGTACTTTAGGTGCTGCGGATGGGTCCGGCAAGGCGTGATACTTGAGTAGTTTATTGAAAAAACTGTAGAGCAAGGCCACCGTCATGACCAAAGGATGGTTCTTTGGATTTTGCGCAAAGTGCTGCGCGATACTGTAGGCTTTCTTGATATTGCGCTCGCCTATGGCCTTTTGCAATTCAAAATTGTTGAACTCCTTGCTTATCCCAATATTCTCTTCTATGATCTCTGGACTGATCTCAGTGCCAACAGGCACTATGAGTTGTAATTTTTCCAATTCGTTGTTGATCTTGGAAAGATCGGTCCCGATGAACTCAACAAGCATCTGAGCAGCCTTTGGCGCTATGGTATATCCACGCCCCTTAAGCACCCTGCGGATCCAATCTGGAACTTGATTCTCATACAGTTTTTTACTGGTAAAGAGTTCGCCTTGTTTGCTAAGGGTCTTATACAGTTTTTTGCGCTTGTCTAGAGTTTTGTATTTGTAACAGATCACCAAAACCGTTGTTGGCTGCGGATTCTCTGCGTAGCTTACCAACTGCTCAATAGTGCGCGAAAGGTCTTGCGCCTCTTTTACGATGACCACTTGGCGCTCTGCCATCATAGGAAAACGCTTGGACTGCCCAACAATATCATCAATACTAACATCTCTGCCGTAAAGGATCATTTGGTTAAAGTCGCGTTGAGACTCATCTAGCGCATTGCCCTCTATATAGTCTGCGATCTGATCGATATAATAGGCCTCCTCTCCCATTAAAAAGTAAATGGGTTTAAAATTGCCGTTTCTAATATCGGTCACTATGCGCTTTACGTCTTCCATCTGAAAAAAAAGATGCACCTTTGCTCTATGCAGCAACTGGCATTTCCTCGGTACGAGTTTCGCTTCAAAAATACCAAAAATAAGCCCGGCGTTTTTGATGTGGTAAGAAAAAAATTCGTGGTACTAACCCCAGAGGAATGGGTACGCCAACATTGTGTACGTTACCTCAACGAAGCGCTCCATTACCCTTTGAGTTTGATCAATGTAGAAAAGCAACTGGAAGTGAGCGGATTAAAGAAACGCTACGATGTAGTTGTATTTACTCCGGAGGGGAAAATTCGAATTCTAGTAGAATGCAAAGCCCCTAGCGTGGCAATTACGCAAGAGACCTTTGATCAGATAGCGCGCTATAATCTATCCCTGCAAGCAGACTTACTTATGGTGACCAACGGGCTGGCACATTATTACTGTCAATTGGATTACGAGCACGGACGCTATAATTTCTTAGCAGAGTTGCCACCGTATGCCTAAATTTGCCTTTGTGAAAACTGCGGTCGTCATACTTAATTGGAACGGAAAGTCTTTGCTAGAGACCTATCTACCTTCGGTGATGGCCCACAGCGAAGGAGCACATATCTATGTAGCCGACAATGCCTCCACAGACGATTCTGTCGCTTTTGTAAAAGAAAACTATCCGCAGATCACCATTATACAGAACAAGACCAATAGAGGTTACGCAGGTGGATACAATGAGGCCTTAAAGCAGGTTGCAGAACCGCTATGGGTCTTACTCAATAGCGATGTAGAAGTAACTCCTGCCTGGTTAGAACCCATGCAGGCAGCCTTTAACGCCAATAGCGACTTGGCGGCGGCGCAGCCTAAGATCTTAGATCATAAGAATCCGAAGCAGTTCGAATATGCCGGAGCAGCAGGAGGTTTTATAGACAAATACGGCTATCCTTATTGCCGTGGACGTATTTTCGACTGTCTGGAAGAAGATAAGGGGCAATACCAGGAGCCACTTGATATCTTTTGGGCCAGTGGTGCTTGTTTGTTTATTCGCAAGGACGATTTTATTGCTGCAGGAGGTCTTGACGAGCGTTTCTTTGCTCATATGGAAGAGATCGATCTGTGTTGGCGCTTGTTTCACATGGGCAGAACTGTGAAATGCATACCGCAAGCTGTGGTCTATCATTTAGGCGGGGGAACCCTGCCCAGTATGCATCCGCAGAAAACCTACTACAACTTTAGAAATTCGCTTTACTGTTTGGCTAAAAACCTCAAAGGCTTTACCGCAATGCGACGCATCTTTGTACGCATGTTACTAGACGGTGTGGCAGGGCTGCGCTTTTTACTACAAGGTAAATTTGCCCATCTCAGTGCCATCTTGCGCGCACATCTGGATTTCTACAGGAATTACAGCAGCATAAGCAAAAGCAAACCAGCACATTACAGAGACGAAAAATACTACACCCACAGCAGTATTGTATGGAAGTATTTTGTTGCTGGGATTCGTTCTTTTGGGAAGCTTTAACTACCTTTACCTAAAGTATTGTTAAGGATTTTTAGCTAAGCAGCTTATCAACTAATTTTACATCACTAAACCGAGATTTATGAAGAAAATAGCATTAATTGCCGCAATTGCCCTTACTGCGGTTTCCTGTGTTTCTAAAAAGCAATATGCCGAATTAGAAGCGAAACAACGCAACACTGAAGATTTATTGAATTCTGCAACAGTTAAATTAAACAGCTGTTTGGAAGAAAAAGCGGGTCTTACAGCTCGCGCCAACTCTTTAGAATCTCAAGTTGCCTCACTAAACGCCACCAATGGCGATCTGATCAAACAAATTGGAGAGTTCACTACCCTAACCCAACAAGGTGCAGCGAACTTGGAGCGCTCTTTGGAAAGCCTTAAAGAAAAGGATCTGACCATTCGCAAACTGCAAGATGCGGTTACTCGTAGAGATTCTGTGAACCTAGCCTTGGTACAAAGCCTTAAAGGAGTTCTGGGCAACCTGGACGACGAAGACATTGAGGTAAGTGTAGAAAAAGGAGTAGTTTACGTAAACATCTCTGACAAACTATTGTTTAAGAGCGGCAGCTATGCCATTACCGATCGCGCCAAAGAAGTGCTAGGTAAAGTAGCCAAAGTGGTTAACAACAAACCAGACTTTGAGTTCTTGGTAGAAGGACATACCGATACCGACCCAATTAGCCGTAACGGTATTAAAGACAACTGGGACCTGAGTGTACTTAGAGCTACTGCTGTAGTGCGTTTACTACAAGACGATTTTGGAGTAGATCCTAAGCGCATGACCGCAGGAGGACGTTCTGAATATGTGCCAGTTGCCTCTAACGACACTGCAGAAGGTAAGGCCAGAAACAGACGTACACGCATAGTGGTATTGCCTAAGATCGACCAGTTCTACAATATGATAGAAGACGGTCTAAAAGATCCTGCTATCAACGACTAAGAGTTCGTAGAAAGATTTGAGAAACCGCGCCCAAAAGCGCGGTTTTTTATTTTAAAGACTTAACTTTAACAGACACCATCATTTTATTTGCGATATGAGTGAACAAGAATTCGAAACCGTATACTCCGGAACAGAGGTACGTGTCATACTTTTAAAAGGACTTTTAGCTGCCGCGGGCGTTGATGCCATGGTTCAAAACGACTATCAAGCTGGTATAACCGCAGGATTTGGCGGAGGAACCCCTAATACGGTTAGGCTTAAGGTGCATCAAGACGATCTGGAAACTGCTAAAGGCGTTGTAAAAGACTTTATTAATAACCAACATACCGATGAAGCCTAAACTCCTGCTATTGGCGCTAGTATTGAGCTTTACATGGACAAGTAATGCCCAAGAAAACAAAGACTACCCTGCCCTGGTAACGACGCTAGACAGCACCTTAGCGACCCTCTACGGAGTGATCTCGGGAGAAAAGGGAGAAGCCAGAGACTGGGACCTGTTCAAGTATCTGTTTCATCCTAAAGGACAACTGATCTATTCTGTCAAGACCAAAAGTGGTGCTCATGCCCTTACCTATATGAGCCCGCAAGACTATATCGAAAGGTCTGGGCCTTGGTTAGTAGAAAATGGTTTCTTTGAGGTAGAAGTAGCGCGTAAGGAAGATCACTTCGGAAACATTTGTCAGGTATTCAGCACCTACGAATCCTACCGCAGCAAGACAGACGACAAACCCTTTATGCGTGGCATTAACAGCATTCAATTGCAGTTCGATGGAACGCGTTGGTGGATCGTAAACATATACTGGACCCCAGAGACTCCAGACAATCCTATTCCGCAGCAATACTTAAAAACGAATTGATCATGAGAATTACATTCTTGTTAATGGCTCTGATTATTGGGACGACTGTCAACGCCCAAAGCGTCATTGGGGCTTGGGAAAATTACGAGACAAATGCGCAAGGCAAGCAGCTGCGGCATGTGGTGATCTTTGCCGATGGTTATCAGGTATTGACCACTTATGATGCCCAAAGCGGCGCTTTTGTCCATACCAACGGTGGCCTCTGGTCATTGGAGGGTAATACGATGACAGAAACGGTGGAGTTTCATTCGGACGATGCTTCTTCTGTTGGCAAGTCCGTGAGTTTTGAAATTAAATTGACCGATACAAGTTTACAGATCGTTGGAGACGCTCGTGTCTTTAAGCGCATAGACGATGGAACTCCAGGGGCACTGAGCGGCGCTTGGCTTATGTCTGGCAGAAAGCGAAATGGTGAAATGCAAGAGCGCGATACCTCTAGACCTCGGAAGACGATGAAGATCCTCTCAGGGACGCGCTTCCAGTGGATCGCCTACAATACAGAGACGAAACAATTCATGGGAACCGGTGGTGGCTCTTATACCACAGCAAACGGAAAGTATACGGAGAACATAGAATTCTTTTCAAGAGATGTCAATCGGGTTGGTGCGAGTTTGGAATTCGACTTTGAATTGATCGATGGGAAATGGCATCATTCTGGTTTTTCTAGCAAGGGCGACCCCCTTTACGAAGTCTGGTCGCTGCGAGATTAACTATTTATTACCAAAGAATTGGGAATCCGTAGGGATACCTAAGCTCCTAGTAGACGTACCTTTAGAAAAAACTTTAACCATGAGAATTACAACTACACTCTTTGCGCTATTTGCTATGGTTTACTGCGGATTCGCTCAGGATGCGAACATCCTTGAACTAGATCCGAACCAGTCCATGTCTATAACCGGAAAAGGGCCCGGACAAGATGCGACCATTAACCCGTTCATTGCCGAGAACAGCATCATCGTGATCTCCAATATTGGTAAGGGCGTATTCTCCATAAGAGTCCAAAAGGAAGGCGTTATTTTGCAAGAAGTGACCGTAAAACCAGAACAGACCAGAGAACTAATACTTTCTAAAGGTCTTGAGGTCTATTTTGATTCGGAAGAAGAAGCCAAGGTCGCAGTTAGCTATAAGCCCATTAAAAAGTTCTAATAATGAATAACAAACTCTTGGTCGATGAACGCCAAGCCGATCTGGGGAATTTTATGGTGGGAAGGTTGTTGCCTTTCCGCAAAAAAAGACAAGTAGGCCCCTTTACTTTTATTGACCATATGGGCCCTACAAAACTTGGCCCTGGTCGTTATATGGATGTGAATCAACATCCACATATTGGGCTTAGTACACTCACCTATTTGTTTGAAGGACAGATAGAACACCGAGACAGCATTGGGAGTGTTCAGAACATTGCTCCCGGAGATGTTGGCTTTATGACTGCCGGTAAGGGCGTGACCCATACCGAGAGAACACCTCAGCAGCTTAGAGACGGCCGTGAGTTTGCGATGCACGGGTATCAGATCTGGGTGGCCCTACCGCCTGAGCTGGAAGAGATGGAACCTCGCTTCGATTATTTTCCTGCAGCAGAGATACCAACTTGGCAAGAGGGCCCAATTACCTTTAAGTTGGCAGCTGGAGAGGCCTTTGGTAAAAAAGCACCTTTGCAGGGCTTTTCTCCTTTGTTTATGGTCGACGTGTTCAGCTCCGCAGAAACCACACTAAAACTGGCCGGACAGCTATGTGGGGAAGTTGCTTTTGTGATCGTTAAAGGACAGATCAACGTTGATTCTCAAAAAGTGGATGCCGGACAAATGTTGATCAGCAAGACAGATGAACAGTGTGAGATCTGTATGGATGCCAACACCCAATTATTGCTCTTTGGTGGCGAACCTTTAAGGCAAGAACACTTCTTGCTTTGGAACTTTGTTTCTTCTGATAAAGACAAGCTGCAGAAAGCCAAAGCAGCTTGGCAAGCCAAAAAATTTCCACAAGTTCCTGGAGACGATACTTATATTCCAATTCCTGAGCTCAAAAGATAAGCGCTCAGTTTTATCCATTTTTCTGTAGTTTTGGCATGCACTAAACAAGCAAATATGCGCATCCTGAATCTACTCTTAATACTATCCTTAGGGCTAGTTGTTACCGCCGGTTGTAAAGATGAAAAGACCTTAGCAACCAATCCGAAGGAAGATCCAACACGCTTTCCAGATACTGTAAACAGCAGGCTTACCGAAGCGCATAAGCGTATTCCCGGCTCAAAGGTTTATGCCTTACTTCCTGATAATTTCAAATTCATTCGTGCGCAGAATCAAATCCAAAAAGATCAAAATACCTTTATACAGATCGTCGAGACACCTTCTGCGAACTTTGAGAATGCCAAGAAAGCCTTCAGCCGCGAGAATATCGAAGCCGGCGGGTCTAAAGTAGACATTGTGCGATCTATTCGCTTTGGGATCTACGACGGTATTTTTCTAGACGGACCTTCTAATTTACCCACCCAGCGAAAGGCCTCTGTGGTTTTTGGCGATCAAGACTTTGTTTGCCTGATCTTTGGCGAATACCCTAGCGATAGTCCGGAGTCGCGTAATGAGATCTTAAGCATTTTTAAGTCTATGGTGCACGATAAGGACCAGAATCCAGAAGATCTTTCCGGACCATTCTATACCTTTGATCCGAATATCACTGGTTTTAAAGCTGCTGTTCTCAGTAAAACAGTAGACATTTATAACCTCAGCGGAGATCCTGAAGCAGAAAAAGGCCTCCCTACCTCAATGAATTTTGCTCCTATTCCGGTGCTCCCTGTGGAAGCGCAAGAAAAATACTTTGAGCAACTCATTACAGAGAGTCAAGAAGGAAAGCTAAAGATCACGTCTAAAGAAACAGAGCAATTGGTCATTAGTGGCATGCCAGCCACTGTCTTAGAGACCACTGTGAATGCGGATGGAAGAACCGGGGTCTTTTACGCGGCGATCTTAAATGGCCCAAATAGCGCTCTAGTTTTTATTGCCAGTGCCTTTGATCAACCCTTACAACGTTTACCGCAGTTTAAAGCGACCTTGGAGTCGGTTCGATTCAGATAATAATTCAAGTATTTTCTCTATACGTAAATATGGTCCATCGCTTGCGTTTTGCAGCCCTCTTCTAATTTTAGGACTGATTTCCAATACACTACTTGCTCAAGAAGCAGACAGCCTACAGATCAAGTCATACGTAGATAAGATCATCTTAAAAATAAACTTAGACACTCAGAACGAAGAGTTTCTCATCTATTCAGACCAACAAGAGCAGATCGCATTGAGCACCAACAATAGCCTGCGATTAGACCTCTCGTTAGATTATGAGTTTTTAGGCTTTAGCATTGGGTTTGCTCCGAACTTTTTTAACTCCAATAAGGACGACGCCAGAAAAGGCTCAAGCGAGCTTACCGATATTGGATTTCGCTTTTTTCTAGGCCGATGGACACAAGAACTCACCTACCAAAGCAATGAAGGATTCTACGTTGAGAACACTGCGGATTTTATTGCAGATTGGAATGCCAATAGCGACCCTTACATTCAGTTTCCATATCTAAAACGCACCTACTACGGAGGATCCACAGCTTACGTTTTAAACGATAGGTTTTCTCTCCGAAATATTGTGTACAATACCGAATGGCAACTAAAAAGCGCGGGCAGCTTTGTACCTACTGCGCGATATGGTTACCGACGAATTTCTGCAACCTTAAATCAAACCAGAGAAGTTGAGAACAATTTTGAACTGGACCTTATTGCCGCATACTATTACACATGGGTGATCCACGCCAACTGGTTTATAGCACCGCAACTCTCCCCAGGGATCGGCATACGCTTTAGTAACACTACTCAGGAAAACACAACAGCGCGAGAACGCGACACCCGCTACCCTTTAATACTCGATGGCGGTTTGCAACTCGGATATAGCTCGGAGCGTTTTATCGCTGGAGGACTCCTTAATTTTCAATCGATCTATACCAAAACTGGTTCTGGTAGTTCAGTGATCAACGACCAGGTCTTTGCGCGATTCTTTGTAGGCATCAGATTAGACCCACCAGAATTTATTGCCAAACAGGCCAGACGCATCAATGAGAAATTCGGTCTATAAAAAAAGTGACCTCCGAAGAGGCCACTTTAAAAATTAAGACTCAATAAGGGAGTAACTAGGCCAGATCAAAGCGATCTGCGTTCATTACTTTGGTCCAAGCCGCCACAAAGTCATTTACAAACTTTTGCTCGGCATCGTCTGCAGCATATACTTCTGCCACAGCACGTAGTTCAGTATTCGATCCGAAGATCAAGTCCGCACGTGTACCTGTGAATCGAACTTGTCCGGTTCTGCGATCACGGCCTTCGAACAATTTATCATCGTCAGAAGCAGCGCTCCAAGTGTAGGTCATATCTACCAAGTTCTTAAAGAAGTCGTTGGTCAAATGCCCTACATTGTCTGTGAACACTCCATGCTTAGAACCGTCGTAGTTCGCACCTAAAACACGCATACCACCAACAAGCACAGTCATTTCCGGAATAGATAGTGCCATTAGGTTAGCCTTGTCCACAAGCAGATCTTCTGCTGCAACATCTAGGTTAGGATTCACGTAGTTACGGAAACCATCTCCTAGTGGTTTTAGGTAATTGAACTGCTCAATATCGGTTTGCTCTTGCGTAGCATCTCCTCTACCGCCGTGGAAAGGAACATTGATATTATGTCCTGCATTTCTAGCAGCCTCTTCTACAGCAGCATTACCTGCCAATACAATTAGGTCTGCCATGCTTACATTGCCGCTAAATTCATTCTGAATAGCCTCTAGTACACCCAGAACTTTATTCAGTTCCTCAGGATTGTTCACCGGCCAGCTGCGTTGCGGCTCCAAACGTACTCGAGCTCCATTGGCACCTCCGCGCTTATCGGTGTCTCTGTAAGTAGAAGCAGATGCCCAGGCAGTTCTAACCAATTCAGAAACACTCAAACCAGAAGCCAAGATCATTTTTTTCAAAGATTCCTCGTCGGCACTGCTCAAAGTGTAGCTCGCCGCTGGGATAGGGTCTTGCCAGATCAGCTCCTCAGCAGGTACTTCTGGCCCCAAATAACGAACTTTTGGTCCCATATCACGGTGCGTAAGTTTGTACCAAGCTCTAGCAAAAGCATCCTCAAAGGCTTTGTGATCTTTGTGGAAACGCTTAGAGATCTCCAAATAAGCAGGATCTGTCTTTAAGGCAATATCTGCTGTGGTCATCATAAGCGCTTGCTGTCCGTTAGGATCTCCAGCTGTTGGCGCCATTCTTGCTTTAGACTCCGCTGTTGGCGTCCATTGGTGCGCTCCAGCAGGACTCTTGGTCAATTCCCAATCGTAATTCAACAATACATCAAAATAATCGGCATCCCATTGGGTTGGGTTTGGTGTCCAAGCACCTTCGATACCACTGGTAATAGTATCTTCTAGCACTCCAGACTTATAGGTATTCTTCCATCCGGTGCTCATTTCTTCGATTGAAGCTCCGTGAGGCTCAGGGCCTACGTATTTTCCTGGATCGGCAGCTCCGTGCGCTTTTCCAAAAGTGTGTCCTCCAGCAACCAAGGCTACGGTCTCTTCATCGTTCATAGCCATACGGCCAAAAGTCTCACGTACATTTGCTGCAGAGCCCATTGGATCTGGGTTTCCGTTCGGTCCTTCTGGGTTAACATAGATCCATCCCATCATTACTGCGGCAAGTGGATCTTCTAATTTACCGCCTTCGTAACGGTCTTCATTAGCACCCCATTCGGTTTCACTACCCCAGTAAACATCTTGTTCTGGTTCCCAAATATCTTCTCGTCCTCCAGCAAAACCAAAGGTTGGGAATCCCATTGATTCCAAGGCGACGTTTCCGGCAAGGATCATTAGGTCTGCCCAAGAGATCTTGTTCCCGTATTTCTTTTTGATAGGCCAAAGCAACAAACGCGCTTTGTCCAAGTTCCCGTTATCTGGCCAACTGTTGATTGGCGCAAAACGTTGGTTTCCGGTTCCGGCTCCACCTCTACCATCTCCTACTCTGTAGGTACCGGCACTGTGCCAAGCCATACGGATCATTAGCCCTCCGTAGTGTCCGTAGTCTGCCGGCCACCACTCCTGAGAGTCCGTCATTAACTTTTCAAGGTCTTTCTTTAAGGCGTCGTAGTCTAAGCTCTTAAAGGCCTCCGCATAATTAAAGTCCTCGCCCATAGGGTTAGACTTAGTGGCGTGCTGACGCAGTATGTTCAGCTTTAATTCGTTTGGCCACCAATCGCGGTTCTTCACGCCGCCACCGCCAACAGTGTTCTGCTTTCCGCTAAGAAAAGGACATTTGCTAGCGTCACTGCTATTCAAGTCTCCTAATTCGTTATTTCCCATTTTTTGATGATTTTGATTGTTTCCTCAAATTTACCATAAGCTCGCCTTATATTTCTATGACCACTATCAGTATTGTTTATATCGGAATAATGGATGGTATAGGTCACCGTAAATCAGATACTAGTAGTTCAACTTGTTCACTGCATTGAGGTTTTTTGTACCTTAGAAAACAACCAACAATACTAACATCCAACCCATGAGAATCTTAAAATTTCTGGTTTTAAGTGCATTGCTCATTCCTTTAAGCACCAATGCACAACGCAAAAGCAAAGCATCAATTCCCACAGTAGCAGACAGTTTATTCCACGGCCTCGAATGGCGCAATATTGGCCCTTTTAGAGGTGGTAGGTCTGTGACGAGCACCGGCGTGGTCGGCGATCCTAACACTTATTATATGGGATCTACAGGCGGCGGAGTCTGGAAAACCACAGATCGTGGAATCACCTGGAACAATATTTCCGATGGCTTTTTTAAGACGGGTTCCGTAGGAGCCATTGCCGTTTCTGAAAGCGACCCTAATGTGGTAGTGGTAGGAATGGGAGAACACGCAGCCCGAGGAGTTATGACCTCTATGGGGGATGGTGTTTATATCTCTCACGATGCAGGAAAGACCTGGAAACATATTGGTCTTGATAATTCACGTCACATCTCAGACGTGATCATTCATCCGCAAAATCCAGATGTGATCTACGTAAGTGCACAAGGAGCACAATACGCTCCCTCCAAACAACGTGGTGTATACCGAACCACTAATGGTGGTGCAAGCTGGGAGCAAGTGTTAAGCGTTGGCAACAAGGTCGGCGCCTCCTCTTTGAGCATGGATATGAATAATCCGCGTATCCTTTATGCCGCCATGTGGGAGCATCAACGCTTTCCTTGGATCATGGAGTCTGGAGGAGCGCAATCTGGACTTTACAAATCTACGGACGGCGGTGACAATTGGGAAAAAATGACCGAGGGCTTGCCTGCGGATTTTGGTAAAGCCGGGATCTCTGTTTCTCGCGCCAATTCAGAACGCGTTTATGCCGTAATAGAAGCAGAAGGCACTAAAGGCGGGGTTTATCGCTCAGACAACGCCGGAAAGAACTGGAAACAGATCAACAAGGACCGTGTGAACATTGCACGCTCTTGGTATTATATGGAGATCTTTGCCGATCCTGTAAATGAAAACGTGGTCTACGTGCTCAATGCACCTGTCATGAAGTCCATTGACGGCGGAAAGACCTTCTCTGGGATAGCTGTGCCGCATGGTGACAACCACCATCTGTGGATCAATCCGCAGGACAATCAAAACATGATCAATTCTAACGACGGGGGAGCCAATATTTCCTTTAATGGCGGTAAAAGTTGGAGTTCACAACGCAATCAGCCCACAGCTCAGTTCTACAGAGTTATAGCAGACAATCAAGTGCCTTATCACATTTACGGTGGACAACAGGATAATTCGGCCATAGGGATTGCAAGCCGAACCAACGATGGTGGAATTGGTTGGAAAGATTGGTATTCTGTCGCCGGAGGGGAAAGTGCCTTTATCGCCTTTGACCCAGACGATCCACAGACCGTTTACGGCGGAACCTATCAGGGAAATCTAAGTAAATGGGACAGAGATGCGCGCTATCAGAAATCGATAAAGCAATATCCGGAACTCGGTTTAAGTATTGCGCCTAAAGACGCCAAATACCGCTACAACTGGAACGCTCCTATTATTACTTCGCCCCACGATCGCTCGATCATCTATCATGTAGGGAATGTTGTATTTAAGAGTACGGATGGTGGTTTGAGTTGGATGGAGGTAAGTCCCGATCTCACCAAGAACGAGAAAGACAAACACGGCCCTGGCGGGGGTCCGTATACCAACGAGGCCGCGGGTGGAGAAAACTACAACACCATAACATCTTTGGTAGAATCTCAACATGAAGAAGGCGTACTTTATGCCGGAACAGACGACGGCTTACTACACATTACCAAAGACGGCGGCAAGAACTGGACTAACATCACTCCTCCGGGAATCAAAGATGGTATTATCAATAGCATTGATGTATCCGAGCACGATCCGGCAACCGCATATGTAGTGGTGATGCGCTATAAATCCATGGATCTTAGTTCGCATGTGTTTAAAACAAACAACTACGGTGCTTCTTGGACTAAAATTGTAAACGGTTTGGACGATCCTAACGGCTTTGCCCGTGTGGTTCGCGCCGACAAGAAACGCAAAGGTTTGCTTTATGCGGGTACCGAGACTGGTATGTATGTCTCCTTTAACGACGGGGCCATGTGGCAACGCTTCGATCTGAACTTGCCTGTTGTGGCTATAAATGATCTTTTTATTCGTCAGAACGATTTGATCGCTGCAACTTCTGGTCGCGCCTTTTGGATCTTGGACGATCTGAGCCCTTTACAACAACTCGATCTAAGTAGTCAAAGCTTTCAAATATTCCAACCGAAAGACAATTACCGACTCTATGGAGGCGTCTCTCGTGCTCCTGGTCAAGGCCGCAACCCGAGAATGGGGATCAACTTTGATTACTACTTGAACGAGGCTATTGATAGCTTGGAATTAAAACTGGAGATCTTGCAAGACAACAAAGTCATTAGAACCCTTAGCAGTAAGCGTCCGCAAGGATACAGATCATGGCCAGGCGGACCTCCACCGCCACAGGTACTGCCTAAAAAGCAAGGTTATAACCGTTTCAGCTGGGGCTTTGATAGAGATCCGATGCCGGGAGTTGACAAGGTTTTTGTTTTTGGTGGTTTATACGGTGGTAGCGTTGCTCCGGGCACTTACACCTTTAGGTTGTCCTATAATGGTAAGGTGAGCGAGACCACAGCAAAATTACTTCCGAATCCGGCGGTGGATGCTAGTGCAGCAGACTGGGCAGCTCAACAAAAAATGTTGATGCAGATTCAAGATGTGATCACAGAAATGCACGAATCTGTGACCAAGATGCGATCGGCCCAAGCGCAGATAACACGCTATGATGAGCTTTTAGCCGAGAACGAATCCGCAGCAGAGCTCCTAGAAAAAGGCAAAGCGATAAGCAAGCGAATTACCCAATGGGAAGAGAATCTGATCCAAGCCAAGCAAAAGACCTTTCAGGACGTAATTAACTTTAACAATAAGCTCAATGCGCAGTTCAACGCCCTTTTCAATTATATCGATCAGGACGATCCGAGACTCACTGCTGGGGCCAAGCTTCGCTTTAGCGATTTGATGTCCGATTGGAAGGTATATCAAGACGAGCGCGACGCTATAATCAATACAGAAATGCAGGCCTATAACGCCCTGTATAAAACACTCGAGCTACCAGCTATTTTCTTAGATGACTAAGCTGATCTATTGGATACCGCGGATTTTGGGATTGGGCATGGTGTTCTTTCTGAGTTTGTTTGCTTCGGATGCATTTGCAGAGGAGGCTCCCTTAACGGCACAAATCAAGGATTTTGCCTTGCATCTGTTACCAGCATTAGCGGTATTGTTGATCTTACTTATAGCGTGGAAAAGGCAGCGCCTAGGCGGTTTGATATTTACGGTGCTAGGATTTGGCTTGAGCCCGTATCTGTTTATGCTGAACTATAGGATAAACGATTCGATCTGGATCAGTCTTAGTGTTATAGCACTCATTACTTTACCACTTATAGTAATTGGCCTTTTGTTCTTGCGGGAGGCTCAAAAGCAAAAAAGCAGCTCTAATTGAGCTGCTTTTTTTTAATCCCATTGTTTGAGTGTGGAACTGAGTCCCTGATAGAGCGGAACAAAATTACTGCCGGAACTGGGCAGAATAGAAGTATTACCTGTACCGAAGAGCCACTGGGCTCCGGATTTAGCTTTAGACCCGTAATTGTTGGGAGCGTACATGCCCAAATAGCCCTCCCCCGTTGTGGGACTGTCTGCACCTTTGATCACAAAGTGGTTGTATTCATCGTCATGCTCTGGAAAAGCCATGCCTACATCTTCAAAAGGCCCGCTGAAGTTTCCTTCTGAGAGCTTTACTTGAACGTTGTTGGAATTGTTCACCCAGCTGTAGTATTTAAAGGCAAACAAATAACTGCCTGCAGGCAATTTCTGCTCATTGACAGTACTGATTGTAACATTCCCTGCCGAAGAGCTTATCGATGTCGGGCTGATCAGGTCGCTGTCTTCTGCCCCACTTTTTGAGGTCATGGCCAGATAATTGGCCAAATCGTTGTACTCACTTTCTAAAATAGGAATCCACTCGCCTGGTTCTGCATCGAGATAGGCGTCTGCAGAAGTGTGCAAAAAGGCCCAAATATCGTCTACATTGTCTATTTCAATGTCTATGTTCAAAGTTTCGGTTTCAGTGCCATTACTGGCCTCTATTGTTCCTGTAATGTTGGTACGCTGTTCGTAATCGTAAACCAACCAATCTGCTACGGTAAGGCCTGCAGTTGTGATTGTAAAAGCGCCAGGTACTGATTCGAAAGTAAGATTGTAGTTCACCTCTCCGCTTAAACTGCTGCTTAAACTTGAGAGTAAAGTTCCACTTGTTGGATATTCCGCTATGGAACGAGCGATGTCGTTTGTGGTTTGCTGCGGATCTGGATCTGTCGTGTCGTCTGAGTTCTCCGAGCTACAAGCCCAAAGTGTGGCGACCATTACCATTGAGATAAATAAAAGATTGCGATTCATGACTTAGAATTTTAGTTATGCGGTTGCCCCTTTTTTTAAGGACAGTACAAACCTAGCTCCGAGCTTGATGAAAATCTAAAAAGTGGCATGGACAAAGTATGGACAGCTCCAAATAAATATGGACAAGACTGCTGTGCTGATCAAGAACGAATCAGCATAAACATTATAATACAACAAACTATAAATCAATTATTTACACAAGCACAATTGTTAGTTTAAATTGATTTGAACCGTGGAAATTGGAAGTTATTTATATGGACTGACGTCTTAGCCGCTATAGATTGCATCCTGATTCTAACTATCTTAGACCTAGCAACTAAGGCTATCATTATGAGCAAAAAACCACTTTTACTTCTCCTTTTTATTCTTCTGAGCAGTACGAACTTCGGACAAAACAATAGCCGGATTGACAGTTTACTCACCGCCTACAATCAGCATAAAGAAGACACCTTAAAACTTAGAACGATCAACAACCTGATCAACTATTATATGTATAGGAATACTCCAGAAGTAAAACCCTATGCAGAAGAGATGCTTTCTCTGGCGCGAAAATTAAAAAACGTCAAAGGGGAATCTTTAGCCTTGTATCAATTAGGAGTGTATCATTACACGATCTTTGAAACTGATTCTGCCAGCAACTACTACAATCAAAGTTTACAGCTTGCCCTAAAAGATGAAGATGTACCCAGAATTTCTTCCAACTACAGAGGCCTGTCTATTATTGAATTTAGTCAAGGGAATCTGTCTGCAGCGGACAGCATTAACGATCTGGATCTTGCCAACTCCATTAAATACGAAGACAGCATAGGTATCGCTCTGGCATATGATTTTAAAGGCACTATAAATCAAAATAAAGGTTATTACGATATTGCTCTTGCCAATGTGCAGCAAGGGTTGAAGTACTTTGAAGCCCTAAAAGATTCTGTCCGGATTGCCGATTGCTACAACCACCTCGCCACCCTAGAGAACAATCTTGGCAATACGCGAAAGGCCATAGACTACAATTTAATAGCCCTAGAAGTCTATCAGCGAGAAAACGATGTCTTTTACGAGGCACAAGCCTTAAATGACATTGGGGTCATGTTTAAGGTCCTGAAAGATTATGAGCAATCCTTGGAGTATCTAAACAAGGCCATAACAATAAGTGAACAAGCCAAAGCCAACGAGGTCTTGATATCTGCACTAACCACCGTTGGCGAGGTCTATGATGAACAAGGCCAGCCGCAACAAGCCATACCCTATTTTGAAAAGGCCATACGCTTGGCAGAAAGCCTTAACTCAAAGCGCAAGATAGCATTGGCCCAAAACAAAATGGCAGAGGCCTATTTGGCCATGCGGCAACCCAGCCAAGCCATGCAATTGGCAGAAGCCTCGCTCGCCTATTCTGTTCCAAACAATACCATTTCATTTCAAAAAGTCTCCCAACGCGTAAAGAGTCAGGCGTATGAGCAACTCGGAAATTATGCTAAAGCCCTAGAACACCATAAGAACTTTAAGGTTTTAAGTGATTCTATCATGAACACAGAGACCTCCGATAATATAGAAAACCTGCGCGCCCAGTTCGATCTGGAGAAAAAAGAAGCGCGTTTGGCGCTGCAGGAACAAGAGATCATTGCCCTAGACGCTCAGGCGGAGTCTGATCAGTTGGCAAAATTGCTCTACGGTTTGGGTCTTGCCGCTGCGGTGATAATTGGTCTTTTGGTGATCTTCGGACTGCGTCAGCGCATGCGAAAGAACAAAATCGAACGCGAGAAACAGGAAGCCATACTACGTCAGGAGATCGAATTCAAAAAGAAGGAACTGGCTAGTCAAACCTTGCATTTGGTGCAGAAAAGCACCTTTATACAAGAACTTAAAGAGAATTTGGAGAAGATCAAAGCCTCTCCGGAACTGTTTAAGATAGAATTTCGAAGACTCATACTTTTACTTAAAAAAGAACGCGCAGAAGATAAAGATTGGGAAGTTTTTAAATCTTACTTCTCCGAAGTACACAACAATTTTGATGATAAGATCCGTAAGATCAACGATACCATAACCGAAAAAGAACTAAGACTAGCTTCATTTTTGCGGATGCATTTAAGTACCAAAGAGATCGCTTCTATGCTTAACGTTTTGCCAGATAGTGTGCTTAAATCCAAATACCGTTTAAAGCAAAAATTGAACCTGGACAAGGATACCGATCTCACCGAATTCCTAAACACCCTATAAAGCGAAAACCCCCGCTCTTAAAGGATTGAGCGGAGGTTTTGCATCAACTAACTAAACAATTAACTGTGGAAATGAAACACTACTCTCCCTGACCTAGTGAGAATCCGCGTGTACCATCGAATTCATACAGGTTCTCGGTTTTGATAACATCAAAACCTTGGGCGTGCAGTTTAGATAAGAGCGCTACCACTTGCTCAAAATCTACTGGTTGATACACTGGGCTTGTACTGGTTGTGGCATCCATAGCCACAAAACGGCACCTCCAGTGATCTGTTTTATAAGTCTCTTTTAATCCTTTAGGGTAGACTTTCACCCCTCGGTTGGTGATCATCTTCAATTTCAATTTAAAGGCATCGATAGCGGCCAATGCATCGCCAATTTGGTTTGGGTCCTCCCCTTTCCAGTCAATGAATACATCAACACCCACCAGCTGCTTTTTACGTGTCTTGCGCACGTAATCAGGAATCTGAATGGTACCGGCTCCTTCAGAGAGCTTGCTCGCCTTTAGAGATTTTGGTGTTTCTCCTAATCTCTCGATTACAGCTTCTGCAAATTCACTGGTGTTTACCAAGCGGGTCGAAGAACCTTCGCGATAAATATCCGCAGTGTGAATACCAGCCTCGATAGTAGATAACAACGCATTCTTGATGCGATCTGCAACCTCGGTTTGACCGAGGTGCGCTAGCATGAGTACCGCACCGTTGATCAAGCCCGATGGATTAGCAATTTTCTTCCCTGCGATATCTGGTGCTGAGCCGTGAATGGCCTCGAACATGGCCACTTCGGTCCCAACGTTGGCAGAACCGGCCATCCCAACAGAGCCGGCGATCTCCGCAGCGATGTCAGAAATGATATCCCCGTAGAGATTAGCGGTCACAATAACGTCATATTGTTCCGGACGGGCAGCCAAGCGAGCAGATCCGATATCAATGATCTGCGAGTTGCTATCAATTTGCGGATACGCTGCAGCGATCTCTTTAAAGACGCGGTGAAAGAGTCCGTCTGTCAATTTCATGATATTGTCTTTTACCATGCAGGTCACTTTCTTGCGACCATAGGCTTTGGCATATTCAAAGGCATAGCGAATGATTCGCTCACAACCTGGTCTTGTGATGAGCTTTAAACACTGCACCACATCGTCGGTTTGTTGGTGTTCTATTCCTGCGTAAAGATCTTCTTCATTCTCGCGAATTATTACTACATCCATGTCGGGATAAGGCGTATGGATGTACGGATGTAACGCACTTACAGGACGCACATTAGCGAAGAGCCCGAGCGACTTTCTAAGGGTCACATTCAAACTCTTATAACCTTTACCTTGTGGCGTGGTGATCGGCGCTTTCAGGATCACCTTGTTCGTCTTGATAGCCTCCCAAGCTTCTGGAGAGATCCCTGAGGTGTTTCCAGCTAAGTACTGCTGTTCTCCGATCTCGATAAAGTCTACCTCGATCTGAGCTCCTGCGGCCTCCATGATCCTTAATGTAGCGTCCATGATCTCGGGTCCAATTCCATCTCCTTTGGCTACGGCAACCTTGGTCTTAACTCCAGCCTGTAGGGTTGTAATGTCTTTTTTAAGCAATTGATTCTGCATAGGTGTTTATTTGTTTGTTGCAAATTTCAGAAATCAATTTCATTTATTTTTATTTATGTTTTTTATAAAATACATAATCAAAGTTAATGTCTTATAAGTAACCTCAGTTACCTTCGACTTGGTAAAAAATGGACTATCTTGTAAGTATTAAATTCAACAGCATGAAACTAACGAGAATTGGATTAAACCGGGAAGCATCGGAATCCACTGCCACCAAACTAAATGTTCTTTTGGCCAATTATCAACTGTTCTATATGAACTCCAGAGGCTTTCACTGGAACATTAAAGGAGATAAATTCTTTGAATTACATCTTAAGTTCGAGGAGCTCTACAACGATTCTTTGATCAAGATCGACGAAATAGCAGAACGCGTGCTAACCCTCGGGTTTACGCCCTTACATACTTATTCGGACTTTATTGCGGTGGCCAGTATCCCAGAGGCTAAGAACATTTCAGACGGAAAAGATGCTATTAAAGCTATTTTAGCGGGATACGAGGTTTTGCTGCCGCTTGAGCGAGAACTGCTCAATATGTCGGCTGAGTCAGATGATGAAGGTACCAATGCCCTTATGAGCGATTATATTCGCGAACAGGAAAAACTGGTTTGGATGTATTCGGCCTACTTGAATCAATAATTTTACGTCCTCATGCTACATAAATTTTGGTTCCTTGGAATTGGCACACTGCTGCTACTCATTACGAGTTGTGGAAATTCTGAACCCCATAAGCTAGCCCTACCACAAGAGGCTGATTCTCTTATTGCTGCGGATTCTGCCAAGACCTGGATGTTGGCCAGTCGCTACAA
Organism: Gilvibacter sp. SZ-19; assembly: GCF_002163875.1. Lineage (GTDB taxonomy): Bacteria > Bacteroidota > Bacteroidia > Flavobacteriales > Flavobacteriaceae > Gilvibacter. The sequence continues at coordinate 2,541,452 of NZ_CP019333.1, read as the reverse complement.
TGGCGGGCACCGCATGAATATGGGCGACTGCTTTCTGCGTTACCGCATCACCTATCATAGGGACAGCACCTTTGCCGATAACAATGGCAGCAGCAGTAGTTGTGGTCCAAGTCTGCACGGAAAATGGAAAGCCTTTCAAAACGAGCACGGTAGTTTCATTAAATGGGAAAGTCCACAATTGCCATCACTGATGCAAATAGAGAACGACTACAAATACTTTAGACTAATAACCCTGAATGCAGACTCTCTGGTGGTCTCTTACAAACACACCCAATACGGAAATCAGGAGCGTACCATAGTAGATTACTACGTGCCGGAGGGCACAAAGGTAGCAGATCGTGATTTTCACAACCGTTGATTGGAACAAAATGACCTCCCTTAGATCTCCAAACTTCCCTTTCCTTCTCGGATAAGCTCAGGTTCGCCAGAAGTAAGGTCTATGATAGTACTGGCTACATTCCCTCCGTAGCCACCATCAATGACCAGATCTACCAGATCCTGCCATTTCTCATAGATAAGTTCCGGATCTGTAGTATACTCGATGATCTCATCCTCGTCGCGTATAGAAGTAGAAATAATTGGATGCCCAAGCTGATCCACTATAGCCTGAACAATAGCATTATCAGGAACGCGTATCCCTACCTCTTTCTTTTTCCTGAAAGCCGTGGGCAAATTATTACCTGCAGGTAATATAAAGGTATAAGGGCCCGGCAAGGAGCGCTTCAAGATCTTAAAGGTGCTGTTGTCTATCTGCTTGACAAAATCAGACAGATGACTCAGATCCTTACAAACAAAAGAGAAATTGGCTTTCTCTAGTTTAAGGCCTTTTAGTCTGGCCACCTTTTCTAAGGCAGCCTTGTTGTTTATATCACAACCTAAGGCATAGACCGTATCCGAAGGGTAGATCACTAGGCCGCCATTGCGAATGATCTCTACGGCCTTTGAAACCTGTTTCGGATTCGGATTTTCTGGATAAATCTTAAGAAATGTCGCCATGATCCAAGCATTTATTTAAAGTTAGCACAAAAAAATTCCGCAGCCAACTAAAAAAAATCTTAAACAAACTGTAATAAATTCTTAAATCGGGCGTCTTTAATTAAACGGTGATTCTAAAAGGTCATCTAAATTGCTAGGAACAAGATGTTGCGATCGCACTTTTTTATTTGGGTTTTCTTTGGGTTCATGCTGACCTTGGGCTGTTCTTCTGACGAACAACCACAAGACACCGACATGCAGGAACAAAGTGACACAACTGTGCCCTTAGCCGCTGCGATCCAAACAGATGTCTCTTACGGTTCAGATCCGCAGCAAGTATACGACCTCTATTTGCCTGCGGGACGCAACAGCACAAAAACAAAAGTGCTGGTATTGGTCCACGGAGGCGGATGGGCTTCCGGAGACAAGCAAGACATGACTCCTTATATAAGTTGGATCCAAAGTGAATTGCCGCAGTATGCGATCATGAATATCAACTACGTGCTCGCCGATGCCACTACTCCTGCCTTCCCCAATCAATTCTTAGATCTAAAGGCGGCATTGAATCAGGTTAAAGAACAAGCCAGTGAGCTTGAGGTGTTGCCAGAGTTTGGTTTGATTGGTGTAAGTGCTGGGGCCCATATCTCCTTAATGACCGACTATGTTTACGATAATGAGGATCTGATCAAAATGGTCTGCAGTATTGTCGGCCCTACAGATTTTACAGATCCCTTCTACAGTGAGAATCCGGAATTCCAGATCTTACTCGCCGCCTTGACAGACGAGTCTGCTTATGCCAGTGATACCAATTATGCAGAAGTCACAAGTCCGGTCTATCAAGTTAACAGTGCGAGTGCTCCTACCATTATGTTCTACGGAAATACAGACCCTCTAGTACCCATAACCAACGGTTTAAATTTAGAAGCCGCATTGGCCAATGCGAACATTTCTCACAGCTTCACGATCTACGAAGGAGGCCATGGAGACGACTGGAGTCAGGCCAACTACGAGAACCTACAAATGCAACTAATAGGTTATATCTCGCAGTACCTTGCGGTTAACCCATAATTTTTTAACAGGATTTTTTTGATTTGTTAATGTTTTAAGCATTTCAACGATTTTTTATGTTGTTTGTCGTATTTTTATTACAATATGACTAGTTTAGAGTCCCTAATCATTAGAACAACATACTTATGTCACACCCTAAAAACCTAATCCTGTTTGTTCTAACCGCGATTTTTATTTTAACTGGGTATTCACCTTTAAATTCTGGCTTTGAAGGATACGAAGAATTAAGCCCAAAATCCATCTCCCAAATGGATGATTTTGCCGGACGTTCTGTTGTATTTTCTGATATCAGTTATGGAACTGGTGAACATCAGACTTACGACATCTATTTACCTGTTAACCGAGATCACAGAAAAACTAGAGTAGTTATCTTACTCCACGGTGGAGGCTGGATCAACGGCGACAAGATCAACCTAAACGATATGGTAGCTACCCTTTTGGAGCGTATGCCCGATGTTGCTATCGTTAATATGAATTACACCTTGGCAGATGCCGAGAATTTTGCCTTTCCAACACAGTTTTTGGATGTCGGTAAGGTGATCGATCATGTCAGCATGCTTTCGGACAGTTTTCAGATCTTGCCAGAGTTTGGTATTGTAGGTCGTAGCGCCGGAGGTCACATAGGTCTTATGTACGATAGTGTTTTCGACACAGACAACAAAGTGAAGTTTGTGACTAGCATTGCTGGCCCTACGGATTTTACCGATCCTTACCTCAACAGAGCCGATAACTTCGAAGAATTATTGGGACTTCTTGTAGATCCTACAGCTTATAGTGAGGATCCTCTTGAGTCTTTAAGCCCATTACACAATATCAATATATTTACTTCACCGCGCCTGCTGATCTACGGCCAGGATGACAAAAAGGTACCAATGAGTAACGGTGTCAATTATTCCAGTGCTTTAGAAGATGCAGGTATTAAGATGCGATTCAAGGAATTTGATGCCGGACATTCCAACAGCTGGAACGATACGCAATGGAACGAAGCGTACGACCAGATCGAAGAGTATGTCAGCCTTTTTCTAAGATAATTGTTTGCCCTATATCTGCATTAGGACAAAAGCTTGAGCTTCGCAAATCGCAGTAAAAGCTTTTTGAGTCCGCCGTGCTCAAATCGTATCTCGGCCTTGGTGTCTCCTCCTACTCCTTCGAGTTTAAGGACCTCACCTTTGCCAAACTTAATATGTTCCACTAAAGAACCCACTTGAACCTCGGACGCGCTAAGGTGCGTTCCGGGGTTTGCGGTGGCTCTGCTTACCGGTTTTAATCTTCGTAATTTTTCCAACTGTTCTTGCGATGGCCCTTTAGGAGGCGAACCTGCTGTAGGTTTTCTAAGTCGGAGCTTACTTTTATCAACTTCCCCAAAAATATCAGCATCGATCAGTGGTTTGTACCTGTGCTCGGTTATGGGCGTTAGGTATTCCAAATACTGATCGTCTATCTCTTCTATAAAGCGACTAGGTTCCGCATCGATGAGTTTACCCCATCGATAGCGCGATTGGGTGTAGGTCAAATAGGCTTGTTTCTCTGCGCGCGTCACAGCGACATAGAACAAGCGGCGCTCTTCTTCAAGCTCGGCTCGCGTATTCATGCTCATCCCACTAGGGAACAACTCCTCTTCCATCCCAACAATATAGACGTAAGGAAACTCAAGTCCTTTGGCTAAGTGAACCGTCATTAAAGACACTCTGTCTTCATTTGAAGTGTCTTGATCAAGATCCGTAGCCAAGGCAACATCTTCTAAGAATTCGTTGAGTGACCCAGTGGCGTCTGCCAATTCCTTTTGTTCTTCTACAAAATCACGGATACCGTTAAGCAGCTCCTCCACATTCTCAATTCGAGCAATACCTTCTGGAGTGCCGTCTTTTTTAAGTTCCTGAACAAGTCCGGTCTTTTTGGTCACATGCTCGGTGATCTGAAAGGCGTCATAGGACTCATTTAAAACCTGAAAACTGCGTATCATAGTACAGAAATCCAAAAGCTTTTGCTGGGTGCCTCTGTTGATCTTCAGTTCCAACTTTTCGATGTTCTCCATCACTTCGAACATGGAACGGTTGTAGTGATTGGCCGCCACAATAAGACGATCAATGGTGGTCTGCCCTATTCCACGAGCCGGATAGTTGATAACCCGCTTAAGGGATTCTTCATCCTTCGGATTCAGGATGAGACGCAAATAGGCCAATACATCCTTGATCTCTTTACGCTGATAAAAACTCAGCCCGCCGTAAATGCGATAGGGAATGTCCTTTTTTCGCAAGGCATCTTCCATAGCACGTGATTGGGCGTTGGTACGATAGAGGATTGCAAAATCTCTATTGGCGAGTTGCTGCTGCATCTTGTTCTCAAAAATGGAACTCGCCACAAAACGTCCTTCATCACCGTCTGTCATGGTTCGGTTGACCTTGATCTTAGGGCCGTCCTCATTGGCTGTCCATACAGTTTTTTCGAGCTTGGTCTTGTTCTTGTCTATGATGCTGTTGGCCGCTTCTACGATATTCTTGGTAGAGCGGTAATTCTGCTCCAAACGGTAAACCTTAACATCGTCATAGTCTTTTTGGAAGTTGAGGATATTGTTGATGTTCGCCCCTCTAAAGGCGTAGATACTCTGCGCATCATCTCCTACCACACAAATATTTTGAAAACGATCTGACAGCGCCCTAACGATCAAATACTGGCTGTGGTTGGTATCTTGATACTCATCTACCAAAATGTATCTGAACCTATCTTGATATTTGGCGAGCACTTCCGGAAAGCGCGTAAGCAGTTCGTTGGTACGCAATAACAGATCGTCAAAATCCATGGCTCCAGCCTTAAAGCACTTATCAACATATGCTTTGTAGATCTCCCCTAGACGAGGCATTTTTGCCATGGCATCTGCTTCTTGTAACTCCGGATTCTGGAAGTAAGCCTTAACCGTGATCAGGCTGTTCTTATAACTGCTGATACGATTGTAGACCTGCTTGTATTTGTAGATATCCTTGTCGAGCTGCATCTCTTTAATGATACTGCGGATCACGCTCTGGGAATCTTGGGTGTCGTAAATGGTAAAATTAGACGGATACCCCAACTTGTCTGCTTCAAAGCGCAGGATCTTTGCAAAGATGGAGTGAAAGGTTCCCATCCAGAGATTTTTAGCCTCACTTGCCCCTACAATTTTGGCAATACGCGATTTCATCTCTCGTGCTGCCTTGTTGGTAAAGGTTAGCGCTAATATGTTGAAAGGGTCTACCCCTTGCTGCATCAAATACGCAATGCGAAAGGTCAATACTCGGGTCTTACCCGAACCGGCACCGGCAATAACGATCATAGCCCCGTCCTTTTGCAGTACGGGAGCCCGTTGTGCCTCGTTCAATTCATTTAAAAAATCTTGCAAAATGCTCGCTTTGGAAGTCTCGATTTCAGAGTCGTGAAAATAGACATTTAAGGGCAGAAATTTGGTTCAAAAGCTCAATATTTATGAACAGTAAAGTGTAGAATTCCCGACTCTTTTATTGCTTCTTGTCGTGCTTTTGGTAGTTCTTGAATATGCGTATATTTAAAAACCTAATTACAACAATGAAATTACTACTTACCGCTTTCTTGTTCAGTTCGCTTATTTGTTATTCCCAGAACGCTCGTGTTCAGGGTACAGTGATCGAAAACTACGGAGCAACTTTTGAGGTACCCAAACTAGACATCCCTTTAAACACCTCAGCTACTTTTAAGGTTTTATTGGATCTCAGTGCCGCTCCAGATGATCCGGAGCAATTAAGTGCCTATATCAATACCGTTGCGCGTTTTCTCAATATGCATGTCGCCGCCGGTAAAGACAGGTCTCAGTTAGAAGTTGCGGCCGTGTTTCACGGGAACGCAAGCTACAGCTTGCTTAAGAATCAATACTACAAGGAAAAGTTCGGCGTGGACAATCCGAATTTAGGACTTATTGAGGCCTTGCAAGCTGCCGATGTGGATATTATTCTCTGCGGACAATCTGCAGGAAGCAGGAATCTCGGTGATTCACGTCGTATTCCGGGCGTTAAAATGGCATTGTCTACCATGACTGCCATGATCCAGCTCCAACAAGAAGGTTATACCATTATAAATTTCAATTAAAATATGTACCGACACCTTTGTCTCGTTTTAGCCTTTATGACCCTGGGCTGGTCTCAGGCGCAAGAAGTGAACGAAAAACTCATGCTAGATGCTGCATCCATTGAAAGTAAAGTGATCCAATGGCGCAGAGAGATCCATCAGAATCCAGAGCTCAGCAACCGAGAATTCAAAACAGCCGCTAAGATCGCGGCCCATTTAAAAAGTCTTGGTCTGGAAGTTCAAACAGGGGTCGGTAAAACTGGTGTTATAGGTATTCTCAAAGGAGATCAACCCGGAAAAGTAATTGCTTTACGCGCTGATATTGATGCCCTTCCCGTTACCGAACGCAACGATCTTGCTTTTAAGAGTACAGTTACCACTACCTTTTTAGGCACAGAGACAGGGGTTATGCACGCTTGCGGCCACGACACACACACAGCCATACTCATGGGGGTGGCAGAGGTTTTAGCAGCCAATAAAGATCTGCTTAAAGGAACGGTAAAATTTATTTTTCAACCTGCCGAAGAAGGCCCTCCTCCGGGAGAAGAAGGTGGTGCCAAACTCTTGATCAAAGAAGGTGTACTAAAAAATCCGGATGTGGATGCCATTTTTGGGTTGCACATCAATTCGGCTACTCCTGTGGGCACCATTAGATACAAACCGGGCGGCACCATGGCTGCGGTAGAACGCTTCGTGGTAAAGGTCAATGGAAAACAGACCCATGGCTCACAGCCTTGGAGCGGTGTTGACCCTATCTATATTGCAGCCAAGATCGTAGATGGCTACCAAAGTATTATCAGTAGAGAGTCGCGCCTAATCGATGAGGCAGCGGTGATCTCCGTAGGTAAAATAACAGCCGGCGTTCGCTTTAATATCATTCCAGAATCCGCAGAAATGATTGGTACTGTCCGCACCCTTGACCCAGACATGAAAGCCTTGATAGTGCGCCGCATGACAGAAATGACAGAAACCATTGCCAAAGCCTACGGCGGAACAGCGAGTATCGAGTTTCAGAACTTCACTTCTATCACCTTTAACGATCTGGCCTTGACCAATCAAGTGCTACCAAGTTTACAAGCAGTGGCCGGAGCAGATCAAGTAGAGCTGGTAAAGGCGACCACAGGAGGAGAAGATTTTTCTTTTTATCAAGAAGAGGTGCCTGGTTTTTATTTCTTTTTAGGCGGAATGACTCCTGGAAACACCGAGGCCTTCCCACACCATACACCTGATTTTAAAATTGATGATTCAGGCTTACTCCTAGGCGTTAAGGCCTTTTTACAATTAACTGTTGACTATTTAAACACACCATAAGATGCGTAAATTAATTCTTGTAGCCATCGCAGCGATCGCTACCCTACCCGTTATTGGACAGGCCAATATGGATGCTGATATTGCCAATATTGAATCCAAAGTGATCGAATGGAGGCGCTACTTCCATCAGAATCCGGAGCTATCCAATAGGGAATACAACACTGCAAAGAAGATCGCGGCACACTTGAAATCTCTTGGAATGGAGGTTCAAACAGACATTGCTTTAACAGGTGTGGTCGGTATCCTGAAAGGAAATCGCCCTGGGAAGGTCTTGGCTTTACGCGCAGATATAGACGCTCTCCCCGTTACCGAGCGCAACGACCTAGACTTTAAAAGTACTGTTACCACCACCTTTAGAGGTGTTGAGACGGGAGTTATGCACGCCTGTGGCCACGATACGCACATCGCTATCTTAATGGGTGTTGCAGAGGTCTTAAGTAAGAACAACGACTTTGCGGGAACCATTAAGTTTATCTTTCAACCTGCAGAAGAAGGCGCTCCTCCAGGAGAAGAAGGTGGTGCAGAACTCATGGTAAAAGAAGGCGTACTGAAGAATCCAGATGTAGATGCCATCTTTGGTTTACATATCTCTTCGCAACAACCTGTTGGCCTGATCACTTACAAACCAGGAGGTATTATGGCGGCATCACAAAGCTTTGAAATTACCGTAAAAGGCAAGCAAACACACGGTTCTCAACCTTGGGGCGGTGTGGACCCGATCATGGCTGCTGTTAAGATCATCGATGGTTTACAGACAATCATTTCTAGAGAATCTCCACTTACGCAAGAGGCCGCCGTACTATCAATTGGAAAGATCACGGGCGGAGTCCGCAGTAATATCATCCCAGAAGAGGTTCAAATTGTCGGAACGCTCAGAACCTTAGACAAGAACATGCAGGCTTATATCAATAAGCGTATGGAAGAAATGGTACCTGCCATTGCTGCAGCTTATCGTGCAGAAGCGAGTATTCAGATCGCCAGAGGTTACCCGATCACGTATAACGATCCGGCTTTAACGGCTCAGATGCTGCCTTCATTGCAAGCAGCTGCAGGCGCTTCTAAGGTTGTTGAGACCAAAGCTGTTACCGGAGCCGAAGACTTCTCGTTCTTTGCACAAGAGGTTCCTGGATTGTATTTCTTTTTGGGCGGACGGGCTCCAGGCGGGGCCGAAGCGTTTCCGCATCACACGCCTGATTTTAAGATCGACGAATCCGGAATGCTTTTAGGAGTGAAAGCATTTATTCAACTCAGCATGGATTATCTGAACAACTAAACCATGGATGCAATTTTGGACTTTTTAGGTGGAATCCCTTGGTGGGCATGGCTGCTTGTCGTGTTCGGTTTTATTGCGCTGCGCGATATATTCCAACGCAAACACACCATAAGTCACAACTTCCCCATTGTTGGGCATATTCGTTATATGCTGGAAAGTATTGGCCCAGAACTGCGCCAGTATTTGGTAGCCAACAACAGAGAAGAGCTGCCCTTTAATCGCATTGAGCGCGGTTGGATCTACGCCTCAGCCAAAAAAGAGAACAATTACGAAGGCTTCGGAACCGATAGAGACATTTACCAGTATCAGCATGTATTTATCAACAATGCAATGATACCCTACAAACTCAGTTCAGATCATCCGAACACGCTAGACAAATGCTTTTTGCCCTGCGCCAAGGTAATGGGACAACACAACAAGCGCAAGCGACCGTACAGACCTGCCTCCATTATTAATATCAGCGCCATGAGCTTTGGATCGCTTTCTGCCAAGGCTATCGAATCATTGAATATTGGCGCTGCAAAGGCCCAAGCTTATCACAATACCGGCGAGGGCGGCCTTTCCCCCTATCATCAGAAAGGGGCCGATGTGGTCTTTCATTTTGGCACCGGCTACTTTGGAGTTCGCAACCCGGACGGTACCTTCTCCATGGAAAAAATGAGACAATTGGTGGCAGATAATCCGCAGATTCGGGCCATAGAGGTAAAACTCTCCCAAGGGGCTAAACCCGGAAAAGGGGGCGTACTACCCGGGAAGAAGATCACCAAAGAGATCGCTGCGATACGCGGGGTTGAAGTGGGTAAAGATGTACTATCTCCACCTACACACTCCGCCTTTTCAACAGTTCCCGAACTTCTAGATTTTATAGAAGATATTGCAGAAAATACCGGGCTTCCTGTCGGGATCAAAGCCGCTATTGGAAAGTTGGATCAATGGGAAGAGTTAGCCCTAGAAATGAAACAACGCGGAACAGGCCCTGACTTTATTAGTGTAGACGGTGGTGAAGGCGGAACCGGTGCGGCACCCCCGAGTTTTGCCGATCACGTATCACTACCGTGGGTATACGGTTTTGCAGATCTCTACAAACTATTTCAGAACCATGGACTCACAGACAGAATTGTCTTTGTGGGGAGTGGTAAACTGGGTTTCCCGGCCAAAGGAGCCATGGCCTTTGCCTTGGGCGTAGATGTGATAAACGTTGCCCGAGAGGCCATGATGAGCATTGGCTGCATCCAGGCACAGATCTGTCACACCAATCGCTGTCCGGCTGGTGTGGCCACGCAGTCCAAATGGTTGCAGAACGGAATTGATATTCCGCTTAAATCGGACCGATTGAATCAGTACTTTAAAACCTTCAGAAAAGAACTTGTAGAGATCACCCATGCCGCAGGTTACGAACACCCCTGTCAATTCACTATGGCAGACGTAGAAATGAACATGGACGATAAGCATTTGTCGCAAGACATGCGTTCTACCTTTAAATACAAAAAACAACCCGTACCTTTTGAAGGTATGCAGAAATTGAAAGAATGCATACATTTGGGAGGAAGCTACCAAACATCAAACTAGAACTATGGAAATCGAACAGGTATTAGGTTATGTTGCCTACTTACTTCCGGCCATCTTGGTTGGAATTGTCGCTTATTACTTTTTCAAAGGTCACACGGCTAACGAAGAAGGTCGCCGTCGTTATCTGATCCAGCAAGAAGCGCAGAAGAACACCATTCCCATGCGTTTACAAGCCTACGAACGCTTGACCTTGTTTTTGGAGCGCATAGACCCCAATCGACTCCTTACGCGCGTTAAACCCGTTGGAAATAGCCTGGAGAACTACGAGAGCCTATTGATCCGAAATATTGAACAGGAGTTCGACCACAACATCTCTCAGCAGATCTATGTCTCTCAAGAGTGCTGGAATTTGATCAACGCAGCCAAGAATGCGACCATTCACGTGATCCGTCAAGGTGTGATGCACGAAAAAGACGGATCTCCAGACAATTTGCGTCAGTATTTGTTGACCAACTTTATGGACGATGTTACCCCTTCTCAAAAGGCGCTCGCTTACATTAGAAAAGAGGTAGCGGAATTATTTTAAGGATTGACTAGCTTGTTTTTAATAGCGAAAAGAACCAAACCTATCCGATTCCGAATTTCAAGCTTTTCGTAGAGCGAATCCCGATAACCTTCTACCGTCTTCGGACTTACACACATAATATTTGCAATCTCTTTATAGGTGCGATCGGTACACGCATGGGTCAAAAATTCCCTTTCCCGATCCTTTAGCGTATCTAAAATTCTTGGTTCTTTCAATGAGTTCACAAGAAGTTTGGCAACGTTTGGCGTATGATAGTAACCTGTATCTACAAGCTGTTCCAGAGCTTGTCTTAAAACGCTCTTTTTAGAGTCTTTGAGCAAATATCCACAGGCACCTGCCTTAAGCATGCTTAAAATCGTGGAATCTTCTTCTTCGACAGACAAGGCCATTATCTTTATCTCTGGCCACAAGGACGATACCTTTTCTGTCGCCTCAATTCCATCCATTATTGGCATGTTTATATCCATTAGGATGATATCAGGATGCTCCTTAGAAGTCTGGAGTTGCGTCAGTAACTCTTCGCCATTTTGGCATTCATAAAGCGTTTCAAAATTGTCGAAACTGTTAACCATATGACCTATTGCTTGGCGTAATAAGGTATGATCGTCCACCACAACGATTTTATGAGTCATAGGAATCCTTTTTATAAGTCAGTTCCAAGGTAGTACCTTTTTTTAATTCGGATTGAATAAGTAACTCTGCTCCAAGAATTGCTGCTCTATGACGCATATTTCTTAAACCCAATCCCTCATGAATTTGAGACGGGTCAAAACCAATACCATTGTCCCTGCAAGCAATTGCAACAGTGTTTTCACTATATGCACATACTACATTGAGCTTTTTTGCCTTGGCATATTTAATGGTATTTGTAAAAAATTCCTGAACAATACGAAAGAGAAGCAATTCTTCCTGAGCGTTTAATGCGATCGGAGTGCCTTTAATTTGTGTATCCGCTACAATGACACCTAATCTATTAAACCGATCCGTCTCAGCCATAATAGCCTGATGCAGTTTTAGATTTTTGAGACTTTCTGGATTAATGTGTTTTGACAAATCTCTGAGCTCATTCAATGCTTCCCCTATGCTGTCTATGGCTTGAACAAGTTCTGCAGGCTTTTCTTGTGCGTTTTGAGCTTGTATTTTAGCTAGTGTCAACAATTGGCCAATATTGTCATGAAGTTCCCAACTAATATTTCTGAGGGTATGTTGTTGAATTTCTACCTGTGCCTTCGCCAATTCAGCTTCAAATTCCTTTTCGGCTTGGTATTGCCTAGCCAATAACATATTCTTGCGACGAATGAAAATGAGCACAAATAGCCACAAGAACACTCCTAAAACACAGAGTATGGTAATAAAAAGAATTATTTCTCCTCCCACAAACTGCTCCATACAAATCCAATAATCAAAAACAAATTCATAATTAAGGTCATAATGAAATAGACATCAAATAAACTTGCCATTCTAACACTGTTGGCATAGTAGTTCTGCTCCACCTTAAGCGGCACATAGGCCAATAGATAGAAGAAGTAAGCTGTTGCAATCCAAAAGACCATATTACGCTCTACATGCATTACCAGTTCTTCTCGCAGTAATTCAACGAAAAAATACAAAAAACATACTAAGAGTGAAGTTCCGGCTATGATATAAGGAAGCGATTGCCGTTGCAGCGTGTAATCTACTCCGAGTACAAATAGCTCAATAAACATGGAGATAAAATAACTCCCATACATGAAAACTATAAGCTGTTTAAACCTCCGACTCTTTATAGATTGATGTAACAGATAAAAAAGAACTCCAAAGAATACTGGATAAAAAACATTATAAACGATACTATTGTTACCAGGTTGAATTTCGGTTCCATAATAGTCCGCAAAAAACTCGTTGAGTATGGCATACCACAGAAACAAAACAAATAAATTGAGGAGTCTATTGCGTTGTTTAAAGGCTGCCAAGGTGCCCACAATGACTGTTACAATTTGCATTGTCGGTAACCAATGCTTTAGAAACTCAATAAACTGATCCATTAAAATTACTGATTACCCGGCTTTTTAGGCGGCATCGCATTAAGCTCATCCATAAGTAAACTTGTGGTGTCCCCGCCATTGCGATTTCCAGAAACTACAAACTCTTCTCTAAAATCTATAGGTATGTATTCTCCTATATATCTTTTGTTTGGGTCGTGAGGTCTAATATAAAAAGGTTTGTGCTTTGGCAAAGCTGTTGGGTAGGTTACTGTATCTGTTTTATCATAGAAAGTAGGCGCCAAAAAAGTGGTGATTCTACCGTTATAATCGCCATAGTTCTCAATAAAACGCTTAGCTACAAAAGTTCCTTTTTTGTAATCATCTAACATATCTTGTAGGCTACCTGGTCTCCTATCGCGCTCTTTATTATTACGAGCAACTTGATCATCACCATAAGCGCCTAAATAAATGGCAATTCCCGTGATCTCTTGATCGTTCAACTTCTCAACCTCCTCTAGCATATCTAAATAACACTGCAAGTCTCTTTTACTTATCCACAGATATTCTGTTGGCAGATACTCCTCTTCTCTAGGGACAAAATCGTTTTGTATATCAACAATGGCATTATCGAAGCGGTCGTGATAATTGGTAAACAAACTATCTCCTCGTTTTAGACTGATGCGATGTGGAGAGCTGTTGAATTTATCGATAGCCGTACCACAAGAAATCAACAGTATACTAAACGCTAATAATGTAAGTGGTTTTAAATGTTTCATAATGGGATGTTGTGATTAGTGAAGTGTAAAGGTATTCGCATTATTTAAAATATTAAGGGGGTGTTTACCCCTTTTAAAACTAGGCATAGCACTTATTGATTTAGGTCATTGACCTACAGAAGATTAATGAATATAAGGAGACTTTTGACCCAAGACTTTCGATGTCCCGGGAGGAAGCCGAAAACCCCATTCAATAGAGTAGGCAACTAAATTTTCGAATCATGAAGAAATTTGTACGACAAGGAATTAAACTATGGCTATTCTCGGCGGCTTTGCTGCTTTCTGCCATAACAAATGCACAGACCACAGGGTTCTGTGAAAACTTTAATGCTAACCCAGTGACCCCTGTAACAGGGCCAGGATGCACAGGTACGGCGGTACCTGGAGTACTAGATAATTGGGGAACCATTAATGCCAATGTTGGTTATAACGATGTTGGTAGTATAGGTGGAGCTGGAGATATCTATCTCGACATTGATGACCAAGGATGTAGCAATGGCGGGAGTTTTATATACAATCCTGTAGATTACGACGGTAATTGGATAGAAATGGTTCAGGGAGAGGGCTGTTTATGCTTTGACATCCGCACCTTTTATATTGCGACGGGCACGCTAACACCAAACACCTTACGCATCTACAACACCAACGATCCACTCGGCGCAACTAACTCCGCAACCTTTGTGATGAGCGGTTCCTATGATGTTTCTCGCGGATGGGTTCGTATTTGTGCCCCTATAGAACTGAGCGATGGAACCGACTTGCCTAGTAATGCCGACGGACAATGGGTTAATTCGGGCGGAGCTGCTGCCTGGGACAGTCTCATAACGAATGTGGAATCACTAGCCTATTACGTTGATGTAGGAGGAGGCGATGAACAATTTGGCTTAGACAATATTTGCATCAGTCAAGACTGCGACAGCACTTACAGTGGCGAACCTGAACCAACCAATGAAGGAGCTTATTGTTGTGATGAATCTGACAATCTAATTGCCAATGGAAACTTTGAATTTGGCGTAACAGGATTCAGTAGCGATTACAGCCAGAACTCTGCTACCCTACCTGGTCAGTACGATGTAGGGACTAGTGCTAGTGCCTTTGGAGCTAACGTTACAGACCATTCTTACTGTCAAGACGCAACAACTTATGCTAACAACGATCAGTTCCTATTGGTCAATGGTTTGACCAATCAAGCGAGTGGTTCTCAAAGTGTAATATGGGAACAAACCCTCACCGGTCTAGACCCGGAAAAGGAATACAGATTCTGCGGTAACTTCAAAAACTTACCACAATGTACTTTTGACGTGCTTCCACAAATCACGGTGCAACTATCTTCATTCTATTCCGAGACGGCGACCATTAATACCGACGCTTCTGACCCATGTGATTGGATGAATTTGAATTTTTGTTTCAGAGGGCAAGAGGAAATGGTTATACAAATTATTTTAGACGAAGGTTCTCTGGGCGATGGTAACGATCTGGCCATCGACGATTTATCTGTTCAGGAACTCAAAGATCCAAACTTGAATATTTCGGTGCTTCATCAAGGTGAACCTCAAGAAATCACCGGATCGATAAATACTATTGACCCCTTAGATGACGCCCTTCCATACAGTACAGAAATCTGCGATCAACCTTGGTTCTGGTTTGTGTTTACTGTAGACAATTATTCAGGAGGTACAATTACTGTAGACCCAGCGGCAACTTACGGATGGGGTAATGATATTGGCGGAAGTAGCATCTTTAACCCTCCATCATCAGGCCCAAATTGGGATCTGACCACAAACTTCCCAGGATTCCCATTCGCCGATGATGTACTCTATGTTGTTGGAATGCAAACTCCGAGCTGTTGCGAAGATTGTGTAGACGACGGATTTACTTATCAGCTTGTTTTAAACAGTAGTTTTGTGGGTGATGCTACTTTAGCAGCTAATGATATTAAGTTCATTAAGGATATACTAGGTACTTATCAAACGCCAAGCATAGAAGATAAATCGACTAGCGATACGAAGTCTGGTTTCAGTATTATCCCCAATCCGGCACATAACTATGTAACTATTCAAATTTCAGAACAGGAATTAACGGCTGTCTCGGTCTATAATCTGAATGGAAGTCAAGTTATAATGGAGCAAATGCCAGCTGGTGTTCAGAATGAACAATTGGATATTAGCAGCTTAAGTGCAGGTATGTATTTTGTACATGTTACCACTAAAGACGGGCAAATTTTAACTGAAAAGTTACTGGTCAAGTAATCCTTCAATTATAATAAAAGGCCTCTTCGAACAAGATCTGTGCGGAGAGGTCTTTACTCATTCAGTAGATTCCGAAGATAGTTCCTTTCACTTTCATTACTGGACCCTGCTAATATTTCTTCCAATAAATTCTTCACTAGCGGATTATCCATTTGTCTTTTCAGCAATTCTCTGGCACCACTGCGGAATCGCCAATTGGGGTGTACACAAGCGTCTACCAAGGACAACAGCACCGATTCATTTACAATTTGGATCTCCGTGAGATAGTTCAAGGCCAACTCCCTTGTCTCAAAACTGTAATTCGCTGTCGCATAGCTCATCAGTTCCTTGATGAATTCCCGTTTCTGATCTTGCTTGTAATTTGGAGTCACAATGGCCAAGGTGAGCCAAAGCTGTCTTATGTTCTTTTCCTTAAAGCCTAGGGCGGAGGCCATTCGGTCCAGATATTTAGATCGATCTTGTGGGAAGCTGCTCCACAGCCTGTACAAGGCCATTTCTTGAGTCACATAAGAATCATCACTTAACAGCGCCTCAAAATCGCTTTTAATGGCCAAAGGAATGCTACTTAGACTTTGGGCTACAGCTTGTCTAACCAAAAGCTGCTCATCGGCTAAAGCTGCTGTATATAGCGGCAAACTTAAATTCATAGGCTCCCCTGATAGTTGAAAGACCGCCTCTTGCCCCAAATAATCATTGGAACTACCTATGGCTGTCGCTAAGGCGCTTTGTTTGGCATCGAGTGGCTCCTTCCGCAGTGCTTCTAAGCTCAAGTACGATTTTATAAATTCGGACTGGGTCAAATAGTCTAAGGCCCAAGCGGATTTGAAAGAGGTTTGGTCTATCCACTGCTTGCGAAACTCCGTCATATCCTTGCCGGTCACCTGGGCAACTACTGCAAAGAAATCGTCTAAGGTCGCATTATTAAAAGCGTAACGCTCCAAATAGGCTTTGATCGCTCGATCAAAATCAAAAGTACCCAGCAACTCATCCAAAGCAATTAAAGCCCAGGTACCCTTCTCATAAAAAGTGAGCGAACTCGCCTTAGGGTTGGACAAGGCCTCTCCTTTTCCGCTGTCACTTCTGCTGCGGAGTTGTTCCGCCGTGTTGAAGAGCTTCCAGTAGTAATAATCATCTCCAAAGAGTTCCCGTTCGGCCAGCAAAGCGTAATAGCTTGCAAAACCCTCGTGCAGCCAATGATCTGCCGCAGATACCTCTGTGACGTAATTTCCGAACCATTGATGCGCCAACTCATGCGCATTCACGTTGACATAATTCTTGTCATTAAAGCCAATACTATCTACCACAAAGGCCGACGAAAAGACCGTCGCTGTAGTGTTCTCCATACCGGCGTAAAGAAAATCTCGCACAGGTACTTGCTTGTAGTTGGGCCAAGGATAAGGCACTCCAATTTTACCTTCCAGAAAATCAAAGATCTCTTTGGTATAGCGGTAGGTAGGCTCTACGTAGGCTTCATCGCCTTTTAAATAATAATTCTCTAAAGGAATACCAGAACTTGAATTCAGTTGTTGTTTGTCATACTTTCCCACAGCGATCATGACCAAATAACTCGACATAGGATTTTCCATATCAAAGTGCCAGTGAGAAATACTTTCATCATCTTCTTTATCAGTTAATACACCGTTTGATATGGCGACATAGTCAGCAGGTAATGGTATTGATAAATCGAATTCGATCTTATCGGTCATGTCATCAATACTCGGCAACCAATAACTCGTATACTTTCCTTGACCTTGGGTCCACATCTGATCTCCAAAAAAGTAAAGCGTTTGTTTAGGTTTAACTTTATATTTGAAGCTTACTGTTAGATTTTGATCTGGCTTGAAATCGCCGGAAATTATGACTTTATCATCTTCAAGCACAACCGATGCTCCCTCGATCATTCGTTTGTCTTCTATTTGAAAAACACCGGCATCATACAAGGTATCAATACGAGCATCCAAATAAACTTTGGTCGTAGGTTTCAAAATTTCAAAGTCTGCAGTATATGCTGCGGCTATTGACTTTTCCTGAAAATCAGGTGTAATGATTGCGGCAATTTGATTGACATCAAAATTCTGCTCTTGCTGACCATAAGCATAAATCCATCCAACAAAGAAAATCCAGTAAAACCAATATTTCATACGCACAAAATAAGGCAAATACCCACAATTTATAAATCTGTTAATACAAACATTAACAATCCTACGAACTTTTTAACAATGGTAGGCTGTGGCGGGTGAATCGATTATTTTTAAACTATGAACGCAAATTACTTACAAACACCTATCGCCTATCTTAAGGGCGTAGGCCCTAATCGGGCCGATGTGCTGCGTTCTGAACTCGGTATACACACCTATCAAGATCTATTACACTTATTTCCGCGTAAATACATAGATCGGACCCAATATTTAAAGATCAATGAGTTGCGCGACACTGGCGCGGAAGTACAAGTGGTGGGGATGATTACCCACCTAAAAACAGTTCAACAGAAAAAAGGCAATCGACTCGAAGCGACTTTTGAAGACGAAACCGGGAGTATGAAAATGGTATGGTTTCGAGGACAAAAGTGGATAAAGGAACGACTCAAGCTCGGAAAAAAGTATGTCGCCTTTGGCCGGATCAATAAATTTCAACAGCAGTTTTCCATGCCGCATCCAGAGTTGGAATTACAATCTGAACACGAAAAAAAGCTCCGATCTGGCATGCAGGCGGTTTATCCTTCCACCGAAAAATTGGCGGCAAAAGGGGTGACAAATCGAGCTGTAATTAGCATGGTTGAACAGCTCTTTTTAGGAGCTAAAAATGAGTTCCAAGAAAGCCTTCCAAAAGCCCTCTTTGAACAGCTCAAATTACCCACCAAAAAACAAGCTCTTTTTGCGGTCCATTTTCCCAAGAATCAGACCGTCTTGGCAGCAGCACAATACCGCTTAAAATTCGAGGAATTATTCTACATACAGTTGCAACTTATTCGCAAGAATTTTCAACGCAAACAAAAAATCAAAGGTTATCCATTCACACGAGTAGGGGAATATTTCAACACCTTCTTCAACGAACATTTGCCCTTTGAATTGACCGACGCTCAAAAACGAGTGATCAAAGAAATTCGCAACGATATGGGGAGCAATGCCCAAATGAACAGACTTTTGCAAGGAGATGTGGGTTCAGGAAAGACCATAGTTGCGTTCATGTCAATGTTAATAGGGCTTGACAACGGTTTTCAGGCTTGTTTAATGGCTCCGACTGAAATTTTGTCAGTCCAACACTATAATGGATTATTGCATTGGTGTAAAAAATTGAATATCAGTGTTTATTTGCTTACTGGATCAACCAATACTTCAACTAGGAGGGAAATTCACGAAAAACTCGAAAATGGCGAATTAGACCTCTTAATCGGCACCCATGCACTCTTAGAAAAGAAGGTTGTTTTTAAGAATTTAGGCTTGGCTGTTATAGACGAGCAGCATCGTTTTGGAGTGGCACAACGCGCTCAGCTCTGGAAAAAAAATGAACGCCCTCCACACATTTTGGTAATGACAGCAACTCCAATTCCGAGAACTTTAGCCATGAGTTTATACGGCGATCTGGACCTCTCTGTGATAGACGAATTACCCCCCGGAAGAAAGCCTGTAAAAACCGTCCTGAGAAGCGACGCAAATCGACTTAAAATGTTTGCCTTTTTAAAGGACCAAATCAGGCTCGGAAGACAGGTCTATATTGTGTACCCTTTGATACAAGAAAGCGAGGCTTTAGACTACAAAGATTTGATGGACGGTTACGAGTCTATTTCACGCTCCTTCCCTATGCCGGAATTTCAGATCTCCATTGTTCATGGAAAGATGAAACCAGCCGACAAGGATTACGAAATGGAACGCTTTGTAAAAGGAGAAACTCAAATCATGGTGGCCACCACTGTAATCGAAGTTGGTGTAAATGTTCCTAATGCTTCTGTTATGGTCATTGAAAGTGCAGAGCGCTTTGGACTTTCTCAGTTGCATCAATTGCGTGGACGGGTGGGACGCGGTGCCGACCAGTCCTTTTGTATACTCATGACAGGAAAAAAGGTGTCTAAGGAAGCTAAAACCCGTTTAGAGACCATGTGTGCCACCAACGACGGTTTCGAGATTGCCGAAGTTGACCTCAAGCTACGCGGACCTGGAGATCTTATGGGAACTCAACAAAGCGGGGTTTTAAACCTTCGCATTGCCGATGTGGTCCGAGATCGCGATATATTGAGTTTGGCTCGCAGTTACGCTATTGCCCTGCTTAAGGAGGACCCCAACCTAGAGCATCCGCAGAACGAAGCCGTAAGGCGCACCTATATCGAATTGGCAAAATACGGCAACATCTGGAATTTCATTTCATAAAAAACGCCTGTTAACCAAAGCTCACAAGCGTTTTTCAGAAGTATGAAGAGAGAGAAATTAATTGATATCTTGATTGTTCTTTAGTTTTTCAAGATTGGCAGCCACTCTAGCTTTACTCGCCGCATTTGGAGCATTGGCCAAGGCTTTTTCTAGGTGTTTCGCCGCTTGCTTATAATCTCCTTGAGCGGAATATCCACGAGCTAGACCATAATGCACCGGCCAAGTATCAGGGTTTTGCTTAGCGTTTCGCTTAAAGACCGCCATAGCCTTATCTACCTGACCTGAAGCAATTAGCTGACGTCCGTATTGATGCATTTCTAATACTGTGGCGAGGTCTAAGGCTTCCGCCATGATGGCATCGGCTTCTTCGGAGCGGCCTAAGGCCTTTAAAAGCTGTGCTTTGGTACTGAGATTTACATAGGTCTTCTGGCTGTAGAACTTACCTGCTATGGCATTGTCTATCCAACTCAAAGCTTCTTCCAAAGCAGTATTGTTCTGCAGGGCATAAGCAGCAGCCTGCTCCCAGGTCTGTCTGTTGAAGCCCGGTTGATCTTGCATGGCCTTGCGGGCTTCTGCCAGGACCACCTCAGCAACAGGAACATCTATCTTTAAAGGAAAAGCCAGCTCTTCCCATTTAAGGGTCAATACCGTAGAATTCGCGGTAATCTCATCAAATTCAAAGACCAAGGTCTCTTGGTGATCTATGGTCTCTGGGGTTACTCGAACTCGAGCAATATCCTCACTTGGTTTATAAAAGAAACTTCCCCAGGCCGATGAGTTACTAGACAAAATAACTGTGGCCGGGCCGTTTTCCTCTAAAGCGATAAAATACCCATAAGTACCGGCAGGCACCTTGCCTCCTCCTATTAGCACGTCATGAGTAAAGGTGATCTTGGTGTTCTCATTTGCACCAGCGCGCCAAGGAGCGGCCTCCGAAGTGCCGAAGCCTAGATTTTGAAAACCGTAATGAGCAATGGGAGTTCCGTAGATCTCACGCCCGCGAACACTGGGCCTGGAATAATCTACAGTGATTTCGGTGAGACCGATCGTTTGGCTTACTTTGGCCTGAGGACTTGCTGCTCGAGGAGTTTGGATCTGGGCCTGAGCTGCACCTATGAATAAGAGTGTGAGCCCCAACACCAGATGGGTAAAGATTTTAGACATGACGCTTTTGTTTAATTAGTTGATAACAAGGTAGTGGCAGATTCAACGCAGCCCTGTTAGCGCCCTGTTAATTAACAGCCAAACCTTTGTTAAGACCTACTCCTCTGCCTGTAGTTCGGCTAAGAAAGCCTCAAAGGAGGTTACAAACGCAGTGTATTTATCGCCTGTGGCAGGACCATTGAACCCTGTGTGTATTTTACGAACAGCGCCTTTTTTATCGACCACTATGGTGGTGGGGTAACTCAATACCGCATTCAACATGGGGAGTTTTTCGCTGGCCTCACTTTTAGAATTGGTGCCGTATTGTGCCAACACTATCGGATACTCTAGGCCCATACGTTCCTTAAGCCTGTCTATGGCCTTAAAAGCTGGTTCCGGGGTCTTGGAATAGTCTATCGCTAATGCGATGAATTCTACTTCGGAGTCAGGGTTGCGAGCTATATAATCTGCAAAATATTTGGTCTCGTCCAAGCAATTAGGACACCAGGTTCCCATAAGTTGCACAACAACGACCTTGTCTTTGAACTGCGGATCGTCCAAGGTCCAGATCTTACCATCAGCATCGGGAAAAGCAAAGTTAAACCGCTCATAACCGGGCTTTAAAAAGGTCAAGGAATCTGGATCAGCGAGTTCATAACCAGGATCAAGCTTGCCATTAAATGCCGCCTTGTAATGATTCCCGCTGTAAAACATGCCGCCATTTAAAGTACTGTCGGTCGCTTTCGCAGTGAACAAAAATGCGTGGGCTCCGTCAAAGGTGGAGAGTTTTAAAGAATCTCCATCGACCACACCTTCTAAATAACGATAGTCTCCTGTTTCTGTGCGAATAGTTCCTGTAAGTTCATTGCCTTGCTGCTCAAATACGCCTTGTGCCGGATAGGTATTGCCATCGTTCTCTGTAAACTCGATCTTCCAAGTACCGCCAAGCTGCACTTGCGCAGGGTCTACTTCTCTAAAGCGTTCGCTATCGCCATGGACCATGGAAAAGGGAATGGATCTTTCCATATTGGCGATGATAAAATCACCTTCAACCTTCTTCTCGCTTGTAAACACACCTTGGAATTCACCAGCGAATACTGGATGTTTTATTAGTACGGAATCACCATTTTGAACAATATCCGTGATTGCTATACGCTCCTCCGCATTGCGGATAACCGCAGTGCCATCGGCCTTGAACTCTATGTTAAATGGAAGTAACATCTCATCCTGCAGTTCCATGTTAACGCGCCAGTCTCCCGTTTTAAGTGTTGGAGCCTCATCAGCGCAGGAATATAAAAGCAACGAAAGGAATGTCAGTAATAGCAATCTCATCTGAAAGGATTTATAAAGACTTGGTCGAAAGATGTAAAAGTACTTACAAAATTCAATCTTGTGATGTTGCTCTGGATTTTAATGTGAAAAATCCGCAGCTATCCCCTAAAACGCTATGACTTCATCTGGTAAATGCTATCTTTGCAGCTTAAATAGCGCATAGGGGCATGAAGATATCTTACAACTGGCTAAAACAGTTTATCAACATCGATTGGGATCCTGAAAAAACAGGAGCATTACTTACAGATCTCGGCTTGGAGATAGAAGGTATAGAGCGTTTTGAATCTGTACCCGGAGGCCTTGAAGGTGTAGTAGTTGGACATGTTTTGGAATGCGGACAGCATCCGAACGCCGACCGCTTAAAACTTACCAAAGTTGACATAGGGGCTGACGAACCCGTGCAGATAGTATGTGGAGCACCTAATGTGGATAAAGGGCAAAATGTACCTGTAGCAACGGTAGGCACTACTTTATATGATGCAGAGGGCAAGCCTTGGAAGATCAAAAAAGGAAAGATTCGCGGTGAAGTTAGCATGGGAATGATCTGTGCCGAAGACGAGCTCGGACTTGGAGATTCTCACGACGGTATCATGGTCTTAGACGCAGCTCTCACCCCAGGAACACCTATGAATACGGTGGTTGATGTAGAAATTGATCACGTATTCGAAATTGGCCTTACCCCTAACCGCGCAGATGCCATGAGCCATTGGGGAACCGCTCGCGACTTAAGAGCCGGACTCTTACAGCAAGAGGTAAACATAGAATTGATCACTCCTTCTAACACCAATTTTAGAGTGGACAACAGATCTAATAAGATCGATGTTAAAGTGGCCAATAACGACCTGGCTCCTCGTTACTGCGGAGTCACCATTAGCGGCCTTAAAGTCGGACCTTCGCCAAAATGGTTGCAAAACCGCTTAAAGGCTATAGGACTCACTCCTAAGAACAATGTGGTAGATATCACCAATTATGTGCTACACGACCTTGGGCAGCCGCTACACGCCTTTGACGCTGCCAAGATCAATGGAGCTACTGTAGAAGTTAAAACACTTAAAGCAGGCACCAAGTTCACTACCCTAGATGGAGAAGAGCGCAGCCTGCACGAAGATGATCTGATGATCTGCGATGCAGAGAAACCGATGTGTATTGCAGGTGTTTTCGGCGGATTGGACAGTGGAGTGACCCAGCAGACCACGGCAATATTTTTGGAATCGGCCTATTTTGATCCTGTGAGTATCCGCAAGACTGCCAAGCGCCACGGACTCAATACCGACGCCTCTTTCCGCTTTGAGCGTGGTATAGATCCGAACATTACGGAATACGCCTTGATGCGCGCTGCAATTTTAATCAAAGAATTGGCGGGTGGTGAGATCACCAGTGATATAGTAGATATCTATCCGAAGAAAATAGAAGATCATCAAGTAGTATTGAACTTTGACAATGCTACACGCCTTATCGGGCAGGAGATCCCAAGGGAGACCATTAAAGCCATTCTTACGTCTTTGGACATTAAGATCAACAATGTGACCGAAACTGGTATAGGAATGACAATCCCTGCCTACCGCAATGATGTGACTCGCGAGGCGGATGTAGTTGAGGAGGTTCTCCGCGTTTACGGTTATAACAATATTGATTTTGGAAAGAAGCTGAATGCCTCTATCTCCGAGACCAAGCGTATCGAAGATTATAGAATTCAGAATCTTATAGCCAACCAATTAACAGCACTAGGATTCAATGAAATGTTGGCAAACTCATTGACCAAGCCGGATTATACAAACTTGACCGCAACCTTGGACGAATCCAACAATGTGGCCATGTTGAACCCGTTGAGCAATGATCTGTCTGTGCTAAGACAGTCCATGTTATTCACTACCCTGGAGGCTGTTGCGTACAACAAGAATCGCAAGGCCAGTAGTATAAAATTATTCGAGTTTGGTAAGACCTACCATCAGGATGGCAAAGATCGCATAGAGCACAAGCATCTGGCTATCATTGCAGAAGGCAGCGTTTATCCGGACCACTGGACACACAACGGAGCCACCGAGATCGATTTCTTTTATTTAAAAGGAGTTGTAAGTGGTATTTTGGAGCGACTTGGCCTAACCGATTACAACGAACAACCCAACGCTACCGATGTCTTTTCAGAAGGGATCAGCCTTAAAATGGGCGAAACCGAACTGGTAAGCCTTGGGGTTGTACATCCAAAGATCGTAAGTCATTTTGCTATCAGTAGTCCTGTTTTCTATGCGGATTTCAACTGGGATGCTGTTTTACAAGCCTTGTCCACCGGAGAGATACTCTTTAAGGCTATTTCTAAATACCCAGAGGTGAAACGCGATTTTGCACTCTTATTGGACGAGGGAGTTAGCTTTGAAGCCTTACACGCCACTGCTTTTGCTACGGAGCGCAAGCTGCTTAAAGAGGTACAACTCTTTGACGTTTACACCGGAAAGTCTTTACCTAAGGGGAAGAAATCTTATGCCTTGAGTTTTACTTTGGCAGATGAGTACAAAACCCTAACAGACAAGCAGATCGATAAGATCATGAGTCGTTTGCAGCAAGCCTTTGAGTCCAAGTTTGAGGCGCAATTACGCTAAGCGATTTACTGTTTGATCAATTTACTTAAAAGCACTTGCCCACTTGTGGTCGTTAGGCGCACAAAGTAAGTACCTGCAGCCCAATTAGTGGTATTGATCTGTAGCGTAGAATCGCCCATAAGATTGCCTTGATATAATTGTTGTCCAAGGGTATTGAATATTTGCACCTGGGCACCTAGTCCCACAGGAAATTCCAAAATAAAGTAGCTTTGTGCAGGATTTGGGTATAGGCTGATTCTGTTTAGTATGAATTCATCTGTGTCCAATGGATCGCAGGAAGGATCCGTAGCGGGAAATTCATTAAAGATACCCGCATTGATGCTCCAACTTAGCCACTCACCGCCACTGCCTGTTTGCCAATCGTTCAGATCGAAAGTATTTTCGCCCGTTTCTGTGCCTTTGACCCTGTAGGCATATAAAGCCGTTCCATCTCTATACCAAGTGATCGGCCCACCAGGGCCTATAACTTCTGGCCCAGGCACCTCCAAGTTACAATTGGAATGTATAAAATAGACATTGTCATCGAAAGTTGGGTACTCCCCAAACACTCGCGCTATTCCATCCGGAGCAATACAAATAGCGGCAAACTCGTCGCAGGCAATACCTCTAGCATTTACTCCCATATCGACCATGGCACGCGCCAAGAACACACTGTGTCTGGCACGTCTATCTGGATCGTCATAGTGTGTGTCTGTGATCACTCCTGTTAAATAATCGATGTCTAAAAATGGAGCTCCACTTAGGGTAATGTTAGGATGATAGGGATTTGTAGTGGCTTGGTCTGAGGTAACAGTTCCGTTTTCTGCAGTAAAATAAATACTGCCCATTATAGCCATTCCTGCGCTAATACCACCGACAACGGCACCACGCTCTGAGATAGCATCGTTTATTCCTGTAGCAACACCCGTGCCTCGCCAGTATGAGACATAATCCCACTGATCTCCACCCGCAAACCAAATCGCCTCTGCCTGTTGTATCTTATTCAAAACATAGGGTTCACTTGCGGCGGTCCAATCGTTAAAGACAATGGTCTCTACAGAATTCACAGTAACGCCCAACTCGCTGTACATATAATCGTTATAGCCATCAGAACCACTGGCACGCAAGACCAATACATCTCCGCCATTGGCGCGCTGCAAGAACCAGATCATTGCTTGATCGTTCTCGCCAGCTCCACCCATGAGTACAAAACCGCCTTCTGGGTTTACTTCTGTATCTGTTGGGTTTCCTGTAACATATGAGGTATAATTAGTCTGCGCCCCGACGTGAAAAGCCGTGAGTAAAAGAACTAATATGCAGAGCTGCTTAGAGTTCATCTGCAATTAAAAAAGCGTCCACTAAGTGGATAAACCCTTGTTTGTGGTAATAATTGGTGGCAGTTATTGTAGCCGCTGGAGCATTTGGAATCTGCAAACGGATATTTCCGCCTTGACTTTTAAATTCAGGATCTATATCTGCAGAAGATCTGAAATAAGCCGCTCCGGCATTTTGCTCCAAATTGCGTTGTAGACTGTTTTGGTCAACCCTTCCTATAATAATATGACGCAGCAAGGCTTTTTTTAGTTGTTCGGAATTGGCAGGTTTTAAAAGGGCCTCCAAAGCCTTTTCATCGTATTGGGCAAAGGCCGCATCAGTGGGAAGAAATACGGTGCACATGCCAAGCTTATCAATAGTTTCTTGCGCATTGGTGAGCTCAAAGATGGTGGTGAGTACTTTAAACTGCTCGGTGCCCTTGATATTCTCGTAGATGTTTTTAGTTGGAAATATTGTGTCATTTCCTATGAGTTGATATGACTTAGAGGCAACACCGGCTTGGTAATCTTGAGCTTGTAAAGGGCTTAAGATCAAAAGGAAACAAAGTGTAAAAAACAGATTCTTCATAGCAAGGATATTTATGCTAAGATATCAAATAAGCCGGGCTTTCAAAGACCGATGATGTTAAGGCTGGTAAAGAATTGTTAATTTTTACCAGAAGAATTTGTTTGAATTAAAAAAAGGTTTCAACTTTGCAAAAGCATAACGAAACAATGAATATTACACAGTTACATCATCACCATGCGCACTCTGGCCTTCAGGCGAGCTAGTATGGTATTGATTACTGTTTAAATCCATATAACCCGTCTGAGCAATCAGACGGGTATTTTTTTTCCCGCATTTTGCTCGGACACTATTAAACGAAAATGAGCAGATTAAAAATTGCAATTCAAAAGAGCGGGAGACTTCACGACAAATCCATCGAATTACTCAAGGACTGTGGTATTTCCGTTCAAAATGGAAAGGATCAATTAAAGGTTACTGTAGCAAACTTTCCCCTAGACATCCTCTACCTCCGCAATTCGGATATTCCGCAATATCTGGAAGACGGAGTGGCAGATATAGCCATAGTTGGAGAAAATCTCTTGATAGAAAAACAGAAGAACGTCTCTGTCATTCGGCCATTGGGATTCTCAAAATGTAGGGTGTCGCTCGCTGTTCCTAAAGCCGTGACGACTAACGAATTGAGCTATTTTAACGGAAAAAAGATCGCCACCTCCTACCCGAACACCTTAAATAAATTCTTAAGCGACAATGGGATCGAGGCAGACATTCACCAGATCGCTGGTTCTGTAGAGATCGCTCCAAACATTGGCCTGGCAGACGGAGTTTGCGACATTGTGAGTTCCGGCAGTACTTTGTTTAAAAACGGTTTGCGAGAAACTCAGGTCATTTTAAGATCCGAAGCTGTTCTGGCCAAAGGCCCTCAGTTATCCGAAGAAAAGCAAGCCATATTGGACAAACTCTGCTTTAGAGTAAACGCAGTATTGCGCGGTAAAGCTTCTAAATATGTGCTAATGAATGTACCCAATGACAAGATTGCCGCCGTTTCTGCTTTGTTACCCGTATTGAAAAGCCCTACGGTCTTGCCCTTGGCAGAAGAAGGTTGGAGTTCACTACACACTGTGATCGACGAATCTCAATTTTGGGATGTGATAGAAGAGCTTAAACTCGCAGGTGCAGAAGACATACTGGTTGTACCTATTGATAAAATTGTACGCTAATGGAAGTTTATATCAATCCGCCGAAATCGCGCTGGGACTATCTCTGTAAACGTCCAGCTTTAGATAACTCAAACTTAAATAAAACGGTAGTCGATATAATGAATGCCGTAAAAAGCGAAGGCGACGCCCAATTGTTGGCTTATGCAGAAAAGTTCGATAAGATAAAGCTAAGCAGTATTGTTGCAACTGTCGCCGAGATAAACCGCCAAGCCGATCAAGTAGCGCAGTCCTTAAATGATGCTATACAAGTTGCTGCCGCAAATATTGAAAAATTCCATAAAGCACAGCGCCTAACGCCAGAAAAAGTAACTACCTCTCCTGGAGTTGTTTGCTGGCGCAAACAATTGCCCATACAAAAAGTAGGGCTCTATGTACCCGGGGGAACTGCTCCCTTGTTCTCAAGTTTGCTGATGCTAGCCATACCAGCAAAACTAGCAGGATGTGAGACCATTGTTATCTGTACTCCGCCTAACGAGGAAGGCAGTATTGCTCCAGAAATTGCTTATTGCTGTAAACTTTTAGGCCTCGATGCAATTTTTAAAGTAGGAGGCGCACAGGCCATTGCTGCAATGAGCTTTGGGACAGCTTCTATTCCTAAGGTCGATAAGATATTTGGACCTGGCAACCAGTTTGTGACCCGAGCCAAAGAAATGAGCCTGAACTACGGACTGGCTATAGATATGCCTGCAGGACCTAGCGAAGTATTGGTTATTGCAGACAAGCAATCCAATCCGGAGTTTGTAGCAGCAGATCTTTTGTCGCAAGCGGAGCACGGTATAGACAGTCAAGTGATCTTGTTGGGAGACGATCTCACTAAAATAGGCGAGATCATGGGCTTGGTCAACAAAAAAGTGGAGAAACTGCCCCGAGCAGCCATGGCCAAAGAAGCCTTAAAGAACAGTAAAGCTGTTGTGTTTGATGAGCTGCAGACCTGTATGGACTTTAGCAACACTTATGCCCCAGAGCACTTGATCTTGGCTGTGCAAAACCCAGAATATTGGGCAGAAGCGGTTAAGGTGGCGGGCTCTGTGTTTTTGGGTAACTACACTCCAGAAAGCGCTGGTGACTATGCCTCAGGAACCAATCACACTTTACCGACCAACGGATTTGCGCGACAGTATAGCGGGGTGTCTTTAAACAGCTTTGTCAACTATGTGACCTTTCAACAAATCGATAAGGACGGAATCCAGAATCTAGGCCCCGTTATCGAAACAATGGCAGAAGCAGAAGGCTTACAAGCCCACAAAGATGCCGTAAGTGTAAGATTAAAAGCAATTGCAGATGGATACTAATGCCCTAATAAGGCCTAGTCTAAGGGATCTTAAACCTTATTCTAGTGCTCGCGATGAATACACCGGCAAAGAGGGAATTTTCTTAGATGCCAATGAAAACCCTTACGGCAATTTAAACCGATATCCTGATCCGTATCAGAGAGAGCTCAAGTCAGCGTTAGCACAATTGAGAAATGTAACTAGTGAGCAAGTATTTATTGGCAACGGCAGTGACGAGGTGATCGATCTGTGTTTTCGCCTTTTTTGTGAGCCTGGCAAGGATAAGGTTTTACAGTTTAGCCCAACCTATGGCATGTACAAGGTCTCTGCCGCTATTAACGATGTCGATGTTCTAGATTGCCCGTTGGATGCTACTTTCGAGATCGATCTGGCCAAGGCATTACAGCTCATAGAACAGCAACAACCTAAGTTGATCTTTGTGTGTTCGCCCAACAACCCGACCGGAAATCTGTTCAGCTTGAAAACTATCAAGGCCTTGGCCGCAGCCAGTCAAGGTGTGGTCATTGTAGATGAAGCCTATATAGACTTTGCGAATGCGCCCAGCGCTGTAAGTTTGATAGATACCATTGACAATCTGATCGTCTCACAAACCTTTAGTAAGGCTTGGGGGCTTGCCGCGGCTCGCGTGGGAATCGCCTATGGCAATGCAAACCTGATAACTTGGCTCAGCAATATCAAACCACCTTATAATGTAAGTGAGCTCAATCAACAAGCGGCATTAGATGCATTGGCTGATAAAGCCGGGTTTGAGCAACGCAAGCGCGCCATCTTGGAAGAAAAACAACGTCTTATAAGCTTTTTCAAAGCCTTCCCCCTGGTGGAAAAAGTATATCCTAGCGAGACCAATTTTATTCTTATCAAACTGCCGGACGCAACGGGCTGGTACGAGCGACTGATCAGTCAACAAATAATAACGCGCAACAGAAGTTCTGTGATCGCTGATTCGCTGCGCATCACAGTAGGAACACCAACAGAAAACGATATTCTCATCAACGCATTTAAAGCATGAACAAGAAAGTATTATTTATAGATAGAGATGGCACCTTGGTCATTGAACCTCCAGTGGACTACCAATTGGATAGCTTGGAAAAACTAGAGTTCTATCCTGGCGTGTTTCAGTGGTTGGCAAAGATCAATCAGGAGTTAGATTACACTTTGGTCATGGTTACCAACCAGGACGGTTTAGGAACAGCCTCTTTCCCGGAAGAGACCTTTTGGCCAGCCCACAATAAGGTAATGCAAGCCTTTTCAAATGAGGGCATAGAATTCTATAAAGTTCATATTGACCCTACCCTTCCGGAAGAGAACGCCCCTACGCGTAAACCGGGAACTGGCATGCTTGTAGAATATATTCACGGAAACTACGATCTGGAGAAATCATTTGTGATAGGCGATAGAGTCTCAGATATTGAGCTTGCTAAGAATTTGGGGAGTCAAGGTATTTTGATCGCTGCGGAGCCTAATAAGGACGCGGCCCTCACAACTACAAGTTGGGAAGATATTTACCGCTTTTTAAAAGGGCAAGACCGCAAGGCCGTGGTGACCAGAAATACTTCGGAGACACAGATCAATATTGCCCTTAACCTAGACGGAAAAGGACAAAGCAAGATCAAAACTGGGCTTGGGTTTTACGACCATATGTTAGAACAGATAGCCAAACACGGCGGGTTTGATCTAGCAATCGATGTTCAGGGCGATCTACACATAGACGAACACCACACCATAGAAGATACAGCCTTGGCTTTGGGAACCGCATTTAAAGAAGCTTTAGGAAGTAAAAAAGGAGTAATGCGCTATGGCTTTTTACTGCCGATGGATGATGCCTTGGCGCAAGTGGCCGTAGATTTTGGTGGTCGCCCTTGGTTGGAATGGGAGGCGGATTTTGAACGTGAAAAGGTTGGTGACTTGCCTACAGAAATGTTCTTCCACTTTTTTAAATCCTTTAGTGATACTGCGCAATGCAACCTGAACATTAAAGTAGAAGGCGATAACGAACACCACAAAATAGAAGCTATTTTTAAAGGTTTTGCCCGAGCGCTGCGGATGGCTGTTGCCAGAAGCGGGTCTAACGACATTCCAAGCACAAAAGGAAGTTTATGATAGCGATAGTAAAATACAATGCTGGTAATATCAGATCTGTGGAGAACGCGCTAAAACGGCTCAATGCAGCTTGCGTGATAAGTGATGACCCAACTGTGCTCGCATCGGCAGATAAATTGATCCTACCGGGAGTTGGAGAGGCCTCCTCTGCTATGGCCTATTTGAAACAAAAGGGCTTAGATACTGTTATTAAGCAACGGACTAAACCAACTTTGGGGATCTGTTTAGGATTACAGCTGTTCTGTTCGTATTCAGAAGAAGGCAACACGCCCTGTCTGGGCATCTTTGACGAACAAGTCAAGAAGTTTCCGCCCAGAGACAAGGTGCCGCATATGGGATGGAATGAAATTATCGATCTGAAAGGCCCTTTATTCAATGAGGTTAAAACCAACAGTGACGTTTATTTTGTACACAGCTATTATGCGGAGGTTGGCCCAGATACGGTAGCGTCTTGCGATTATATTCAACCGTTTTCTGCAGCCTTGGCTAGAGACAATTTCTACGCAACGCAGTTCCACCCAGAAAAATCCGCAGCTGTTGGAGAACAAATCTTGTCTAACTTTTTAAAGCTCAATGTCTAATGCGAATCATACCAGCTATAGACCTAATTGACGGTAAATGTGTGCGACTCACCCAAGGTGATTACAACCAAAAGACCGTGTATAACGAAGACCCATTAGAGGTCGCAAAGATGTTTGAAGACCACGGCATTGGGTATCTGCATTTAGTAGATCTAGACGGGGCAAAAAGCAAGCAAATTGTAAATCACAAGGTTTTAGAACGCCTGGCTTCGAAGACCGAACTCCAGATCGATTTTGGTGGAGGTATCAAATCTGATCAGGACATTCGCATTGCCTTTGAAAGTGGTGCCAAGCAGGTAACGGGAGGCAGTATTGCAGTGTCTGAGCCAGAACTTTTCAGTTCTTGGTTGGGACGCTACGGAGCACAAAAGGTCATTCTAGGAGCCGATTGTAAGGACCGAAAGATCGCAACCCACGGATGGCAGCAAGCCTCTAGTTTGGATGTGAACGATTTTATTGTCGACTACTTAAGCAAAGGCGCACAATATGTGATCTGTACAGATATTGCCAAAGACGGCATGCTACAAGGTCCAAGTTTTGACTTATACCGAGAGCTCTTGGCACTAGACGGCCTTAAGCTTATTGCCAGCGGCGGTGTTAGCACGCTAGATGAAGTTATACAATTGCGAGAACTGGGCTGCGAAGGTGCTATAATCGGTAAGGCGATCTACGAAGGAACCATTCAACTTAAAGACCTGGAAGCCCTATGCTAAAGAAACGAATCATTCCTTGTCTGGACATTAAGAACGGACGCACGGTCAAAGGGGTCAATTTTGTGGACATCCGAGATGCAGGTGACCCAGTGGCACTGGCCAAGCAGTATGCCGAGCAGGGTGCAGACGAACTGGTATTCTTAGATATTACCGCTACCATAGAAGCTCGAGAAACTTTGATCTCTTTGGTAGCAGATATTGCAGCCAACATAAACATTCCTTTTACCGTTGGAGGAGGCATAACAACTGTGGCACAGGCTAAGGCCTTGATAAGAGCTGGGGCTGATAAGATCAGCGTGAACTCCGCAGCAGTTAAACGTCCGGAATTGGTTCAGGAACTAGCTGCTGAATTTGGCTCTCAATGTGTGGTGGTAGCGGTAGACACTAAGTGTGAAGACGACCAATGGACGGTATTTGTCAGTGGGGGACGCACCCCAACAGGTATTGACACCCTGGCTTGGGTTGAAAAGATGGAGGCCCTAGGGGCTGGCGAGATCTTATTGACCTCTATGAACAACGACGGCACCAAGGCTGGCTTTGCCTTAGATATAACCACCGCAGTGGCTGAGAAGGTACAAATTCCGGTGATCGCCTCTGGAGGTGCGGGAACCATCGCGCACTTTGAGACCCTTTTTAAGCAAACAACAGCAAGTGCAGGACTGGCTGCCAGTATTTTTCACTACGGTGAGATCCCAGTGCCTCAATTAAAATCAGCATTAAAAGATAAAAACATCCCAATAAGATGAATCCGAATTTTGAAAAATCCGCCGATGGTCTACTCCCAGCGGTGATCCAAGACAGCAATACCAAACAGGTCTTAATGCTGGGCTATATGAATGAGCAGGCCTATAAGAAGACCTTGGCAGAGAATCGCATTACTTTTTACAGCCGATCCAAAGGACGTTTATGGACCAAAGGAGAAAGCTCCGAGAATTACCTTGCGCTAAAAGAACATTATTTGGACTGTGATCAGGATGCGCTTTTGTTTTTGTGTGAGCCTGCCGGCCCCACTTGCCATAAAGGCACGCAAAGTTGCTTTGCCAATGACAGCGCACAAGGCTTTTTAGGTCAGTTGGAGGCGACCATAGCCCAAAAGATAGTCAGCGACGAAGCAGACTCTTATACCCGCTCTTTAGCCCAAAGAGGAATCAATAAAGTGGCGCAAAAAGTAGGTGAAGAAGCGGTAGAATTGGTCATCGAAGCCAAAGATGATAATGCCGAGCTTTTTAAGAATGAGGCCGCAGATCTACTCTATCACCTCCTTATTTTGTTGAACGTTAAAGGGCATTCTATGGCAGATATAGAGGATATCCTTAAACAACGATCTAAAAAATAGATTTTAACAACACAGCTATTTGGAATGTAGCATTTTAGCGTGTAACTTTGAGTAAAAATTGGGTATGAGCTATGCTAAAAAGGAATCACCTTCTACCCACCTAAATTCAGCATTCCTTTGGCAAACGCTTTTAAGTGCAGCACAATTTTTGAATGATTCAGTACACGAATTTGAAAAATTTTGATCGGATGAGATTGAGCACGAACATAGAGCGCGAGTTAAACCGCAGAAGAGCAAAAAACAGCGCTGAAGTATCTATATTAGACCAGATTCAACAGGTCTTGGATTCCAATGAAGAGCAGCGACAAGACATTCAAACACGTCTTAGAAGCAGGTCGAAAACAACCGCCAATGCCTTTAAGCTAGAAGCTTTAGAGACGGATAAGATCTATCATATAGATACAATCAAGTCGATCTGTGTGGATTATCGCCTGCGCTTTTTAGATGCAGCCTTGTTCAAGAGCGAATTCCCAGAAGAAGCCATTAGTAAGATCAGAGCCTTAGAAGACGAGCACGACACTTCTCTGAGCGGCTTTAAAATGATGGCGCCTTCTAAACTCTTCAAGTTAGAGAATGCAGACGATCCACTACTCTTTGCTCCTATTGGCAATGGCTATTATTACCTTATTCACAAATGGGGAAATGACCTGAGCGGGCTTAGACGTCTTTTGGTATGGCCGGTAAAGAATTTCGACAATATGGTGTTTAGCATTTTTGTAACGAGCATCTTGTTGACTGCGATCTCACCCATGGGAGTATTTACCAACAAAGAAGTAGGCATGACAGAATACGTCATGTTGTTCCTGTTCATGTTCAAGGCGGTGGCTGCCATTGTTTTATACTACGGATTCGCCGCAGGAAAGAACTTCAATACGGCTATTTGGAATTCTAAGTATTACAACGCCTAAGCGTTGACCGCATACATTTTTTGTCGCAATTCCTTGATCTTGGGATCGCTCATGTACTCATCAAAGGTCGTATAGCGATCTATAACCCCATTCGGCGTTAATTCGATAACGCGATTACCTACTGTTTGCGCAAATTCGTGATCATGTGTGGTGAACAATACGGTTCCCTTAAAGTTCTTAAGCGAATTGTTAAAGGCGGTGATCGACTCCAGATCCAAGTGGTTGGTCGGTTCATCTAGCATAACAACGTTAGCGCGCAGCATCATCATACGGCTGAGCATACAACGCACCTTTTCTCCTCCGGAAAGTACGTCTGAGTTCTTCAAGGCCTCTTCCCCACTGAAAAGCATCTTTCCTAAGAAACCGCGAATGTAAACCTCTTCACGCTCCTCTTCTGTAGTTGCCCACTGACGCAGCCAATCTACCAAGGATATCTTTTCGCTAAAATAAGAATCGTTATCTGCTGGCAAATAACTCTGGGTAGTGGTGACTCCCCATTGGTATTTCCCGCTGTCTGCCTCTTTTTCTCCGTTAATGATCTGATAGAAAGCAGTGGTCGCTCTAGAATCTTTAGCATAAACCACAACCTTATCGCCTTTGGCTAGGTTTAGATCTAACTTTGTGAATAAGGTTTCTCCATCTAAGGAGGCCGACAAATTCTCGATGTTCAAGATCTGATCTCCTGCTTCGCGCTCACGCTCAAAGATGATCGCAGGATAACGGCGACTAGACGGTTTGATATCTTCTATATTCAGCTTATCGATCATCTTCTTACGAGAAGTCGCTTGCTTGGACTTGGCCACGTTGGCACTAAAACGAGCGATAAACTCCTGTAGTTCTTTCTTTTTCTCTTCGGCCTTCTTGTTCTGCTGTGCACGTTGACGTGCAGCCAACTGACTGGATTCGTACCAGAAGGTATAGTTTCCGGAATAGTGGTTGATCTTCCCAAAATCGATATCACTGATATGGGTACAAACAGCGTCTAAAAAGTGACGATCGTGAGACACAACGATAACGCAGTTGTCGTAATTGGCCAAAAAGTGCTCCAACCAAGAAATGGTCTCGTAGTCCAAGTCGTTGGTAGGCTCATCCATGATCAACACATCCGGATTTCCAAAAAGTGCCTGCGCCAAAAGCACACGTACTTTGAGTTTACCATCCATATCGGCCATTGGTGTATAGTGGAATTCTTCCTTGATACCCAAATTAGAAAGCAAGGCGGCGGCATCGCTGTCTGCGTTCCATCCGTTCATCTCTTCAAAGATCACTTGCAACTCCCCAACACGCTCTCCATCTGCATCGTTAAAGTCTGGCTTGGCATATATCTGGTCCATCTCCGTTTTAACTTCGTAAAGCGGCTTGTTTCCCATGATCACTGTTTCAAGTACAGTATGCTCATCAAAGACGTTGTGATTCTGCTCTAAAACAGACATGCGTTTACCGGGTTCTAGATGAACCTGCCCAGAGGTGGGCTCCATCTTACCCGATAAAATCTTTAAAAAAGTAGATTTTCCGGCCCCGTTAGCACCGATGATTCCGTAGCAGTTCCCATTGACAAAAGTGGTATTCACTTCATCAAAAAGCACACGTTTCCCAAATTGAACTGATAGATTAGATACTGAAAGCATAATTCACGTCTTAAAATGCGCCGCAAAAATAGGCATAAATGCGGGCTTTATAAAGGTTTTATAAGCCAATTATTTTAACGAGCGCTTAACACTAAGCTCAGGGCGGAGCGCTTATTTTTGTAAGGATTCTTTATGGAGCGCATGTTTAAAAAATACTTGATTCCCCTGAGTGTTTTACTCCCCTTGTTTTTTGGGGCTTGTAAGAGCGATAAGCAACAAGAAATAAACACATGGTTTGGTGGTGAGATCATTAATCCCAGAGCTGACTTTGTGCTCCTGGCCAAGAACTCTCGCGTGGTCGACACTATCTTTTTAGATAAGGACAACTTCTTCCGATACAAATTCGATAGCCTTGTTCCAGGCCTCTACAGTTTTATCCACAAGGAATATCAGCTGGTATATATAGAACCTGGAGACAGCATCATGCTGCGTGTTAACACTTTGGACTTTGACGAATCATTAGCCTATTCCGGTACTGGCGCAGCAAAGAACAACTATCTGATAGAAATGTTCTTGCACAACGAAGAAGAGCAAAAGCTCATGCCGAGCTATTATCAGAAAAGCCCGGAAGCTTTTAGTGCCTCTTTAGACAGTATGCGTAACATCCGCCTAAAGATCTTGAATCGATTCCAAGAAAAACACGAGACCTCAACAGGCTTTAACGAGGTTGCTCAAGCCAGTATTGACTTCGATTATTATTCTAAAAAGGAGCTCTATCCCTTTGCGCATTACGGCAGTAACCATTTGGAGAATATGAACTCCTTGCCAGAGAATTTCTACGCCTTTAGAAGCGGCGTGAATTACGGCGATGAGCACTTATACACCTATTATCCGTATTACAGATATATTTCGTCTTTTCTAGATAATGTGAGCTACACCACTTATATGAATCGGGCGAAGTTTGACAGAACATCTCCCTTGCATACCAAGGCGAAGCTGAAACTCATAGACAGCGTAATAACACACGATTCCCTTAAGAACAACCTGTTGTACGCCACCACGCGTCGCTACCTGATCAATTCTAAAGATCAAGACAGCAGCGAGGAGATCTTTGATCTGTTCATGCAAAAGAACAGCAGCAAGGCGCAGCATAAAGAAATGAAATTGTTGCACCAAGCCTGTGATAAGATGATTCCTGGTAACCCTCTGCCGAATCAGATGGTAGTTACCACAGACAATACCATAAAGGACCTACACAGTCTCATAAACAGACCTACGGTGCTTTTCTTCTGGTCGGCAGGTTCGTCTAACCACAACAAGCGCATTCACAAAAAAGCAGCAGAGATGAAAGCCAAATACCCAGAATTTGATTTTGTGGGTATCAGCGTAGATCAAAACCACGAAAAATGGCTCAAGACCATGGCGCTGCGCACTTTTAACGAAAAGACCGAATACAGATTCAACGACGCGGTTCAGGCAGAACGCGAGTTGGTGCTCAATTCTCCGAACAAGGCGATCATAGTTGACGCGCGAGGTCGTATCATTGAGAACAACACCAATATCTTTGGCAGCTCTTTCGAAGTACAATTACTCGGCTATCTGAACCGAGTTCCTTTCCAATAAAACTAATTGGTCCTTAGTTTCCTTTGCGGTAGTCTGCGAGGAATTTCTCTAAACCGATATCCGTTAGCGGATGATTCAACAGACCTTCGATAGATTTTAAAGGCCCTGTCATTACATCGGCACCAATTTTAGCACAGTCAATAACGTGCATGGTGTGTCTTACAGAAGCGGCAAGGATCTGTGTCTGAAATCCGTAGTTGTCGTAGATCAAGCGGATCTCATTGATAAGATTCAATCCATCGGTAGAAATATCGTCCAAACGACCAATAAATGGAGAAACATAGGTAGCTCCTGCCTTAGCAGCTAAAAGAGCTTGTCCAGCAGAGAATACCAAGGTACAATTGGTACGGATACCGTTGTCGCTAAAGTATTTGATGGCTTTCACACCGTCTTTGATCATAGGAACTTTAACCACGATCTGCTCGTGCAAAGCTGCTAATGCCTTTCCTTCTGCGATCATATCCTCGTACTTGGTCGAGATCACCTCCGCAGAAACATCTCCGTCTACAATATTACAAATGTCTACATAGTGTTGGCGGATATTATCTTGTCCGGTAATGCCCTCTTTGGCCATTAGTGATGGGTTGGTGGTAACCCCGTCAAGAATTCCCAATTCTTGGGCTTCACGGATCTGATCAAGGTTGGCGGTATCGATAAAAAATTTCATAAAGTTCCAGATGTGTAATTATGGATACAAAAATAAGCAAGCTCGAAAAGCCAACGCGCCATCCGCAGTAAAAATTATTTACTAAAACTGTTAATAACTGCTAGAGCTTGTAGTGCTTTCTGAGCATAGACTCGTACCAAGTATCTGGCAGTAGTCTTTTGAGTACGATAGACAGGCGCTGTAAAGGTGCCCCTACGCGGTAATGCACCTTGACCTTTTTCTTATTGATGAGGCGATACACAAAATTAGCCATGGCTGCAGGATCCTCACCAGCGTCCACGTGCTCGTTCATAAGGTCTAAAGACACCTTGTAGTTGTTGTAATAAGCAGAATCTTCTTTAAGCGGAGCGTGATAGCGACCGGCAGCGATATTGGTTGCAAAGTCTCCGGGTGCAACCGTTGTAAAAGAAATACCAAACTCACGCGCTTCCATACGCAAGGTCTCTGTAACAACTCCAAGGGCAGCTTTACTGGCAGAGTAGATTCCGCGATAAGGCAAGCCCATATAACCCGCTATAGAAGTGATATTGATAACGCGGCCCTGCCCTGCTTTACGCATGGCTGGCATCACGGCCTTTATCACGCGAATAGGACCGTAAAAGTTAGTGTCGAATGCTTTGTTGATCTCGGCATCTGGAGTTTCCTCTATGGGACCTGTTATTCCCACACCAGCGTTGTTTACCAAGACATCTATTCGACCCTTTTCGGCCAAAACCCAGGCAACAGCTTCTGTTATGGTCTGCGGATCGTTAACATCTAAAGGAAGTAAAGGAAATGGAGAGTCTGTGATCTTTGACGGATTACGACTTGTACCGTAAACGACCATGCCCTTTTGGTGTAGTAGCTCGCCAATGGCTCTGCCAATACCTGATGATGCTCCCGTTATAAAAACTACCTTACTCATAGAATTGCTAAGGGCCAAAAATAGCAAATGCAAAATCCTTGACCAAAGGGCAAAAAAAAATGGCAAGCTACCTACATCACACCGCTACGACCGTCTACCCTTGCTGTGTTCCCACCCTGGGGGATTCAACAGGAGCTGGTTGTGTAGGACTTGCCGCTGCAAAGATACGCTCATTCTTAATATTTGCAATGAATTTTAAGTTGAATTTAAAATCTCTTTGCCTTGATTTTAGCGCAAAATGGATAACTTGCCAAAAAATTTGGGATGAACTATTTCAAGACGCTTTTCCTACCGATTTCAATAGCCTTATTATTAGGTTCTTGTGCAGAACCAAACCTTAAAGACGAGCACGGGCTTAACCTAAACTTCTCAGAAGCCAAAGCCACCATGAAAGCAGATGCGACCATGGAAGTGAGTCTATACAATCCAAACAACAAGCGAGTAGACTCCGTTGCTTACTTTATAGACGATGTGCGTTTTGCAGCTACTGCGGATGGCAATGCGAGCATTCGCATTGCAGATGGTAAGGTGGGGCAAAGAACCATTTTGGCTCGTGTTTACAGTGGAGAAGATCGTTTTGTGACCCAAAAGAA
Source organism: Gilvibacter sp. SZ-19 (assembly GCF_002163875.1). GTDB lineage: Bacteria > Bacteroidota > Bacteroidia > Flavobacteriales > Flavobacteriaceae > Gilvibacter. Next base: position 2,500,911 of record NZ_CP019333.1, on the reverse strand, counting down.
TATTACTGTCTTGGCTGCCAAGGCCCCTAAAGCCTATAGCTACGAGATCTTAGAGACCTATCCACACGACACTAAAGCCTTTACGCAAGGAATCGAATTTGTCGGTGATACCTTATACGAGAGTACCGGACAATACGGAGAAAGCACCCTGCGCAAGGTAGATTACAAAAGCGGTACAGTGGTAAACTCCATAGCGCTGCCTGGTAATCAATTTGGAGAAGGACTTACTATTAAAGACAACAAGATCTACCAGCTCACTTGGCAGCGTGGTATTGGCCTTATCTACGACCTAGACAGTATGGAGAAACTCGATTTCTTCAATTACGGCGATAGCAGACAAGGTTGGGGTCTTTGTAACGACGGAAAGAAGATCTACAAGAGCGACGGCTCTTCTAGGATCTGGATCCTGAATCCAGAAACCTTGATGGAAGAAGACTATATCGAGGTATACACCCACAGCGCCAAGATCGACAACATCAACGAACTGGAATTTGTAGACGGAAAGATCTACGCCAATGTGTGGCAGCGAGATGCTATTGCCATAATCAATCCAGCTACTGGAGCTGTAGAAGGCGTGATCAACACCCGTACCCTTAAAGATCAGGTGGCACAGGCTAGCGAAGACAATGTACTAAACGGTATAGCGTATAAAGGGGAGCCCAATACACTGTATTTGACCGGGAAACGCTGGGAAAAATTATTTAAAGTGGCTATTGCAGAATTGCAATAATCCATTTCCCTCATTGAAAAGGGCCGTTCCCTAGTTCTGCATTTTTATTCTGATGGATTTTGAGGTGATTTGAGTAACACTTAAATCAACCTTATGGCCAAGAAGATTACCCTTCAGATCCCGGAACCCTGTCACGAAGATTGGAACAAAATGACTCCACAAGGACTCGGGAGGCACTGCGATAGTTGTGCCAAGACCGTTGTCGACTTTACTGCCAAGTCAGATAAATTCATTGCCTCTTATTTTAAAAAGCACGACAATATCTGCGGACGCTTTAGATCAGATCAGCTCGATCGACCCATTGATCTCTCGGTAAGAAGAAATGCTATCTTACCTCCTCTGGCTGCATCTTTTATATTGCCTCTGGCCATGCTAGCAGCTAGTTCAGCTTACGGACAAGAGTCACCAAAACAGTTCTCTAGAGATGCGTCTTATGTCTCACTGAATATTGGGAGCCAAAAACAGCAGGCGTATAAAGATATTAAAGGCGTGGTTACCGATACCGCGGGAAATCCTTTACCCGGAGTAAGAATAAGCATTCTAGAAACCAACGATCAGATTCAAACAGACAATAAGGGAACTTACCGCTTAAAGGTTCAGGTAGGACACACTTTACGCTTTAGCTCTTACCTCTACCTCACGGAAGAAATTCAGGTCCATGAGCATCAAGATATTTACAGTTTTGCATTGCAATACAGCCCAGAGCATTTACCAGAAGTGGTGGTTGTGGCTCAGTTATACAAACCAGAAGCTCGAGCTATTAGCGGGTTTACCCTCGCCGTTACTCAAACAGAAACAACCAACACTAATACGGCAAAAGAAGTTTTGGAAAACAAAGCAGCCGTATGCGGATTGAATGAAACCACCAATGAAGTTGATCTCGTAGCCCCAATAGCCAAAGACAGTTTGCTCGTCACTCCTGCTGCAAAGATCATCAAAGTAGAAAGCATTCTAATGGACTCTGAGGGTACGGTAATTCCCTTTCAAAAAATTGCAATTGCCGGAACTCAGGCTGCCGTTTATACGGACGCGGACGGCTATTTTAGAACCGACCTCCGCCCTGAGGATGAGTTGGTCTTTGAGGTTGAAAATTTTAAACCAAGAACTCTTAAAGCTGCAGAAGTCCATGACGAAGTTGTGCTTGAAAACAAATGGCGAAAATCAGTGATGGGGCTCGTTGCCCATTATGTGACGATAGAATATGATGGTGTCATTCCTTGGTATCGTATTGGATACAGCCGATCTGAAAACTTCAACGGCAATCCGCAATTACAAGAAGACAGAGCTCGGTATGCCAACACTATTGAGTTTCAACGCTTAGAACGCGAAAAGAAAAAGGCAGCACGCAGGGCGCGGAAAAAACGCAAATAAGGCGCCACGCACAATAAGATGCTATGCAAAAAGTTATATTTTTACACAAAATAGATCTTTATGCGAAGCTTACTTGCCCTGACTATCTTGGGTTTTGTTGTTCTCCTTTCCAGTTGTCGAAACGATTTTGAAACCGTACCCAATACAGGTATGTTGGAATTTTCCAGAGATACCGTTTATCTGGATACGGTATTTACCAATATCGGTTCCAGCACCTATAACTTAAAGGTATACAATCGTGGAGATGAGGATATCAACATCCCAACCGTACAATTAGGACAAGGAGAAAGCTCTCTTTATCGGTTGAATGTCGATGGTATTCCGGGTAAAACTTTCGAAGATGTGGTGATCCGAGCCAAGGACAGCATCTTTGTCTTTGTAGAGACCACTGTGGACATAGAAGATTTTGCCGCCACAGCCAATCAATTCCTATATACCGATCAGATCCAATTTGACAGTGGTGCCAATCAGCAAGACGTTGAACTGGTAACCCTGGTACAGGATGCGGTATTCCTGTTTCCGGAGCGCGATGCGGATGGCGTTGTAGAGACCTTGAATTTAGGAACTGATGCCGATGGGGAACCTATTTTGATCGAAGGATTCATTTTGGAGGACGATGAACTGACCTTTACCAATGAGAAGCCTTATGTGATCTACGGTTATGCGGCAGTTAATAGCGGAAGCACCCTTACGGTAAACCCTGGGGCTCGTGTACATTTTCATGCCGATAGTGGCATACTTGTAGCGAACAATGCCACCATGATCTCTAATGGCGCGCCTAGCGGAGATCCTGAAGCGCTGGAGAACGAAGTTATTTTTGAAGGCGATCGATTAGAACCTGGATTTGCAGATGTGCCTGGGCAATGGGGTGCCATTTGGCTGACCCAAGGAAGCACAGGACACACCTTTACCAATACCACCATTAAAAATGCCACTGTGGGTATCTTAATGGATAGCAACGACGGTTCTACAGACCCTACCTTGGTGTTGAACAATGTACAGATCTATAACAGTTCGAATGTTGGCCTATTGGCTCGTACAGGATATGTGGACGGTCAGAACGTGGTGATCAACAATGCCGGACAATCGGCCTTGGCCTTGAGCTTTGGCGGACGCTACAACTTTAGACATTGCACTTTTGTCAATTATTGGAACGACAGCTTTAGAAGCTTTCCAGCCGTTCAATTAGACAATGTTTTGGTATTGAGTGAGACTGATATTCGCTTTGAAGACCTCATTGAAGCCAACTTTACCAATTGTATCATTTACGGCAACGAGAATATTGAGCTCGGCTTGATAGATGGAGGCGGAGCAGCTTTTAACTACAATTTTACCAATACGCTATTGCGCTTTAACGATGTTCAAGGTGTGTTTGATGGTGATCCACTCTACGACTTCACCAATGCAAGTAGATACAACAACTTGGTCGTTAATGAAGATCCGTTGTTTTTGGCGCCATTTGAAAATCAGTTGAACATTCCTGACGATTCAGGAGCTAACGGTTTAGATGCCTCCGGAACAGCAATAGTTCCATTTGACATTCTCAATGTTGCCCGAACTTCTCCTTTCGATGCTGGAGCTTACGAAAGCGTAATATTTCCGGACGAAGACTAAGGCTGATTCAGACGATATACCTCTAATGGCCCATTGTTGTTGGTCACCAACAGACGACGCTCGCCATTGGCCAGTGTGATCAGATCCACATCTTTGGCGTCGCCACCTCCGGCCAAGCCAGACTCAGCCTCTGCGAGCATATGGAATTTTCCGTCCTTGAACTGCATCACCGCGCCACGAGAAGCATCATAACGAGTGGTCTCTACTTCTGTTGGATACAAGTTCCCCACAGCTATGATCTCTTGAGTACCATCTCCATTTAAGTCTACCACTTCAAAGTCCATAATAGGTGCCACTTGGGTCATTCTAGGTAATTCGACACGGGTAAAAGACCCACCACCTTCGTTAATGAGCGCCATATGATGGAAATCTTTAATGCTGTAATGCAGGGCTGAGGCCAATTTATCTTCTCCTATGATCTCTCCCAAAGAAGCATTCGCAAAAGATTGGAAGTTGGTGAATTTGTCTAAGATGAACGGCATCTGCTCCGAGGAGCATTCGCGTCCTCGCATAGGCACTAGCTTGCCTTTATAATCTTTAGAGAAGACAATGTCGTAGGTGCCATTATTGTCAAAATCGTCACAAAAGACATGGAATGGTTTATCTTCTTTGGCCGTCATTTTGGAATTAGTACCGAGGTTCCCCAAAAGGTAATCCATATCGCCGTCGCCGTCTAGGTCTGCCTCTTGTATGGCAAACCAAAGGCCGTTCGAATCCTCGAATCCTTTAAAATTTTGCTTGCGGAATGTACCTTGATTATTGGCAAAGAACTGCACAGGGCTCCACTCTCCTACTATGATCAGATCCTTGTCCCCATCACCGTCGTAATCTGAAAAGACAGCACTGGTCACCAGTCCAACACGCTTCAAGTCTGGCTGGGTGATGTTTTGAAAACGCCCGTTTTGATTGATCAGTAATCGCGACTCCGGAGCATATGGATACTTATCCGGAATTACTCGGCCCGCCACAAAGAGATCGGTATCGCCATCGGCATCTACGTCTTCTGCCAAAACTACCTGATTACTCGTTGTTTCAACCGGCAAGACTCCCTGCGTGCGCTTAAATACACCCGCACCATTATTTTCGTAAAGCCTGTCTTGATAAAGGGCATCGCCCTCTGGAGCCGCTGCTCCCCCGCTGGCAACATAGAGGTCCATATCGCCATCGCCATCGTAATCTAAAAAGACCGCACCAGTATCTTCATATGGAGCATCTTGTAACCAACCTGAAGTTTGATTGGCTTTAAAACTGCCATCGGGCTGCTGCATGTATAAAGCTGCCGGACTGCCGGCGGCACCTCCTACGAAAATATCGGTTAAGCCGTCTCCATCGACATCTGCCTGCGCAGAGAAAGGTCCGTTCTGAGACTGCGAATACGGCAGCAGTACTTGTTTTCTAAAATCGTTGAAGCGGTCTTCTTTATGATAAAAATTCAATCCCGTTTGCTGCGGATCCAATTTGGCCAACAAGGCCTCTGGCTGCTCTGGCGAAGTAGTCACACTAGAAGCTCCGCCGTAGGCTAATTTAAGCCTGCTATTGGCAGGAATATCGTTTAGGGTCTGCACTTTTCCATCGGGCCAAACCACCTCTAAACTATTTACGGTTGCAGCCTTACCAATTCCAAGCACCGCCGTATAATCTACAGAAGACAAATAGCCTCTAGAGGGATAATGCTCGTAATACACGATCTGATCGTCAAGGGTAGCGGTAACCTTTGCCCCTAGACCAAAGGCATTCCCTTTGGGCCCTTCGAGATCCAACATTAAAGAATTTCCACTTTGACCGCTAGGACTGTTGTTTCTATATATGGCAGCCTCGGCATCCATATTATTTAAGATCATGTCTAGATCTCCATCTCTGTCCAGGTCTGCATAAGCCGCGCCATTAGAATTGAAATTGGCATTGTCTACCCAGGCGGCAGAAACGTCGGCAAACTTGAGTTCGCCTTTGTTTTTAAAGACTTGGTTCGGCGTCACATCAGAAGGAACCAATTCTAAATATTCTTGCAGCGATAGCGGTCTTTGCAAAGCGTCTTGCTGACTAAAGACCTTCTCTTTTATATCGTTATCGTTCAGGTTTTCTTTAATTCCGTTGGTTACAAAGAGATCTTTTTTACCGTCAAGATCAATATCGAAGAAAAGTGGGGCCCAGCTCCAATCGGTTTTAGCGATCCCGGCAAATTGCCCCAATTCACTAAAACTGTTGTCGCCATTGTTGAGCTGTAAAGAGTTCAGCATGTACTGATGGTGAAACCCAAAGCGTACAAAGGCGTTGAATTTATCGGTATCCATGCTTGGCATAAAGGTCTTGGAACGCACGTGATCGTCTGGTGTCATATCGGTTACGTAGATATCTAACATACCGTCGTTATTCACATCGACCACATCACTACCCATACTGTAATAAGTAATGTGTTTCATGCTTTCGCGAACCTTGTTGCTAAAGGTCTTATCGCCATTGTTCACATAGTAGAGGTCGGGCTCTCCAAAATCCGTAGAGACATACATGTCCGGATATCCGTCTTTATTTAGGTCTCCTACACCGATTGCGTTTTTATAACCGTAATTGACCAGGCCAGCAGCATCGGTCTTTTCTACAAATTTTCCGTTTTCGTTCTCGTAGAAATTATCGGTTCTAAGCACCCCATCGTTGATCGCTTTGACATAGCTGGCAAAGTTCTTCGGATTCTTTTTGTCCGATCCGGGCACGGGGTGATTGGCCAAATACATATCCAAGTCTCCGTCCAGATCATAATCTAAAAAGGCCGCCTGAACACTGTAGTTCTTAATGTCTAAACCGTAGGCTGCAGCCTCCTCGCTAAATGTGCCATCTCCCTTGTTAATAAACAGGCGGTTCGCCAAATATTGCTGATTTGAATAAGGCCCCGCCTTACAGACATAGATATCCAATAGCCCATCTGAATTGATATCTACCATACTCACCCCAAAGGACCAACCGGCTACATAATTGGCAATTCCAGCTTCTACGGTCACTTCCTTAAACTTAAAGTTCCCTTGGTTGAAGTACAGTTTGTCATCTACGGAGTTTCCAGCGAAATAGAGATCGGGCAGATCGTCGCCGTTGAGATCTCCTACGGCAACTCCTCCTCCATTGTATATCTGTGTATAGGAACGGTGATTCTTGTATTCCGTTTCTACGATACCATTCTTAAAGCTGATCCCGGTACTTGCCGGGTTGAGCAGTTCTAAAAAGGTGGTTTCTGTATTGTCGGCATTGACCGTAGTGGCCAATGGACGCTCAATACTGGCAATGCTGGGTGAATTATCACAGCTCTGCAGGCAGGCCGCCAGAGCAAATAGGATAAAGCCGGAGTACTTCATTCAAGTCACATTTTAATGCGCTAAAGCGCAGATGGAAGTCCTCCAAATATAGCTGCGTAGCTTCAGATAAGCAAGCCCTAAGCGTTAAATAAGGGACGCCCTGCCATCAAGGTGTTTACTGCCTTAGCCACAGCTTCCAATTCTGCAGTGTTGTCAGGAGCTTGGATCACGCGGTCTATTAGTTCAACTATGGTCTCCATATCGCTTTCCTTTAAGCCGCGCGTAGTAATTGCCGGAGTTCCGATTCGGATCCCAGAGGTAACAAATGGCGATTGGGTATCAAAAGGTACCATGTTCTTGTTCACCGTGATCTCTGCTCGGCCAAGGGCCTCCTCTGCAGCTTTTCCGGTAATGTCTTTGTTGCGCAGATCTATGAGCATCATATGATTGTCAGTTCCGCCAGAAATTACTTCATAACCGCGGTCTACAAAGGCCTGCGCCATGACCTTGGCGTTCTTTTTAACCTGTACCATATAATGCAAGAACTCCTCAGAAAGAGCCTCTCCAAAAGCTACTGCTTTAGCCGCAATAACATGCTCCAAAGGACCACCTTGATTCCCAGGGAATATACCACTGTCTAATAGCGATGACATCTTACGCAGATTACCGTTCTTTAAGGTTATTCCAAAAGGATTATCAAAATCTTTACCCATCATGATGAGTCCACCACGAGGCCCGCGTAAGGTCTTGTGAGTAGTAGTAGTGATCACGTGACAATGTGGAACTGGATCAGCAATTAGGCCTTTAGCGATAAGTCCTGCCGGATGCGCGATATCTGCCATAAGCAAAGCTCCTACCTCGTCTGCGATCTCGCGGAAACGCGCATAATCGATCTCTCGAGAATAAGCACTGGCTCCGGCTATGATCATTTTTGGTTTTTCGCGCTTGGCGATCTCCATAATGTTGTCGTAATTCAAAAGGCCAGTCTCTTTATCCACTCCGTAGAAAACAGGTCTATAGAGCTTACCCGAAAAGTTTACCGGAGACCCATGGGTTAAGTGTCCACCATGTGCCAGATCAAAGCCCATAAAAGTATCTCCCGGCTTTAAACAAGCCGCAAACACTGCTGTATTGGCCTGAGACCCGGAATGCGGCTGAACGTTGGCGTACTCGGCTCCAAAGAGCTCTTTGGCACGCTCAATGGCTAATCGCTCTACCTTATCGACCACTTCACAGCCTCCGTAATACCGCTTACCAGGATAACCTTCGGCGTATTTGTTGGTAAGTACAGAACCCGTAGCTTCCATAACCTGAGGACTTGCAAAGTTCTCAGAAGCAATAAGTTCCAAACCGTTGAGTTGTCGTTGTTCTTCTTCTTTAATCAGGGAAAAGATCTCGGTATCGCGTTGCATTTTATCAGCTTAAAAATTACGAGATCAAAAATACGCAATAGCTGCTTTTGCACCATCTAAAATCATATCTTTGATTAGACGATTTACCAACAATTTATTAAGAACCAACCATGCCATTATCAGCAAACAATCCAGATCGCACTACTTGGTTAGAAGTAGCGCCAAACTCGGATTTCCCAATACAAAACATTCCTTTCGGCGTTTTTTTAACGCGAGATGACATTATTACCATAGGTACTCGGATCGGAGATTTTGCCATAGATCTTGGCGCTATGCATCAGTTGGGATACTTTGAGGGGATCGATCTCACAGACGATATCTTTTTACAAGACAGTCTCAACGACTTTATTTCTGATGGCCGCAAGACTTGGCGTTTGGTTCGCAATCGTATCTCTGAGGTCTTTGAAGCCAATAATCCAAAGCTACGCGACAATATGGAGCATCGCGATGTGATCATCTTCACTATGGAAGAGATCGAGATGCAATTGCCTGTTAGCATTGGAGACTATACCGATTTTTACTCGAGCAAGGAACACGCCACCAATGTTGGTAGCATGTTTCGCGATCCGGAAAAGGCATTATTGCCAAATTGGTTGCACATACCAGTGGGCTATCACGGCCGTAGTTCTTCTATAATTCCCAGTGGTATCAATGTGAGAAGACCTAAAGGACAAACGCTTCCGCCAGATTCGGATGAGCCCGTATTTGGACCTTCAAAGCGCGTGGATTTCGAATTAGAAATGGCCTTTATTACTACGGATGCCAATCATTTAGGTGAGCCGATTCCTGTGGATGAAGCCGAAGATTATATTTTTGGCCTGGTGCTTTTTAACGATTGGAGTGCTCGCGATATTCAGAAATGGGAATACGTGCCGCTAGGCCCTTTCCTTGCCAAGAACTTCGCATCTAGCATTTCACCTTGGATAGTTACTTTGGATGCCTTACAACCCTTTAAAGTGGACGGCCCTAAACCAGAGAAGCCGCAACTTCCCTACTTACAATATACCGGTCCGAAGAGCTATGACATTAATCTGGAGGTTTATTTACAGCCCGAGGGCAGTGAGCCTCACAAGGTTTCAACTTCCAATTTTAAATATATGTATTGGAATATGGCCCAGCAGTTGGCGCATCATACCGTAAACGGATGTAATGTGGTGAGTGGAGACATGATGGGTAGCGGAACTATTTCGGGTCCAACCCCAGACAGCTATGGCTCTATGTTGGAATTGTCTTGGGCGGGGAAGAATCCGCTGCAGCTGCCAGACGGTTCTAAACGATCCTTTATAGAAGACAACGATACGGTGATCTTGAAAGGATATTGCCAAAACGACCAAGTCAGAATTGGTTTTGGCGAATGCCGCACCAAACTCTTGCCTGCACTTAAATAAATCTGTGTAGATCTGCGGCTTGTATTTCGTAATGAGAAGCTGCGTGAACTGCGCTACCGTTTTTTATGACCAATAGCTGCGGACTTTGATGCAGCACTTGAAAGCGAATTGCTATCTCGTTCGAGATTTCTCTGTAGGACAAAAGATCCAAGATATAAGGTTGCATTTGTTCTAAGGGAAGATCGTAGCTCTTATTAAACTGCCTCAGCACCATAGCACTTATCCCACAGCGGGTGGAGTGTTTAAAGATGATAACAGGTTTGGTGGCTGATACCGAGCTCAACGCATCCAGCTGGTCCATGTTCGTTATTGGGGTCCATGGGACTTCAGTTTGAGGCTCTTGGGGAGCTGAATCGCTAGTGAACAGTTTTCTAAATAAACTCATAGCACAAAAATAATGGTTTTGACCGCTATATTGTATGGCGGAGACTGTTGATTTTTGACATTTTGTCGGCTAAAACGCCAATACATTACGCCAAAATGACGCGAATTTAAAATGGTCTGAGTTTTGATTTTAACTGCTCGAATCCAAATCAAAGATGACGATGAATTTTAATAATTATACTATAAAATCACAGGAAGCTGTACAGCAGGCGCACCAACTCACTCAAGAGTTGGAGCATCAGCATATAGACCCGGAGCACTTGTTTAAAGCCATGCTCGAGGTCGATGAGAATGTGCTGCCTTATCTGCTCAAAAAGCTCAACGTGAACCCCACTACCCTAGAACAGATCTTGGACAAAGAGCTGGAGCGCAAGCCAAAAGTTAGCGGGGCAGAGATCATGTTAGGGCGTGAAACAGCAAAATTGCTCAACGACGCCTCTATTGGTGCAAAGAAGCGCAAGGACGAATTTGTGTCTATAGAGCATCTTTTACTCGCGCTTTTTGAAAGCAAGAATAGTATTGCTCAGGCCTTGAAAGATCAGGGTGTGAACAGCAAGAACTTGAATGCGGCCATAGATGAGCTGCGCAAAGGAGAACGGGTTACGTCCGCATCCGCAGAAGAATCCTATAACGCTTTGAACAAATACGCCAAGAATCTAAATCAATTGGCGCAAGAAGGTAAGCTAGACCCGGTTATTGGCCGTGACGAAGAAATAAGACGCATACTGCAGATCCTATCTAGACGCACCAAGAATAACCCCATGCTTGTAGGCGAGCCTGGAACAGGAAAGACCGCCATTGCAGAAGGTTTGGCACACCGTATTGTAGACGGAGATGTACCCGAAAACCTGCAGCAAAAGCAGATCTTTAGTCTGGATATGGGGGCTCTGATCGCTGGAGCGAAGTTTAAAGGAGAATTCGAAGAGCGCCTTAAAGCCGTGATCAAAGAAGTGACCTCTAGTGACGGAGATATTGTCTTATTCATAGATGAGATCCATACCTTGGTCGGAGCCGGAGGTGGACAAGGAGCCATGGACGCGGCCAATATCCTTAAGCCGGCCTTGGCAAGAGGAGAACTGCGTGCTATTGGGGCCACCACTTTAGATGAGTATCAGAAATATTTTGAAAAGGATAAAGCTTTGGAGCGTCGTTTCCAAAAGGTACAGGTAGATGAACCCGATACCGAAAGTGCGATCTCTATCTTAAGAGGTATAAAAGAAAAGTACGAGAACCACCACAAGGTGCGTATCAAGGACGATGCAATCATTGGTGCGGTTGAACTCTCTCAGCGTTATATCACCAACAGATTCTTGCCCGATAAGGCGATCGATCTTATGGACGAAGCAGCCTCTAAACTGCGGATGGAGATCAATTCCAAACCCGAGGAACTGGATGTTTTAGACAGAAAGATCATGCAATTGGAGATCGAGATAGAAGCCATTAAGCGCGAAAAGGACGAGGCCAAACTCAAGATCCTTCGTGCAGATCTGGCCAACCTCAAAGAAGAACGCAACGAGATCCATGCGAAATGGAAGCAAGAAAAAGAGGTTGTAGAAAGTGTTCAGCAAATAAAAACCGAGATAGAAGCATTTAAACTCGAAGCCGAACGCGCCGAACGCGAAGGCGACTACGGAAAAGTGGCCGAACTTCGTTACGGAAAGATCAAGGAAGCTCAAGAAGCACTAGAAGCCAAACAAGAAGAATTGGCTGCCCAGCAAGGGTCTTCGCTCATCAAGGAAGAAGTTACCCATGAGGATATCGCAGAAGTTGTAGCCAAATGGACCGGAATTCCCGTGACCAAAATGCTACAGAGTGAACGCGAAAAATTGCTGCTTTTGGAGCAAGAGCTACACAAACGCGTGGTGGGACAAGAAGAAGCCATTACTGCGGTAAGCGACGCGATTCGAAGATCGAGAGCAGGTTTGCAAGATGCCAAAAAACCTATCGGGTCTTTCCTATTCTTGGGAACCACAGGGGTTGGAAAAACAGAATTGGCCAAGGCCTTGGCAGAATACTTGTTCAATGACGAAAACGCTATGACGCGAATAGACATGAGCGAGTATCAAGAAAGGCACAGTGTTAGCCGCTTGGTGGGAGCTCCTCCGGGATATGTAGGCTATGACGAAGGCGGGCAACTTACCGAAGCGGTAAGACGCAAGCCGTATTCGGTAGTCTTGTTAGATGAGATCGAGAAGGCGCACCCAGATACCTTTAATATCTTATTGCAAGTTCTGGACGAAGGTCGCCTGACAGATAACAAAGGGCGGGTTGCTGATTTTAAGAACACCATTATAATCATGACCTCCAATATGGGAAGTAGCGTGATCCAAGAGCGCTTTGAATCGATCAAAGATCTAGACAGTGCTCTGGAAGCCGCCAAAGTAGATGTTCTGGGATTACTCAAACAGACTGTACGTCCGGAGTTCTTAAACCGTATAGACGACATCATTCTGTTTACACCTTTAAGAGAGCAAGACATAGCGCAAATTGTGAGTCTACAACTCCGCGGGGTGATAAAAATGCTTGCAAAACAGAATATTACTTTAGACGCTACGGATGATGCCATTGCGTATTTGGCCGAACGTGGATTCGACCCGCAATTTGGAGCCAGACCCGTAAAGCGTGTAATTCAGCGAGAAGTACTCAACCAGCTTTCTAAGGAGATCTTAGCGGGAAAAGTATCGGCAGAAAGCATCATATTGCTCGATAGTTTTGACGGGAAGCTCGTTTTTAGGAATCAGAATGACCTGGTAACTCCTTAAAATAATTGAATCAAGTTAAAACCTCCTGCGGGAGGTTTTTTTTATTGAAAATAATATACCGTTCGGTATTTTTTATATCTTTGAAAAGGCGAACACAAGCGAATCATGCTCACAAAAGCAGAAAGAACCAAGAAGTTCATTGTAGAAACCGTAGCCCCGATCTTTAATCAGCAAGGCTATGCGGCTACTTCCTTGAACGACCTCACTAAGGCTACTGGCCTTACCAAGGGCGCTATCTATGGTAACTTTGAATCTAAGGAAGCGCTGGCTGTTGCGGCGTTCAAATACAACGTGAACGAGCTTTTTAAACAGATCAGCTTGCATCAGCAAGAAAGTGATTCTGCCTTAGGTGCTTTATACAAGATCACCGAGTTCTACCGCTCTTACTATCAGTTCAGCAGGAAATTGGGCGGCTGCCCTATTCTGAATATCGGCGTAGATGCACACCACCAAGACGGGCCGCTTATGGCTCAGGTTCAATCGGTTATAAGTAAGAGTCAACAGCATATTCAAAGTTTGGTTGAATTGGCGGTAAAAGAAGGAGATCTTAAGGCAGAGTTCGCTAACAAGAACTTTGGAAAACTAATGTACACACGTATTCAAGGCGCAATATTCATGATGCAGACCATGGATGATCACACCTATGTGGTTGAGGCAGTAGATGCCCTAGACCAACTAATCAGCAAGTACGAAATCTAATTTTTTTTAAACAAAAATATACCATTCGGTATTTTATTATGGAGAATTTACCTAAAGTATTAGAAAGCACAACCAAGATCCGATTTCAGGATTGCGACCCATTTAATCATCTGAACAATGCAGAATATCTGAACTATATGATCAATGCCAGAGAGGATCAGCTTATTGCGCACTACGGTATTGACATCTACGAATTAGGCCGTAAGGAAGGAAAGAGTTGGGTTGTTGGTAGCACGCAGATTGCCTACCTAAAACCAGCTTTCACTATGGAAGAGGTTAAAATAAGCAGTCAATTGCTGCATTATACAGACACTAGTTTGTTGGTAGAGATGCGCATGAACGGTCTTAAAAAAGACGAACTCAAAGCTGTTATGTGGAGTAACTTCGTGCATTTCAACCTCTTAAAGCAACAAAGAGAGCAGCATTCACAAAAATTTATGAATCTTTTCGCAGCAGTAGCAAATCCGGTAGCTGAAACGACATTTGAGGCCAGAATTTCGACAGTTCGGTCGCAAAAGGTGTAACAAAGATTTTTCTGGGTCGTCATATGGGTGTATCAAACAAAAAACGAAAACTCCAAAAAATGAAGATCATGGAAACAGCAATCAGCAACAAAAAGATACAACCTAAACGCAATCACGCCTTAGCCGTTTACGTTGGGGTTGTTACTCTAGTAACACTATTCTATTCACTTTCTATCAGCATGTTGTAAGAAAGGACCTTAGAAAAGGTGATTGCCTAGGGGAAGCTAAAGAGCTTCTTTTAGGCAATTTTTTATTTAATAACTTCACGGTCTAAAACCGCTTTATGAAACGCGCTTTATTTTTTATACTGCTGATAGCAGCTGTATTGGCTCCGCAGCAATTCTACGGACAAGAAACAACATCAGACCAGACTACGGTGTATTACTGCATCAGACATGCGGAAAAAGACCGTTCTAATGCCGACAACAAAAATCCGAATCTTACCGAGGCCGGTAAACAAAGGGCTGCCAAGTGGGCTAAAGTATTTGAGAATGTAGCCTTTGACGCTATTTACAGCACAGATTACAACCGCACACAGCAAACAGCCTTACCTACTTCTCTGATGCAGGAATTGGAAATTCAGTCTTATGACCCAAGAAATCTTTACAGTGCGGACTTCGCAGCAGCGACTCAAGGCAAAACGGTATTGGTTGTCGGGCATAGCAACACCACTCCAATGTTCGTAAACGCTGTTTTAGAAAAAGAGACTTACCCCTGGATAGCGGACGACAACAACGGTATGTTGTTCATTGTTACTAAAAGTGGTGAAAAGGTCACCGTACAGGTCTTACAGATCGATTAATTCGACTTTGGGTCAACCTCAATGTCCATATAAGTAGTAACAGCTTTACGCTGCATGTTCCCAGAATTATAGGCCATCCCCAGAGAATCTATGGCTACTTCTTTATTTCTATCTGCAGTTTGATACAATTCAAAATCAGAGAATAGCATGCCGCCAACACGGCGTTTATAGGCAGCGGCCATAAATTGCTTTCTGCCGCTTGCGGCCTCATTCTGTTTGGCAATAAAATCGATCTCGTAAGTATCGGCGCTGATCCACAAGACATAGGCGCGCTCGTCCGGATCGGCTCCTGGTATCTGTTTATAGCTCACTTTTAGCTTGTGATACGGTTTTAGACGCATATTCTCAGTACCTAAATACTCCAATACAATATCGTTACCCGTTAAGGAATACGGTATGTAGAAGTCGTAAGCTACGTTGTTGACCCGCTCTCTAATTAAGGTCATTTGACGTCCTCCGTGGTCCACAAGGCTATCTCCGATCTTATACGTAAGTCCACCGTTAAAGGTGTTTACCATATGAAGCGCTCCATCTTTTTCTTGAGACATTTTGTAGTCATAAGTGTACCCCTCGCGCTTGAGCTCAAAATCGTAATTATTCAGCGCAAAGCGTATGGTAGCGCCATCATAGCGAGCACCGCCATGTGCAGTTATTGCACTATCGAGTAGGGCTCTGGGTTCTATAGCTTCAGATTTAGCCGATTGCTCACAGCTTTGCGTCAATCCTACTAGTAACAGCAATAAAAAGGTTCTAAAGTGCATCGTCTACTATTTTCACTTTTACATTTTCCAATTCGATCTTCGAGACCTCAATAAGCGATCCCTGCTCGTAGAGGTAATCCAGATCTTTTAAGGCAACATCCAAGCCTTGCGGTTTGTAATTCACATAATCTTGAAAACGCAATCCATTTATCTCTCGCGGATTGTAGGCCGCTCGGAAGCGAATCCCACCCCCATCGGTCTCGTAAGAATAGGCTAAATAATCCATAGCACCCGTTTCTGTGTCGAACCAGTACATAAATACATCTTGAAAATCTACGCCTCCACCTTCTTGCTTAAATCGCACCTCAACTTCGTGATAGGCTCTCCCTTTAATAGAGTCGGTCCCGATCAGCTTTTTTTCTACGGCAGGCGCATTCAGACCATAAGGCAGGCGGGCAAAATAATGAACAGAGTTAACACTATTGGTGAACTTGACCTTCATTGAATCTACGATGTTCATCTCAAATTCGTCGTTCAATACTTGGGTATAGCCGGCATTGGTGACTCGATCTGTGATCTTACCGATAGCATCGTTGTACGAAATCCTGTCTAAAGTGAATGCTCCACCCTCTTGCAAAGATCTGTACTGATAATCTCGAAACTTGAACTCTATCTCAGACTTTTCAAAAAGTGGGCCTCCGTGATATTCAATGGCGCGGTCTACGATTTGCCCAGCGGTCAATCTGGGTTTAACAGCTTTGGGATCAGGCTCTTGTTGCTCTTTGGTGGGGCCACTGTTGCAGCTCCAGAGCATCAGACTGCATAAAAGTAGTATTGTGGTCCGTTTCAACATAAAACAAAAATACACAGAACTAGCAATCTGCTCGTGTAAGAGCTCTTAAAATTTTGATAAGAAGAAAAATCCAAAAGCCAGTGAATATGGGCGACAATTACACGGGAATTAAATGTAAATTTGCGGCATGAGTTTGCAAAAACAAGTGAAAATAAAGAATCGCAAAGCCCGCTTTGAATACGAGATCTTAGATCGCTACACGGCGGGTATCGTTCTGGCTGGTACAGAGATCAAAGCCATACGAGAAGGACGCGCCTCTATAGCTGAGAGTTTTTGCGAGTTCAACGATCGCGGTGAACTCTTTGTAATTAATATGACGATAGAGGAGTATTCTCATGCGACGCACTTTAACCACAAGCCAAAAAGTGAGCGTAAATTACTCCTGAATCGCAACGAGTTAAAGAAACTTGAAAAAGAAGTTAAAAACTCAGGCTTGACCATTATTCCCCTTTTATTGTTCACCAACGATAGAGGTCTTGCCAAGATGGAGATCGCACTGTGTCGCGGTAAAAAACTCTACGACAAACGCGAGACCATCAAAGACAGAGACAACAAGCGTAACCTCAGCAGGATCAAAAAGAACTTTAACAATTAATGGTAAATTTATGTTAGCTAACACTTTTTTAAGAAGTGGGTAGCTTACCATTGATTTTATTTGCTCCAAAACACTGACCATGCAAAAACCGCTACTCCTACTCTTATTATTTTTAAGTGCAAGCCTTCATGCCCAGATAAAAGGTCGGGTAACCGATTCCAAGGGCGAGCCCCTACCCTTTGTGAATATTTTTGTGCAAGACAGCTATTTAGGCACAACCTCAAACGAACTCGGTGATTACGTACTAGAACTGCCAGAAGCTGGAACTTATACCCTAGTTTTTCAATATTTAGGGTTCGAAGTAAAAACCCAACAGCTCGAATACAAGGGAAAACTCCAAGAACTAAATATGAGTCTGCAGGCCACCAGCCTTAGCCTAGACGAAGTAATTATCGATGCCAGTGAGGATCCGGCCTATAGGATCATAAGACAAGCCATAGCGAATCGCAAAAAGAACAGCCAGCGCATCGCCGCCTTTACAGCAGACTTTTACTCCAAGGGCTTGTGGAAGGTCACCGAGGCGCCAGAGCGTATTATGGGAGAAGATATTGGCGATTTCGGAGGAGCTTTAGACTCTACCCGAACAGGGATCATTTACCTATCTGAGACCATTTCAGAGATCGCATACCAACAACCTGACGATTTTAAAGAGCGCATCATTGCCTCCAAGGTTAGCGGAAACGACAACGGCTTTAGCTTTAACAGCGCCGGAGATGCTAACTTTTCTTTTTACAACAACACCATAGATATCAATGCGCAATTGGTATCTCCTATTGCCAACAACGCTCTAGAGTATTATCGCTACAAACTAGAAGGGGTCTTTTACGAGAATGACAAACTGATCAATAAGATCTTGGTTACCCCTAAACGCAGTCAAGACCGCGTTTGGGAGGGTTACGTCTATATAGTAGAAGACGATTGGGAGTTCTACGGCATAGACCTTAGCACCTCTGGCACTTCCCTGCAGATCCCGTTTGTGAAAGAACTCGTGTTTAAACAGAATTTCACCTTCGACAAGGAAAATCGGTTTTGGGTAAAGATCTCCCAGACCATAGATTTTAGTTTTGGGCTCTTTGGGCTTAATGGAGACGGACGTTTTACAGCTGTTTACAGCGATTACGATTTTTCTCCTGGCTTTACCAAACAAAGTTTTACTAATGAAGTCCTCACCTTTGTTGACAACGCGAACGAGAAAGATTCGCTCTATTGGAACCAGGTTCGCCCTGTACCGCTGACTCCTGAAGAGATCTCGGATTACATTCGCAAAGACAGCATTCAGACCTTGCGCAAGTCTAAAACCTATTTGGATTCCATAGACGCTGGGAACAACAGGCCATCGCTTTTGGCGCCACTTACTGGTTATACCTATCGCAACAGTTATGAGCGTTGGAACATTTCTTATGATGGTCCAAGTGTTCAGTTCAACACCATTCAGGGCTATGTCCCAGAGGTCGGTTTGCGCTTCTTTAAAGGGTTCGACGAGAACTACACGAAATGGCTGAGTTTCAACTCGCGTTTCAATTATGGGATCGATGAAGACCGATTCCGCTTTGACGCAGGCCTTACCTACCGTTTCAATGCAAAAAATCGTGCGAGACTCAGTGTTAATGGTGGTGTTACTGTAGCACAGTTCAACCGCAGGGAGCCCATTTCACCTTTTGTGAACACCATTAGTAGCTTAGCCTTTGAGCGCAATTATTTAAAGGCCTACGAGCTGCGCTCAGGAGCCATTAATTACGGGCAAGAAGTGGTGAATGGTTTGTTTTTAACGAGCAGACTGGCTTATGAAGAGCGTGTACCGCTGTTCAATACTTCGGATCAGGTATGGTTCAGAAATTCCGGTGTTTCCTACACATCAAACAATCCGTTGGATCCCACAGACTTTGAAAATGCAGCCATAGATAAGCACAATATTGTCAAAGCCGGCCTAAGTGCGTTCATCACTATTGGGCAGAAATATATGAGCTATCCCGATTTTAAGTTCAACGTGGGCGGCGACAATAGATTCCCGCGTATTCAGCTCAATTACGAAGGTGGATTCGCCGCCTCTAATGACAATTACAACTTTCATCAATTCAGCGCTGGGCTTTACCAAAGCTTTAAAATTGGCAATAAGGGACGCTTCCGTTATAACCTAAAAGGAGGGACTTTCGTTAACGGAGAAGGCATTTCCTTTGTAGATTTTCAGCATTTCAACGGGAACCAAACCCGCGTGAATGACGGCGGGGTGTATACCAACGTTTTCAATAATCTCCCCTACTACGCCTTAAGTACCAATGATTCCTATATGGAGTTTCATGCGGAGCATCATTTTAACGGCTGGCTCTTGGGGAAGATCCCAGGCTTGAATCAGCTCAACTTCAATTTGGTTCTTGGTGGGCATGTGTTGAGTACCGTAGGCAACAAGCCTTATTACGAGTATTCTGTTGGTTTGGACAATATTGGTTGGGGTAAGTATCGTTTGCTGCGGATAGATTATGTGCGCTCCAGTCTGAATGGGGTTAACGACGGTATTTTTGTCTTTGGCCTCAAGTTCTTGGACTTTTTAGATTAAGTCTTTTACGCAACCAAAAAGGCATTTTTACATCTTTTTTAAAATGCTTGTTATGAAAAAATTAATTCCTCTTTTCGTTTTAATAACGGTCTTGTGGAACTGTTCTTCGGATGACGATGGCGCTCCGCCTAGTTTTGAGGCCTTTAGTCTTAAGACCTACCAACCCAGTGCTATGAACCCTGAGGTTCAGGAGTTCGAGACTGGAGAGATAGTCTGGTCCTTTGACTTTGCCAGTCAAAAGGTGGTTGTAGAAGTAGCCTTAGGCGCAACTTCCATCCGTTTAGATCCTGGCACTTATGATTATACCTTGAATGACAATGTTTGCAACTACGACGACAATCGCTATTTTCATGTAGGTAGTGATGCCATTGGTCTGCTGATCATGGACAATTATGCCTCCGGAGTTGTGGTCATCTCTGACGGATGCATAGACGGACCCGTTTTTACTTTTGAGCGCGACTAGCTTATTGTCTTCTGTTGGCCAGTAGCGGCGGCGGTTCCCCGGTAAAGGGATTCCATCGTCCAATACTCTTTGCATTCATACCAGCAGCCTTGATCACGGCCCGATCGCCATATCTGGCACGCATCTTATCCATAGCCTGATACAGATTAATGATCTTTTCGTTGTCTTGAAACAGATCGATCTGATGCCCACCAGAAACCAGATGACTGAATCGGACACCAATTAAACGTACCAAAAGTCTGCGTTGGTAGAGCTTTTTATACAACTCCATAACCACCGGCAGTATCTTGTGATCTGCCGCACTGTAAGGAATGCGCTTTTGCATAGTATAGGTCTGAAAATCCGAATAGCGGATCTTTACCGTAACACAGGCTGTAAGTTTATCGCCGCGGCGGAGTTGGTAAATGAGATTCTCCGCCATGGCGGTCAATATTCCTTTTAATTTCTGCGGATCTGTGGTGTCGCGATCAAAGGTGCGTTCTGTAGAGATGGATTTGCGCTCGTGATATTGCACCACTGGCGAAGGGTCTATCCCATTGGCCTTACGCCAGATCACTTGCCCGTTCTTGCCAAAGACCCTGGCCATCATATCCAAAGGCATCTCTTGAATGGTTTGGATCCGTTTGATCCCTAAGTCGCAGAGCGCACGATAGGTCACCTCCCCCACCATGGGGATCTTTCTCACTGAAAGCGGCGAGAGAAAAGGTTTCTCATTGCCTTTCTTTATCCGGATCTTATTGTTGGGCTTGGCCTCTCCGGTAGCGATCTTAGAAACGGTTTTGTTGGTAGAAAGTCCAAAGGAAATGGGCAGTCCCGTCTCTTTGATGATCCGATCCCGCAGCTCCGAAGCCATTTTATGACATCCAAAAAAGCGGTCTGTTCCGGTGAGGTCTATGTAAAATTCATCTACCGAGGTCTTCTCGTAAAGCGGGACACTCTCTTTAATCACATCGGTAACCATATCAGAGAATTTAGAATAGACCCCAGAGTTCCCTCGCAACACTATCGCCTCCGGGCAAAGCTGTTTGGCCATTCGCATAGGCATGGCCGAATGTATCCCAAAGGTACGGGCCTCGTAACTGCAAGAAGCCACTACCCCACGGTCTGTGGTTCCGCCTATCAATACCGGCTTTCCTTCCAATCGGCTGTCTAATAGCCGCTCACAGGACACAAAAAAGGTGTCCAGATCCATATGTACTATTGCGCGTTCACTGTTCATATTCGCAATCCTTTTTTAGAATCGGCATAACGCGGATCCGCAATGATGGGCAAACGCTCCATCCTACTCACCTCTACCGATACACATCCAAATTCTTCCATCACTACGCCCGTGATTCGGTAAATTCCCTTGCCCCTAAAGGGGTATCTTTTGGCCACCGGCGGGAAATGTACGGTGTCAATAAAATCGCCATCGCGGTCTAAGAAGTTCCCAAAGAACATGCCTTTGCCGCCTGTGGTATTGGTGCGTTTGGTGGTCACCAAATAGCCTTCTATGGTTATGGTCTTGCTTATGTAGGCCATCAGTTGTCGGGCCCTCAGCGTATTCCCACCCGGATTCAGCAGCAAGAAAAAAGGCGAACACAGCGGAAAACCCAAAAGCTCCATCTGATCAAAAGCATCCTCCAAAACCGTGGTGCTGAGCTCTGGGGTCTGATAATTGACCTTCTCTGCCTTAAAGAGCGACGGCATGGGTTCTGCCACCACTGTTTTACCCAGTTTCATATGGGCTTCCCAAAGCAGTTCCCGCTTGTTGACTCCTGTAAAACGAAAGGCGTCTATTTTGATCAAAATGGCGAGCTGCTCCATACCTACAGGCACGCGTTCTATAAAATCGTCCAAGCTTTTAAAAGGGCCATTGGCCGCACGTTCACTGAGCAAGGCCTTAGCCGTATTACTCTCAAAAGCGTGCAGAAACATAAAGCCCAGATAAATGTGTTTCCCTTTGATAATGGTCTCGTGCTTACTGGTGTTCACGCAGGGCGGCTCGATGATCCCGCCGTGCAACCGCGCCTCATGCACATAGAACTCCGTGCGGTAAAAACCGCCAAAATTGTTGATGGTCGCTACCATATACTCCAAAGGAAAATAAGCCTTGAGATACAGACTCTGATAGCTCTCTACCGCATAAGAAGCCGAATGCCCTTTGGCAAAAGCATAACCGGCAAAACTCTCTATCTGTCGCCAGATCTCTGCGATCAAGGCATCGGGTTTGCCGGCATTGCGGCAGTTCATAAAGAATTGATCCTTCACCTTGGCAAACTCTTCCCGAGAACGGAATTTCCCAGACATTCCGCGGCGCAGCATATCAGCCTCGCCTAAAGTCAATCCGCCGAAATAATGCGCCACCTTGATCACATCTTCTTGATACACCATAACCCCGTAGGTCTCTGGCATGATGTCTAGTAAGATCGGATGGGCATCCTTACGCCTTTCCGGGAAACGGTAGCGCAGTATGTATTCCCGCATCATTCCAGACTTGGAAACCCCGGGACGGATCACCGAACTGGCAGCAACCAAGCCTAAATAATCATCCACCCGAAGCTTTTTAAGTAGCATCCGCATGGCTGGAGATTCCACATAGAAACACCCAATGGCCTTGGCATTGCGCAACAGGTATTTGATACGCTCGTCTTCTTTAAAGCCTTTGATATCATGAATGTCTATGGGCTTTTGCTTGGGGCGATTGTAGGCCACAATACCTACGGTCTCCTTGATCTTCCCCAGCCCGCGTTGGCTCAAAATATCAAACTTATACAGGCCAATATCTTCTGCCACCACCATATCGAATTGCGTGGTGGGAAAACCCTTGGGTGGCATGAAGGTAGCGGTGTAATAATGTATGGGCTTTTCTGCAATGAGAATGCCTCCGGCATGGATTCCTAGATAGTTGGGAAAGCCCTGAATGCGCTTGCTGTAGGTCACCACCAAACGAGAAAGGGAATCCAACTGCTCAAAGACATAGCTGCCCGCAGAAAGCAGATCGATCTCCGCCTTGGGCAAGCCAAAGACCTTCCCCAATTCACGAACAGCGGCCTTGTATTTAAAGGTGTTGTAGACCGTAAGTAAGGCGCAGTTGGGAAAACGTTTAAAAATGAACTGAGTCACATCGTCCCGGTCGCTCCAAGAAAAGTCGATATCAAAATCTGGCGGATTTTTGCGGTACAGATTTATGAATCGTTCAAAGTAGAGATCCAACTCAATGGGATCAACGTCTGTGATCCGCAGCAAATAGGCGACTATACTGTTGGCACCACTGCCTCGCCCCACATAGAAATACCCTTTGGAACGGGCGTATTTTAAGATCTTCCAATTGATCAAGAAATACGAGACAAAGCCCATTTCTTTAACTATGGTCAGTTCCTTTTGAATACGGTCTAGGATCTTGTCGTCTGCGGATTCATATCGGTAGGCCAAACCTTGATAGGTCAGTTTTTTGAGCAGTCTAAAATCCAGCTCGGCATTGCCGGTATACGTCCTTTGGTTGTTGGGCGTCTCGTTAGAAAAATCAAACTCAAAACGACTAGCCTCTAACAAAGCCGTGGCGTTGTCTAACAAAAACGGAAAGGCTGCATATTGCTGCTGCAAAGCCTCAGGCGCACACAAAATATGTGTCTCCAGACCTTGCTCAGATTCTGGCAACTTGCTCAAAAGCGTATTGTTGTCAATAGCCCGTAACAACCTGTGAGTATTGAAACTGCGCTTGCCCGCAAAACTCACGGTATACAGAGCCACCAACTTGTGCTTGCGCTTAAGCCAGGGAGAAAATTTCAATCGGTTCAGATCCTGAGGGCAGACGCCTAAAAACTCGTGCTCGGCTAATTTGGTTCCCTTAAAACTCGCAAAAGGGTAGATTATAAAACTGTCTTTAAGTGTGGCTGCCCGTGCAGGGATCTGTAGATCTTCGTGTAAAAAATGAGACAGATAGCGGTTGATCTGTGCAAAGCCTTCGTGGCTTTTAGCCAAGGCGATGAATTGCTGCTCGGCCCCGTTTCTAAAATCCACACCAACTACCGGTCTTATGCCGTATTTCTGACTCAATCTAAGCAGGTCAAAGCAGGCCGAAACATTGTTTATATCGGTAAAGGCCATTTGCTGTATCCCTAGGCTGGAAGCCGCTTCCAACAAGGGTTCCGGAGCAAAAGTGCCGTAGCGCAAACTGTAGTATGTATGGGTATTGAGAAACACATTTCAAAATTAGCTATCATTTGTAGTAATTATTGCTTATATTTGTAGCAAATGAATAAAATTATTCACAAAAACATCAGACACCTGCGCAAGCTCCGCGGACTCACTCAAGAACAGTTCGCAGAAGAGCTGCAAGTACCGCGTTCGCGTATCGGTTCTTATGAAGAAGGCCGCTCAGAACCGCCCATTGCCATGCTGGTAGCCTTTTCTGATCTCTTTAAGATTCCTGTAGATATTTTGATCAAGAACGATCTGACCAGTGCTCAAGATCATTCCTTCATTGAGATCGGGCAACAACGGGTGCTGTTCCCTATTCAGGTGGACGAGACCAACGAGAATGTTATTGAAGTGGTGCCTGTAAAGGCTTCTGCAGGTTATTTGCTGGGCTATGATGATCCGGAATACATAGAACAGCTGGAAAAGATCAAACTGCCTTTCTTGCCTACCGGAAAACACCGCGCCTTCCCTATTAAAGGAGATTCCATGCTGCCGCTTAAAGACGGTTCTTATGTCGTAGCGCGCTTTGTGGAAAGTCTAGACGACATCAAAAATGGAACCACTTATGTGGTGGTGACCCTTAACAACGGGATCACCTATAAACGTGTGGAAAACAATTTAAAGACCCAAGGGAGCATTCGTTTAGTCTCAGACAACAAAGCCTATGAGGCCTTTGAGGTTCCGGCTGCAGAGATCGTGGAGCTTTGGGAATTCACTTGTTCCATCAACACCCAGGAATACGACGCCCAAGAGCTTAAAATAAGCAGCATTGCACAGATGCTTACCGAATTGCAGGTGGAGTTGCAGAGTTTGAGGTAATAGGAGGCTATTCGTATTCTTGCGGATTTAGGCTTTAGCTTTCTGTACGGGGCTTTCAGCCCCTCCCCAATTTTAAATTAGTCCATTTTTCAAGGTTTAAAAAACACGCTACCTCTGAATTCATGAATCCATTATTGTCGTTTGTAAATAGCTAGCGACACTAAAAGCACAATAGCTCTCGATTATTTACATTAGCCTTTTCACTTCAAAGAAAGCTATGCCTAGAACTGCAGAGCCTACGGCAGTAGTCAGCACTTGGTAAACATTAAACATGTAGTGAATTGCTTTGCTTGAATAAATAAGCCACTAAAAACTAGCATCTAAATACTAAACACTGATATCTAGTTCTTATCCTCCAAAAGCGGTACAAAGCGGAACTCGCCGTATTCTTTCTTGACGAATTTAGTTTCGGATTCGCGGGTGTAGACCGTCATGATCTGTACCTTCTCGCCTACTGGAATCACCAAGCGGCCGCCAATGGCCAGCTGCGCCATCAGTGGTTTGGGTACAAAAGGAGCTCCGGCGGTAACGATCACCCCATCAAAGGGAGCGAACTCTGGCAAGCCTTTATAACCGTCTCCAAAAATCAGTCGTTTGGGGCGATAACCCAATTTAGGCAAAAAGAGTTGCGCCTTTTTGAAGAGTTCGTTCTGACGCTCAATGGTAAAGACCGTTGCGCCCATTTCCATAAGCACAGCGGTTTGATAACCACTTCCTGTTCCAATCTCTAAAATCTTATCTCCAGGCTTGACCTGAAGCAGTTCGCTTTGACGCGCGACCGTATAAGGCTGAGAAATGGTCTGGTCTGCAGCAATGGGAAAAGCCTTATCCACATAAGCGTGGTCTAAAAAGCTGGAATCCATGAACAAATGTCTAGGGATCTTGCCGATAGCGTTCAAAACTGCCGGATCTGCTATGCCTTTGGCTTTGATCACCTCGACCAATTGCTTGCGTTTGCCTTGATGTTTAAAGGAATCTTTCACGGTTAATTTGAGTCTCACAAAGAAAACGAACAAAAAGTTTTCCTGCAAAAATCACAGCCGATTTATCCTGTGAAGTTCGCGGAATAAATGCTATTTTTGTAGGTGTGATCGCTAGGGCACAATTCGCTCTGAGATCAGTCAAAATCAACAATCAAAGACTATGCTTAAAGCCGGTGTTGCAGGTGCGGGGCATCTGGGAAAGATCCATTTAAGACTTTTGCAAGAATCCGATCAATACGAGTTGATGGGGTTCTACGATGCGGACCCTAAACAGGCTGCAGCTATTACAGAGGAGTTTGGGTATAAAGCATACCCAAGCTTAGAGGCCTTAATTGCCGATTGTGACATGGTAGATGTAGTTACTCCTACCTTATATCACTTTGAAACGGCCAAAAAGGTCATTGAGGCTGGCAAGCATTTGTTCATTGAAAAGCCGATCACTACAACGGTAGAAGAAGCTGAGGCGTTAAGGGCTTTGGCTAAAAAGCACAAAGTTCGTGGTCAAGTTGGGCAGGTAGAACGCTTCAATCCTGCTTTTAGAGCGGTGGTAGATCGATTTGACAACCCCATGTTCATTGAAAGCCATCGTTTGGCAGAATTCAACCCGAGAGGTACAGATGTTTCTGTTGTATTGGATCTGATGATCCATGATATCGACGTGATCTTGAGTGTGGTTAAATCACCGGTTAAATCGGTTACATCAAACGGAGTTTCTGTTATAAGTTCTACCCCAGATATCGCTAATGCGCGAATCGAATTCGAGAACGGCTGTATCGCGAATTTAACTGCTAGCAGAATTTCACTTAAGAATATGCGCAAGAGTCGTTTCTTTCAGAAGGATGCATACATCTCTGTAGACTTCTTAGAAAAGAAATGCGAAGTTGTAAAAATGATGGATGCTCCAGAGACTCCAGACGACTTTGCCATGATACTCACCAATGCAGATGGTGACAAAAAGCAAATCTATTTTGACAATCCGGAGGTAACACCCAACAATGCCATCCTAGACGAACTCAATACTTTTGCAGAGGCGATCAAAGATGATAAAACGCCTATAGTGAGCTTGCATCAAGGCACCGAAGCACTGCGCTTAGCCATGCAGGTCATTGAAAACTTTAACAACTAAGAACTTCATATATGAAAAACGTAGCCGTAATAGGTGCAGGAACCATGGGTAACGGAATTGCCCACACTTTTGCCCAATTCGATTATAAAGTACAACTGATAGATATTTCTCAAGCCTCTTTAGACAGAGGAATGGCCACGATCACCAAGAATCTTGATCGTATGGTAGCCAAAGAGAAGATCAGCGAAGAAGACAAGGCGCGTACCCTTGGGAACATCACCACTTACACCAGCCTAGAAGAAGGTGTGGAATACGCAAGCCTAGTTGTTGAAGCGGCTACAGAGAATGTTAACCTGAAACTGAAGATCTTTCAAGACTTGGACAAATTGTGTCCGGACGATACCATATTAGCGACCAACACCTCATCGATCTCCATTACACAGATCGCGGCAGCGACCTCGAGACCAGATATGGTTATCGGGATGCACTTTATGAACCCTGTACCGATCATGAAATTGGTAGAGATCATTAAAGGATACAACACCAGTCAAGAAACCTACGACACCGTAGCGGAGATCTCTAAAAAGCTGAATAAGGTGCCTGTAGAGGTAAATGACTACCCTGGTTTTGTAGCCAACCGTATCTTGATGCCAATGATCAACGAGGCTATTGAAACCCTTTACAATGGTGTTGCAGGAGTTCAAGAGATCGATACGGTTATGAAACTTGGAATGGCCCATCCAATGGGACCTTTACAATTGGCCGACTTTATTGGTCTGGATGTTTGTCTTTCTATCTTAAATGTGATGTACGAAGGCTTTAAGAATCCGAAATACGCTCCTTGCCCACTGCTTGTAAACATGGTTATGGCAGGAAAATTAGGAGTTAAGAGCGGAGAGGGCTTCTACGATTATTCGGAAAGTCGCAAGGCCGAAAAGGTCGCAGCAATGTTTTCTTAATTTATGGCTGATGTTCGTCCTTTTGCCGCAGTTCGGCCGGCACGCGAACTGGTCAGCATTATGGTGAGTAGGTCTTATGACACCTACTTACCCAGTGAACGGAATGCGCGAATGAAAGCCAATCCGTTCTCGTTTTTGCACATCATCAATCCGGGCTTCAAATACCAGAAAAAACTCTCTGGCCAGGAACGTTTTGAGATGGTTCGAAACCGCTATCTGGAATTCAAAGAAGAGGGCAATCTTATTCAAGATCCGCAGCCCTGCTATTACGTATACCAGATCATAGATAGAGATGGACATACCTACCGCGGTATCATTGCTGCGGTAAGCACTGAAGATTACCAAAACAATGTCGTGAAGCGACACGAAGACACTTTGGCTCAGCGAGAGACACTCTTTACAGAATACCTACATACGGTAGGTTTCAATGCGGAGCCCATCCTGCTTACCTATCCACCCAACGATCCCTTGGAAGAGATCATGGATCAGGTAGTGCAAGTCCGAGCGGAATATGAATTCACCACCACCTTTAGAGATACGCACTATTTATGGCCGGTAAGTGAAGCGGCACATGTAAAAGGCATAAGGTCTTGCTTCGCAGCCATGCAACAGATCTATATTGCAGACGGGCATCACCGGTGCGCGAGTTCCGTTCGTTTGGCGGAGCAGATGCAAGAAAATCCTTTGGGAGAAGGGCAAGACAGCTACAATTTCTTTATGAGCTTTCTAATTCCGGAGAGCGATCTGCGGATTGAAGCCTTTTATCGCATGGTTAAAGATCTCAATGGCTTGAGCAAAGAGGCCTTACTCATTAAGTTGGATGAATTTTTCCGTATAGAGAATCGCGGGGTAAGCCCATATGCTCCGAGTAAGAAGCATCATTTTGGGATGTATTTGGACGGAGAATTCTATTCGCTTTATTTGAGAAAATTCAAAGTGGAATTTCAAGATGCATTGCAGGCATTGGACTCACAACTGCTCTTAGATACTATTTTACAGCCAATATTAGGAATCAAAGACCCGCGAACAGACAAACGCTTGAGTTACCACAGTGAACGCGAAGGAAAGTTCAACATCAAAGATGCTGTAGATTCTGGTAAATTTGCTGTGGGATTCAGCATGGTTCCTGTAAATATCGAAGAATTAAAAGCAGTGGCCGACGAGCAACTAACTATGCCGCCTAAAAGTACTTATATAATGCCCAAATTACGATCGGGCATAACCATTTACGAGTTTTAATGAGCATAGCAGAAAACATAAAGCAATTCAAGGAAAAGCTCCCTGAGCATGTAACACTAGTTGCAGTATCTAAGACGAAGCCTACCAGAGATCTCCAACAAGCCTACGATGCCGGACAACGGATCTTTGGTGAGAACAAGATCCAAGAAATGGCGGCCAAATGGGAGCAGCTTCCAAAGGACATTGAATGGCATATGATTGGGCACGTGCAGACCAACAAGGTTAAGTATATGGCGCCTTTTGTGAGTCTAATTCATGCCGTAGACAGCCTGAAGTTGCTCAAGGAGATCAATAAACAAGCTAAAAAGCACGAACGGGTGATAGACTGTTTGATCCAATTAAAGATCGCTTCGGAAGAAAGTAAGTTTGGCCTTCCTCCTGCGGATTTGGGATCCCTATTAGCCCAGAAAAAAGAACTGCAACTCGATCATATCCGTATAGTCGGCCTAATGGGCATGGCTACTTTTACCGAGGACGAGCAGCAGCTTCGTCGTGAATTCGGCATTTTAAAAGAAAAATACGACCAATACCAACAATCTGAAGCCTTTCACGTTCTCTCCATGGGGATGAGTGGCGACTACCCGATAGCCATTGCAGCGGGCAGTACCATGATCCGCGTAGGGAGTGCCATTTTTGGCGCCCGTAATTACCATTGATGTACGCGATTTTAGACATAGAGACCACTGGAGGGAAATACAATGAAGAAGGTATTACCGAGATCGCCATTTATAAGTTTGACGGCCACGAGATCGTAGATCAGTTTATCAGTTTGGTGAATCCCGAGCGGAAGATCCAACCTTTTGTGGTAAATCTAACTGGGATAAACAATGAAATGCTGCGCAATGCGCCTAAGTTTTACGAAGTGGCAAAGCGTATCATTGAGATCACCGAAGGCTGTATTTTGGTGGCTCATAATGCTCAATTCGACACGCGAATCTTGCGTACTGAATTCGACAGGCTTGGTTACGATTACCAACGCGAATCCCTATGTACAGTGGAGTTGGCTAAAAAACTGATCCCAGACATGCCTTCTTACAGTTTGGGTAAACTGGTACGCTCCTTGGGTATTCCTTTAAGTGACAGGCATCGGGCTGCAGGCGACGCTAAGGCGACGGTGACACTTTTTAAACTCCTGCTCAGCAAGGATCAGAAAAAAGAGATCATCAGTCAAACCGTGCGTATGGAGGCCAAGCGACAGTTAGAACCCAAACTGCTGGACATGATAGAAGCCACCCCTTCTGTGACCGGAGTGTATTATATGCACCGAGAAGATGGGAGTATCATTTATATTGGCAAGAGTCGGAACATTAAAAAACGCTTGAACCAGCACTTTACCTCTGACAATAGAAAGTCCAAAAAAATTCAACTGGAAGTTGCTGCGGTAAGCTATGAGGCAACCGGAAGTGACTTAATAGCTCAGCTTAAAGAATCCGAAGAAATAAAACGCAACAAGCCGCGCTATAATCGGGCCTTGCGCAAGACGATCTACAATTATCAGTTAGGGCTAACTAAAGACGAGGCGGGTTATCTGCAATTCAAGATCGAAAAGACCAATTTGGACAAACCTGCCATAACCACTTTCACCAATTATCAGCAGGCCAAATCACAACTCTTTAAGATCACTGAGCAGCATCAGCTCTGTCAGAAACACACGGGACTTCACAAAACCAGCGGACCTTGCTTTTTGCACACGATCAAAGAGTGCTTCGGAGCCTGTATAGGAGAAGAACCTGTAAACCAGTACAATGCTCGTGTAGAGCGCTATTTGGCCATGCACAGCTATGAGAATCAGAATATGGTCATTATAGATCACGGCCGAGAGGTAGATGAGCGCTCTGTGATATTGATAGAAGACGGTGTTTACCGCGGGTTTGGTTTTTTTAACCTCAATTACCAAATCAACAACCTGGAAATTCTCCGCAGTATCATCTCTCCTATGGAAGACAATCGGGATGCGCAGCACATTATTCACTCCTTTTTAAGAAGGAAAAAGGTGCTCAAGATCATTCCGCTAGAGAAGCTACAAAACGGCTCAAATTTTAACTAGCTCATTTTTTCTCTTAAATTTACAGGGTGAAGGACTATAAACCCAAGAAAACAGCGCGCTGGCGCAGTCGCATCCACGAGGTGATCTACGAGGCCGATACGGCCTCTGGTAAGACCTTTGACGTGATCTTGTTGATATTGATCGTACTCAGTATTGTCTTTGTGATGATGGAGAGTGTGGAATCTATAGACGCCAAGTATCATGACGAGCTGTATGTAGGCGAATGGATCATAACGATCTTTTTTTCGATTGAATACATTTTACGGATCATCAGTATCAAACGGCCGTCTCGCTATATCTTTAGCTTTTACGGCATCATAGACTTTCTAGCGACTATTCCCCTGTATTTATCGCTTTTTTTGGGAGGAACACAAGCCTTAGTGACGGTTCGTGCTTTGCGTTTGCTGCGGATATTTAGAATTCTAAAAGTGACGCGCTATGTAGGAGAATCCAATAAACTGGTACGTGCCATCCAGCATTCTTGGGCTAAGATCTCTATTTTTCTCTTTGCGGTACTCATTGTTTCTATCATTGCCGGAACGCTCATGTACTTTATAGAGGGCGAAGAAAGCGGTTTTAAGAACATTCCAATAAGTATCTATTGGTGTATCGTAACCCTAACTACTGTGGGTTATGGAGACATCGCACCGATTACGCCGCTTGGGCAATTCCTTTCTGCGCTGATCATGATCATGGGTTATGGGATCATTGCTGTTCCTACCGGAATTATCAGTGCTGAATATGCCAGAAATACTAAAGTAGTACATACCAATACCCAAAGTTGTTCCAACTGTGGTAAATCTGACCATAGAGATAATGCCAAGCATTGTTTTAACTGCGGAGAAGACTTGCACCCAAACGACGAATAATTAATGAGTGCTAATAGCCAAGGCGTACTGCTCTGTGTTGTAGGGCCAACAGCAATAGGCAAAACGGCTTTAGCTGTACAACTGGCCCAGCATTTCAATACAGAAATTATCTCTGCAGATTCCAGGCAATTCTTTAAAGAGATGTGCATAGGGACAGCAGTTCCGAGCCCTGAAGAGTTAGCGGCTGCGCCCCACCACTTCATTCAACACCTCAGTATTACCGATTCCTATTCTGTTGGAGATTTTGAGCGAGACGCCATTGCCCTATTAGATGAGTTATTCAAAGAGCACCCAGTGGTAGTCCTGGTAGGCGGCTCCGGACTCTATGTGGATGCAGTGACCAAGGGTTTAGATGAATTCCCAGAAATAGCTCCAGGAGTACGAGATGCGCTCAATCAGCAACTCAAAAATGAAGGAATAGCGAGCCTTCAAGATGAGCTGCAGCAAAAGGATCCGGAGTACTACAGCGAAGTTGACCTACAAAATCCGCATCGATTAATACGCGCTTTAGAAGTAATTCAACAAACTGGAAAGACCTTTAGCAGCTTTAGAAATCAGCAACCAAAACAAAGGGCATTCAAAACGATAAAGTTAGGCCTAACCGCAGAGCGGGAACTCATTTACGACCGCATTAACAGGCGCGTAGATATTATGATACAAGAAGGCCTCTTACAAGAAGTAAAAGGCCTGTTATCGTTTAAGGATCTCAACGCTTTACAAACGGTGGGTTATCGCGAACTGATCGGTCACTTGGAAACGGATACACCGCTACAGGACGCCATAGACGCTATAAAACAAAACACGAGGCGATTTGCCAAAAGGCAACTCACTTGGTTTAGAAAAGATCCTCAGATCCAATGGTTCGATTATCAAACTCCTACGGCCGAGATCGTCTCAGCCTTAGCAGCACAACATAAAGAACTACAAAGATCCTAGTTCTCTACTTCGTCTTTTACCACCAAACGGAATCCTTCTCCGTGAATGTTTAGAATCTCAACACCGTCGTCTTTGCTCAAATACTTACGCAGCTTAGCAATATAAACGTCCATTGAACGAGAGGTAAAATAGTTATCGTCTCTCCAGATCTTGGTCAAGGCTAATTCACGTGGCATAAGGTCGTTCTTGTGCAAGGCCAATAAGCGCAACAGATCGTTCTCTTTTGGAGAAAGCTTGCTTGGCTCCTCTTTGTTGTAAGACAAAAAGCGCAGTTTTGAATTCAAGTGGAACTTTCCGATCTGGAATTCGAACTGTTTGCTGTCCGATAAGGAATCTGTAGCCTTGCGTTGGATGATCGCCTTGATCTTCATTAAGAGTACCTCAGAGTCGAAAGGCTTGTTCAGATAGTCATCTGCTCCTACTTTATATCCTTTCAGGACATCCTCTTTAAGTGCCTTGGCGGTCAAGAAGATGATCGGCACGTCTTTGTTCTTTTCGCGAATCTCCTTAGCCAAAGTGAATCCGTCCTTATAAGGCATCATCACATCTAAGATGCAAAGATCGAAATTGTCTTTCTTGAACTTTTCGAAGCCTTCCATACCATTCTTGGCGTGGGTTACATCGTACTCGTTCATCGCTAGGTAGTCCTTAAGGACTGTTCCAAAATTCGGGTCGTCTTCGACCAATAAGATTTTTTTATTTTCCGTTTCCATAATTAAGAGATTAATTGAAATTTTATACTAAAGGTACTTCCCTTGCCGCGCTCACTTTCTACATAGACCGTTGCTTGATGGTCGTCCAAGATTCGTTTTACATAAGCCAGTCCAAGGCCGTGTCCTTTTACGTTGTGTATGTTTCCGGTATGTTCCCGGTAGAATTTTTCAAAGATTTGTTTTTGTGCCGATTTGGACATTCCTATCCCTTGGTCAACGATCTTGACCAAAATGGTATTCTTGCCCAATTCGGTATAAACGTCAATTTTAGGCGCTCCTTCTGAGTATTTGATCGCATTGTCAAGCATATTGACAAAAACGTTGGTCAGGTGGAAATCATTTCCTAAAATGGACGATTTCTGCGCATTGAAATGCGTTTTGATATATCCGCCTCTGTCCTCTACCATAAGAGAAACACTGGTAATAGCATCTTCTACTATGTCGTGTAGTTTTACTCTTTCTTTCTTTAGATTGATGGATTTGTTCTCCAAACGCGAAATACGCAGCACATTCTCCACTTGGGCATGCATACGCTTATTCTCATCGCGTATCATTTTTAGATAGCGCTGTTTAAAATCATCGTCTTGGGCCACTTTAGGATTCTTCAGAGCGTCTAGTGCCAAATTAATAGTGGCAATCGGCGTTTTGAATTCGTGGGTCATGTTGTTTATGAAATCCGTCTTGATCTGTGAGATCTGACGCTGACGAATAAGTTGAGAGATTGCATACCAATAAGCCAAAATGATAATGGCCGTGAACAGTATAGAAAGCACCGAGATCCCAACTATAGAACCAAAAAGTTCCTTGCGAGTGTTGTCAAAAGTGACAAACAACTGGTAATTGAAATTATCATTTTGATCGATAAACATCGGAACCCCAAATGTAGAGGGCGCATTTATATCAAAATCTCTGGAGCGGACCTTTGTTGCCAATTGATTACTGTATACCCCGTATTCATAACTGGTGCGCATCCCTTTTTTGCGAAGTTCTTTATCGATCATCCTTTCAATTAGCTCTGGGCTTACCCTTTGATGAATCGGGATCTTTTCAGAGACCTTGAGCGCTATTTCGGAAATAACTGCCATCTCAAGCTCGTTCATTCGCTTATAAGTCTTATTCTCCGACTTAATCGGTGCAGCGCCGTCTATCCCTGGAGTAATGGTAGTGGTAACCTGTTCGTTCACCAAGCTTCTAAAAGCGATTGAGTCCATGCCTATATCCAGAAAGCTTGGAGAAAGCTTATAATCGCGCTGGACAATACCGTTGCTGAATATAAAGACCTCATTCTTGTCTTCGTCAATACGGCGATAAACGATCTCTGTGATCTTAGTGGAATCCGGCTCTTCGAAGTTCTCTTCTAGGGCAACGATAGCATTGTAGATCTGCTCCTGTTCAAAAAGTTGTATGTCCTGAGAAACAGCGATCATCACCTGGCGAATATCTTTGGTGAATTGCTCCTGCTTGGTCTGGAAGGAATTATTGATCCAATACGCCTGCACGAAGATAATCCCCAATAGTGCAACGCTCATGAATACAATGAGTATGACAAACAGTCTTTTGTTCATTGTTCAAAAGTACCTCTTTTAAGGCCCGGGCCGTTTCCGTTTAACCAAATGTTAACAAAAATGTCCGTTCGTCTATTTTTTGAAGGAAATAAGCTGCTTATGGAGCGAATTTACTTGCTTTCTAGTCTCCTCAAGATCAATGTTTTCAATAACGAAGTCTGCGAGTGGTATTTTCTGCTCATCTGGCCATTGATGCTCCATTCTTGCTAAGACGGCTTCGCGGGTCGCTCCATCGCGTTTCATGACGCGTTCTAGTCTAGTTTCTAAAGGAGCCGTGACCAAGATATTCTTATCTGCTTGTTTGTAGCTTCCGTTTTCAAACAAGATCGCGGCTTCTTTGAGTACATAAGAACCTTCTTGCTCTTGCGCCCACTTGCTAAAGTCTCGCCCCACCGCAGGATGGACCAACTGATTGAGTTGTTGGAGCAATTCTGCATCGGCAAAGACCTTACTGGCAATAAAAGCACGATTGAGACGTCCGTCTGTTGTATAGGCTTCTTGACCGAGTAATGATTTAATTGATGCCACCAGGTCTTGATCTTGTACCATCAAGCGTTTGGCCCTATCGTCTGCGTAATAAACTGCGACTCCCAGAGCTTCAAAAAAGCGAGCAACAGTGGTTTTCCCACTTCCTATTCCTCCTGTAAGTCCAAGGATCATCATCTTATTGTATGGCAATAAATTCAATTTGATCTGGGCTTATACTTAAGCGTCGGGCTCCATCAGGGAAATCAATAAGTTCAGGGATCAGATACTTCCCGCCCGGTTCAACTTTAGACAGATCACAAACCACTTTAAAATCCGCCGGTTGTACAGATTTATAATCCGAAAAATTAATCGTGTATCGCACCGTTACCGACGAAGGAAACAACTGTATCCCTTGTTGCTGATCGTTCCCAACAAGTGTAATGGGCACGAGAACTTCGTTCTCGATGAACTCTTGCACTTCCATGCGATAGGTGACCTCTTCCGGGTCTACTTTAACCCCAGAAAGCTCCTTAGGTAGGTTTATCTTTAGTGTCCCTTCTATTCCCTCATCCAACTCCTTAAATGAGGCGGGTTCTGTCAGTAAGTTGGTGACTTTTAAAATCTGATTTTCCGGGCCTATTACAGTAACCGAATCCGGACTGATCGCTAAAGGAGCTAAATAAGAGTAACCCTCTTTAAATGTATAATCCACACGAGCCTGCACTGCCACTCTTCGCTGGCCCAAATCCCTTAGAGGAAGCTCTAAAGATGATTTATCTGTTAGCACGGTGACGGGATGCTTCAGTTGAATGGTCGCAAGGTTCTCTAAATTCTGCTTGGAGATCGTCCAGCGAGCTTGCTCATTCGGACTGATTGTACTAAGATCAATAGAAAGTTTAGGCTTGCTGAGCTTATAGTACAAAAACTCAAATCCAGAGGCACTCACTCGTATAGGGATCGTGCTTGCCGCATCACTGACCATGGTATTGGCAGGCATGTTCACAAACTCCACCTCAGCCTGAATATCTTGCTGGTATTGCTTGGAGAATTTGGTCAACACCCAGAAAAGCGTGGCCAAAATCAAAAAGAAAACAAAGGAATTGATATTTCCCTTGCCCGATTTATGTTTTTGTCGTTCTGCCGCCGTCATGGGTAAAAGTTACTTAAAAAATAGATGCGGAAATACCTGCTTCGGATCTTTCTTAAGCATGCGAACCTGCCAAAAACTTTTTAAGAATGCCATGCCGTAGCCATAGAATTGAACGCAAGTCGCCCACAGGGCCATAAGTCCTATACTAAGACTTTTGTTTAAGATGGTTGCATGTATGAGCAATAAGCAAAAATAGAAGGCATATAAAGCACCAAACCACCAATATCCGAGAATCAAAAAGATCAGGCTTGCCACTAAGCCCAAAATAAATAGTGTAGGGAACCAAAAGGTTATCTTTCTGGATTCCGGATGCCAAGTATTCAATATAGGTCTTACCAAACCAAACTTGGTCACCTGTTGTTTGAATTTTGACCAAGAGATCCTGCGCTTGTGAAATACTGCTGCACCAGCGATGAATCCGGTTTTGAATCCAGCTTTCTTTATCCGCCAAGAAAGGTCAGGATCTTCTCCAGGATGTATCTTGCCAAATCCGCCTACGGCAGCAAAGCACGCCTTGGAAATTCCCATATTGAAACTTCTTGGCTCAAAGTTTTGAACAGCTTTTTTCTTACCGCGAATACCTCCCGTGGTCAAAAAACTGGTCATACTGTAGTTTATGGCCTTTTGCAAATTGCTAAATGATTCATGCGCCGCATCGGCTCCTCCAAAACAATCCAAATAATCAGTCGTGAGTGCTGCCTCCACGACATCTAGATAATCTGCAGGCATGATCACATCAGAATCTAAAATTATGAAGTAATTACCCTTGGCGACTTTCATGCCATAATTCCTTGATGGGCCAGGACCGGAATTATCCTTGTAGTGATAATTTATAGTAAGCTTATCCTTATAGCGCTCTACAACAGCCTTACTGTCCTGTTGAGAACCATCTTCAATGATACAAACTTCAAAAGGTATATCCGTTGTAAAAGACACCATACTCGCTAAAAGCTCGTCGATCTCATCGGGACGATTATAAACTGGAATAATAAAACTGTAGGCTCTCTTCATGCTGACACAAAAGAACAATTTTTTAACCAATCGTGAAAAGTCTGAGAGACTTGAAAACAAAAAAAAAAGCCACCCAGTGGGTGGCTTTCCAAATTTCTTTGTTTTGTTTAGTCAGCTTACTGCTTGATCAAACGGTAAGAACCTTGTTGATCGTCAGACACTACGTTTACAATGTAAACTCCTGCCTTAAGAGCAGCAACGTTGATCTCTTGAGAAAGTGCGTTAGGAGCAACCTCAAGAACCTTTTGTCCAAGGATGTTGAAGAAAGTAACAGCTTGGATCTCATTCTGAGCTCTTACAGTTACTACATCAACAGCTGGGTTAGGAACCATGCTGAATCCAGCAATCTGGTTGTCATCAGTGCTAAGTACGTAGTCCAACGTAAAGTTGTCTACACCACCGTGCCATCCCCAGGCTCCGCCACCATCATCATAAGTCCAACGAACTTGGAAGTCTGCGTTAGAAGCTGTACCAGTGAAAGACTCAGAAAGAATGTCCGGAAGGTCAACATCGTAAACAGCGAGGGTTTCCCATCCAGCTCCTGCGTTTACTTCAGCAGTAAAAGTCTCACCAGAAGCAACTTCTTGGAACGCTACGTCATAAGTAATAGTTACACTACTTGTAACGCCGGTAAGATCGTATACATCAGAGAACAAAGTAGTGTTAGAAGCATCAGCTCCGTTACCACAAGCGTCATCGTCAAAGTACATTGCTGGAGTAGCGAAATCTGGACCAGTTGGCATATCAGCACCATTGAACCAGTCACAAGATCCGGTGTTCACTGCAGTAGACCATCCTGCTGGTAGACCAGCATCAAAGTCTTCTGTTACAACTTGTGCAGTCATTCCAGCTGAGAATAATGCCGCACAAAACAATAAAGTAATTTTTTTCATATCACATGATTTAGTTTAAACTTAAACTCAAAGTTACACTAATATTTAATATAACCAAATTCTATGTGCAATTAGGAATATCTATTTTATTCCTCCTTCATAAAGGCTTCCATTACTTCATTGCTCACTCCAGTATTGGAGAAGCCGCCATCGTTATAAAGATTCTGCAACGTAACTCTTTTTGTCAAGTCACTAAACAGGCTTACCGTATAGTTCGCACAGTCTAATGCCGTTGCATTTCCTAAAGGAGACATTTTCTCGGCATACGCAATGAATCCATCGAATCCTTTAACTCCTTGTCCGGCAGTTGTAGGGGTTGGAGACTGAGAAATAGTATTCACTCTAACTTTCTTGTCCTTTCCGAAGAAATAACCAAAGCTACGCGCAATGGATTCCAAATAGGCCTTATTGTCTGCCATATCGTTATAATCTGGGAAAACACGTTGGGCTGCCATATAACTCAGCGCCACTATACTCCCCCATTCATTCATGGCGTCTTTTTGATAAAGCGTCTGCATAACCTTGTGGAAAGACAGCGCAGAAACGTCCCAACCTTTGTGGGTCCAATCGTATTTCTGATCGGTATAGGCTTTGCCTTTTCTCACGTTTACAGACATTCCAATAGAATGGAGTACAAAATCTAATTTGCCGCCTAGGGCTTCCATTGCTCCGTCGACAAGCTTTTCCAGATCCTCTAAAGACGTAGCATCTGCCGGGATGATCTGAGAATTGGTCTTTTCTGCCAGGGCATTGATCTGCCCCATGCGCATGGCAATTGGAGCGTTAGTAAGCACAAAGCTTCCGCCTTCTTCGTGTACTCTTTCTGCAGTTTTCCAGGCTATGGAGTTCTCATCCAAGGCGCCAAAAATAATTCCCTTTTTTCCAGCTAATAAATTGTAAGACATAGGTTGGTGTTTTATGCGGTCAAAAATAGTTAATTCATTAATTCTTTCGCGTGATTCAATGCGGTTTCGGACAATTGTTGCCCGCCGAGCATTTGCGCTATCTCTACCACGCGTTCTTCTTGTGTTAGCGCTTTCATTTGTGTGCTCACACCCATATCGGTGTCTCGCTTGTAAACTTTAAAGTGATGATTCCCTTTTGCTGCAACCTGTGGCAGATGGGTAATGCTCACCAATTGCATGGACCTAGACATCTGTTGCATGATATCTGCAATGCGGTTGGCCACCTCTCCGGATACTCCTGTATCGATCTCGTCAAAGATCAAAGTTGCCAAATTGGTGTGTTTGGCCATAAGTGCCTTTAAAGCCAGCATAACTCGTGAAAGCTCTCCGCCCGAGGCTATTTTTTGCAAAGGCCCTGGTGCTATACCTTTATTTGCACTAAAAAGGAACGACAGATTTTCGTGTCCGTAATTATTCGGCGCTGCAACCTCTTGGGCTACCACAAAATTCGCTGCAGGCATCTCTAACATTTGCAGCTGTTTGTTCACGGTTTCGCAAACTTGTGGGATGACTGCTTTTCTCGCTTTGAACAATTGGTCTGCGTAGCTGTCCATTGTTGTTTTAGCGGCTTGTAATTTTTGCTGCGCAGCCTTTAGTTGGTCCGATTGATCTTCTACCAAAGTAACCAGTTGCTCTAACTCGTGTCGCTTTGCAATTAACTCCTCCACTGTAGTTGCGGCGTGTTTGCGTTTTAAATCGTAGAGGCTACGGGTAATCTCTTCCAAACTTGCTAAGCGCTCTGGGTCGCTCTCGATTTGTTCTTGTTGCTCGAACAAATGCGACTCCAAGTCCTCCAACTCTATTTGCAAGGACAACATACGCTCCGCGGCTTCTTTGAATAAGGGAGATACCTTGGCCAGTTGTTGTAACTGTTGGTTGGCCGCAGCCAGCCCTACACTAGCACCCACATCTTCGGCACTCAGCGCTTGAAGCACTCCGCCTAAGAGCTCTTGGATCCGCTCTACATTAGACAGGGTTTCGTATTCCTGATCTATCGCGGCTTCGTCTAATTTATCTAATTGAAGTTCTTGCAATTCTGAGAGCAAGAATTTATTGTAATCAAATTCTTTATGGGCAGCAGCCTGGGCTTCCTTAAGTGTTTCTAGTGCCTTGTTGGCCTCTTTGTAAGCGGTAAAAGACGATCTGTAAGCCGACAACAATTCTTGGTTTCCTGCGATCAGATCTATCAGCTCGAACTTAAAGGCAGTGGTGTTTACTGCAGACTGTTGCCCTTGACTGTGTATATCTATAAGGTGAACCCCTAGCGCGTTCAACACTTGTAAGTTCACTGGAGTATCATTGACAAAGGCCCTAGACTTACCCGAGGCTAGAAGTTCTCTGCGAATTATGGTATGCGTGTCAAAATCCAGGTCTTGGGTTTTAAAAAAATCCACGAGCTGAAACTTACTCAGATCGAAATGGCCTTCTATGACGCTTTTCTGAGATTTATCCTTAATGCTTTCCATGTCGGCACGCTGACCTAACAAAAGCCCAAGAGCTCCCAAGATGATGGATTTACCCGCTCCGGTCTCTCCGGTGATCACCGTAAAACCAGCTCCAAAATCGACCGATAACTGATCGATAAGGGCGTAATTCTTTATGGATAATGATTGGATCAAGCGTTCAAAAGCATTAAACGAAATCTGAAAAAATAAAGATAAGAAAGACTCCGCTTAAAAAAGCACTTTGAAGCGTTTAATATCGGATGTCTTCCCAGCTAGCTCGCTTGGTAGGCGCCATGCGATTTAGGTCTTCCACCAATTTGGCGATATCTACACGAGGGCCACCACTAAAGACCTTACTGATCTCATTCTCTTTGGCGTCGAAGAAGGTTCTGAGCAAGAATGAATTCGGACGTCGGTCGTTGATCATGCGCAGGCGACTCAAACTCTCGGACATGATCTCTTTGGCTTTCTTCGGATCTTCGTGCATCACGTCTAAACCTAAGCGGTGATAGTCGTACATGACATTGTGAAACTCTGCAAAGACATTAGACAACAAGGCATCGTTATAACGGAAACGGGATTGCACCCCATCGGTAGCCTTCCATCCTAAGAAATTAGAAGAAGCTGCCGTATTGACTATCTGCTTAGCTACCTGAAAATAAGGAATACCTCCGTTTCTGCTGAATGTAGCAGCGTCGAGCCCAATAACTGTATACACGTGAAAAGCAACCACAGAGATCAAATTAGAATCGAAACTGTTCGGGTTGAAGTTCAAGGGCTGAAACTCTCTGTAGGTAAAAGAGAACTGCTTGTCGTTATAATTGTAAACTGGCGAATTGTAAGAAGACCCATAAGCCGGACGCGAAGACTGTACTTGTAGCGTGGCCGTGAAATCATCACCATCATAATCGGTAACCACGATCACCAGATTCATGTCTATGCGCTCTTGCGTAGCCATTTTCATGGTGGTCCATTGGTATTCGTTCACAAACTCTGCGATCTGATTCTCTAAGGTCTTGAAAATCTGTAGATCTGCTCGTGCCGTTTGCTCGGCATTCACAGTGACCGTACAACGGATCTCTTGTGCTGTAACACTTA
Organism: Gilvibacter sp. SZ-19; assembly: GCF_002163875.1. Classification (GTDB taxonomy): domain Bacteria; phylum Bacteroidota; class Bacteroidia; order Flavobacteriales; family Flavobacteriaceae; genus Gilvibacter. The sequence goes on along the minus strand of NZ_CP019333.1, from coordinate 2,458,370 downwards.
AACTAAAGATGGTGCAAAGTATAAATAGAAGTCTTCTCATTGCTGCTTAATAATGTAATCGAGGATGTCTACAGCGACTGCTGCCTTATCCTTTAGATCAAACGGCAAAACGGCGCCGTTCTTATCTATAAAGGTGACTTTGTTGGTTTTGGATTTAAAACCGGCCCCTTCGTCTCTGAGCGAATTTAGTATAATTAAATCTAAATTCTTTTTCTCCAGCTTCTTTTTTGCGTTGTCTAGTTCATTCTGAGTTTCTAAGGCAAATCCGACCAAGTATTGCTGCTTTTTTTGGCTACCGGCCCAGCCGAGTATGTCTTGTGTCTTCTCTAGTTTTATATCTAGAGAATCTCCTGTTTTCTTGATCTTTTCTTGAGCTGGGTCTATTGGTCTGTAATCGGCCACAGCAGCGGCGAAGATCCCTATATCTATCTTGGCATAATGGGATTGTACGGCATCAAACATCTCCGCAGCACTTACAACTCGGATCAGATTCACGCGCTTATTTTCTAATTGAATAGCAGACGGCCCACTGACCAAGGTAACCTCGGCCCCAAGAGCCGCAGCTCGCTCCGCGATCTTGTAACCCATAAGTCCGCTGGAATGATTCCCGACAAATCGCACCGGGTCTATAGCTTCATAGGTAGGTCCAGCAGTAATTAGAACACGTTTGCCTTTTAAGGGCAATCCTTGGCTGATGTATTCTTCTAAAAAAGAAACGATCTCTTCTGGTTCGGCCATGCGTCCTTGCCCCACCAATCCGCTAGCCAGCTCACCGTGTGCGGCAGGTATCTGAATGTTCCCAAAACCGTTAAGAGTATCGAAAGTGTTCTGCGTAGAAGGGTGCTTGTACATATCCAGATCCATAGCCGGAGCGTACAAAACTGGGCATTTGGCAGATAAGTAAACAGCCAAAAGCAAATTATCGCAAACTCCAGTGGCCATTTTAGCCAAAGTATTTGCGGTAGCAGGAGCGATCAGTAAATAGTCGGCCCAAAGACCGAGCTCTACGTGATTGTTCCATTGGGCGTTTTCATCTTCCTCATTGGTGAAAGACGAATAGACCTCATTCTTAGATAAAGTAGAAAGGGTAAGCGGCGTAACAAAGTCTTTGGCCGCCGGAGTCATCACCACGCGCACCTCTGCGTCAGCTTTGACCAACAAACGTACTAGCCAAGCTGTTTTATAGGCAGCGATACCGGCGGTTACCCCCAGTAAGATTCGCTTTCCTTTTAAAACAGACATGATCCCGATTGATTAGGCCTCGTCCTCTTGGGTGTTGCGGTGGTAGATCTTGTCTTCTAGCCACTCCTGTACTGCCAAAGCGTGTGGCTTAGGAAGTTTTTCGTAGAACTTAGATACTTCGATCTGCTCTTTGTTTTCAAAGATCTCTTCTAGAGAATCATTGTAGGTCGCAAACTCGTCCAGTTTTTCCAACAACTCTTTTTTGATCTCCGCGTTGATCTGCGTAGCACGCTTAGAGATAATAGAGATAGCCTCGTAAATGTTGTTGGTAGGCGCATCTACCAAGTTTTTGTCAATGGTAGTGGTGTTGATAGGCGCGTCTAATTTCTTTAAATTCATCATATGTGCTAACCTTAAGATTTTGTTTCAGTGTTAATGGCTTCCAAGCGAGCTTCGATATCTTGGTTGATCTCATCTGCCGCTTCTCTAAACTCGGAATCCGCAAAGTATTTCATAAAGCTGTTGTAATAGTCCTTAGCTGCGCGCAAACGCTCTGGCACTAAGGTCTCAAAACTGTTGATCGCCAACTTGTACTCCGACTCCATGCGCATGTAGAACGCTTCTGCTCTATATTCGCTACCCGGATAGTCTGTCGCAAAGTTGTCATAAGCTTCGATAGCCGATTTATAATCTTCGCGGTGGTAGTATGATTTGGCGATACGGATCGCTTTATATTCCAATTTTGTATTGAGTTCGTCTACCAAACCATTGGCCTCTTGCAGGTAATCGGAATCAGGAAACTGATCGATAAAACCTTGAAGCTTTTCCAATGCGGTATAGGTGTCTTCTTGATCTAAGGAGTACCTCGGAGATAACTCGTAATAACTTTTAGCTCCTTTGTAAGCCGCCTCTTGAACACGATCACTGTTTGGGTAAGATCGGACAAAACGCTCAAACTGATATCCGGACAAATAAAAATCTCCCAATTGGAAATAGGTATCTGCGTAAAAGAACATCAATCGTTCTGCCTGTGGCTTTCCGCGATAGGCAGGCACTATCTCTTCCATGAGCTTTAGCGCCTTTCTGTATTTACCGACTTGATACAGGGAATCTGCAAAGCGATATTTAGCCGCTACATCATCCGATTTATAGACTTTCTGAAAAGGCGAACAGGCGCCCACCAATAAGAGGGCTGCCAACGCTAAAAGGTAATATTTGTTTTTGTTTAAAAACATCCTGCAAAATTAGTTAATTCTTCGAGATTACAAAACTGTGGACCGCACGAAGCTAAAACTCTCTAGCCCTTGTGCCATGCGGATTGTGAAAAGTTTAACTCCGTGCTAAAAATCACTTAAAAAATCTCCGAGTCGCGCTTTGAGTCCAGAACTGGCAGAAACCAATGGCAAGCGCACCGTGTCGGTACAGATTCCACGGTGTTCTAACAAGGCTTTAATTCCCGCAGGATTACCCTCTTCAAAGATCATATCTATTGCCGGCATGAGTTGATATTGCAGCGCTCGCGCCTGCTCGTTATGGCCTGCTCTAGCCAAACGAACCATAGCCGAGAATTCGGCGGGCATTCCTTCTCCAATAACAGAGATCACCCCTGCACCTCCAGCTAAGACCATAGGTAAGGTGATCATATCGTCTCCGGAGATCACTAAGAAATCTTCCGGCGTTTGACGCATAAGCTCCATGGCCTGAACAATATCACCCGCAGCCTCCTTTATGGCGACGATATTGTCAAAATCCGCAGCCAATCGAGCAACAGTCGCTGCCGCCATATTAGAAGAGGTTCTACCCGGAACATTGTATAAGATGATCGGTTTGGTGGTCGCCTTGGCAACAGCTTCGAAATGACGATATATACCTTCTTGAGTAGGTTTGTTGTAGTAAGGCGATACCGATAAAACGGCTGTGTATGCGCTAAGATCAGTTTCCTGAAGCTCTGCAACAACGGCCGCAGTATTATTGCCTCCTATACCCAATACCTCGGGCACGCGTCCGCCATTGGCCGCCGAAATGCAAGCCTTCACCTTTTCCTTTTCGGCCTTAGTTAGCGTAGCTGATTCCGCAGTAGTACCTAGAACCACTAAATAGTCTACACCATTTTCTATGTTAAAATCCACCAAGGCCTTTAAAGCCTTTAGATCCAGGTTTCCCTGAGCGTCAAATGGAGTGATCAGCGCCACTCCTGTTCCAATTAGTTCTTGCATAATTTGTTTGGCCTCAAGGGCAAAGTTTCAATATGGTCAAGTATTTTATCAATTCGTTCTCAAAGGCAGCCCAATCTCCCTTTGGTGTATCTATTATCAAGTCATAAAGTGCTTCATTACCACCTGCAGTGCCCACGCGAAAGGCATTGGGCTTACTCGCAATAAGATTGTCGAGCAATGGATTTTCGCTCCAATAATAAGCGACGATCAGATCAAAATCTTTGGCCTGAAAGGCGGCAGCATCGTCAGTGAGGAGTTTTCCCTGCCAACCAAAATGCTTTTTACACCATTGCTCAGGGCCGAGTTCTTCCGGCTTAATGCCCGTAGTAAACTCGCGAAACCAAATATCGGCCACTGGCAGTTGCAGTTTCTTTGCCAGACTAGCTACTGCTTGCGCATTAACTGTCAAACCGTTTTGGGAAAGCAACAGAACACTCTGTAATTGCCCAGTGGGAAGCTCGCGTTTCTGTTGGCCTATCGCCTTGCGCAACTGTTTTAAGACACTTCTTTGTTTTAACGCTCCTATCATGGTTTATTGCCCAAGTTTAGCCAAGAATTCGTCTTCGGTTATTAGTGCAACTCCAAGGGATTCAGCCTTGGTACGCTTTGAAGGACCCATTTTATCTCCGGCAACCACGTAGGTGGTTTTGGACGAGATAGAACTCGATACCTTTCCGCCATTATCTTCGATCAATTTTTTAAGTTCGGTTCGAGACACTCTAGCGAATACTCCAGAGACTACCACCACATCTCCTTTTAGCAGTTCTGTTTGATTGGCCAGCACCTGCTCAGACAATTCCAATTGCAGCCCGTACTGTCTCAATCTGTCAATTAACTCTTGATGCTTCGGATCTGAGAACCATTCCACTACGCTTTGCGCAATTGCCGATCCTATCTCATCTACAGCCTGCAGATCGTCTAGACCTGCTGCTGCAAGTGCGGTAATCGACTTATAATGCTTAGCCAGCTTTTTAGCCACTGTCTCTCCAACATAGCGTATACCTAGAGCAAACAATACCCGCTCAAAAGGTATCTCCTTGCTTTTGGCTACCCCTTGCACCAAATTCTCAGCACTCTTTTGCGCCATCCTTTCTAAAGGAAGTAATTGGTCTACACGCAGTGTGTACAGATCGGCATAATTGTTTATAAGCCCTTCTTTGACCAACAAGGCAACTGTCTCTCCACCTAGGCCCTCTATATCCATGGCTTTGCGAGAAATGAAATGCTGTATCTTCCCAACTATTTGCGGAAAGCACCCCAACTCATTCGGGCAGTAATGTAGGGCCTCATCGGCTTGTCTGATAAGTGGGGTCTGGCATTCCGGACAGTCTGTTATGTATTGCGTCGGACTGGATTCTGCCGGGCGTTGACTTAAATCTACCCCAACGATCTTTGGAATGATCTCCCCTCCTTTTTCTACGTAGACCGTATCGCCTTCGCGTATATCGAGCTTAGCTATCTGATCCGCATTGTGCAACGAAGCTCTTTTCACTATGGTCCCAGCTAGATCGACAGGTTCTAAGTTTGCCACTGGCGTTATTGCTCCTGTACGGCCAACTTGATAGGTGATGGTATGTAAAACAGAAGAAGCTTGTTCTGCTTTAAACTTATAAGCCATGGCCCATCGGGGCGCTTTGGCCGTATAACCCAACTCCTCTTGTTGTCTCAAACTATTCACCTTGATAACTACCCCGTCGGTTTCATAAGGCAAGTCGTGTCTGGCCGAATCCCAATGATTTACAAAGGCAATCACCTCATCTATATTCTTGGCCAAAACGGCATGAGGTGGAACCTTAAAACCCCAAGAATTGGCCTTTTGCAAGCTTTCAAATTGAGTTTCTATATTGAGATTGTTTCCCACTACGCTGTACAAGAGGCATTCCAATGGTCTTTTAGCCACCTCTGCACTATCCTGAAGTTTTAAACTTCCACTGGCAGTATTTCTGGGGTTGCGATAAGGCTCTTCTCCAGCGGCGATACGCTGGGCGTTCATAGCTTCAAAGCCAGCAAAGGGAAGAACGATCTCTCCTCGAATATCAAAGCGCGCCGGATAGTCCCCGCGCAATTGCAAGGGCACAGATTTTATAGTTCTGATGTTCGTGGTGACCTCATCGCCCTGAACGCCATCACCGCGAGTCACAGCTTTCTCAAGTTTACCGTCTTGGTAGGTCAGGCTAATGGAAGCACCGTCATACTTCAGCTCACAGGTGTATTCCACCGGACCGTCTACGGCTTTTTTAATGCGCTTTTCCCAATCTAACAGATCATCCTTAGAATAAGAATTATCTAAGGAATACATGCGGTGTTCGTGCACCAAAGTGTTGAAATTCTTGGTTACCTGCCCGCCAACGCGCAAACTGGGAGAATTAGGATCGTAAAATTCCGGATGAGCAGCTTCTAACTCTTGAAGTTGTTTGAGCTTGGTATCGAATTCAAAATCAGAGATGACGGGCGCATCCAAGACATAATAATTGTAATTATGCCCTCTAAGCTCCGCGCGCAATTGTTCGATTTGCTGCTGAATATCCATCAAAAAAGTCTTTCTCCAAAAATAAGAAAGCTATAGGTTTTAATCTGCCTTGACAGCGGCTAAATTGATGGAGTTTTGCAGTATTTATCAACCATCAGCAAAAAAAAGAAAGGGCCTTTAAAAGAGTAGTTCCAAATATAACTAACGCAAAAATCATGGTGATAAACTCCCTACCGCGGGGATAGCTTTAAAGCTGACTAACGGTAAGAAGACTACTTCTTAAAAAGGCCCTGCCTAAGGTCAAGTTCACAAATACATTCATCTCCATGTATCAATCGCAGGGTTCATCCAACCAATAAAAGCTAAACCCTTACTCGCATCTGTGAATTGATGGCTATATCAATGATCGTTTGTTCTTTGTCTGAACATTGTTTTAAAAAGTGAGACGAACCACAACTGTTGACTCCAAAAAAAATTAATTGCAAAAAAATTCCTAATCCTTAACGCGCATCAACATCTCTTGGAAATTGTGGCCGTCCCACAACCAAACAATATTTATAAAGACTTAGCGTCTTTAATGCGAAAACTTAAATCACACCCCTGTGATTATTTCACGATTCAAAAGTATTTTGTTAGAAAATCAAAAAAGCAAAAGGAACTGAAAAAAAATATCGTTATGCATTTCGTCGATATTTTTATACACTTTATCGATTAAGTTCGATCTTGAGTAAGCCATTTAGGCACTTCTCTGGGTTTGTAGGTCCGCATCTTTTGCAGTAGCAGATTCGGCTCCGAAGCAACCAAGAGGATCTCGAAATTATCCATCTTTAAAAAACCCTTTCTCACCATTCCTTCTAATAAGGCAATGAGCGGGTCGTAAAAGCCATTGATGTTGAGCAGCCCTACAGGTTTTTGATGTAAGCCTAATTGCGACCAGGTAATGATCTCAAAAAGCTCCTCTAGCGTTCCGAATCCTCCTGGGAGAGCTACAAATCCGTCGCTTCTTTCACTCATGATCAATTTGCGTTGGTGCATGTTCTCTGTGGTGATGAGTTCGCTTAAGCCTAAATGGACCACTTCTTTGCGTTTGAGAAATTCAGGGATCACACCAACTACCCGACCGCCGTGGTCTAGCACAGCTTTGGCAACCTCTCCCATAACGCCAATTTTAGCCGCACCATAAACCAGTTCAATATGCTGCTCGGCCAACAATTGTCCAAGTCTTAAAGCGGCTTCTGTAATAGCCATATCATTGCCCGAACTGCTTCCACAGAAAACAGCAAGTCTGTCTATTTGGATTTCTTTTGACATTTGAGCATGCGATCTTTTAAATAACTGTCCTGACGCAGGTCCATTGCAAAACCAAAAGGCGCTAAGGCTGTCAGGAGTTCCTTACTAAGATACTCATTGATTTCCAGATAGAGGCTCCCGCCAGGCTTTAAATGCTTGGCTGCCAGGGCTGCAATGCGCTTGTAGAATAGAAATGGATCAGTATCGGATACAAAAAGTGCCATTTCCGGTTCGTGCTCCAATACATTAGTTTGCATTAAAGATCGTTCAGAATCGCGCACATAAGGCGGATTACTCACCATAACGTCATAAGGCCCACCAGAGAGTTCATCCTGCAAGACATCCGCAGCAATAAAATCTACTGCTAAATCCAACTGTTCGGCGTTCTCATTAGCAATGACAAGGGCTTCTTTAGAGAGTTCTACGGCAGTAAGCTCCCAGGCAGGGCGAGCGGCTTTTAAGGCCAAAGCAATAGCTCCGGAGCCAGTACACAGATCGACCACCTTTAAGGGCTGTACATCCTGCTCCTGTAAGATCCAATGCACCAACTCCTCGGTTTCTGGTCTGGGAATAAGCACCCCTGGACCAACATTTAATTGGAGTTCGCAAAAGGCTGTTGTCCCTAATATATATTGTATGGGTTGTTGCTGAGCTAATTTGTCTTTGACTGCTGTTATTTTTGGTATCACTTCGGATGGAAGCTGGTCCAATAAGCGCAGGCGGACTGGTTCTATTTTAAGATAGTGCTCCAGCGTCAGTTTCAATAAGGCGGTGACCTCCTCCTTTCCATAAGTGGCCTGAAGCTCCGATTGCCAATCTCGATGCAGCTGGTGGTAATTCAAATTACAGGTCGATTAACATGTGGACAGGACAGCTGTAATGCCCGGTGTTGCCCATAGCTCCATCGATATAATGGAAGCCTGTGTTCTTATATAATTTTTGGGCGGCATGCATATTGGGCATGGTCTCTAAGTAGCACTGATCAAAGCGGAATCTTTTGGCCGCATCCAAGCAACGCTCCATCATGGCGGAACCTATACCTCGACCACGCGCCTCTGGCAGGAAGTACATTTTTTGAAGTTCGCAGATATTGCCTTCAAAATTGGCCAACTGCGCTACTCCTGCTCCACCGATAATACCTTCTGGAGTATCGACCACAAAATATTGCGCTCGGGGTACCTGATAGGTCTTGTGCATACAGTTCAGGGCTTCGTCCTCATAGGCAGTACCTACTTTGGGCACGCCGTGTTCAACTAGCACTTTTCGGATCACAGTTGCGATCTGTTGATCATCTCTGGGAAGTATTGGTCTGATGGTAAAAGAAGACATGATGAATTGTCGTATTTTTGAAGCTAAATTACGCATTCTTTGTGAGTCCGACCACCGCTTTTTCTCCGACAGAATACAACACCCATCAGGCCTATATGAAGCGCTGCCTAAGCCTTGCAGCACTTGGCTTGGGTACCACAGGCCCAAATCCTATGGTGGGCTGTGTAATTGTGCAAGACAAGACCATAATTGGAGAAGGGTGGCACCAAAAAGCCGGCGAAGCTCACGCAGAAGTCCAGGCCGTAAACAGCGTTAAAGACAAAGCACTATTGAAAGGAGCCACCGTTTATGTGTCCTTAGAACCCTGTTCGCATTTTGGGAAGACGCCTCCTTGCGCCGACCTGTTGATCCGTGAACAAGTTGGAAGAGTGATTATAGGTTGTACAGATCCTAATCCAGCTGTAGCAGGAACAGGTATAAAAAAATTGGAGGCTGCCGGTATTGAAGTTTTCCGTGGAGTATGCGAGCTTGAGGCGCGAGCGCTCAACAAACGCTTTTTCACTTTTCACAATAAGAGGCGACCTTTTGTGATCTTAAAATGGGCAGAAAGCCATGACGGGTATATAGCTCCCGCTCAAAAAACACAGCAAGCTCCGGTTTGGATAAGCAATGCCTTAAGTAGGCAACGCACCCACAAATGGCGCGCAGAAGAAAGCGCCATCTTGATTGGAGTGGAAACTGCTCTGAGTGACGATCCGTCTTTGACCACAAGAGATTGGCCGGGCAAGTCACCTGTACGTGTAGTGATCGATATTAATGGACGCTTAGATGAAAAGCTTAAGGTTTTAGATGGCAGCGCACCAACTATTGTATTTACGGCGGCTGAAAAAACAACTACAGCTAATCATATCGACTATATTAAGGTAGCAGCAGGAGAATTGCCCATTAATGACTTGTTAAGGGATTTATACGATAAAGGTGTCCAGTCGCTCATTGTTGAAGGAGGCGCGTCCACTTTGCAAAGATTTATAGACAGCGGTTTATGGGATGAGGCCAGAACCTTTATTGGTCCCACGGATTTAAAAAGTGGCCTAAAGGCCCCTGTATTGGATCTAGAACCTAGCTCTGCAGAAAGCTTACATCATGATCGTTTATTGACTTATTTGAATCCGCAGCAGTTATGATAAGTTTAATTCTCTCCATTGCCTCGTCTACAGCAATACTTACACTGTTTAAGGTTTTTGGACGCTTTCAAGTAAACACCTTTCAGGCTATAGTTACCAATTATATAGTAGCGGCCAGTTGCGGTTTTATTGCCTACGGTAGCCTTGCTGCCACAGACGCTCCTTGGCAAAAAAGCTGGTTTATTCCCGCTGTCCTGTTAGGGGTATTGTTTATATCGATCTTTAATCTGATGGCACTCACAGCACAGCGATTAGGCCTTTCTGTGGTATCTGTTGCCACCAAGATGAGCGTAGCGATTCCTATCGTCTTCGGGTTTCTCTATTACAAGGAGCTCGCCACAGTACCCAAACTTTTGGGAATCGGCTTAGCCTTGCTAGCACTTTATTTGAGCTCAAAAAAAGGAAAAGAGAACCCCAAGTTAGAACTCCGAGATATGGCGCTACCGGTATTGGTCTTTCTAGGCAGCGGAATCATAGATACGAGTATCAAGTTCTTAGAGGAAGATCGTGTAGGAGCCGATGAAGTGAGCCAATTCTCTGCTACTATCTTTGCCGCAGCAGCCCTGAGTGGTGTCTTGCTACTGCTTGTAAAAAGCTTTAAGAGCAAGGTTGTAATTGCCCCTAAGAATCTCCTTGCGGGAGTTGCACTGGGCATTCCCAATTATTTTAGTATTTACTTTTTGGTACAGGCGCTTCGAATACCTTATCTAGATAGTGCCACGGTCTTTACACTGAACAACATCGCTATTGTGATCGCAGCCACTTTAACCGGGATACTCTTATTTAAGGAACAACTCAGCAAACAAAACTGGCTAGGAATCATATTGGCCGTAAGCAGTATTGCTATCATAGCCTATTTTAACTGATGGAAGATCATTACCGAACATTAAAAGCTCCATCGGCCCCACAGCTCTTTAAAGACAGAGGCAGCAAATTCATCGGTTATGCCTTTCCGATAATACATGCCGATGAGGTTGGACCTATTATAGAAACCCTTAAAAAAGAGCATCATACCGCAAGACATTGGTGCTATGCTTATCAATTGGGCTTGGGCGAGCCTGAATACCGAGCCAATGATGACGGTGAGCCTTCGAATAGTGCAGGACAGCCCATTTACGGACAAATACAAGCTTTTGAGCTTACCGATGTATTGGTGGTAGTGGTTCGCTACTTTGGCGGCACCAAATTAGGTGTGGGTGGTCTTATAAACGCCTACCGAACCGGAGCTAAGCTCGCTTTAGAAGCCAGTGAAATAGAAACGCGCTATGTAGAGATTCCCTTTGTCATAAAAACTCCATACAACTTATTAGGACGGATCATGCGCCTAGTAAGCGATATGAACATTAATATCTTATCACAGGAAAGTGCTCAAGACGTCACCCTTAGTTTATCAGTTAGAGCTTCACAAATTGATCGCGTGAAAAATGAGGTGAAAAAGTTATATCCAGCGCAGTTTATTCCTACAAATTAGCGTTAGTAGGATTAGGACTTCAAACGGTCAGTGATATAATCTGGTACCCGTATTAATTTATTGTTAACCATAGATTTAAAAACTAAGGTTGTAGTTGCAGTTGCAAGTACCTCTTCGGACTCGTTTTTTAGCACGTAATCAAAGGTGATTTTGTAGCTGGGGTTTTCCCGTAACTCGGTGGTTAGCAAAAGTCTGTCGTCATATTTTGCCGGCTGCTTATATCGGATAGCCAAATCTACAACTGGCAACATCACATCGTGCTCTTCCATCCAGCGGTAGGTCACACCCAAATTTCGGAGCCATTCTGTTCGTCCCATCTCGAAATACGCGGGATACGCGCCGTGATAGACCACACCCATCTGATCGGTCTCACCGTAACGCACTCTAAAATCGATAGTGTGTGCTAACAAAGTATTGGTTTTAAATAAGTGGGAAAATTTACGTATCTTACAAGCTATGGAAGTATCACAAAAAAAAACTTAAAATCCAATACCGCTTCCATTTTTTTTTTCATTTTTTTGTTCACATATTTGCACTGTTAAGGAATTGTTAGGGAAGTCACTATTCCCTATTTTTTTCTACAGCAACTAACAACTCAAAAACAACACTTTTTAATCGAATTATGAGCAGAACGGCTGAATCTGTTTGGAACCATTGTCTGTCCTTTATTAAGGATAACATCACTACCCAAGCCTACAAAACTTGGTTCGAACCTATCCAAGCAGTTAAGCTCACCGATAATGCTCTTAGTATTCAAGTTCCAAGTAAGTTTTTCTACGAGTGGTTAGAAGAGCATTATGTCAAGCTCCTTAAAGTTGCTTTGACCAAAGAATTAGGTGCCGAAGCCAAATTGGTCTATGTGATCAAGATGGAGAACACTTACGGCAACAAACAACCTTTCACGGAGAAAATCCCCAGTACACAACGCACCACGGTTAAAAGCCAAGAAGTGGATGTTCCTATTAAGAACAAAAGCCCTGAGCTTAAGAACCCCTTCGTTATACCTGGGATCCGCAACGTAAAGATCGAGTCTCAGCTCAACCCGAGTTACAACTTCGAGAATTTCTTAGAAGGTGATTCGAACCGCCTAGCGCGTTCCGCTGGTATGGCTGTAGCCAACAAACCTGGTGGCACTTCCTTTAACCCACTACTCATCTTTGGTGGTGTAGGCCTAGGAAAAACGCACTTGGTGCACGCTATTGGAGTTGAGATCAAAGACAAGTATCCAGAAAAAACAGTACTGTACATTTCTGCAGAGAAATTCACGCAGCAGTATATAGAATCTGTAAAGAAGAACAACAGAAACGACTTCATTCATTTTTACCAAATCATTGATGTACTCATCGTAGACGACATTCAATTATTGTCTGGTAAAGCAGGAACTCAGGATGTTTTCTTCCACATTTTCAATCACTTACATCAAAACGGCAAGCAGGTTATCCTTACTTCAGACAAGGCCCCTGTAGATATGATCGATATTGAACAGCGTTTGTTGTCGCGATTCAAGTGGGGACTTTCTGCGGAGCTTCAGCATCCGAACTTCGACACGCGTATAGCCATCATCAAAAACAAATTGTTTAGAGATGGTGTAGACATGCCAGAAGAGATTGTGGAGTTCTTGGCTAATAATATCAAGACCAATATTCGCGAACTGGAAGGTGCCATTATCTCTTTGATCGCACATTCCTCTTTCAATAAGCGTGAGATCACTATAGACTTGGCCAAGAAGATCGTAGACAACTACGTGAAACACACCAAACGCGAAGTTTCTATAGACTACATCCAAAAAGTAGTGAGCGATTATTTCCAGATGGATGTAGAGACGCTTCAGTCTAAAACTAGAAAACGTCATATTGTACAAGCGCGTCAGCTAGCCATGTTCTTTGCCAAGAAGTTTACCAAGGCAAGTTTGGCAAGTATTGGTTCGCAGATCGGAAAACGCGACCACGCGACGGTATTGCACGCTTGTAAAACTGTGGATAACCTTTCTGCCACAGACAAACAGTTCCGCAAATACGTGGAAGACCTCAACAAAAAACTCACCCTCTAATTCCTTATGGAAAAGACCAGAATTCTTATGGTCTGTTTGGGAAATATCTGCCGAAGCCCTTTGGCAGAAGGCATTATGCGTGCAAAACTCTTTGGGCGTAACAATTACGAGGTTGACTCTGCCGGGACCGGCGGATGGCATGTTGGAGACCCTCCAGACCCAAGATCTGTAGCAATTGCGAAAGAAATGGGCTTGGATATTACCGGGCAACGTGGACGCCAATTTAAAGCGACTGATTTTGATAGGTTCGACCATATCTTCGTTATGGATAATTCCAATCATCGGGATGTGCTTAAACTGGCGCGAACCGAACACGACAAGCAAAAAGTTTCGCTGATCTTGGATACACTATTCCCGGGAGAGAATGTCGATGTCCCCGACCCTTATTACGGCGGAAACGATGGCTTTGCCAAAGTATACGACATGCTCGATCAGGCATGTGAAATCTTAAAGGAGCGTCTTTAGCGCAAGTAGTACTCTTTGAACTGCTGAGTTTTTTTCGCTAATTTTAGCAAAAATCAAAAACACCTACGCTATGAAAATGACTACCTATTTCTGTGCTCTTGCCTTGTTTTTTGGCTTCTCAGCACAGGCTCAAGACATTGATGTTGAACTTTTTGCCAGTGGCTTTAACAGCCCGGTTGACTTACAAAACGCCGGCGATGAACGCTTGTTCGTTGTTGAACAAGGCGGCGTAATTCGAATTTTAAATCCGGACGGGACTATCAATCCAACACCTTTTTTAAACATCGACCCAATAGTTAATTCTGGTGGCGAACGCGGCCTACTCGGACTAGCTTTCCACCCAGACTACGCCACGAATGGCTTTTTCTATGTCTATTATACCGACCTGTCTAACGACACCCAGATCTCAAGATTTTCTGTGAGCAGTGATCCGGACGTTGCAGACCCTGGGTCGGAATTGCAAATGTTGGCCTTTGAACAACCCTTTACCAACCACAATGGGGGTTGCTTACAGTTTGGACCCGATGGGATGCTTTACATTGCCTCCGGAGATGGCGGTAGCGCTGGCGACCCAGGAAACCGTTCTCAGAATCTCGGAACCCTTTTAGGCAAGCTTTTGCGTTTGGATGTAGACGCTCCTGCACCTTATATCCCTGCTGACAATCCTTATGTAAGCGATAGTGCTGCCTTAGACGAGATCTGGGCGCCCGGACTGAGAAACCCGTGGAGGTTCAGTTTTGATGCTAGTACAGGAGATCTGTGGATCGCCGATGTAGGACAAGGCAGTCGAGAAGAAATTAACCGAGTAAGCTCAACAGCCGCCCCGATCAACTACGGTTGGCGCTGTTATGAAGGTAACGCACCTTTCAACACTTCCGGTTGTGCCTCTGCTGATAATTACGAGTTTCCGGTGGCCGAATACACCCACGGTAGTGGCCGCTGTTCCATTACAGGTGGTTACGTATATCGCGGAACCGAATACGCCTCACTAGACGGACTCTATTTCTTTGCAGACATTTGTACAGGAGAGATCGGTACTGTAGATAGCAGCGATAACCTGACTTGGGTGTTAGACACCACACAACCTTGGTCCAGTTTTGGAGAGGATGTTAATAATGAACTTTATGCTGTATCTCTAGGCGGTGGTATTTACCGCATCGTAGATCTCCTTTTGGATGTAGAGGAGCAAGTAGCTGCGAATGCCTTCACCTGGTATGTGGATCAGACTACAGACCAATTGATCTTTAAATCTACAGGTAACAGCTTGCAAAGTATTGCCTTGTTTACCATCAATGGTGCAAAAGTTTTGGATCTTGACAATTTGGATACCCAAGAACTCAGTGTTTCCAAATCAGCTTACGCCAGTGGGCTATACATCGCGCAGCTCACCACAGTTAGCGGCGGAGTTCAAACCTTAAAAATCGTACTATAAATATGGATACCCCCAAGGGAAAGCTCTATCTGATACCTACGACCTTGGGGGAATCTAATCCTCTAGAAGTCCTTCCACTTACTGTTCGTAAGGCTGTTGAAGAAATAGACCACTATATCGTCGAACACGAAAAAAGTGCAAGACGCTCCATTCAACTCATCGCTCCAAGTAAATCACAACCCGACCTAAGACTAGTTCAGCTGAACAAATTCACGGATCCCGGAGAGATCAAAAGCTTTTTAGACCCTTGTCTAGAAGGTTTTGATGTGGGTATTATTTCTGATGCAGGTTGCCCTGGTATAGCAGATCCGGGCGCGGCTGTTGTAGCCTTGGCTCATGAAATGGATATTCAAGTGGTGCCGCTAGTGGGGCCTTCTTCTATATTACTGGCCATGATGGCTAGTGGTATGAACGGACAAAAATTTGCCTTTCACGGTTACCTACCCATAGATAAACGAGAACGCAAGCAGACCATCAAGCAGCTTGAAAGAGAGTCAAGAGCCAATGAGCAGGCGCAATTGTTCATTGAAACGCCTTATCGGAATCAGCAGCTATTGGAAGCCCTATTGAGCACGCTTCAGCCAGACACAAGGGTTTGTATTGCTGCGGATATTAGCTTGGCTACGGAATACATCAAAACGCTAAATGTGGCAGACTGGCAAAAAAATAAGGTGGACCTACATAAAAGACCCACCTTATTCATCATTCAAAATAACTAACCAACTAAACTTAACTTACACTATATGCGTTCTACTTTCGCAAATTTATCTGCGATCACCACAGAGGTGTCATAACCACCAAACTTGCGCATATAATATCTTATCGAAGTTCCAAAAGCGTCATTAAAACCAACAGCGCCTCCACTTCTCAAGTATTTTTTTACGTTTCCGGGACCTGCCAGGTGTGCGGCAGCTAAAATTCCCGATTCCGTGACCTTCACTCCGTTAATGGTACGCCCAACATATCTGTTGATATCTCTACGCAGTACCCATTTATTTCTGGCCGTGTAAGCTTCAAAGGCTTCTTCTTGAAGCACTGGGTCGTATAAATAATCACTGGCATCATAAACCCCGATCATTTTCAAGGTAGATCTACCAAATTGATATTTACCCATATACCCGAACTCGTTCACTACACGGTATTTTCCTTGAGATTCCTTAAAAGCTAGTGCTTCTCTAAATCCAAGGTAGGAATACCCCAAAAACGGATTGAACATTTCATATTCAAAAGAGCGTTGTTCTTCAAGGGTAGGGACCGTAAAACACACTTGGTTATCGGTCACCTTATACTCAGAAAGATCTGTAGCATCCTCGCGAACTTTGAATCCAACCGTGATGATTAGGATCACCATTGGAAGTACTAAGATTCGTATTAAACTACGTATCATATTGTTTGGAATTTGCAAAACCGAGGTTTTACATTTTCAGCGGGCAAAATTACGACATCCTACAGAACCTGCAAATTTTTTCTGTTAAGCTTGTCTTAAACACAGGAAAAACCCCTAACTCGCTGATATACTTCAGTTTATTAAATGTAGAGCGAAAACGTTTGCGTGCTGCAAATGCGGTAAAAAACTTGCTAACTGCTTATCAACACGTCAGCTTTAGGGAAGATTGTTTGAGAAATTGATAAAAATTAGCGATTGATCCCCTGAGCGTTGATCCATTTGACATATTCGGCCTTATTCCGATTGTGCTGACTTAAAGAAGAGGCGAATTTATGATAGCCAAAGTTGGTCACATCGACCACAAAATAAAGGTAATTGTGCTTTTCGTAATTCAACACTGCGTCGATGGTACTAATATCGGGCATGGCGATTGGTCCAGGCGGAATCCCAGCGTATTTATAGGTATTGAATTTCGAATCGATATCCAGATCGCGGTAAAGCACACGTTTTATGGTCTGGTCAAAATCGTTCTCGACCAATTTCTTTGCATAGATCACTGTTGGATCAGCTTGCAGCGGCATACCCTTTTTAAGTCGGTTTACATAAACTCCAGCCACGCGCGGGCGCTCGTCTGCTTTAGCAGTTTCCTTTTGAACAATTGCCGCCAGTGCAGTGATCTGCAAGGGCGTATATCCCATTTGAGCTGCCTTGGCCTTGCGCTCCTGATTCCAAAAGTTCTGATACTCCTTCCACATCTTTTCTCGTAGTCCTTCCGGAGAAGTGTTCCAATACACCTGATAACTATTCGGCAAGTACATACTCAGGGCATTTGCCTGGTTGAATCCTTTATCGGCTAAAAAGCGAGGATCCCGCATAGCTGCGATCAAGGCCGTGCTGTCTACCTCTACTTGCGCTGCCAAACGACCGGCCAGGTCCTCTAAGCGTTCCTGATTGTTAAAACGAATGGTTACCGGCACATTGTTGACCCTTAGGGTATTGATGATGTCGTTGTTGCTCATTCCCTTCTTGATCACATAATGACCCGCCTTGATATTACTCGCATAGGCCTTCTTACGCGCCACGGTCTCAAAGGCATCTATATCTTTAAGCAAGGGTTCCAGGTCTGCTTTAACCTCATCAAATCCGGCTGTACTCTCTATATAAATATGAGCCTCCTCATTATTGAAAGCCGTATTGTCGGCAAAAATGGTTTGATATACATAATAGGTAAAGAAAGCACCAACTACAGCACCCACAATAACTACCCAAAAAATAACCTTCTTAAGATTCTTCATTGATGATCTGATAAATTAATTCGTCTGTGTAGCCTGTACTGCTCCACAACCAATCGCGTTTAGTTCCGCTTAAACTAAAGCCAAGAGATTCAAAAAGTTTAATACTTGCTGCATTTTGTGCGCCAATATTGGCGTATACTTGATGCATCCCTAGCTGTTCAAAGCAATAGGGAAGTAAAAGTTCTAAAGCCGCTCTGGCAAAACCTTTTCTACGATCTTGAGGCTCGTAGACCAAGATCCCTACTCCTACCCGTTTATTCTTCGGATCGAACTCAAAAAGATCCACAAAACCAATGGCGTTATGATTATTAGGTTCACAGATGACCAAGCGCAAATGCTTTGCGGTATGTATGTCTAAATGCGCTTGCTCCAAATATTGCTTAAGTACAAAACGAGAATATGGTACTAAGGTGTTAGACACCTCCCAAATACCAGTATTGTTCTCAACCTTGTACAGAAAGTCAAGGTCTTCGGGCTCCAAGGCCCTTAGCATTACCTTATCCGTTAAGAGTTTGATTCCCATTGTCCTGTAAATACTGCTGTTGCCGGGCCCGCCAACACCACATTGGTATAGCCTTCCTCTTGTTTAGTGAACGATATCTGTAATCGGCCACCTGGAGTTTCTATCTGAACCGTGTTGGAAGCGGTATATCCTGCATGATGCATGGCCAAAGCAACGGCCGTAACTCCGGTACCACAAGATAAGGTCTCATCTTCCACCCCACGTTCGTAGGTTCTCACTTTAAAGCTGTCGCTAGCCTCTTGGTTTACAAAGTTGACATTAGCACCTGCCTGTCCATAAGTTCCATAACGAATCTTTGCGCCTTGGTAGGGAACATCCACAGCGTCAACCGCATCGCATAGCTGCACGTGATGCGGCGAACCGGTATCTAAGAAATAGGCCCCCGTTAAAGTGTCAATTTGACGCACATCGCCCATATGCAGGGCTACCCAATTGTTTTCTATGCTAGCTTCGTGTATGCCATCTACAGCCATAAAACGGGTCTTAGACCCTATAATTCCTAGTTGTTTGGCGAAATGCACAGTGCATCGACCGCCATTACCACACATACTACTTGGTCTGCCATCAGCATTAAAGTAAACCATCTCAAAATCTACCTCCGGATGCGTCTCTAGCAGGATAAGACCGTCTGCACCTATGCCAAAACGACGGTCACAAAGCCTGGAAATCAGTTCGGCATCCTCTTTGTTGAAAAATGGATGTCGATGATCTATCAAGATAAAGTCGTTTCCGGTGCCTTGGTATTTTACAAAGTTCACTGTCATGGAAAACAAAGATAGAAAATCGGAAGTTCTAAGGTTACGTTAACTAGTGTTAAAAGGCGTTAAACCGTAAACTTAGAGCAAATATTTCGACTAATTTTAAGTTGTTAATCCAAAGATTAAAAAGAGGAAAGATGAAGAAAAACCTAACCCTATTTGCCGTCGCTCTACTTGCCGGTATGGTAACGTTGGGCGGATACAAATTATTGGAAGACGAAAAACAAGTTGTGCTGACCCAAACACAACAAGAGGTACCATTTGTGAATACCTCCTTTACAAATCCGAGCAATCCTGCGCTCGCCTTTGATTTTACGCAAGCTGCAGAAACCTCCGTAAATGCAGTGGTACACGTTAAGAACACGACCATTAGTAAAGGCCCTACTAACATTATGGAATTCTTTTACGGCGGCGGAGCGGCCCGAGAAATGGTTGGAACCGGAAGTGGTGTGATCATTTCTGCGGATGGTTATATAGTGACCAACAATCATGTTATTGAGAATGCCTCAGAGCTGGAAGTAACCCTTAATGACAATCGCGCCTATCCTGCAGAACTTATTGGGACAGACCCAAATACCGACATTGCACTGATTAAGATCCAAACGGAAGATAACTTACCCTACTTGGCTTTTGGAGACTCCAATGAAGTTAAGGTTGGCGAATGGGTATTGGCCGTTGGCAACCCGTTCAACCTAACATCCACAGTGACTGCAGGAATTGTAAGTGCTAAGTCCAGAGATCTGAATCAATTCGGATCGAACACCCAATCTTTTATCCAAACGGATGCTGCGGTGAATCGAGGGAATAGCGGGGGAGCATTGGTCAATGTTCGCGGTGAGTTGATTGGGATCAATACAGCGATCACTTCTCAGACGGGTTCCTATGTAGGATATTCCTTTGCTGTACCCTCCAACAACGCCAAGAAAGTTATTGAAGATATCTTGGAATTTGGTTTTGTTCAGCGAGGAATCTTAGGGATTCGTGGGTTAGATGTTGCTGATGCGGCAAAAAAATTACCTGATGTTTCTGAAACAGAAGGTGTTTATGTTAGCACTGTAGAAGTTGGTTCTGGTGCGGATCTTGGAGGAATTCAACAAGGTGACATCATTAAAGAGATCGACGGGATCAGCATAAATAAATTCACAGACCTAGTAGGGTATGTAGGCTCAAAACGCCCAAATGACATTGTAAATGTGACCATAATTCGCGACGGAGATACAGAGACAGTACCGGTAACCCTGGTAAAATTAGAGACCTATCAGATAGAAGACCTCGGTCTAGAAGTCAAAAATACTACCAAAAAGAAACTCAGAGAATTCAATACCAGTTATGGAGTTTCTGTGAATCGCGTACTTACCCGAGATATGGGGAAATTCGATTGGGATGATGTGATCATCACCAAGATAAACGATGAGCCTGTTAAAGATATAGAAGATGTTCGCCGCATCATCGAGGCTAAAGACAATAGTCAACCCTTTAGTCTTACCATGGTAGATCGCAGTGGTGAAGTAAACAAATTCATCATCCGATAGGCGATAAAATCACCCTTAAATTCAAGCCCCTTTTACTTGCTGTAGAAGGGGCTTTTATTTTTTGTGCAAATCTTTTACTAAAACGTTTGAAATGGGTACTTTTGCCCAAAATTTTAAACCCTCATTTATGAGTTTCGAAGCCACCTATGAAAAGGAGCTGTCCTTCCAAACAGATCGCCGTAAGGCAACTGTTGAATTCATTAAGATTGTAAGTGATCTTTGGTACGACAAGAACATTGAATTGGTTCTGTTTCGCAATCCCTTGATCGATCAAAGTGTGAGTGAGATCTTGCGACTGCACGAATACGCAGGTGCCTTTGTTGGCAAACCTATCTCGATTTTCGATTCTGTAGAGATCGCTCAGGCGATCAAAAACATGAACTTGCCTGCAGCCAAGCTCGATATCGGAAAACTTACCTACGAGTACCATATGGAAGACGGTACTACAAGAAATGCGCCCGCCTTTGTGCACAACAAACTAAAAGATGCCAAGAACGGACACAGTATAGAACCTAAAGATGTTGTTCTTTACGGTTTTGGACGTATTGGTAGACTCCTGGCTCGAATTCTTATGAGTCGTACCGGCGACGGTTCACAACTTCGCTTGCGCGCCATCGTTACCCGAGGTGCTGTAGACAGAACAGTACTTGAAAAACGCGCTTCACTTTTACAATACGACTCCGTTCACGGAGATTTTCCTGGAACGGTACAGATTGACGAAGCGAACAATGCTCTTGTAATAAACGGGACCACAGTTCACATGATCTCTGCCAACGGCCCAGAAGAGATAGACTATACAGCTTACGGAATAAAAGATGCATTGGTGATGGACAACACTGGCGCCTTTAGAGACGATAAGGCCCTACAGCGTCACTTGACTGCCAAAGGAGCTTCTAAGGTATTGCTTACCGCACCTGGCAAAGGAATTCCAAACATAGTTCACGGAGTGAATCACTTGGACAACGATCCCGATAAAGTAGATATCTTCTCCGCAGCAAGCTGTACTACCAATGCCATTACACCTGTGCTTAAGGTTATAGAAGACAGCTTAGGAGTTAAACACGGCCATTTAGAGACCATCCACGCATACACGAACGACCAGAATCTGGTAGACAATATGCACAAGAAATACCGTCGTGGGCGTGCAGCAGCTTTGAACATGGTGATCACAGAAACCGGTGCTGGAAGCGCTGTTTCTAAAGCACTACCTTCTTTTGAAGGAAAATTGACCTCCAATGCGATCCGCGTTCCGGTACCCAACGGTTCATTGGCTATCTTAAACCTCACACTGGAGAAAAAGACCACCGCTGCCAAGCTGAATAAGATCTTAAGAAAGGCAGCCTTAGAAGGAGCTTTGGTAGAACAGATCAAATACTCTCTAAACAACGAGTTGGTATCTTCTGATATCGTTGGCTCCTCTGCCCCATCCATTTATGACAGCAACGCTACCATCGTAAACAAAAACGGTGACAATGCTATTATATATGTGTGGTATGATAATGAATACGGCTACAGCCATCAGGTGATTCGCCTGGCAAAATATATTGCCAAGGTGAGACGATTCACCTACTACTAGTATTGTAATTCTTCCTTAATATTAAAACCCTGACCGTTCGCGGTTGGGGTTTTATACTTCAAAGCCTTCGCGGTAGTTTCTGCGGACCCAGTCGTTTGCCTTATCGTAATTGGTCACCTTCATGGCATCGCCATCCCATAAGATGGTCTTACGCCCCGGATAATTATAAGGAGCCCAGTCGCCCACCTTTTTTCCTTCTTTTAACTGTTTGTATTGGAAAGCTTTTATAGCGAGGTTCCCCATAAGCACTGCTTCTGTTAATGGCCCTCCGTAAGAAAAAGGAGAAGAGGTCTCACCACCGTTTAAGCAGGCCTCTACCCACTCTCCGGCATGACCAGCGGTTACACGCTTAATGGTTTGCGGCGGAGGAGTAAAATCGGACATACGCTCAGCAGGCAATAATCTCGGATTGGCAGAATAGGTACCAGTGACCATGATCCCCTCAGTTCCGTGAAATATACTTCCACCTCCGGTGTCTCCAGGTAATTCGCCATCACCCAGTTCAGTTGGGAGGTCAGGCATGATTCCTCCATCGTACCAATTGAGTCCAATGTCGCCGTGTTTATCTGTTTTAAATCGCAAACGCACCACAGAAGAGGGCGGGCAAGCCGCGGGATAATCGGCTTCGACAAAATCGTCTATCCACACCGTAGTACAACTAGCTTCGGCCTCATAAGGAAACCTGAGTCCTAAGGTTTTAAAAGGAGTCTCCATAATATGACAGCCCATATCACCCATGGCGCCAGTTCCAAAGTCCCAGAAACCACGCCATTTAAAAGGATGGTAGCCTTCATTATACGGACGCATGGCAGCTGGGCCCAACCATAGATCCCAGTCAAAGGTCTCCGGAATAGGCTGGGATTCTGAAAAGCGTTTGAAGCCTTGCGGCCATACGGGTCTGTTGGTCCAACAGTCCACTTTTTGTACCTGTCCGATAAGGCCTGCATCTATGATCTCTTGGGCCAACCGAATTCCATCGCCAGAAGCTCCTTGGTTCCCCATCTGGGTAACAATTCCTTGCTGAGCCGCTACCTCTGCCATCATTCGAGCTTCACGAATGTTGTGTGTAAGTGGCTTTTCAACATAAGCGTGTTTCTTGGCCTTCATAAAAGGCAACGCAATACAAGCATGCGTATGGTCTGGTGTACCAACCATGATGCCATCTATCTCACTGAGGTGAGCGTCGTATAACTTTCTATAATCGCGATAACGCTTGGCATTGGGATGCGCCTCGAAACTAGCTGCCGCGCGGTTGTCGTCCACATCGCAGAGCGCCACGAACTTCACCTTGCCAGTAGCAGCCAATTCGCGAACTACGCCACCACCACGACCGCCTACACCTATCCCTGCCAGATATAAAGTATCGCTAGGTGGCACATGGGTTTTTCCCAGTACAAAACTCGGGACTATGGTAAATGCTGCGGAAGCCGCTGCGGTCTGCTTGATAAATGTTCTGCGCTTCATATTTGGTTGGAATTAGTGTTTCACTAAAGGTATAAATTCCAAATGGTTTCTCTAAATTGGAATTCAATTTGAACACTATGACCACCTTAAGAGCCACCCAGGAACATCTCCAAGCTTTGACTCCCTTATTCAATGCATATCGGGTGTTTTACAAGCAAGAAGCAGATCTGGATGCAGCTAGGGCGTTTTTACAAGAGCGCTTCAATAAAAAAGACAGTGTCATATTTATGGCCTTGGACGATAGCGATAATGCTCTTGGCTTTACGCAACTCTATCCAAGTTTTTCTTCGGTTGCCATGAAACGAGTTTTTGTACTTAACGATCTTTTTGTCACTCCCGATGCCAGAGGAAAACAAGTAGGCACTGCACTCTTAGAGCGGGCCAAGCAGCACGCGCGTCAAGAAAACGCCAGAGGTTTGGTCTTGGAAACCGGAGCGGACAATCCGGCGCAATATCTCTACGAAAGAAACGGCTGGACCAAAGACCCTGCACTTCACTATTTCTGGGAGGTTTAATGCTGGGATTGTTGTACTTTTACCCCAAAATTGGTAGGATATGGACCATTTGACAAAACTGGAGGAAATGCTCGACCAGGCCAATCTGGATATAAAGAACGGGCAGTATGAAGCGGCATCCAATAAACTGGAGAAGATTATCGATATCGATCCAGATTTTGGCAAAGCCTACAATCATCTGGGCTATCTGTACGAAGTGAAGTTCAAAGACTACGATAAGGGAGAAACCCTATACAAACTAGCCTTAGAGAAAAGTCCATTATATCCGAGTGTCTATTACAATTATGCTGTTTGCCTGTCAACTCTGGGTAAATTCGACGCATTGAAAGAACTGCTCGACACAGCCCTTACCATTCCCGGGATCACTAAGGCGACCATATATAATGAGTACGGGATCATGTACGAACAACAAGGCGAGATCACCAAGGCCATAGATCATTACAAGATGGCCGCGCAGTTGACACTTTCTAACGATGTGCTCAACAGGACCAAGAATTCCATTGAACGCTGTAAAATGAAACTCGATCTGTAATGATGCGCATCGATATCATAACCGTATTGCCGGAACTCATTAAAAGTCCGTTCGAAGCCTCTATACTTAAACGAGCTACGGAGAAAGGCCTAGTAGAGGTACATTTTCACAATCTTCGAGATTACGCCTCTAACAAATACAAACAAATTGACGATTATCAATTTGGCGGAGGAGCCGGAATGGTTATGATGATAGAACCCATAGACAAGTGTATCTCTAAACTAAAAGCAGAACGCGACTACGACGAGATCATCTACCTCACTCCAGACGGGCAGCGCCTTAATCAAGGCATAGCCAATAATTTGTCCTTAAAAAAGAATTTAATGATGCTCTGCGGACATTATAAAGGAGTGGATCAACGGGTGCGGGACCAGTTTATCACTATGGAGATCTCTATAGGAGACTATGTACTCAGTGGCGGGGAACTCGGTGCTGCCGTACTTAGCGATGCTATCATCAGATTGCTGCCAGGGGTTCTTAACGACGAGACCAGCGCCCTTACAGACTCTTTTCAAGACGATCTACTAGCTCCACCTGTATATACCCGCCCGGCAGATTACAAAGGTTGGAAGGTGCCGGAAATACTCTTAAGCGGTCATACCAAAAAGATCGATCAGTGGCGAGAAGAGCAGGCGCATCAGCGTACAGCAGACAGAAGACCAGATCTTTTGGCTCCAAATTCCGATGAAAATTAAACGATAATAAATTGCATCAATAAATAAATTCCTTATTTTTGCAGCCGATTTCGGCCCAACCTCTGACGAGATACGTGAATGTTGTTCCGAACTAATGATTTAGATAATCACTATGGAATCTTTAATCAAATTTGTACAAGACGAGTTCGTAACTAAAAAGGAATTCCCAGAATTCAGCGCTGGTGACACGATCACCGCATACTACGAAATTCGCGAAGGTGAAAAAACACGTACCCAGTTCTTTAAAGGCGTTGTTATTCAACTAAAAGGTACAGGTGCTTCTCAGACCTTTACCATTAGAAAAATGTCTGGAACTGTTGGTGTAGAAAGAATTTTCCCAGTAAACATGCCAGCTCTTCAGAAGATCGAAGTTAACCGTAGAGGTAGCGTTCGTAGAAAACGTATCTACTACTTCAGAGAACTTACTGGAAAGAAAGCACGTATCAAGGAAAGAAGAATGTAAGGTCATACAGACCTATCTATTTCAAGGGCGACTCCACAAGGGTCGCCCTTCTTTATTAACAAAAGTTAATAAGTACGGTTCGTAAAGTGTTGATATAAAGAACACTAATTTTCTTGCATTTATAAAATCGGTCTCTATATTAGCAACAAGAAATTACAACGAGGATAGCTAACACTAAACTAAAAGTAATTTCCTGTAAAGTAACGTTCTTTATATAGCGGTAAGATTCAGACGACCCAAGCCCTAGCAATAGGGAGTGCCATTTGGCAGAGACTTCGGCAACGAAGGAAGAAAGTCTAGAGGATGTGCATTGGCAACAATGCCGATCGATTAGATCGACTAACTGGCAACAGTGAAACGTTTGATCGACGGGAACCCAGCAACGGGAACCTGACTATAGACACCCGGAAACGGGTAGTGGGAACTCAATCAACAACCGTCTGAATACGAATCCTAGCAAGGACAACCCTCGGGGTAGAATTGAAGCGATCCGTATTCGATGAAGCCGAGCACGGGAGCGATTTATTAACAGAATTGCTATAAGCGCCGCAAGGCAAAACCGGCAACGCCGAGCTTCATTAGAAAGCCATATCAAAGTACTTTGTGCACTGATATGGCTTTTGTTCTTTTATGGCGTTATGAATTCCTCAATTTTGCCCCTTGAATTTTATCAATTTGACAAAATTTCTAAAAGCCAGTCGTATAGGACTTTAGCAAGGATTCAGCACGGGTCGATTTTTGTATATTTGCAATCCGAATAAACAAACGATCTAAACAATTTTCTGCAGTAACGATTATGACTGACACGCCTAAGATTATTTACACCAAGACAGACGAAGCGCCAGCACTGGCTACCTATTCCCTACTTCCAATCATTCAAGCCTTTGCAGGACCTGCAGGTTTAAGTCTAGAAACAAGAGACATCTCTTTAGCCGGACGTATCCTGGCAACTTTTCCAGATTACCTAACAGAGGAGCAACGCATCTCCGACGCTTTGGCCGAACTGGGCGAGCTAGTTAAAAAACCAGAAGCCAACATTATCAAGTTACCAAACATCTCGGCTTCGGTACCTCAGCTAAAAGCAGCCATTAAAGAATTACAAAGTAAAGGATTTGCTTTGCCTAATTACCCAGAAGAACCTCAGAACGAGGAGGAGTCTAAAATAAAGGCGCGCTATGACAAGATCAAAGGAAGCGCAGTAAACCCTGTACTTCGCGAAGGAAACTCAGACAGACGTGCTCCCAAGGCTGTTAAGAATTACGCCAAGAAAAACCCTCATCGTATGGGTGCTTGGAGTGCAGATTCTAGAACGCATGTTGCAACTATGGATGCTGGCGATTTTAGACACAACGAGCAATCGGTAACTGCGGCAGCAGCTGGAGCTTTGGATATAGTTTTAGAAACTGCATCCGGAGAGACCAAAGTACTCAAAGCAGGAGTTGCTGTACAAGAAGGCGAGATCGTAGACGCTACAGTAATGGAAAAGGCAGCGCTGTTGGAGTTTCTCAAAAAAGAGATCCAAGCCGCCAAAGACGAAGATATTTTGCTTTCGCTACATATGAAAGCGACCATGATGAAGGTCTCTGACCCTATCATCTTTGGTCATGCTGTACGCGTGTATTTTGCAGACCTATTCGAAAAGCACGCAGCCGCTCTAGAGGCAGTAGGTTTTGAAGAGAATAACGGATTTGGTGATTTGATCGCCAAATTGGATAAACTCCCAGCAGATCAAAAAGCAGCTGTAGAGGCCACTATTGAGCAATGTCTTAATGACGGAGCATCGCTTTCTATGGTAAATTCAGACAAGGGAATTACCAACTTACACGTACCAAGTGATGTGATCATCGATGCTTCTATGCCGGCAATGATCAGAAATTCAGGACAATTGTGGGATAAGAATGGTGATACACAAGACACCAAAGCCATCATTCCAGATAGCAGTTATGCCGGGCTGTATCAGACTACAATAGATTTCTGTAAAGCCAACGGCGCCTTTGACCCAACCACTATGGGAACAGTCCCTAATGTCGGATTAATGGCACAAAAGGCAGAAGAATACGGATCGCACGACAAGACCTTTGAGATCAAGGATACCGGAATCGTAAAGGTGATCGATCAGAACGGAGAAACTTTGATGCAACACAGTGTTCACCCTGGTGACATCTGGCGTATGTGTATGGTAAAAGACGCCCCAGTTCGCGATTGGGTTAAACTAGCAGTTAGCCGTGCAAGAGCCACAGGGGTTCCAGCTGTATTCTGGTTGGACGAGACTCGAGCTCATGACGCACAGCTTATCAAAAAGGTACAAACCTATCTAAAAGATCACGATACCTCAGGATTAGAGATTGAGATCCTTGATGTAGTTGGTGCCACCCAATATACCCTAGAGCGTGTAAAAGCAGGAAAGGATACCATTTCTGTGACCGGAAACGTACTGCGCGACTATCTAACAGACCTCTTCCCTATTTTAGAATTGGGAACCAGTGCCAAGATGCTCTCCATTGTTCCTTTAATGAATGGCGGAGGATTGTTTGAAACTGGAGCTGGTGGATCTGCTCCGAAGCACGTACAACAATTCAACGAAGAAGGACACCTGCGTTGGGATTCCTTAGGAGAATTCTTAGCCCTCGCAGTTTCTATGGAACACCTGGGTAACACTTACAACAACCCGAGAGCTTTGTTGATGGGGGAAACCTTAGACGAGGCTACCGAAAAATTGTTGGAGAACAAGAAAGGACCTTCTCGCAAAGTCAACGAGATCGACAACCGAGGCAGCCATTTCTATTTGGCTATGTATTGGGCAGAGGCCTTGAGCAAGCAAGACAAAGATGCTGAACTCAAAGAAAAGTTCGCTACTATCTATGCAGACATGGCGGCTGCAGAGGGGCAGATCATGGACGAGCTGAATGCTGCGCAAGGAAGTCCTGTCGATATAGACGGCTACTACTTCCCAGACGAGGCTCTTGCTAGCGCACAAATGCGACCAAGCACAACCTTAAACGGTATTTTAGCACGTATTTAAGAAAATGCTAAAGTTTACAAAAGCCTCGCATCTTGCGGGGCTTTTTTGTTAACTTTATTAAAAAGTTAGCATTGAAAAAACTACTTCTGCTTTTGCTTCTTGCTCCCCTACTCGGATTTGCACAGCAAAAGTACACCCTCAGCGGAACTGTATTAGAACAAGCTACAGGAGAAAGCCTTATTGGCGTTAGCATCTTGATCCCAGAGCTCAATACAGGTACAACCACCAACGAATATGGTTTTTATTCCCTTACTGTACCAGAGGGAAATTACGAGCTTCTTATCAGTTACCTCGGTTTTAAGGACATTACGGAGTCCATAGCCTTAACCAGCAATTTGCGTAAAGATTACCGTTTAGAAGAGAACCTGGAAAGTTTGGATGAAGTGGTGATCACCGCAGACAGCGATCGTTTGGATGTGCGCAGGCCCCAAATGAGTGTCAATACGGTCAAAGTTTCGACCATTAAAAGTATTCCGGCAGTCTTGGGTGAAGCCGATGTGATCCGTTCTATACTGCTGTTGCCTGGGGTGACCAATGCTGGGGAGGCAGCCTCCGGGTTCAATGTACGCGGAGGAGCTGTAGATCAGAATTTGATCTTACTGGACGAGGCTACTATCTTTAATTCCTCTCACTTATTCGGTTTCTTTTCTGTGTTCAATCCGGATGCGATAAAAGATGTAAAACTCTATAAAGGTGGTATTCCCGCTCGATACGGGGGTCGTGTTTCTTCTGTGTTAGAGATCTTCCAGAAAGAAGGAAACAGCCAGAAATTCAAGGCCAATGGAGGAATCGGTGCGGTAACGAGCAGATTGTTATTAGAAGGACCTCTGGAAAAAGACAGAGGCGCATTCCTATTTGGTGGTCGTGGGTCTTATGCCCATTTGTTCTTACCCCTTTTTGACGTGGAGAACAGTGCCTATTTCTACGATGTGAACACCAAACTCAATTATCGGATCAACGAGCGCAATAATGTTTTTCTCTCGGGTTACTTCGGACGGGATCTGTTCAGTGTCAACGAAAGCTTTGTCAACACTTACGGTAATGCGGTTGTGAATTTTAGATGGAACCATATCTTTTCGGACAAATTGTTTTCAAACCTGTCGCTGATCTATTCTGACTATTTCTACGGATTGGAACTGGATTTTGTTGGCTTCGAATGGGATTCCGGCATTCAGAACTTCAACCTTAAATACGACTTGAAACACTATTTGAACGATAAGTTTCAGATCAATTACGGACTCAACAACATTTATTACGTCTTTAACCCTGGAAAGATCAAACCGAACAATCCAGATTCCGGTATCGTTGAAGATCAGCTGATAAAAAAATACGCCAACGAATTTGCCGCCTATGCAGATGTGCAGCATCAGATCACAGAAAAGCTCAGCATGCAATACGGCCTTAGACTAAGTCATTTTGTTCGCTTTGGCCAAGATGAGATCAATGTCTATGCAGACAACAACCCTGTAGAATTCGATCCGCTTTTGCTTATTTATAGAGAAGCAGAGCCAATAGAAACAGTGGAATCTTCTCGCAGCGATCAATTGGCGAGTTTTACGAACTTTGAGCCTAGGGTATCTATGGCCTATGTCTTTGATGACAACACTTCTGTTAAGGCCAGTTATACCAGATTGGCCCAATATCTTCACCTATTGTCCAATACCAGCTCTCCTACTCCGTTAGATGTGTGGACACCAAGTGGCCCATTTGTGGAACCGCAACTATTGGATCAGTATGCAATAGGGTTCTTCAAGAACATCAAAGAGGGAGATTTCTCCTTAGAAATAGAAGGTTTTTACAAGGACATTCAAAACCGTATCGATTATATAGACGGCGCGGAACTCATTGCCAATGATGCCATAGAACAAGTTATTCTGAACGGAGAAGCGCGCGCCTATGGAGCAGAATTACTCTTTAGAAAGAACGAAGGCAAGCTTACTGGCTGGCTGGCCTATACCTGGTCTAAGTCTGAACAGCGCACCCCGCCTCGCAACGAGAATGAGATCGGGATCAATTCTGGAGAATGGTATGCGACGCCTTACGACAAGCGTCATGACATTTCGCTCTACGCCAACTACGAGCTGAACGACAAATGGAGTTTTAACAGCAATTTCATCTATCAGACCGGCCAACCAACTAATTATCCTATTGGACAATTCGAGTTTCAAGGTTTGACAATTCCTTACTACGGACTTCGAAATCAAGAACGCCTACCTGATTTTCACAGGATCGATGTGTCGGCAACTCTTAAACCAAAGCCCAAGGCAGGCAGAAGATGGCAAGGAGAATGGGTGTTTAGCATTTACAATCTCTACAACAGACGCAATGCGGCAGCTATCAACTTTAGACGAAATCAAGATACTGGGGTCAATGAAGCGGTTCGCACCTCGATCTTTGGGATCATACCTTCTGTGACTTATAATTTTAAATTCTAAAATGTTCTTCACAAAGACATATTCATTTAGACTACAGTTGCGATTTTTGTTGCTGCTGACGGGCATGGGAATAATCGCCTCTTGTGAAGATGTCATTGAGGTGGAAGTGCCTTCTGAGGAACCAAGACTTATCATTGAGGCACTGATACGGGTAGACACTACCCAGGCCGTTACTCCGGTTCGGGTAAAGGTAAGTGAGACGGCTTCTTTCTTTGATGAACCTCAACCTGTGACTTTAGATCAGATCACCTTGGCCGGAGCTATTCTTTTGGAAGAATCTCCAGGCTCTGGAATATACGCTAGGGATGTCCCCACCTCGCAACTCATGCAAGAAGATCTTTTTATCGCTATTGACTACAATGGACAGATTTTCGCCGGTTTTACCGATTTTGCTTATGCTGTACCAATAGATACTTTAGAGCAAGGTCCAGGTGGGCCGCAGGACAATGAAACCGAACTGATCATTGGGTTTACCGATCCGGCGGAGGTTGATAATTATTATTTGTTGGATTTTGACTTGAACGAATTTCAACCAACCCGCGATCAATTCTACGACGGTCAAGCCTTTGAGTTCTCGTTCTTCTACGACGAGCAACTTGAATCTGGCACTACTCTTACCGTTAGTATTTTAGGAGCCACTTCCGATTTTTACCAATACATGGAAAAACTTTTGGAACAAACCGAAGACGAACTTGATCTGTTTGACACCCCAGCAGTCACGGTACGAGGCAATATTTTGAATGCCTCAGACATTGAAACCATAAGCGATTTAAGCGAGGCAAATCTAGAAACCAATTTTCCTTTGGGCTACTTTGCTGTGGTTCAGGAGTATAAACAAACAGTAATTATTAAATAGACCTATGACTCGAGGCAGCCTATATTTTATTCTTCTTACATTCTTTACGCTACCCTTTATGCACAGTTGCGAAGACGTGATCGAAGTAGATACCCCAACAGGAGATCGTCGATTGATCATAGACGCATTGATCCGAATAGATACAGCATCTGCAATAACGGAAATGCGCGTGGTAGTCGGAGAGACCAACGGTTTTTTTGAGACCATTCCTCCGGCCAATTTGCAACAAATAACCATTAGCAATCTAGATAATCCGCTACCAGACGCCGTGGTCTTTAACGAAACCGAGCCAGGTGTTTACGTCAAATCATTACAAACCGATCTTTTAATGCAGGACCGTTGGCTCTTGCAGATCGATTTTGAAGATCAATTCTATTTGGCCGAAGCGAGTTTTGTGGCTGCTCCTCAGATCGATCAGCTGGAACAAGGAGATGGTTTTGTGTTCGACGATGACGACCAAGAGATCGAAGTCACCTTTACCGATATTGCCGGAGAAGACAATTTTTACATCTTCGATTTTGGCTTCGGAGAGTTCCTGGCCACAGAAGATACCTTCTACCAAGACCAACAATTTGTGTTTTCATGGTTCTATGACGATCCGTTTGAAGTTGGCACTGAGCTTCCTATTTCTATCCTAGGGGCCGATCAGGAGTTTTACAACTATATGAATCAACTCATCGAACAAAGTGAGGACGATCTGAACCCATTTCAGACTCCAACACTAACGGTTCGCGGAAACTTTATTAACGCTACAGACATTGACAATGACGAGACTGTAGACAATGTAGAAAACGAGCAGAATTTTGCCTTGGGTTATTTTGCATTGGTCCAGCAGAACACCTCGACCATAGTAATAGAAGACCTATAATCCTGCTATTATACTCGTAGCTCTTTGTGTTACAAGCGACTCAGCATGAGTAAAACTATAACCTTCTGGTTGCTCGGGCCTGTAGAGCTCTTCAACCGCTGCCAATCCTAGCTCTGCAATTCCGTTCTGGTCTAGAAAACATCGGCCGCAAATAGCATAAACCGGCACATTATAAGATGAGGCAACTTGCACTACCCCACTGATCAGCTTTCCGTGTTTGGTTTGATGATCAATACTTCCTTCGCCTGTGATTATGAGATCGATTTCATGGGTGTCGAGAATTTCGTGAAAGCCGCTCAATTTGAGCATAAAAGGCGTGCCTGGCTCGAAGGCTGCATTTAAAAACGCCTTAAGACCATAAGCTGTTCCACCGGCAGCTCCTGTTCCGGAAACCTCGCCTAGGTCCTTTCCAATTACCTCCGAAACCAGCGAGTTTAAATGCTTTAGGCCAGAATCTAAAAGTTCTATTTGCAGCGGGCTAGCGCCTTTTTGTTTTGCATAGGTATAGGCTGCGCCTTGCGGTCCAAAAAGTGGATTCTGTACATCATTTACCGCTATTATCTGTATCCCTTTGGTCTTCGGATCTTTTGGTGGAATGACCTGTGCGACCAAATTCAGACTTCCTCCGCAGGGATACAAGGGCTTCCCATCAATATCTAAAAACTGCCAGTCTAAGGCCTGGGCTATTCCCATACCGGCGTCATTGGTTGCAGATCCACCCAAGCCTACATAAATGTGTTTTGCGCCTTTTTCTATAGCGGATTCTAACAGCTTGCCTGTGCCCAGAGTCGAGGTTTCCATTACCCGGCGCTCCTGCTTGCTTAATAACTCGATTCCAGAAGCCGCGGCCAGCTCTATATAAGCGGTTGCCGTATCGTTATCATAGAGGTATGAAGCCTCTATAGATCTCCCAAGAGGATCTGCAGTAGCAGTTTTTACAACTTCCAATTTTGGCTTGTAATACCTAATGACCTTTAAAAAACCATCGCCGCCGTCTGAGGCCAAAAGTTCGAATACTTGGGTGTGTTCGTTGGCTTGGTATATGCCTTCCTTTATAGCCTGGGCAACCTGAGCTGCCTCCAAACTATCTTTAAAGCCATCTGGAATGATCAATACTTTCATCTATAGGCCAAAAATATCTGGAACAAAATAACTGAACACCACTATGACAATTAAGAATCCGACCAAGATATAGGTCTCTTTCTGCATGATGTCACTGCGTTTTATTTGAAATGGAATGCCTTCTTTTACTTCGATTTTCTTGGTTAAGGCAGAAACCAGATAGGCCACCACCAAGGTGATCACCACACCAGTAAAGTTGAGCCAGATCCAGAAGATCTCAACACCGATATCGTAATTAAAGATCTCTTGCATGGTCGAGGAGAAGATCAGATTCACCAAAACCGCGACAATGATACCGGCATTCATACCTATATGGTTGACCTTTTTAGAGAAAATGGCGAGCAAAAAGGTTACCAGAACAGGACCGTAGAATACAGAGCCAATTGCGTTGATGATCTCAATTACCGTACTCTTACTGCCACCAAACAAGAACGAACAGGAAATACAAACGATACCCCAGAACAAGACCATTAACTTGGAGGTGCGCATGTATGCAGCTCCTTCGAGTTTACGTTTACCGCGATTAAAGAAATCTTCTACGCTTACTGCAGAGAGCGAATTTACCGTTGAACTCAGCGAGCTCATGGCTGCAGACAGAATTGCCACCATTAATAGTCCGATGATACCATGCGGTAAGTACTTTATTATAAAGACCGGGATCATTAGGTCAGTGTTGATCCCATTATTTGCGGCCGCTGCCGGAAAATGCTTTTCTGTAACGGCCACCAACTCTGCCATAAAATCCGGAGAGCTGCTTACTAAAGCCCCAATGATGAGTCCCATGATACAATAGACCAAAACTACCGGAAAGCGCAACAAGCCATTTGCCAAAAGTAATTGACGAATGGTCTTTTCGTTCTTAGCGGACAGCATGCGCTGGGCCTGCGTCTGATCACAGCCGTAGTAAGACACATACAAGAAAAAGCCTCCAATAAGCATGGGCCAGAATCCGTACTCTTGCCCCTGTCCTATTCCGAGATTAAAATCGATTACCTGTAAACGCTCTGGTGCAAATCCATTGGCCAAACCTCCGGTCTCTGACAACTCCATCCATCCGAAGACCAAACAGGCCACCAATCCCCCGAAGAGCAAGATCATTTGGATCGCATCGCCCCAAACAACGGCCTTCATTCCACCTTGCCAACTGTATATTATGGTGATCACAGAAATTATTAAAATGGTGTATCCTTTATCTATGTCTAATACCGCTTGAATGATCAAGGCTATGGTATAGACCATGACTCCTGTGGCCAGTGCCCTGCTGAGCTGAAAGACGACACTGAGGGTCATTCGGGTAGAGGCAGAAAACCTGCGTTCTACAAATTCATAAATACTTACAACTCCAGATCTAAACAATGGCGGAATCACCAAGAGCATAATAAAAAGCATTGCCAAGGGCACGGCGAATTCAAAAGTCAACCATTTCATCCCACCTCCCATTTTAATACCAACAAAGGCCGGTGCAGAGATAAAACTAATAGCAGATAACTGAGTAGCCATGGTTGAGAGGCTTAATGGGAACCAACCCATAGAGCGTCCGCCTAAAAAGTAATCTGTTGAATTCTTGTTGTTCTTAAAGAAGTAGCCCATCCCCAAAAAGAAGATGATATAGGCCGCGACGATCAGGTAGTCGTATACATTCATAAATCTATTGTGATTTTAAAAGGTCTAGGATAAGGGCTGCACTCCAAGAGAAGTTATTCCCGCCATAACCTGTATCTAGTGTTTCGTTCTTAATTCTATCGCATTCAAAGTATTCATAGAATCCATACTTTTCAATAAGCGCTATGCTGTCTGTTCTTATTTGTGCTGCTGCGTCCTTAGCTCCGTAGTTTAGCAAGCCTTCATAGATGAGCCAATTGAGATTGATCCAGATAGGGCCTCGCCAGTATTTCTGACTATTAAACAGTGAACTAGTGGGGTCAAATGAAGCACAAAGCAGACGCTCGTGCTGAGCACCACTAAAACGTCCCCCATCCAAGTGGGCGATCATGGCTGCTGCTTGGGCAGCAGATGGAATCTCGGCAAATAGCGGTGTAAAACTAGAGGACGATAAATGCGATAGCTTTCGCTCTCCACGTAGATCGTAATAGACGTAACCGCCCAATTCGCTGTCGTAAAGCTTTTCATTGAATCGTTGCTTTGCATTGGTGTTCCAGGCTTGTAATTGCGAAACTTGGGCTGATCGACCAAGGAGTTTTCCCAAGCGAATCAAACTGTTATTGGAGGCAATAAGCATGCTGTTAAACAAGGGATCTTGTACTAGAAAAGGAGACTCCGCAGCAATTCGAGCATCCTCGTAATTCCAAGTTTTGAACAACTCTATAAGGTGAATATAATAGCAATATTCTGCATTGGTGGGCCGATGGGATGCATCTATTAAGGAGGTGTCCTTTCTGGGGAGGTCGTACTGGGGAACTGTAAAGGTGTCCCAAATAAAATCCCAAACTGGAGTATTGTCTGTCCCTGCCTCCCAATTATGACAGATATAGACTAGACCTTCTTGCTGTGGATCTCTTTGGGTATAGAAATACTCGTGGTTGGCGTAGACCGCATCGTATACGGAAGCCACAAAGTCTAAAAAGCTTGGATCTGCATCTAGGCGCTTATAGATATACTCCAAAATGAATCCCAAAACAGGAGGCTGCGTTATTCCCGAGGTAGGAATCTCTGGACTGTATGGGCTGAGCTCAGCTCCGTGCACATCTGGCCCCGGATAATACGAGTCCGAAGGATTGTGAAATACTATATGCGGCAAAAAGCCATTGCTCCATTGCCCTTTGAGCAAAGAGCGTATCTCTTGCTTGGCATGTTCTGGATCGATATGTGCCCAGCCTAGGGCAATGAATCCGGAATCCCAATTCCATTGAAACGGGTACAAGCCTTGACAGGGAATGGTAAATCCATTTTGCCAATTGCCGCGCAGCACCGCCTGGGCATTCTTTTTTAGTTGGTTCATAAAAGGGGGTTGATCACTAGTTAAATATAGGCTTTTATCCGTACTTTTGAGTGACCAAATTCCCTACGGATGTTTCAAAAAACGACCGAATCCGACTCCCTCTACAACGATCTTGAGCAAAAAAGCATAGCGGAATTGTTACAAGGCATCAATACTGAAGACCAAAAAGTTCCTCAGGTAATAGCAGGTATCTTACCTCAAATTGAGGCAGTAGTTGCTCAGGTAGTTGCCAAACTAAAGGAAGGCGGGCGCTTGTTTTATATGGGAGCCGGAACTTCCGGACGTCTGGGAATCGTTGATGCCAGTGAGTGTCCTCCTACCTTTGGAGTACCGCACGAAATGGTGATAGGTCTCATAGCTGGTGGAGATAGTGCAATTCGCAAAGCTGTAGAATTTGCAGAGGATGACACCGAGCAAGGCTGGAGAGACCTGCAAGAATACAATGTGGATAAAAATGACATTGTGCTCGGGATTGCAGCCTCCGGAACAACCCCCTATGTAATTGGAGCCTTAGAGCAATGCAATGCCCACGGAATTGTTACGGCCTGTATAACCTGTAATGCGGGAAGCCCGCTTGATGAGGTTGCTCAATTTCCTATAGTAGCCGTTGTTGGCCCTGAATTTGTCACTGGAAGCTCCCGGATGAAGGCTGGTACTGCGCAAAAGCTCATTTTGAACATGATCACTACCACGACCATGATTCAGTTAGGACGCGTCAAAGGAAACAAAATGGTAGACATGCAACTCAGCAACCACAAATTGGTAGAACGCGGTACGCGTATGATCGTTCAGGCTACCGGAATTAGCTCCGAAGAAGCCAAAGAAAGACTATTACAACATCAAAGTGTGCGCGAAGCAATTAAATCTATAGAAGATGGCCAATAAACACCCTGATCAAAAACATACAGACGTCGCCTTATTGAAAAAAGGATTGAAGTATATGTTCTTTTGCTTGCTACTGATCGTCCTTGGACCTTATCTGATCACATTGTCGTTTATTAACGATACCGCACTTTTTATACTGATTCCAGGATTGGCAGCAGCAGCTGGCGCCATTTACATGGGCTTTAAAGGGATAAGAACAATTGTCAGCGCTGTTTTTGACGGCGTGCCCGCCAATAAATCCGCAGAAGAATAGACCCTACTGCTTGATAAGCTTTTTAGTTTGTCGCCCAGAATCCGTAATGATCTCGACCCAATAAGAGCCTCTGGCCAATTGCCCTATTTCGATTTGCTGAGCCTTTGCTACGCTAAATTCTTTAGTTAGCAACAATTGCCCAAGAGCATTATAAATACGAACTGCGTTGATATTGGCATTGGTGTGTATCAAATTAAGCGCAGAGCTAGCTGGGTTTGGATACATGGCAAAACCGGTATTGTCTAGCGGTGTTTCTGCGGAGAGATAACCAACACCTTCCACTAGGGTTAAACGCTGATTGGGTGTAATATCGTCGTAAAAATCAACCGTACCACTGGGCCAAGTGACTTGCACGTAATCTAGCCCTTGATTACCTAATCCTATGATCTCGGTGTTGGAATTTTGACTGAGGTAACTCTCGCCCAAGGCAACAACCCGATATTGTTTCTGCCCTCCGGACATGATCTCGATACGGGCTCCCGCCCCATCCCTATTGCTCGCTACACCTTGCATTTTTAGAGCGATATAATTGTTTGAGTTCACAGTACTGCTTAGGTTCTCCCAGAGATATGAAAAATGTCCAAAATGATTGGTAACAACTATATCTTGATATCCGTCTTGGTTAAAATCGCCCAGAGCATTCCCAAACGAATTGGCAAGATCTTCTTCGAATCCGTTGGCGTTCTCTTCGGTAAAGGTTCCATCACCATCGCTAACATAGAGTGCTGCGGCGTTAAGCGTTGCAGTATTAACTGGCGAGGCTCCACTCACATAGAGATCTAAATAGCCGTCATTATTAGCATCTGTCCAATTGGCACCCCAAGACCAGGTATCGAATCGGACTTCCGCAGCTTCTGCCACATTACTAAAGGTGCCATCGCCGTTGTTCTTCATCAGTACATTCCCAACGGTATCACTCTCTGGAGCAAAAACATTGGTGATATACACGTCGATAAAGCCATCTGCATCGTAATCTTCTAGTGCAATAGACATAGCATCCATATCAAAATCTGCCCCAGATTCCACAGAGACATCGGTAAAAGTGCCGTCACCATTATTTCGATACAGTATATTTTTTGTGAACGATCGGTCATTGATCAGATAAAGATCCACATCACCATCGTTGTCATAGTCGAAAAAAGTGCCTTGAAAAGTAAGCTCAGAAACTTCACCAATACCGGAGCTTATGGTAACGTCGGTAAAGGTATTGTCACCATTATTTCTAAAGAGTTGATTGCTTATGAGTTGATCCGGGTCGCGACTCGCTAAAAACAGGTCTAGGAAGCCGTCATTATCGTAATCGCCCCAGTTCCCGCTGTGGGTCATTTTAGAGACCGTAGGTAAGCCCGACTCCGCAGTAATATCAACCAATGTTCCATCTACATTTTCATACAGCACATTGGGAAACTCCGCATTGGCCGTAAAGAAGTCCTTATCGCCGTCATTGTCTATATCTACCCAAATGACTTGTTTATTGGTATATAAAGGCGTGTCGTCGATCAGGAATACCTCCGTAAATCCACTACTGTTATTTTGAAAGAACCGCACTTGTATCCCTTCTTGAGTCGCAAAGGTAAGATCGTCCCAACCGTCGCCATTAAAATCACAAAACGAAACACCACTACCCAGGTCTATATTTGAGGTAACTACTAAACCGAGATCGTCTGCAACCTGGTCAAACAATACCTGAGCATATAAAGCGGTTGTAGCTGTGAGCGATAGAAAAACACAAGAAAGTGCGAGTCTTTTAAACATGGACAAAAGGATAGGTAAATTCGATTCTAAAGTAAAGATTTTAATCGAATTTGATCTTCCTAGATAGGACTATATAATCCATCAAATGCTGTGGACCAATTAAGTCCATCTGTGGAGACTTCCCAATGCTGACGCACCTTTCCTTCTGGTAGCGGTGTCCAGGTGACTCGGTTGTAACGAGATACTCCGTCTGCTCCGGGGAGTAGGTCGGATTGGAGTACCATGGACCGCTCCACAATTCCTCCACGCAAGTATAGACTTTGCCCTTGATCATCTACCCACAATTGCACCCATTGCGCTAAGACCTGATCGTAATAATTAATACTGGTTCCGGTATAGCCCGGTGTGGCACTGGTCCATTGTTCACGGATCACGCAGCCGTCTTCTTGCTTACTGATGGTGTTATTGCCAGCAAAAGTACCATCGGGATTGGAGACTGTCCATTGGCCTACCCAAAAATCAAATGCACTATGATTTGCTGTGCAGCACGCACAACTGTCTTGTGCGCTTAGACTGTAGTTAACAAATAAGAGTATTGTGAGAACGAAATAAGTACGCATAAAAAAAGCCATACTTAAAGGTACGGCTTTTTCTTTGTTGTTAATTCGGATTAGAATCCGCAAGTCGAATCACTGATGAAGGTTCCTGTCAATAAACCGTATTGGGAATTGAAGGACCAAGTACCGCTTACTTCTGAGCAGCTAGTACCACCAGGTGTAAATCTGTGGGTTCCTGACCAATTAATGGCTCTGGTACCAATAATTGTGGCAGACGCACCGGCAATTGTACAAGTACGTATTCCTCCGGAGTTAGCACATCCAGATTGTGTATTACCTGTACTAGAACCGAAATCCTTTCCGTTTAAAATGATCTGGGTAACAATTTGTTGTTCGTTGTTTCCGCCTCCGCTAACAGTAGTAGCGTTGAATGTTTGTGTAACACCTGACTCTAATAGCGGGTGAATTTCACAATTGTCACAGGTATAGGTTCCAGAGATCGGAAGCAAAGGACCGCGGGTAGTTTCCTTTAACACTTTCATAGATCCTTCTGCAGTACCCAACTCAAGTCCGCTCACGCGTGGAGCAGATCCGTCTTGAGCAACACTGAATCTAAAAGAAGTTACATCATTAACGAAAGTAACTTCGGTGTATAGACCGCTTTTAGATGTCTGTGAATCGGCTAAAAGTTGAGTTTCTTGACCATTGGCAAACTGAAGTGTGGCTTGGGCCTTACCAGCTTGGTTGATCTGTATCATAACGATACCGCGGTTTTCATTATCGTAGCTTGCAAATGTACCCTTGTACACTCCAGTGGCTTGTAGGTCTGAAGCTTTGGTAACCAAAGCATTAAAATTTGTCACTTCTGCAGTTTCTAACTGCTCATCTTTGGAACAGCTGCTCAGGATTGAAGAAGCAGCCAGAACCAGTATTAAAAATTTTCTCATTGGGGGGGTATTTTTAATTTCAGTGCAAAGAAAAGGCTCAGAAAATAAAAATCAGCATAATCAAGTAAAAAAATCCAATAATATTACCGTTTATCGATAAAAAACATCACTTTAACGATATATTTTGTTGTTTCAATTAAAATAATGTCCTAATATACCTACAAAAATAAAATCCCCACCGTTTTACGGTAGGGACCTTAGTATAATTAGTTTTTATTTATATAACCTACAGAGGGTTACAACTGTCATCGCTTTTTAGCCAACCTGTCACTTCATAAGAAGGGCTTGTCAAGGTCCAGTTTCCTCTTAGGTCGATACAAGCTCCGTCTACACTGAACATTTGAGTTCCTGTCCATGATACTAAACCAGCGTCACCGAATGGGAATGAACCTTCAAGGTCATTATATAATAGCAAGCCTACTTTATCATAAGCTTCGAAGATCACTCCATTATCTACAAACCAAGTTTCGCCAAAACTAACCTGAGTCATTACAAGACCTGCTTCTGTTCCCTCTCCAGAGAAGATAGCATTCCAAATAAAACTGTTCTGAGCATTCTCATCGCTAAGTACTGGGTGATCACCACAATCTTCGCATCCGAAAGTACCAGTAGCTAAACGCACGGGGGTTGCGTCAGTGTCTTTGGCCAAAACGATCGAACCTGGACCATCTGTAAGACTTACAGCAGATGCTTCTGGAGATGAACCGTCTAGAGCTACATTAAAATTGAATGTTCCATCAATAGCATTGAATGCGTACTGCTTAAGTCCACTAAGAGAACTATCAGAGCTTGTTCCGGTCATTGTAGTTGATGTACCGTCTGCAAATTTTAGTTCAGCTGTGGCAAAAGATTCTGTAATAGTAATAACTACTGTACCGCGCTTTGCAGAACCAAATGCCGCAAAGGTACCTTTATAAGTTCCCAGATGGGTAGCTGAGTTGTCAAGTACAGTTAAGTTAAAAGCGCCTTTATCTGCTGTAGTCAACTCCTCTGTAGAACAAGAAGTCATTACAAGTCCGGCGAATACTAGATAAAGTAATTTTTTCATCATAAGTAGTGTTTAATTACGGTTGCAATATACGTGCAAAACAACGTAAGTAAATACGTACAAATACCTAGTAGCGTGCCTTTTAGCCTACTTTTAGCTCTATGGGCAGTTTTTATCGGTGAAATACATATATTTTTACATTATCGTGTATTTCACCGATGAT
Organism: Gilvibacter sp. SZ-19; assembly: GCF_002163875.1. Classification (GTDB taxonomy): domain Bacteria; phylum Bacteroidota; class Bacteroidia; order Flavobacteriales; family Flavobacteriaceae; genus Gilvibacter. The sequence goes on along the minus strand of NZ_CP019333.1, from coordinate 2,415,791 downwards.
GTTTTCGATTAAAAGCAAGCATTTTCCTACTTTTTTGATGAAAATATGGAACTAAGCCTAAGCGAAAACCGTAAAAAACGTCAAATTCAGCTCAGCTGCTTAAAAAAGTGAAGTGCTTAGCAACAGAACCATAATCTATAAGAAAACAAAAACCACCGCTTTCGCGGTGGCCTTAGTGCAACTATTAGATACAAATTGTTGTTAATTGAATCTTCTAACGGATAAGATATACTTCTCCATTAATTTCTTTAGGATTTATTTAATCACAGCTGCCTAACACATCTCCGTGCGCTAAATGAGCTTCCATAGCATTTATGCTTACACAAATTGTGTTTCCATTGTGACAGATACTAACCTTAGTCTCTGCAGCATTACAATAAGGAAGATCTCCCGTACCGGTTACGTCACAAGTTGTGTCGCTTTTGATCCAACCATCCAAGTTGTAATTAGCACTGCTGAAGGTCCAAGAACCGTTAACACTTTCGCAAGCTTCTTTGTCATTAAACATATGCTCTGCAGTCCAAGAGACTAATCCCATTTCTCCAAAAGCAAATTCGCCATTGATATTGCAATAGATCATATCGCCAATGACTGCATAAGGGTCTGCTTGAGCTCCATCCATTACGAAAGTTCTGCTTCCGGCGCTAACTTGGGCAGTCACGATCTCAAGACCGTTGGCGTCTCCTTCTAACACAAGATTCCAAACAAAGCTATCTTGCATATCCGGATTCGAAAATAGCGGATGGTCATCGCAAGTTTCGCATCCGTAAGTACCAGTAATGGCTCTAACATTTGTTGTAGAAGTAGCCTTAGCCAATACAATATTTCCATTGATACTGTTTAGGTTTACATCAGAAACTGTGGGCTCAGATCCATCTGCAGCTACAGTGAACTTAAAACTACCAGCTGCTCCAGTGAACAAAGTCGATTGAGCGGTCATGCTGGCGAATGATACTTTATCTGAAGTAAACTTGAGTTCTTTCCCAGATGCTAACTGAACAGATGCCTTTGCACCACTCTGGGTTAAAGTAACATTGACCTGACCACGTTCTGACGTTCCAGTTGCAACATAAGTTCCCTGGTAATTCCCGAGGCTGTTAAAGTCTAAATTTTTCGAATATGAGTTATTCTCGACACCAGTGTCTACACTAGCGTCCTCTTTAGAACAAGAGACAATCAATAACCCCAACATTAATAAACATACACTCTTTCTCATAATATCCTTCTGTTAGTATGAGTACGCAATATACGCAGGTACAGTGTAGGTTTTTACGCACAATCATGTAATCTTCAGGTGCTTACCGATATATTTGTTGAATTGAAATTTTTTATCGACGAAATACATAATAGTGCATCTTGTCATACACTTTGTCGATTATAATATTCGACCAACAGCAGTATTTTCTGACTTTTAGTTCATTTTCTGATCGTTTTTTGATGTTCAAATGTTGCAAAAACGTCAATCCATGCCGTTGGAAGTGATAAAAGTTTAGCCGTAGGTGAGGAATTCTAAAGCTTTGTTTTAGGAGTGGTCTATATATTACGGTATAAGCTTTCTTCGCAAATTAGTTTATCCATTTTAATCCAGGGGAGCGGAGATAATAAATGGTGTGGTAAACCTTTTACCCGAGCTGCCAGCCTGCCGCGTAGGAGTCGCTGCCTTTTTACTGCAAAATCTTTATTCGAGAAGTTTCTATAAACAAAAAGACCCGTCCTAATCTTAGAACGGGTCTTATGAAAAAAAGGCAGCGACATACTCTCCCACTTGGTATAGCAGTACCATCTGCGCAGATGGGCTTAACTTCTCTGTTCGGAATGGTAAGAGGTGAGCCCCATCGCTATAGCCACCTTAAATCGTTGGCTTGCAATAAGATGCAAACACTAATATTTTGACATAAAGGAAAAAGAGATTCGAGAGTGTGTAGCAAGTTCATTTGAACTGCATTAATTTTTTAAAGCAAAGAGTGGCTTCCCCCGTTTTAAAAACGGGGGAAGTCGACGTACATAAGCTTACGGGTTATTAGTATCACTCGGCTATGATGTTACCACCTTTACACCTGTGACCTATCAACGTGGTAGTCTCCCACGACCCTTTAAAGAAATCTCATCTTGTGATGGGTTTCGCGCTTATATGCTTTCAGCGCTTATCCCTTCCCAACGTAGCTACCCAGCAGTGCTCCTGGCGGAACAACTGGTACACCAGAGGTTAGTCCAACTCGGTCCTCTCGTACTAGAGTCAGATTCACTCAAATTTCTCGCGCCCACTACAGATAGAGACCGAACTGTCTCACGACGTTCTGAACCCAGCTCGCGTGCCACTTTAATGGGCGAACAGCCCAACCCTTGGGACCTTCTCCAGCCCCAGGATGTGACGAGCCGACATCGAGGTGCCAAACCCCCCCGTCGATGTGAGCTCTTGGGGGAGATCAGCCTGTTATCCCCGGAGTACCTTTTATCCTTTGAGCGATGGCCCTTCCATGCGGAACCACCGGATCACTATGCTCTACTTTCGTACCTGATCGACCTGTATGTCTCTCAGTCAAGCTCCCTTATGCCATTGCACTCTACACACGATTGCCAACCGTATTGAGGGAACCTTTAGAAGCCTCCGTTACTCTTTTGGAGGCGACCACCCCAGTCAAACTACCCACCAAGCACTGTCCTCATTTCTGAGTTAGGCTTCAAATAAGTAAAGGGTGGTATTTCAACAATGACTCCACAACGCCTGGCGACGCCACTTCAAAGTCTCCCACCTATCCTACACATTACTTATCCAAAGTCAATACTAAGCTATAGTAAAGGTTCACGGGGTCTTTTCGTCCCGTAGCGGGTAATCGGCATCTTCACCGATACTACAATTTCACCGAGCTCATGGCTGAGACAGTGTCCAGATCGTTACACCATTCGTGCAGGTCGGAACTTACCCGACAAGGAATTTCGCTACCTTAGGACCGTTATAGTTACGGCCGCCGTTTACCGGGGCTTCAATTCAATGCTTCGCTAAAAGCTAACATCTCCTCTTAACCTTCCGGCACCGGGCAGGTGTCAGGCCCTATACATCATCTTTCAATTTAGCAGAGCCCTGTGTTTTTGATAAACAGTCGCCTGGACCTCTTCACTGCGGCCAACATTGCTGTTGGCGACCTTTCTCCCGAAGTTACAGGTCTATTTTGCCTAGTTCCTTAGCCATGAATCTCTCGAGCACCTTAGAATTCTCATCCCAACCACCTGTGTCGGTTTACGGTACGGGCTGCTTCACTCGCTTTTCTTGGAAGTCGCTTCTCTGGATTATCACCGCAGCCGTAGCCTTAGTGTACTATCACGGTATTACTACTCGCTTCAACGTGCTATTCCGTCAGCACGCACCAAATATACGCCTCCGTCACTTTTAACGTGAGCAGGTACCAGAATATTAACTGGTTGTCCATCCACTACCCCTTTCGGGTTCGCGTTAGGTCCCGACTAACCCTCAGCTGATTAGCATAGCTGAGGAAACCTTGGTCTTTCGGTGAGGGGGTTTCTCGCCCCCTTTATCGTTACTTATGCCTACATTTTCTTTTCTAGCCGTTCCAGCAAACCTCACAGTTCACCTTCAACACAACTAGAATGCTCCCCTACCCATCTTTACAGATGCCATAGCTTCGGTAGTATATTTATGCCCGATTATTATCCATGCCGGATCGCTCGACTAGTGAGCTGTTACGCACTCTTTAAATGAATGGCTGCTTCCAAGCCAACATCCTAGCTGTCTATGCAATCCAACCGCGTTTTGTCAACTTAATATACATTTGGGGACCTTAGCTGATGGTCTGGGTTCTTTCCCTCTCGGACATGGACCTTAGCACCCATGCCCTCACTGCTGATCATCATTTTATAGCATTCGGAGTTTGTCAGGAATTGGTAGGCGGTGAAGCCCCCGCATCCAATCAGTAGCTCTACCTCTATAAAACTAAATCAACGCTGCACCTAAATGCATTTCGGGGAGTACGAGCTATTTCCGAGTTTGATTGGCCTTTCACCCCTACCCACAGGTCATCCCAAGACTTTTCAACGTCAACGGGTTCGGGCCTCCACTATGTGTTACCACAGCTTCACCCTGCCCATGGGTAGATCACACGGTTTCGCGTCTACTACTACTAACTAAAACGCCCTATTCAGACTCGCTTTCGCTACGGATCCGTTCCTTAAAAACTTAACCTCGCTAGTAAAAGTAACTCGTAGGCTCATTATGCAAAAGGCACGCCGTCACCACAAAGTGGCTCCGACCGCTTGTAAGCGTATGGTTTCAGGTTCTATTTCACTCCCTTATTCAGGGTTCTTTTCACCTTTCCCTCACGGTACTGGTTCACTATCGGTCTCTCAGGAGTATTTAGCCTTAGCGGATGGTCCCGCCAAATTCATACAGGGTTTCACGTGCCCCGCACTACTCAGGATACTGCTAACTGTAACTTTCTTTACCTATACCGGGCTATCACCGTCTCTGGCCACGCTTTCCAACGTGTTCTAGTTCATCCAGCACAGTACATCGCAGTCCTACAACCCCAGCATTGCCGTAACAACACTGGTTTGGGCTACTGCGCGTTCGCTCGCCACTACTAACGCAATCACTATTGTTTTCTTCTCCTCCGGGTACTTAGATGTTTCAGTTCTCCGGGTTCGCTCCTAATTAAAGGTGACTGTTCTTCAAACAGCCGGGTTGCCCCATTCGGAAATTCACGGATCAAAGTGTATGTGCCACTCCCCGCAACTTATCGCAGCTTATCACGTCCTTCTTCGCCTCTGAGAGCCTAGGCATCCCCCATACGCCCTTATCTTGCTTATTGTACTTTTTTGCTCTTAATGAGTTTGATTCAAATTTATTTTCGATGTCTATAATCTTATCGATTACAAACAAATAACTTGCTTTCTCGTATTTCTTTTCCCAATAT